>NZ_BCSH01000041.1 GCF_001570765.1 Nocardiopsis listeri NBRC 13360 | reverse complement strand
AGGCGCCCCCACACTGAACCAGTAGATCCTGCTCGCAGCTCCCATCGCAGCTCCCATCTCGGTGCTGAGCCCGATACCGAGAACCCGGCACTGCGAGCAAGAAGCGTCATCGTTGTTCAGCGGGCCGCCTCCTGCTGAGCGGCGTCGAGTCCGGCGCTGATGACGCTGTCCATGATGGCGGCGAGACGGTCCGCGCCGAGTCGGGGCGCGTGCTCGGCCATGCGCTCGACCAGGAGGCGCTCGCGCTCGGCGTCCCGTCCGGCGAAGTAGCCGACCGGTTTGAGCCGCTGCACCTGGGCGGCGACCAAGGCGCGGCGTTCGAGGAGATCGGCGAGTTCGGCGTCCAGCACGTCGATCCGACCGCGTAGCCGGGCGATGTGGTCGTCGTTCCTCGGTGGAATGCGATGGTCGTGCACGGTGGGTCCCTTCCTCGGTGTGTACGGGTGCGCGGTGCGGCCGTGTGTCCCCGAGGACGGGGGAATCGGGGCGTCGGCCGCCCGGAAAAGCGAAAGAGCACCGGGCGTTGCCCGAGTGCTCTGTTGCCGACGTTCCCCTGGTTCCGCCTACGTGGAAGCGGCCGACGGGTCCGTCGGCTTGCTAAACACGAAATAGCGGTGGGTCATGGGGGCGATCATACCCGCTCCGAGGTGGAGCGTGTCCATTCGGGGCCTCGACTCTATTCGGGGACCTCCACGCGAATCATGAGCGCGTTGCCCTCGGCGGTGACCTGGCCGTTGGCGCGGATCTGTCCGGCGACGTACACCTTGCGGCCCTCGACCCGGTCCACCCACGCGGTGATCTCCAGCGGGGTGAACAGCGGGGTGGGCTTGCGGTAGTCGATCTCCAGGTGCGCGGTCAGGCCGGGGCTGGTCTCGACGGCGGAGACGCTGCCCACGGCCTGGTCGAGCATGGCGGCGATCCAGCCACCGTGCACCAGGCCGGGAGGGCCCTGGTAGATCGTGTTGAGGGTGATCTCGGCGCGCAGACCCTCTTCGGTGCGCATGAGGGCGAGCTGCGGCGCGGCCGGGTTGGTGTCGCCGGCGACGATGTTGGTGATGGTACCGACCTCGGTGCTGCCATCGCCGAGCTCGCGGGTGACCATGGTGCCGATCTCGCGGCGGGCGACGTTGAGTCGTTCGGTGAGACCTTCGACGGTGGCGGCGGTCTCGGCGAGGGTGTCGGTGTCGACCTCGGTGTTGGCGACGGCGTCGATGAGGTCGTGCACACGGGAGACCAGGGAGCGCAGTTCGGCGGGGATCTCGGTCCCTTGGACCAGGGGAAGTCCGAAGGACCGGGGGTCGGACGTCTCGGTGGCCGGCTGCGTGTTGACCGTCATGTGTTCCTCGTCGATGTTCGGTTCGTGGGCCTTGGCCCAGGGGTCAGGGCCGGCTCAACGTCAAAACCGAATCCTACTCGGCAGTATTCCAAAACAGCCTGGCACCTCGGTGCGCTCCCCGTCACACGCAGCGGAGACAGGGGCCACCGCCGTCACGTTCTGGACAGCTCGTACTCCATGTGCCGGTGCGGAATCCCCGCGTCGAGGAATTCCGGGCCGTGGGCGACATAGCCCAGCCGTTCGTAGAAGCCGAGCGCGTGGGTCTGCGCGTGCAACTCGATCCTCTTCAGTCCCATCTCCCCGGCCAGGTCCCCGACCGCGCGAACCAGGGCCGCACCGACCCCCTTGCCGCGCCCCTCCGGCAGGACCGCCATACGTCCCAGCAGTCCCACGCCCGCGCCCTGGTCCACCAACCTGACCGTGCCCACCGGCACGTCGCCCTCCTTGGCCAGGAGGAACTCGGCGGTGGTGTCGCGCTCGTCCCACTCCTCGGCGATGGGCACCCGCTGTTCGGCGACGAACACCGCGCCCCTGATGACGAAGACGGCCGCGCGGTCCCGGTCCCCTCGCACTCGGAGAATCTGTGGTTTGTCCATGAGCGCAGACTAACGGAGCCCTCCCCCGCCGGTGTCCGCTGCCCACGCCCTAACCTGGGGGTATGGGCATGCCGAGCGAGGTCCATCCCACCGTCGAGGATCCGCGCGTGGAACGAGCACGGTACTGGCGCTTTTCAGGGCTGCCCGGAACCGAACTCCTGACCGCCCGGTTCGTCACCACGTCCTTCACCCGGCACACCCATCCCACCTACACGATCGGGATGATCACCGACGGGATCGAGGAGTACACCCACCCGCGCGGTCGCGCCCGGGTCGGCCCGGGCGGGTTGGCCGTGGTCACCCCCGGCGAGGTGCACACCGGGCACGCCGGCGTCCCCGAGGGATGGGGGTACCGGGTGTTCTACCCCACCCCCGAGGTGGTCGAGGAGATCGGCCGTGAACTGGGAATGCGGGGCACGCCCGGCTTCCGCGAATCGGGGATCGACGCCCCGGAGGTGTCCCACGTCCTGGTCGCGGCCCACATCGCCGCCGAACGCGGGGATCGACTGACCTCCTCCGCTCTGGCCCGACGGGGACTGGCGATGCTGCTGCGTTCGCACGGCCGCGAACGGATCCCGGACGCCGCGGAACGGACCGCGCGCCCCGAGGTGACGCTGGCCCGCGACGTTCTGGCGCGGGACCTGACCGCCCCTCCGACCCTGGAGGAACTGGCCGCCCACGTGGGTCTGGGACCCTTCGCCCTCAACCGGGCCTTCCGGGCCCGCTACGGGCTGCCGCCGCACGCGTACCTGAACCAACTGCGGGTGGACCGGGCACGAGCCCTGCTCCTTGAGGGGAGAAGGGTCGGGGAGGTCGCCACAGAGGTGGGCTTCGCCGACCAGCCCCACCTGACCCGACACTTCCGCCGGCACCTGGGAGTGCCGCCCGGTGCCTACCGGCGCGACCTGGGCGACCGGCCCCGCGAGACGGGTGACGGACCTCATCACGCAGAACGCAAGAACGTTCAAGACCGGTGACACGAAGCCGCCTAACGTGGGCGAATGTGAGTATCCTGTCGCAACTGCGCTCCCCTGCCGTCCGGGACGGCCTGGGCATCGGTGTCGCCGTGGGCGCCGCCGGCCTGGCCTTCGGTACGGCCGCGGTGGCCGCGGGGTTGTCCCCCGCCCAGTCCGTGTTCCTCAGCCTGTTCATGTTCACCGGCGCCTCCCAGTTCGCCCTGGTGGGGGTGATCGCCGGTGGTGGGAACCTCGTCGCGGGCGCGCTCGGCGCCCTGCTTCTGGGCGCCCGTAACACCCTGTACGGGTTGCGGTTGACCGAAGTGCTGGGGTGGCGGGGCACCAAGCGGGCGCTGGCCGCCCACGGGGTGATCGACGAGACCACGGCGATGGCCCTCGCCCAACCGGACCGCGAGTCGGCCCGGCTCGCCTTCGTGTCGACCTACGCGGTGCTGGGGTCGTTCTGGGTCGCCTTCACCCTGTTGGGCGCACTGGCCACCGAGCGGGTGAGCGACATCGACGCGTTCGGGCTGGACGCGGTGGGTCCGGCGATCTTCCTGGGACTGTTGTGGCCCCGCTTGCGCGAGGATGGTGGACGCACCCGACTGATCGCCCTGTTGGGCGCGGGCGTGGCACTGGCCACGACCCCGATCCTGCCGCCCGGGGTGCCGGTGCTGCTGGCCGCCTCGGCCGGGCTGATCGCACTGTTCGGCCCGGAGCCGCGGGTTCCCGGTCCGGTCGACGAGAGCACCGATGACGGGAACGGCCCCACGTCGGACCGGAACGAGGAGGTGGGGTCATGACCCTGTGGATCGCGTTGATCGGCACTGCTGCGGGCTGCTACCTGCTCAAGTACGCGGGCATGGCCGCGCCCCGAAGGCTCCTGGACAATCCATGGCTGCGGCGGTTCGCGATCGCCGTTCCGGTGGCGCTGCTGGCCGCGCTCATCGCGGTGGAGGCGCTGCGCGGTGAGGGCCAGGCCCTGGCCTGGGACACCGCCCGCATGGCGGGGGTGGGAGCGGCGGTACTGGCTCTGGTCCTCCGAGCGCCCTTCCTTGTCGTGGTGATCGCCGCGGCCGCCACCACGGCCGCCCTGCGCGCCCTGGGTTTGTGAGCGTCGGGTCGGTCAACGGGTTCGAGGGGGCTTGTGGGGAGTTGTCCACAGGCCGCGAAGCCCACCCTTGACCGGCCCTGGGCCGCCTGCGAGAGTCGGCCGCATGCTCTCGGGACACACCCTGGTTCCGAGCGCGCCTTGAGAGGACCTTGCGACGATGGAAGGACCCGCCTCCATGGCCTGTGCCGCACAACGGCCCCTACCCCCCGACGACACCGCCGCGCACGCGGCCGTGGAGGTCCTGGCCACAGCCGGGATCAGACGCTGTTACACCGTCCCGGGTGAGAGCTTCCTCGAACTCGCCGACGCCATCGACCGCCACCCCGAGATGACGCTGGTCTCCACCCGGCACGAGGGCGGAGCCGCCTTCATGGCCGAGGCCGACGCCAAGCTCACCGGGGTCCCGGCGGTCGCCGCAGCCACCCGCGGCCCGGGCGCGGCCAACCTGGCGGTGGGTGTGCACACCGCGATGCAGGACTCCACCCCGATGATCGTGTTCCTGGGTCAGGCCGAGACCGAGCGGCTGGGGCGCGAGGCCTTCCAAGAGGTGGACCTGACCGCCTTCTACGCGCCGATCACCAAGTGGTCCACCACCGTGCATCGGGCCGACCGATTGCCGGAGATCACCGCACGGGCGATCCGGATCGCCACCACCGGACGGCCGGGCCCGGTCGCGATCGCGGTGCCGGGCGATCTGTTCGGGCAACGGTTGGGTGAGCGTCCGGTACCGGAACCGTTCACGGTGCCCCGACCTGCGCTGGACACGGCCGATCGAGACCGGCTGGCGTCCTGGCTGACCCGGGCGGTGCGGCCGGTGATCATCGCAGGTGGTGGCGCGCGCGGCGCGCGCGAGGACCTGGTGCGGGTGGCCGAGCGCTACAGCGCCGGGGTGTACGCGGCCTGGCGGCGTCAGGACGTGTTCCCCAACGACCATCCCCTGTACCTGGGACACCTGGGATTGGGGGCGCCAAGTGCGGTCCTGGGCGCGCTCGCCGACGCCGACGCGGTCCTGGTGGTCGGCTGTCGGATGAGTGAGACCACCACGCAGGGATACCTGCTGCCGGAGTCCGACGGGCGGACCCGGGTGGCGCAGATCGACGTCGAGCCCGCACAGGTGGGCGCGACCTGCCCCGTGTGGCTGGGTGCGGTCGCCGACGCCGGCAAGGCCCTGTCCGGCCTGGCCCAAGCACCGGGGCAAACGCCCTACCGGGACTGGAGCGCCGCCCGACGGTTGTGGGTGGAGAGCTCGACCCCGCCCAGGGAGATCACCGAGCACCAGGGGGAGCGCATGCACCCGTGGTCGGTGGTGGCCGGGATGCGCCAGACCCTGCCCGAGGACACCCTCCTCACCAACGACGCGGGCAACTTCGCGTCCTTCCTGCACCGCGGCTGGTGGTTTCGGCAGCCACGGACCCAGCTCGCCCCCACCAGTGGTGCCATGGGGTACGCCGTCCCCGCGGCGGTGGCGGCCAAAATCGCCGATCCCGAACGCACGGTGGTGGCCGTGGCCGGCGACGGTGGGGCCCTGATGACCGGTCAGGAACTGGAGACCGCGGTGCGCATGCGCGCCGCCGTGACCGTGGTGGTGTTCCAGAACGGGCTGTACGGCACGATCGCGATGCACCAGGCGCGTGAGCTGGGTCGACTGGCCGGGACGGAGATCAGTGGCCCCCTGGACCTGGCCGGTTACGCCCGCGCCCTGGGAGCACGAGGCGCCACCGTGCACACCCGGGAGGAGTTGGAGAAGGCCCTGACCGAGGCGGTCACCGCCGACCTGCCGACCCTGGTGGACGTGCGTACCGACCCGGAGGTCATCAGTCCGACCAGCACCATGTCGGACCTGCTCGGGCCTGGGTGATCGGACCGGTACCGAGGGGTCCGACCCACGGATCCCCTTCCCGGTGATCCCCGTTCGTGGGGCGGTGGTCCGTTCACCCCGGTCCGCCGCCCCGATCGGCCTCCCTCACCCCCGCGCCGAACCCACCGGCCCCGAGACCGGGGAGGGACACTGGTCGGTGAGGGGACGACGGCTTCGCGCAGGGCGCGGACGACCACGCCGACGAACGCCTCCTCGGCCGATCCCGTGGACGTGCGGCCTCGTTCCTGAGCCTCGGGCCCCGCTCACCGAGCACGCCCCTACGGGCGAAGGGGATCCATGGCCGCCTCAAGGGCCGACCACGTAGTGGGTTCCCTGGTCCGTCAGTCCTCGCGGAGCTTCTCGACCGCTGCGGACAGGTCGTCCGGGTAGGGGCTGGAGAACTCCACCGGGCGGTGCTCGGTGGGGTGGTCGAACCCCAGTCGGACCGCGTGCAGCCACTGACGGCGCACTCCCAGCCTCTCGGCCAGGGTCGGGTCGGCGCCGTAGAGCATGTCACCGACGCAGGGATGACGCAGCGCGGACATGTGCACCCGGATCTGGTGGGTGCGCCCGGTCTCCAGCTTGATCTCCAAAAGGCTGGCGGCCCGGAAGGCCTCCTGGGTGTCGTAGTGGGTCACCGAGGGACGTCCGCCCGCGACCACGGCCCAACGGCCGTCCCCGGCGGGGTGCCGGTCGATCGGGGCGTCGACGGTGCCGCGCAACGGGTCCGGGTGCCCCTGGACCAGCGTGTGGTAGCGCTTGTCGACGGTGCGTTCCTTGAACGCCCGCTTGAGCACGCTGTAGGCGGTCTCGCTCTTGGCGACCACCATCAGCCCGGTGGTGTTGGCGTCCAGCCGGTGCACGATGCCCTGGCGTTCGGCCGCGCCGCTGGTGGCCAGCTGCACGCCGGAGGCCAACAGACCCTCCAGGACGCTGGGACCGGTCCAGCCGACGGTGGGGTGGGCGACCACGCCGACCGGCTTGTCGACCACGATGATGTCGGTGTCCTCGTGCACGATCTTCATGCCGGGGACGGGGTCGGCGCGCGGCACCGGGGCGGTGGGCGGCGGCGGAAGGGTGACCTCCAGCCAGGCTCCGGCCTGGACGCGGTCGGACTTGCCGGCCTCGGCGCCGTCCAGCAGGACACCACCGTCACCGATCAGCTCGGCTGCCCGGGTACGGGACAGACCGAACATCCGCGCGATGGCGGAGTCGAGTCGGTCGCCCTCCAGGCCATCGGGGACCGGCAGGCTCCTGATGTCGCTCATTCGCCCTTCTTCTCCTCACCGTCGGCGTCCGGGTTCTCCGTGTTCGCCTCGGTCTTGGCCTTGTCTTCGTCGGCGACCATCGTCCCGTCCAGGTTCAGGCCCTTGAAGGTCAGCGCGACCACCAGGCAGGCCCCGACCACCACACAGGAGTCGGCGATGTTGAACACCGGCCAGTTCGGCAGTCGGATGAAGTCGACGACGGCGCCGTGCAGGGGCGCCGGGTCACGGAAGAACCGGTCGACGAGGTTGCCCGCCGCGCCACCCATCATCAGGCCGAGCGTGACGCCCCACCACAGGCTGCGTACACGCCATCCGATGTAGCCGATGCCGAGCACGACGACGCTGGCGATGATGGTGAACAACCAGGTGTATCCGGTGCCCAGGGAGAAGGCGGCACCGGTGTTGAACACCAGGGTGAATTGCAGGAAGTCGCCGATCACGTCGACGCTCTCGCCGGGTCGGAAGGTCGCGAGCGCCCATTCCTTGGTGGCGAGGTCGACGACGATCGCTACGAGCGCGACCAACAGCAGGAATGGATACCTGCGTGGACGGGCCCTCGTGTTGTCGTCGGTCGTGGTCGTGTTGCTGTCCCCAGGGGGCTCTACCTCAGTCAGCGACGCTCCTCGCGCTGTTCGCAGGTGACGCACAGGGTGGCCCTGGGGAAGACCTGAAGGCGTGCCTTCCCGATGGTCTGACCGCATGACTCACAGACCCCGTAGGTTCCCGCGTCCATCCGTTCGATCGCCCGTTCGCCCTCGGCGAGCAGGTCACGAGTATTGTAGTCCAATACCAGGTCGTGTTCGCGTTGGAAGGCCTTCGCACCGATGTCGGCGGGATCGTCCCCGGCCCCCTCGACGGGGCCCTGGAGCCGCTCGCCTACCCCGGCAGAGGTCCGATCGAACGCCGGTAGAGCGAGACCGGACGCGTGATCGTGCCGCCCAGCAGTCCCTCCTCGATCTCGACGCCGGTGTCCTGCCAGCCCCGTGACTCGTAGAAACGGCGGGCCCTGGAATTGGCGGAGAGCACCCACAGGACGGCCTCGCCGAACGGCCCCCGTGTCATGGCGGAGTGCACCGCCTCGGCGAGCCCACGGTTGACTCCGCTCCCCCACACCTCGGGTACGGAGTAGAAGGTCCCCAGGTCCACCACACGACGTTCGGTGCCCTCCGGCGCCTCGGGGTCGTCCGCGGGGGCGAACCCGGCGAAGGCCACCACGGCGCCCTCGCGCTCGGCGACCAGGACGCCCGCGCCCGGGCCGGTGAACTCCCCGATCAGCCGGTCGGCCCAGATCCTCGTCAGGCGTTCATCGTTCAGACTCGCCAGGGCGTCGTCCGGGACGATCCCTCGGTAGGCGGCCCGCCAGGAGCGAATGTGCACGTCGGCGATGGCGGCCGCGTCCTCGACCACGCCGCTGCGAATCGTCATGACAGGTATCCTCGGGCACGAGGATCTGCCGCGAGGCGAGGGAACTCACTCAACGGTGGCGAACCCGCCGTAGTCCTCGGCGAGCAGCGCCAGGTGTGGTTCGTCGAAGACCGCCGGTCCCCCGTGCGGGCCGACGAGCACCTCGATCACCCAGTCCACGTCCTCGGCGTCGTCCTCGCCCGCGAGCATGTCCCGGTGCACCCGGCAGGGCTCGTATCCCTGTTCCAGAAGCTGCTCGGCCAACTCCTCCGCGTCCTCACGATCCGACAGGGTCACCAGCACCGCGCCCCGTGTGCGCTCCACCATCGCCGCGCCCTCCCACATATTCAGCGGTACGCCTTGCCGTACTGCGTTATCCTGAGTTCCGTGTCGATGGGGACGAGTAGCGTTGGCCCCGACCGGACAGGCACAGCCTAGAGGCGGTGCGGCTGTCCGAGCGACCCGGGGACGGTGCGAGCCCGGGGGTACGACCAGCGCGAAGATCACCCCGGAGCAGCCGGAAGAACGGGCGTCCCACCCCTTGGACGAGCGGTGGAGCACGCCCCAGTAGAACCGGCGCGAACCCAATGAAGTGGGATCCGTCACCGAACCGCCCGGCGGCCACGGTCACGGTTCCAAGGAGGGTGGTACCGCGGGGCACGACAAGCCTCGTCCCTCCGTCAGGAACATCCCTGATGGAGAAAGGTACGACGGTGACCGACGACCCCCGGCCCGAATCCCGCGCGCTGCCACAGTTGCCCGCTCAGATCGACCTGCCCACGACGGAGCGCGAGATCCTCGGCCGCTGGTCGAAGGAGAACGTCTTCCAGCGCTCCCTCGACCAGACCCGCGGCAAGGAGAACTGGGTCTTCTACGAAGGCCCTCCCACCGCCAACGGCCAGCCCGGCGTCCACCACGTCGAGGCGCGCGCCTTCAAGGACGTCTTCCCACGCTTTCGCACCATGCGCGGCTACCACGTCGACCGCAAGGCCGGCTGGGACTGCCACGGCCTGCCCGTCGAGGTCGCCGTGGAGAAGGAACTGGGCCTGAGCGGCAAGAAGGACATCGAAGAGTTCGGCATCGCCGAGTTCAACGACCGCTGCCGCGAGTCCGTCCTGCGCAACGTCGACGCGTTCACCGCCATGACCGAGCGCATGGGCTACTGGGTGAACATGGACGACGCCTACCGCACCATGGATCCGCAGTACGTGGAGTCCGTGTGGTGGGCGCTCAAGCAGATCTGGGACAAGGGCCTACTGGTCCGCGACTACCGGATCAGCCCCTACTGCCCGCGCTGCGGTACGACGCTGTCCGACCACGAGCTCGCCCAGGGGTACGAGACCGTCACCGACCCGTCGGTGTTCGTGCGCTTCCCGGTCACCTCCGGCCCGCTCGCCTCGCCCGAACACCCCACCTCGATGCTGGTGTGGACGACCACCCCCTGGACCCTGGTGTCCAACACCGCGGTGGCCGTGCACCCCGAGGTGAGGTACGTGGTGGCCACCAACGGCGACGAGCGACTCGTGGTCGCCGAACCGCTGTTCGAGAAGGTCCTCGGCGAGGGCTGGGAACTCACCGGCGAGAGCTTCGAGGGCGACGAGATGGAGCGCTGGACCTACCAGCGTCCCTTCGAGCTCGTTCCGTTCGAGGAGACCGCGCACTTCGTGGTGCTCGCCGACTACGTCACCGTCGAGGACGGTACCGGTCTGGTCCACCAGTCGCCCGCCTTCGGTGCCGACGACATGGTGGTGTGCCGCGCCTACGATCTGCCCGTGGTCAACCCGGTACGCCCCGACGGCACCTTCGATGCGGAACTTCCGCTGGTGGGCGGCGCCTTCTTCAAGGAGGCCGACAAGACCCTGGTGGCCGACCTCAGGGACCGAGGGCTGCTCTTCCGGCACAAGGACTACGAACACTCCTACCCGCACTGCTGGCGCTGCCACACCGCGCTCCTCTACTACGCCGTTCCCTCCTGGTACATCCGCACCACCCGGGTCAAGGACGAACTGCTCGCGCAGAACGACGTGACCAACTGGGTGCCGGAGAACGTCAAGGAAGGCCGCTTCGGCGAGTGGCTGCGCGGCAACGTCGACTGGGCGCTGTCCCGTAACCGCTACTGGGGCACTCCACTGCCGATCTGGGAGTTCCCCGACGGCCGCCAGATCTGCGTGGGTTCCCTGGAGGAGCTGAGTGAGCTCAGCGGTCAGGACCTGTCCAACCTGGACCCGCACCGCCCCTACGTCGACGACGTCGTCATCCCCGACCCCGACGCCGACCCGTCCCTGCCCGAGGACCAACGGGTCGCCCGCCGCGTCCCCGAGGTCATCGACGCCTGGTTCGACTCCGGTTCCATGCCGTTCGCCCAGTGGGGCGCCCCCCACCAGAACAGGGAGACCTTCGAGGCCAACTTCCCGGCCCAGTACATCTCCGAGGCCATCGACCAGACCCGCGGCTGGTTCTACTCGCTGCTGGCGGTCAGCACCCTGGTGTTCGGCCGCAACTCGTTCGAGAACGTGGTCGTGCTCGGCCACATCCTCGCCGAGGACGGCCGCAAGATGAGCAAGCACCTGGGCAACGTCATGGAGCCCATCCCGGTGATGGACCGGCACGGCGCCGACGCGCTGCGCTGGTTCATGCTGGCCAGTGGTTCACCGTGGAACGCCCGCAGGGTGGGCCACGCCGCCCTGGAGGAGATCGTCCGCAAGGTGCTGCTGACCTACTACAGCACAGCGTCGTTCTTCACCCTGTACGCCAACACCGGCACCGGCTGGGACCACTCCCGGCTGGCCGAGGCTCCCGCGCCGCAGGACCGTCCGTTGCTGGACCGGTGGCTGCTGTCGGAGCTCAACGAGGTCGTCCGCGACGTCACCCGGTCGATGAACGACTTCGACACCACCGGCGCGGGTCGTCGCCTGACCGCGTTCGTCGACGACGTGTCCAACTGGTACGTGCGCCGTTCCCGCCGCCGGTTCTGGGGCGGGGCCGACACCCCCGAGGGCGCGGCGGCGTTCGCGACGCTGTTCGAGGCGTTGGAGACCGTCACGCTGTTGATGGCCCCGATCGTGCCGTTCCTGACCGACCACGTGTGGACGACGCTGCGCCGACCCGACGCGGCCGACTCGGTACATCTGGCCTCCTGGCCGGAGGTGAACACCGACCTGATCGACCCGGAGCTGTCCCGTCGGATGGCGCTGGTCCGCCGACTGGTGGAGCTGGGGCGTTCGGCCCGGGTGGACTCGGCGGTGCGTACCCGTCAGCCGCTGCCCCGCGCCCTGGTGGGCGCCTCGGGCTTCGCGGACCTGCCGGAGCAGCTGCGCGACCAGGTCTCCGACGAACTCAACGTGGTCGGCCTGGACTCGCTGTCCTCGGTCGGCGGCGACCTGGTCGACTACGTGGTCAAGCCGAACTTCCGGGCCTTGGGCAAGCGGTTCGCCAAGCGCACGCCACTGGTCGCCAAGGCCATTCAGGCGGCCGACCCGGCGGCGCTGGTCGAGCAGGTGCGTTCCAGCGGCTGGACCCAGGTCACGGTCGAGGACGAGCCGGTCGACGTGAGCGCCGACGAGGTCCTGGTGACCGAGCAGCCCCGCGAGGGCTGGGCGGTGGCGACCGAGGCCGGTGAGACCGTGGCCCTGGACCTGGAGTTGACGCCCGAGCTGCGCCGCGCCGGTTTGGCGCGTGAGATGGTCCGGATGCTGCAGGAGGCCCGTAAGGGCGGTGGGCTGGCCGTGTCCGACCGGATCCACGTGTGGTGGACCACCGAGGACGAGACGGTCCGTCAGACCCTGTCCGAGCACGGACGGACGATCGCCGGTGAGGTGCTGGCCGACGCCTTCGTGGCCGGCGTGGGCGAGGACGTCCCACACTCCACTTCTTCGGAGGAGTTCGGCGTGACCTTCGCCTTCCGCAAGGTCTGATCGAAGAGCCGAAGGGCGCCGCTCCACAAGGGGAACGGCGCCCTTCGTGTGTGCTCAGCTCGTGTGGGAGGGATCCTTGGGACGTTCCTCCGCCTCGTCCAGGCCGTTCTCGTCGTCCCGGTGGTCCCCGTCGTCCTTGGCGTCCTTGGCGTCCTTGGCGTCCTGGGTAGCCTCGGCGTCCTCTGGGTCGGACTCGTCGAAGATCGCCGCGTAGGTGAGCGCCGGATGCTCCTCCGGCTCCGAGTCGCCTTGATCCTGCGCGGAGCCCTCTTCACTCTCGGCTTCGTCGGTCTCGACGTCCTCGTCGACCGCTGCGGGCTCCTCGGAGGGCTCTTCGTCGCCGGTCTCGTCCTGAGCGTCCTGAGCGTCCTGGGCGTCCTGGGCGTCCTCGATCGGCTCGTCCGTCGCGGGATCCGCCACCGAGGCGTCGTCGTCCGCCTCGAGGGTCCGGTCGCGGTCGGTCTGGGGGGCGTCGTCCTCCGGCTCGGCGGTGTCCTCGGCTTCGAGTTCCTCGGTTTCCGGGGCCACTTCGACCTCGGACTCGTCCTCGTCGCTCTGTACCCACACGGCGGCTGCGGCGTCTTCGTCGGGGTCGGTGCCGTTCTCGACCTCGGGTTCCGGGTCGAGGTCGGTGAACACCGCGCCGGCACCGATGGTCTCCTCGGTGGCCTCGGGCTCTTCCGTGTCGAGGGCATCGGGCGTCGCGTACGACTCGATGTCGGAGTCGGTCTCGCTCATGTCGTCGGCCGACTCGAAGGTCTCATGGGGTTCCGCCAGGTGCGCGTCGCTCCGCGAGGGTTCGACTTCCTCGTCCACCGGCTCGGTGGTCTCGACGGTTTCGTCCTCGGTCGCGGAGGCGGCGAGGTCGCGCTCGGGGACACGGTAGGCGAACGCGGAGACAGGGGTCTCGACGGGTTCGTCCTGAGGAGGCGGGGTCTGGGCCGCCTGGACCGGCTCGGGCCAATCACCCTTGGTGGGTGTCTCCCACCGGGGAACATCGAACTCCGGTTCCTCCTGGGGTTCATCGCCCCAGGGCCCTGCCTCCGGAACAGGGGTGCCCCGCACCGACTCCTCAGCCGGTGCGGGTACGCGCCCGGATCGCTCCGACTCCCAGGTGGGGCCCGGCGCCGCGGCGGGGGCCGCGAGGACGGACGACTTCCCCAAACCGTCCGTCCGTGCCGTGTCCCTTCCGTCCGCGCCGAACCTGCCTTGGAGCAGAGCGCCCAGTAGGAGGAGGACACTCAGTGCGCCGAGTCCCAGAGCGATGTACACCAGGGCGGTCTCAGCGAACACCAGTGCGGCCGCGATGACGGCGATGGCCGCCAGCACCGCCACGGTAGCGAGGATGCTAAGGATCACGGGTCGACCAGGGCCTTTACACGTGTTGAGCCGGAGTCTTCAGTTGTTCGGAGTCACATGCCGCTGAAGGGTCAGCGACGCTCGTGCGGGGCCTCGCCGGGGTGGAAACCGCCGTGGGGGGCCGGCTCGGGGTGACCGAACGGGTTGCCGCCGGGGCCACCGTGCTGCTGCATGGCGGGGGCGCCACCGGTTTGAGGGGCCATCGTCTGGAAGCCACCCGTGGTGTTCGGGTTGAGCTCCGCCGACTTGGCCTTCTCCTCCTCGCTCTTCAGCTCGTTGAGCTGACGCTCGAAGTAGTCCTTCAGACGGCTACGGTACTCGCGCTCGAAGTCCTTGAGCACGTTGACCTTGTGCTCGAGCTCCTCGCGCTGCTGGACCAGGCTGCCCATGACCTGACGGTGGCGCTCCTGGGCGTCACGGTCGAGGTTCTCGGAGCGGGCGCGGGCCTCACCGATGATCTGGTCGGCCTGACGGCGCGCCTTGCCGAGGATGTCCTCGGACTCGTTGCGCGCGCGACCGAGCGTCTCGTCGGCCTCGCGGCGGGCATCGCTGATCGCCTGGTCGGCGGTCTGCTGGGCCAGGGCCAGAACACGGGCGGCCGTGTCCATGTTCTCCTCGCCGCCCATGGCCAGGTTGGCACCGGTCATGGCCATCTGGGGCTGCTGCGGCGCGGGCGGCTGGGGCTGCTGCTCGATGGGCGCCTGGGCCTGGACGGGCTCCGGACGCATCTGCTCCATCTGCTGCTGAGCCTCGGGCTGCTCCTGGGGCTGCTGGAAGTCCTGCATTCCGGCGTTGGGGACCTTGCCCCGCAGGCACTCGGCGAGCTTGCCGCGCAGTTCCTCGTTCTCCTGGATCAGTCGGTCCAGCTCTGACTCGACCTCATCGAGAAAGGCGTCGACCTCTTCTTCGTCGTACCCGGGCCGTAGCCGGGTGGTACTGAACTGCTTGTTCCGCACATCGGCGGGTGTCAGCGGCATGTTCGTCTCCTTGGCGCGCTTGGAGTCTGTCCGTAGGGACGCTACCTGATCGTGACCTTACGGCAATCCAGATCATGACCAAGACCACAAATCGGAATCCGGGGTTACTTTTCCACCCCTGCCGTCCTCATCACAGGCTCGCCGCCATCCCCGCCAGGAAACTCTGAAGGATGATGATGGCGAAGAACAGGATCAACACACTCAGGTCGAGTGCGATGCTGCCCAGCCTCACCGGCTTGATGAACCTACGGAGGAACTTCAGTGGTGGGTCGGTGATCGTGTACACGATCTCAGCGAGCACGAGAACGAACCCGCTGGGTCGCCAGTCCCTGGAAAAAGACTGCACCATCTCCAGTACCACCCTCGCTATCAGCACGAAGACAAACAGCTGAAGGAGGAGGGACAGCACTGATAGGAGGATACTCACGGTCGTTCCCCGACCCAATCTCTGGACAAATGTGACGGTCTAGCTCTGATTGAAGAACCCTCGCTCGGCGATCCGCGCCTTGTCTTCGGCGGTCACCTCGACGTTGGCCGGGGACAGCAGGAACACCTTATTGGTCACGCGTTCGATACTGCCATGGAGACCGAAGATCAGACCAGCCGCGAAGTCGACGAGACGCTTGGCGTCACTGTCGACCATCTCGGTCAGGTTCATGATCACCGGTGTACCTTCCCGGAAGTGCTCTCCGATCGTACGCGCCTCGTTGTACGTGCGCGGGTGGAGCGTGGTGATTCGTGCGAGGTCGGCGGTCGAGGCCGTCGTGGTGGTGCCACCGCGTCGTTCACCCGTTCCCAGGTAGTCGCCGGTGTCCATCACGGCATCGCCTCGTGTTTCCTCGCCGGCGGGAGAGTCCGCGTCGCGGTCACGCTGGTCCTCCACAACCTCGTCGAATTCATCGAACTCATCATATTCGTCCGCATAACGGTGATCGTAACGGTCGTCCTCCACGAGACCGAGGTAGACCGCCATCTTGCGCATCGCGCCGGCCATCTCTCACCCTCCGTCGTTCCCGCGGCCTCGACCGCAGCCGACTCCTCCGTCTACACCCGTCCTGGCCCCACGGTCGCGGGGCGGGCACCCATTCGGGCGAACACCACAGACAGGCCCCAAGGTCTATGTGGGGACATTACCCCACGTTCGTGCCTCGGGCGCCGAGCAACGCCGCACCGATCCGCAGGTGTGTCGCACCCCTTTCGATGGCGACTTCCAGGTCCCCGCTCATCCCCGCGGAGACCGCCGTCGCCCGAGGGTAACGGTCCCTGATCCCCATCGCCACCTCGTGAAGACGGGCGAAGGCGGTGTCCGGATCCCCGCCCAGGGGTGCGACGGCCATCACACCTCCGAGTTCGAGCGCCTCGTGTTCGGCGATGGCGTCGGCGAGGGCCGGAGCGTCAGCCGGGTCGACACCGCCGCGCGGTCCCAGCACGCCCGCTCGGGCGTCGTCGTCGAGGTCCACCTGGACCAGGCAGGTCAGACGGCGACCGGCGGCCGTCGCCCGCTCACCGAGGGCCCGGGCCAGCTTGGCCCGATCCACCGAGTGGACGATATCGGCGTAGGAGGCCACCGATCTGGCCTTGTTGGTCTGCAACTGCCCGACGAAATGCCAGGTCAGGTCGAGATCGGCGGTCTCGGCGGCCTTGGGTGCGGCCTCTTGGTCCCGGTTCTCGCCGACGTCGGTGACGCCCAAGGACGCGAGTGCTCGCACGTCGCTCGCGGGATGGGTCTTGGTCACCGCCACCAGGGACACCTCGGAGGGGTCACGGTCCGCCTTCTCACAGGCCGACTCGATTCTGGCCCGCACTTCCTGAAGGTTGGCGCGGATCTGCTCGGTGCGCGCGGGGTCGGTGTGTGGCACGTCTGTTCCTTCTGTTCCCTGCTGTGGTGACTGGGTTCTGTGTGGTGTCCGCCGCGCCGATTCGATCCATGCGGGATCGGCCGATTCCGGCGACGCGGGTTCGGTGACCGCGAGGGTCGTGCGGGTCAGGCCCGCCAGATGAAGGAGGCGAACCGGCCGGTGGGGGCGTCGCGGCGGTGGGAGAACAGTTCGGGGCTCTCCAGGGTGCAACGGCCGTCGGAGGTGATGTTGTCCACTCCCGCGCGGCACAGCTGGGCGGTGACGGCCGCGAGCATGTCCACCCCGGTGGTGCCCTGTCGGGTGGTGGAGGCCGCCTCCGGTGTACGTTCGGCGGTCCGGGCCTGAAGCTCCGGCGGCACCTCGTAACAGCTTCCACAGATCGTGGGCCCGAGGAAGACGGTGATGTGGTCGGTTCGGGCGCCTTGGGCGACCATGGCCCCGATCAGGTTCACGGCGATCGCCTGGGCCGTACCGAGTCGGCCGGAGTGCGCGGCGGCAAGGACGCCCGCGTCGGCGTCGGCGGCCAGAACGGGTAGGCAGTCGGCGGCCATGGAGGCCAGGACCAGATCGGAACGGGTCGTGACCACCCCGTCGCAGGTACCCACCCCACCGGGTTCGGTGGCCACGAGCACGTCGGCGCTGTGCACCTGGTTCATCCACACCGTCCGATCGATGTCGAAGCCCAGGTCCTGGGCGGCGCTCCTTCTGTTGGCGAGAACCGCCTCACGGGAGTCGCCCGTGCCGAGGCCGAGGTTGAGCGAGTCGAACGGTGGAACGCTGACCCCGCCCTTGCGTTCGGTGACGGCGGCGCGTACACCGTTCCCCAGGTCGATGACGTTGCCCATCGGTGTGTCCGTGGTCCTTCCCTCGGCCCCACCGGCGGCCGGGAGGTCCCGACCCCGGGGGCGGCGACGGCCCCGCCACAAGGGTCGGGGCCGCTGACACGTCGATGGTATCCGGTGGCCTACTTGAGGAACTCCGGCACGTCCAGGTCGTCGGGGTCGTCGAAGATGACCCGACGACGAGGCGTGGGAACGTCGCCGCGCCGCTCGGAGGCGTCCGAGACGGCGTGGATGGGACCGGACTGGACTTCGGGCTCCGGCTCCGGTTCGGGCGCCGGAGGCTCCTCGGTCGGAACCGGCTGCGCCGTCGGTGCCGCTGTGGGCTCCGGGGCGATGGGCGCGGCCGGGGCCTCCTCGTAGGAGACCCGGTGACCGTTGTCCTGGTAGGACTCCATGCCCCGGTAGGAGTCGGCGCTCTGTCGGGGCTCCGGCTCGGGACTCGAGGACACCGGCGGGGTCTGCGCGTACCGGGGCTCGGGACGTGCGGGCTCCGGGCTCGTCCAGGAGTGGGCGGACTCGTTGGTCCAGGGCGCCTCGGGCTCCGGCGCGGCCGGTCGGGACGGGGCCGCCCACGGCATGTTGGTGGCCGACGCCCCGCTCGCGCCCTCGGCGGACGGAGCGGCCACGGCGGGCTCCTCCCTGCCGGACGTGATGCCTGCCGTGGGGGCGACGGCCTCAGGAGGGTCCACCGGCTGACGCTCCCGCGTCGCCGGCACGATGACCTCTGGTTCATCGAAGCCCGCAGCTATGACGGTGACCCTCACCTCATCGCCCAGGGCGTCGTCGATGACCGCGCCGAAGATGATGTTGGCCTCTGGCGCCGCCGAGTTGGCGACCAGTTGGGCGGCCTCGTTGATCTCGAAGAGTCCGAGGTCGGAGCCGCCCTGGATGGACAGCAGGACCCCGTGCGCCCCGTCGATACTGGCTTCCAGCAATGGTGAGGAGATCGCCAGTTCGGCCGCTGCCACGGCCCTGTCGTCCCCTCTCGCCGATCCGATCCCCATCAACGCCGACCCCGCCCCGGACATCACCGACTTGACGTCGGCGAAGTCGAGGTTGATCAGTCCCGGCGTGGTGATCAGGTCCGTGATGCCCTGGACACCGGAGAGCAGGACCTGGTCGGCCGCCTTGAACGCGTCGAGGACGCTGACCTGACGATCGGAGATGGACAGGAGGCGGTCGTTCGGGATGACGATGAGGGTGTCGACCTCCTCGCGGAGCATCGCTATCCCGGATTCGGCCTGGGTCGCGCGCCGCTTGCCCTCGAAACCGAAGGGGCGGGTGACCACGCCGATGGTCAGGGCTCCCAGGGAGCGGGCGATGTTGGCGACGACCGGGGCTCCTCCCGTGCCCGTGCCACCGCCTTCGCCGGCCGTGACGAAGACCATGTCGGCCCCCTTGAGGACCTCCTCGATCTCCTCACGATGATCCTCCGCGGCCTTGCGGCCGACGTCGGGGTTGGCTCCCGCTCCCAAGCCGCGGGTGAGCTCACGGCCGACGTCGAGCTTGACGTCCGCGTCGCTCATCAGCAGCGCTTGGGCGTCGGTATTGATCGCGATGAACTCAACGCCCTTGAGCCCCTCTTCGATCATTCGGTTGACGGCGTTGACACCGCCGCCGCCGATGCCGACGACTTTGATGACCGCGAGGTAGTTCTGCGGTGCTGCCACGACGAGGGGCCTTTCCGCTCGCATGAGCCGTTCCGTCTTCGCGTCCGCGAGATGGTCCCGCGGGTGCGCCGGCGGTCCGGCATCCGGTTCTACTGAGTGCGTTTCGGGTTCACCCACCTCCCGGTTCGCACGGACCGTCGGCGGGGACCCCGGGTCACCGGTACCGTTCCTCGTGCCTGTGGCCTCGAACGAACGGTTCCTGCGTATCCCGAAAAGCGTGTTTTACTACGTTGTTGATGGTGGTTGTGCTTCCCGACAGTAAGCGGACCGTCGGGTGCGGGCAACCGATGACGGCTTCAGCCTAACCGCGTATAACACGAGGAAGCGAAGTGCGTACTCGGCGCGTCGCGTCTGGAATGTCCTTCCGGAGTGCCGTTTCGCGGCGGTGCGGACCCGATTGTCCCGGGAACGGCGCCTTGCCCCGACTCCACCCGGACCAGAACACCCCTTGGTATTCCCTTCACCTGACCATGGCCAGGTCTGGCGTACCGACGTCGTAGACACGCCCCTCGACGGTGGGATGTTCACGCATCAGCACCCTCAGGATCTCGCTCTTGTCCGCGGTGTGCTCGGCGTCGCCCCACTCCACCAGGGAGCCGTCCCCCAACTCGATCTCGATCGCGTCGGGGTCCTTGGCGTCGATGAGCTGGATTCGGGCCACGAAGGAGTCAGGGGCCTCCCGCACGATGTCCGCGGCGGCCCGGACCGCCTCGTTCCCCTCGACCTCCCCGGAGACCGACACCAGTGGATGCGTGCCGGGCCGGCTCGTCGAGTCCTCGATGCGCACACCGTCGCCGTCCACCAACCGGTACTCCTCCCCCACCGCGATCGCGAGCAGGGGCCGACGTTCGACGATCTCCACCCTCAAGGTGGCGGGCCACCCCCTGCTGACGGTGGCGGACTCCACCAGGTCGAGTCCTTCGACGCGGTCACGGCCGGCGTCCAGGTCCACCCTTATCAGCGGGGTACCGGTGTTCACCGAGACCGCGGCCTCGACCTCGGCGGCGGAGATCCGGTCCGTGCCGGTGACCGCGACGTCGCGGACCACCAACAACCGGGATCCGAGGAGCAACCACACCACGGCGCAGACCAGGGCGACGATCAAGAGGACCGCGAAGGTCACCTTCCAGGGATCCGAACTCCCCCGACGTGCCGTCGCAGCGTTCTTCCCGGCCTGGTCGGCGCCCACGTGTGTACCCCTTTAGTCGTGTCCGTTGTCCTCTGCCCGCTCCGACAGGGCCGCGACGACGCGCGGACCCAGCTCGGTGACGTCCCCCGCCCCCATGGTCAGGACGATGTCCCCGGGACGGGCGAGTTCGACCACCGTACGCACCGCATCCTCTCGACCGGGCACGTAACGCACCCTTTCGTGGGAGACCTTGGAGGTGATGAGTTCACCGGTCACCCCGGGTTCGGGATCCTCCCTCGCGGCGAAGACCTCCATCACCACGACCTCGTCGGCCAGGCTCAGCGCGGCCGCGAACTCCTCGGCGAAGATCCGGGTCCGGCTGTACAGGTGCGGTTGGAAGAGGGCCACCACCCGGCCGAGGGGGACGTCGTCCTCCGTGTCCTCGGAGAAGGACTCCAACGCGGCGCGGGTGGCACGCAGGTCGGCGTCGATCTCGGTGGGGTGATGGGCGTAGCTGTCGTAGACGCCCACCCCGTCGCCCTGGCCCTTGAGCTCGAAGCGGCGGGCCGCTCCGGCGAAGTCGGCGATCCCCTCCACCGCCACGTCCAGGTCGTGCCCGAGTTGGTCGGCCACGGCCACCGCGGCGGCCGCGTTGAGGACGTTGTGCAGCCCCGGGACGGCGACCGTGCCGTCGATCGGGTCGCCCCCGACGGTCTGGAGGGTGAACTCGGTGGTGAAGCCACGGGCGCGGATCCGGGTGATCCGGTAGTCGGCGTCGGCCGCCTCACCATAGGTCAGCACCCGCTTGCCGCGCTCTCGGGCCAGCTCGGCGACCTTGCGGGCACCGGGGTCGTCGACACCCACGATGAGGGTGCGCTCGACGCGGTCCACAAAGTTCGCGAAGTTGTCGTGGATCTCGTCGAGACCGCTGTAGTTGTCCAGGTGATCGGCCTCGACGTTGGTGACCACGGCGATCTTGGGCGAGAGCATCAGGAAGGAGCCGTCGCTCTCGTCGGCCTCCACCGCGATGGCGTCACCGATCCCCGCGTCGGCGCCCAGACCCGTGGTGACCAGCTTGCCGCCGATCACGTAGCCGGGTTCGGCGCCCAGGTGCTGCAGGACCACGGTGACCATGGAGGTCGTGGTGGTCTTGCCGTGGGTGCCGGAGACGGCGATGCCCTCACGGTTCAGCAGCAGGGCTCCCAGGGCCGCGGCCCGGGGCAGGATCCGGATGCCGCGGCGGCGCGCCTCGACCAGTTCGGGGTTGTCCTCGCGGATCGCGGAGGAGACCACCAGGGTCTCGGCGGGGCCGAGGTTCTCAGCGGCGTGTCCCACGTGGACACGCGCCCCCATCTGTTCGAGTTCGCGCAGCGTGTCACTGTCGCGGGTGTCACTGCCCGAGACCTCGACCCCGGACTGCAGCAGCACACGGGCGATACCGGACATGCCGGCTCCTCCGAGGCCGATGAAGTGGGTGCGTCCCAGCTTGTCGACGGGGACCGGTTCGGTCTGCCGGACCAGGCTCATCTCGCGTCCTTACCGTCGTCGTAGTAGACCTCGTCGCCCTCGTCCTCGGGCAACGGCATCTCCGGGGTGGGTTTGTCACCGCGCGCGATCGCCATGACCTCGCGGGCCAGCTCCATGTCGGCGTCGCGGCGGCCCATGCGGGCGGCCGCCTCCGACATCGCCACGACCCGGTCGGTGTCGGTGAGCAGCGGGATGAGCTGCTGGACGATCCAGTCGGGCGACAGGGCGGCGTTGTCGATCGTGATGCCGCCGCCCGCCTTGACGATGGGCTCGGCGTTCAGGGACTGTTCGCCGTTGCCGATGGCCAGCGGGACGAACGCGCCCGGCAGGCCGACGGCGGTGAGTTCGGCGCAGGTCAGCGCACCGGAACGGCACATGGCCACGTCCGCGGCGGCGTAGGCCATGTCCATGCGGTCGACGTAGGGAACGGCGACGTAGGGAATGCCGTCCTGGGTGAGGTCCTGGGGTTCGTCGGCGTTCTTGGGGCCGACGACGTGCAGAACCTGCACACCGGCGTCACGGAAGGCGTCGCGGGCGGCGAAGGCGGCCTCGTTGACGCGCTGGGCGCCCTGGGAGCCGCCGAAGATCAACAGGGTGGGCAGGTCGGGACGCAGACCGAAGTAGGTGCGCGCCCTGTCGCCCATGGCCAGACGGTCCAAGGAGGTGACCTGCTTGCGCAACGGGATGCCGATGAAGCGCCCGTTGCGTATCTGGGCGTGGGGGTGCCCGGTGAAGACGTGCGGGGTGAGCCGCGCGCCGAGCCGGTTGGCCAGGCCGGGCAGCGGGTTGGCCTCGTGCACGATGATGGGCATCTTGCGACGACGGGCCGCGAGGTATCCGGGAGTGGCGACGTAACCGCCGAAACCGACCAGGACGTCGGCCTGGATCCGGTCGAGCTGTTCGCCCGCGGCGCTGAGGGCGCCGGCGAGTTTGCCCGGCACGGTGAGCAACTGTGGGGTGAGCCTGCGTGGTAGGGGGACCGCGGGGATCAGGCCCAATTCGTAACCGCGCATGGGGACGAGTCGGGTCTCCAGACCACGCTCGGTTCCCAGGCAGAGGATCTCGGTGTTCGGGTCGATGCGCCGCAGCGCGTCCGCAAGTGAGAGTGCGGGCTCGATGTGCCCGGCCGTGCCGCCTCCGGCGAGGGCTACCCTCATCGTCGTCGATTCCTCCTTGGCCGGTCACCCGCCGGGACCGGGCCGCTCTGGTTCTTGGCCGTTGTCTTGGTGTCGCGCTTGCGCGTCGGGCGAGGGGTGCTCGGCGCGGACGTGCGCTTGGAAGTCGTGCCTCCGGCCCGATTCTGGACGGAAGCGACGAAGTTCTCCAGGCCAAGCCAGCTTAGAGCCCTTTGGAGCCAACCGGGACCGCGAGCCGCCAGCACCTTCTGCGCTTGGGGCTCGTTACGGGCGAGCGCGAGCAGCACACCGAGGGCGAGCATCGTGGGGATCAGCGCCGAACCGCCGTAGGAGACCAGAGGCAGCGGGATACCGGTGACCGGGACCAGGCCGATGACGGCGGCGATGTTGATCATGGACTGGCCGATGATCCAGGCCGAGATGGCGAAGGCGGCCAGGCGCGAGAAGGGGTCCTTGACTCGGAAGGCGACCCGCAGTCCGGCGTAGCCGAGCATGCCGAGCAGGCAGAGCACGAGGATGGTGCCGATGAGACCGAACTCCTCGCCGATGATGGCGAAGATGAAGTCGGACTCGGCGAAGGGCAGGAACCCCCACTTCTCACGGCTGGCGCCGATACCGACCCCGAAGATGCCTCCGGTGCCCAGCGCGTACAGGCCGTGCAGGGACTGGAAGCCCGATCCGGAGGGGTCGGCCCCCGGGTCGAGGAAGGCGGTGATGCGGGTCATCCGGAACGGCTCGATCGCGATGACGATCGCGGCCAGGCCCAGGACCAGTCCGAACATCGCGACGAACAGCTTGCCCGGAGCCCCTACGACCCACAGCAGGGCGAGGAAGACCAGCAGCAGCACCAGGGTCGTGGACAGGTCCGATCCGATCAAGACCAGCAGGGTGAGCAGACCACAGCCGGGCACCAGCGGGATCAACAGCTGTCGCCACTCGGTGAGCTCCTTGAGTTCCTCCTTGCGGGCCAGGATGTTGGCGCCCCACAAGGCGAAGGCGAGCTTGGCGGGTTCGGAGGGCTGGATGACCAGGCCGCCGATCTCCAGCCAGCGCATCGCTCCGTTGACCTCGGTGCCCTGGAAGGCGGTGAGCAGCAGCAGCGCCACCGACACGATCATGGCCGGGTAGCCGACCATCCGAAAGATCCACAGCGGCATCTGGGAGGCCAGCAGCATGAGGGGAAGACCGATCGCCGCCGACACCAACTGACGTTGGAAGACGGAGAAGGCCGATCCGGTCTCGGTGATGGAGTTGACCATCGTCGAGGACAGGACCATCACCAGCCCCAGGGCGATGAGCATCATCCCGGTACTGAGGATCAGGTAGTAGGAGGTGAGCGGCCGGTTCAAGGACCTGGCCCACTCACGCCAAAGCGCACGCTCGCGCCCAGCTTTCGTCTCCGCCATCCACACACCCTCCGCACGCTCGGCGCCTCAATAGTGGCGTACCGGCGGGTCGGGACCGGTGGACATTTCCCGCGTGTTGGCCATCTTCGGCCGACTCGGGGGGTGGTACGGCGCACAACGGGGCCACCGGGACACGGAGTGTCGTGACCCGGTGGCCCTGAGTGTGGGATCGGTGTCTCAACCGAGGCGGTGGACGGCCTCGGAGAAGAAGCGGCCCCGCTCGGGATAGTTGGTGAACATGTCCATGGACGCGGCGGCCGGGGCGAGCAACACCGTGTCACCCTCCCGGGCCAACGCGGTGGCCTCACCGACCACGACGTCCATGACGGTGTGCTCGGGCGGAGCATCCGCGGCGGGCCCCTCGACCTCCACCACCGGCACGTCCGGGGCGTGCGCGTCCAGGGCCTCCCGGATGCGCGCACGGTCGGCGCCGATCAACACCACGCCGCGCAACCGGGCGGCGGCCTCGGCGACCAGGTCGTCCACCTCGGCGCCCTTGAGCAGCCCACCGGCCACCCACACCACGGACTCGTAGGAGTTCAGGGAGGCCGCGGCGGCGTGCGGGTTGGTGGCCTTGGAGTCGTCGACGTAGTCCACGCCCGCCACCTTGGCCACGTGGGCGATCCGGTGGGGTTCGGGAACGAACGCGTTCAGACCGGCGCGGATCGACTCGGCTGCCACACCGATCGATCGGGCCAGTGCCGCCGCGGCCAAGGCGTTGGCGACGTTGTGCGGGGCGGGCGGACGGACGTCGCCCAGGGTCGCCAGTTCCTCGGCGCTGCTGTGGGGTTGGGCGACGAAGGCCCGGTCCACCAACAGGTCCTCGACCACGCCCAGCTCCCCCGCACGCGGGGTGTCCAGGCGCAGGCCCACCAGCGGGGTGTGCGGGTCTCCGTCCTCCTCGGCCAGGCGCACCGACCATTCGTCGGCGGTGTTGACCACGCGCACGGTACCGCGGGCGAACACCTTGCCCTTGGCTCGGGCGTAGGGGTCGAGTCCACCGTGCCAGTCCAGGTGGTCGGCGGCGATGTTGAGGACGATGGCGGCGTCCGGGCGCAGGCTCTCGGACCAGTGCAGCTGGAAGCTGGACAGTTCCACGGCCAGGACGTCGTACACGTGACCGTCGGAGTCCGGACGGACCGCGTCGATGACGGGGGTGCCGACGTTGCCGACGGCGAGCGCGTCGCGGCCGTCCGCGCGCAGGATCGATTCGAGCATGCGCACGGTGGTGGTCTTGCCGTTGGTGCCGGTGATGGCCAGCCACACCTGGTCGGCGGGCTTGATCCGCCAGGCCAGTTCCACGTCACCGATGACCTCCACGCCGGCCTCGGCGGCGCGGAGCAGCAGCGGCGAGTCGGGGCGCCAGCCGGGTGAGGTGACGACCAGGTCACAACCCTCGGGCAGGGGCGTGTCACCGAGGAGGACCTTCGCGCCCGCCTCGGTGAGTTCGGCGGCCACGGCACGGGTGGTCTCGTCGTCACGGCCGTCGACGACGATCACCCGGGCCGCCTGTGCCAGAAGCGCCCTGGCGACGGGGGGACCGGAGACGCCGAGACCGGCGACACAGACCAGCGCGCCCGCGAAGGGGTTCTCGCCTTCGGCGGGCGCGGTGGTCCGGGAGGTGGAGGAACGGTGGTGCGGCATGCCTCTAGCTTGGCATCCATTCGAGGTAGAACAGGCCGATCGCCACCGCCATGAACAGACCCTGGATGATCCAGAAACGGATCACGATGGTCGGTTCGGCCCAGCCCTTGAGCTCGAAGTGGTGTTGCAGTGGCGCCATGCGGAACACGCGTTTGCCGGTGAGGCGGAACGACGTGATCTGGATCATCACGGACATGGTGATGATGACGAACAGACCACCGATGATCAGCAGCAGCAGCTGGGTGCGGGTGGTGATGGCCAGACCCACGATGAGACCGCCCAGGGCCAGCGAACCGGTGTCGCCCATGAAGATCTTCGCCGGGGGTGCGTTGAACCACAGGAAGGCGATGCAGGAGCCGAGCACGGCGGAGGCCACGACGGCCAGGTCCAGGGGGTCGCGGACCGTGTAGCAGCTGGAGGTGAGGGCCTCCACGCAGGACTGTCGCAGCTGCCAGTTGCCGATGATGACGTAGGCGGCCAGCGACAGGATGACCGCGCCGGTGGCCAGGCCGTCCAGACCGTCGGTGAGGTTGACCGCGTTGGAGAACCCGACGATGAGGAACAGCGCCCAGATGACGAACACGCCGATCATCAGCGGCGGTCCGAAGTCGCGCAGGAAGGACAGTTGGGGGGCGGCCGGGGTGTAGCCGTACCCGTTGGGGAACTGGGTGACGCCGTAGGCGAAGCCCACACCGATGACGGCCTGACCGACCATCTTGGCACCACTGCGCAGACCCAGGCTGCGGCGCTTGTAGATCTTGATGAAGTCGTCGAGGAACCCGACACAGCCCATACCGACGAACAGGAACATCACCAGCAGACCGGAGGCCGTGGGCCCGGAGGCCGTCGGCTGGACGATCCACAGCACCAGGTGGGAGCCGAAGTAGCCGATCACCGCACCGAGGATGACGACGATGCCGCCCATGGTGGGCGTGCCCTGCTTGGTCTTGTGACCCTCGGGTCCGTCGTCGCGCACCTCCTGCCCGAACTTGAACCGGTACAGGAGCTTGATGAGCGGCGGCATCAGCAGCATGGAGACGATCAGCGCGAGCGCCGCCGCGATGGTGATCCCGATCATTGATCATCACCCTTGGTGATGAGGTCGATAACCCTTTCGAGCGCAGCCACGCGCGATCCCTTCACAATGACGACGTCTCCTGTGCGCATCCGCTCGCGCACCGCTTCGGCTGCCGCCTCGGCGTCGGGAACTCGGATGCTCTCACCGCTCCACCGGTCGGCGGCGCGTTCGGCACCGACGGCGATGCCATCGGCCGCCTCCCCGACCACGACCAAGTGGTCCACGCCGATGTCGGCGACGAGCTCGCCGATCTTCTCGTGTTCGGCGTCGCCCTCCTCACCGAGCTCCGCCATATGGGCGAGCACGGCGATGGCGCGGCGTTCCCGGGCCAAGGAGGCCAGGGTGGTCAGCGCGGCCCGCATCGATTCGGGGTTGGCGTTGTAGGCGTCGTTGACGAGGGTGACACCGTCGTGTTCGGTGACCTCCATCCGCCAACGGCTGACCGGGGTGGCCGCGCCGAGGGCGGCGGCGATGTCTTCGATGTCCATGCCGAGCTCGTCGGCGACGGCGGCGGTGGCCAGGGCGTTGCTCACCTGGTGGGCGCCGACCAGTCCCAGTCGGACCGGGGTCGAGCGACCGTTCAGGTGCAGCGTGAACGCCGGGGCTCCGCTGCCCTGGGTGGTGATGTCGGTCGCGCGCACGTGGGCGTCCTCGGCGGTGCCGTAGAGGACGACGCGCGCGCCGGTGCGGGAGGCCATGGCGCGGACCAGTGGGTCGTCGGCGTTGAGGACGGCCACGCCGCCCGCGCCGCGCCGCTCGGAACCGGCCGGGAGCGCCTCGACGAGTTCTCCCTTGGCCTTGGCGATGGCGTCGCGGCCACCGAATTCGCCCATGTGCGCGCTGCCGACGTTGAGCACCACGCCGATCCGGGGTGGGGCGACGCGGCACAGGTGGGCGATGTGCCCGACGCCGCGCGCGGCGACCTCCAGGATCAGGTGGCGGGTGTCGTTGTCGGCTCGCAGCACCGTGAGCGGGTGACCGATCTCGTTGTTGAAGGAGCCGGCCGGGGCCACGGTGTCCCCCATACGACCCACGACCTGGGCGATGAGGTCCTTGGTCGTGGTCTTGCCGGAGGAGCCGGTGACGCCGACGATCCGCGTCGTGGCGTCCTCGCGCGTCGGATCGCCGAGTTCACCGGCCACGTACCTGGCCAGACGGGCCAGGGCCGCTACGACCTCGTCGTCTGCGCCGTCCACCAGCAGGTGCGGTGCGGGGACCGGGCGCGAGACCAGGACGGCGACCGCCCCGGCCGCCACCGCGGACTCGGCGAAGTCGTGTCCGTCGACCCTCTCTCCGTTGAGCGCGACGAAGAGCGCTCCGGACTCCACCTGTCGGGAGTCGATGACGACGGGGCCGTCGATGACGGCGTCTGGGCGCGCTGATCCGCCGATGGCGGTTTGGGTGATCTCAGCGATCCGATCGAGCGTGAGCGCGATCAAATCCACTCCTCAGGTCAGGCCCGGCCCACAGCGCCCCAAGGGCATTGGCCACCCGGCCTCGGGTTTCGGGTCAGGGGATGGCACCGCGGATACCGTGCGCGCGGTGCCGCACCGGGCCACTGACGACCCGACGATGCCGGGTCATGGGCGCCACGTGGGGCGGCACTATCGGGCTGCGATTGCCGGACCTACCTTAGAACATGTTGGGGCGTCCGGGGTCCCGGCAGGGCCCTGTGAGCGCCAATATGCTCCACTTCGTGACCGCCAAGGACCATACCGAGAGTGATACGTACACGTCAGGGCGCTCTATGTGACCGGGACACGACCACGGGCCGTGTCCCGGTGAGTGGACGGCACCATTTTCGGCGCGTCTTCGGTGTGTCGGAGCCTCAGCCCTGGTCCGGTGCGCGGTGCACGTCCCGCAGGGCGTCTCCGAGCCGTTGTCCGGCCCGGATGCGCAGCGCGTCCTCGATGGCCCCCCGCAGCACCTCGCGGTCGTCGAAGGGCAGGACCTCGCCCTTGACGTACTGGCCGGTCTCGTGGCCCTTTCCGGCGACCACGACGACGTCGCCGGGGCCGGTTCGGGCCACGCCCAGACCGATCGCCTCGGCCCGGTCGAACTCCACGGTGACGCGTGCCCGTCGATCCTCGGGAACCTTGGCGACCCCTTCGAGCATCGCCGTGGCGATCGTCACCGGGTCCTCGGTGCGCGGGTTGTCGTTGGTGATGATCAGGTGGTCGGCCAAGCGCGCGGCGGCCTCGCCCATGAGCGGGCGTTTGGCCCGGTCACGGTCGCCGCCGCAGCCGACCACCATGGTGACCCGACCCTCGGTGGTGGCGCGCAGGGCGCTCAGGACGGCCTCGATGGCGCCGGGCTTGTGCGAGTAGTCGACCAGCGCGGTGAAGTCCTGTGGCTGCGCCGCCTCGCGGGCGTCCACCTGTTCCATACGGCCCGGGACACCGGGCGCCGCGGCGACGCCGGCGATGGCGGTCTCCATCGGCAGGCCCGCCTCGACCAGACCGACGATGGCGGCCATGGCGTTGGAGACGTTGAAGGGTCCCGGTAGCGCCACGGACGCCTTGGACTCCATGCCGCCGGGCCCGACGACGCGGAAGGTGCTCCCGGTGGCCCCCAGATGGACGTCCACGGCGTTCCAGTCCGCTTCCATGGCGCTCTCGGGGTCGGCGTCGGAGAAGCCCTCCACGGCGAAGGTGGTGACGGGGACGTCCCCGCGCGGCTGCACCATGTCCACCAGTGCGCGGCCGAAGCGGTCATCGACGTTGACCACCGCGATGTCGCAGTACTCGGGGGTGAACAGGAGCGCCTTGGTGTCGAAGTAGTCGCGCAGGTCCGAGTGGAAGTCCAGGTGGTCCTGGGACAGGTTGGTGAAGATCGCCACGTCGAAGCGTGCACCGCCGACCCGACCCAGGGCGAGGGCGTGGCTGGAGACCTCCATGGCGGCGGCGGTGACGCCGCGTTCGGCCATGACGGCGAAGAGTCCGTGCAGGTCGGTGGCCTCCGGCGTGGTCAAGGAGGAGGCGACTCGTTCGTCGCCCACCCGCATCTCCACGGTACCGATCAGGCCGGTGCTCATCCCGGCCTGGCGCATTCCGGACTCGATCAGGTAGCTGATCGTGGTCTTGCCGCTGGTGCCCGTGGTCCCGACCAGGAGCAGGTCGCGGGCGGGCTCGTCGAAGACCCAGGCCGCGACCGTGCCGAGCGCGGCGCGTGCGTCGGGAACCACGATCACGGGCAGGCCGGTGGCGGCCGCCTCGTCGGCGCCGTCGGCGTCGGTCAGGATCGCGGCGGCCTCGGCGTCGGCCGCCTGCCGGGAGAACCGGGCGCCGTGGACGCGGGTTCCGGGCAGGGCTACGTACAGGTCGCCTTGGCCGACCTGTCGCGAGTCGTGGGTGATGCCGCGGACGTGGATCTCACGTGGAGGCATGTCCGCGGGCCGGTCCGGGTCCAGGTCCGGGCGCATCAGGGTGATGTCCGGACCGAGCTTCGTCGCCAGGTCGGACAGTGGACGGAGTTTGGAGTGTTCAGGTCGCATTACCGGTGGCACGTCTGGAGATTAACGGCTGTGGAGGGCCTGTCGGTAATTTCCACGCTGGGTCGGTCCGCGTTTCCCTGTCAAGGGATGGTGCGGCCTTTCGTCCAGGTTGGAACAGGTGGGTCGAGAAGGGTGGTCACGATGGCGGACCGGGCACTGGTGTTGGACGGGGGACTCGCGACGCGGTTGGAGTCCTACGGCCGTGACCTGGGCGACGGCCTGTGGTCGGCCCGGCTGTTGGCGCGGGAGCCGGAACTGATCGCGCGGGTGCACCGCGACTACTTCGAGGCCGGTGCGGACGTGGCGATCGCCGCCGGCTACCAGGCGAGCGTCGACGGGTTCATCACCCATGGGTACTCGCGCGCCGAGGCCTTGGGGGCGATGGCGCGGTCGGTGAAGCTGGCGGTGACCGAACGGGACGCGTTCGGCTCGGGTCTGGTGGCGGCGGGTGTGGGCCCCTACGGAGCGGCCCTGGCGGACGGGTCTGAGTACACCGGCGACTACGACTTGGACGAGGAGGGGCTGTACCGGTGGCACCGGGAGCGGTGGCGGGTGCTCACCGACTCCGGAGCGGATCTGGTGGCCTGTGAGACGCTGCCGTCGGCCGCCGAGGCGCGGGCGCTGGCCCGCTTGGCGGAGGAGACCCCGGGGGTCCGTGCGTGGTTCTCCTTCTCCTGCGCCGACGACGCTCGGATCGCCGATGGGACGCCACTGCGCGAGATGGCGGAGGGGTTGGCGCCGTTGTACCGGGAGGGGCGGGTGGTGGCCGTGGGCGTGAACTGCGTTCCGCCCTCGGACGTGTCCGCGCTGGTGCGGGAGGTGGCCTCGGTGGGTCTGCCCTCTGTGGCCTACCCGAACTCGGGCGAGGTGTGGGACGCCCGACGCCGGACGTGGACGGGTGCCACGGACGTCGAGGGCTTCGCCGCGGCGGCGGCCGGTTGGTGCTCGGACGGCGCGGTGCTGGTGGGTGGTTGCTGCCGTACCGGTCCCGCCCACATCCGGGCCCTCCGCGAAACCGTGGACGCCGGCCACGCCGATTAGAACACCACGCCCGGGGGAACGGCGTGCCGTCCGCCCCGGGTGTGGTGTGTCAGCCCTCGGCGTCCTCGTCCTCCACCAGGCGGATGGCCGGGGCCTCCTCGTCTGTCGGTGGGACCTTGTAGGACTTCAGCGCGAAGGACATGATGTCGTTGAACACCGGGCCCGCCGCCTCACCGCCGTAGTAGGTGCCCTGCGGGTTGTGCAGCACCACCTGGACCACCAGTTCCGGGTCGTCCGCGGGGGCGAACCCGGCGAAGGTGGCCGTGTAGCCGCCCTCGTCGTAGCGGCCCGTCTCCGGGTCGATCCGGTTGGCGGTGCCGGTCTTGCCGGCCACCCGGTAGCCGTCGATGCGGGCCTGCGGCGCGGTTCCCTCGTCACTGGTGACCGCCTCCAGCATCAGTTGGAGCTGTTCGGCGGTCTCCTCGCTGATCACCCGCTGACGGGCGGGCTCCTCGGCGGCGGTGAACTCTCCCTCCGGGTCGACCGTCCCCGAGACGAGCGTCGGTTCGACCCGTACTCCCCCGTTGGCGACGGTGGCGTAGACCGAGGCCATCTGTACGGCGTTGACCGACAGACCGTGTCCGATGGACACCGACGGCAGCTGGGTGCCCCACCAGTCGTCGGGGTCGGTGAGCACACCGGTCTCCTCGCCCGGCAGGGCCAGTCCCGTGGGCTGCCCCAGACCGAAGTCGGTCATGTAGCGGTGCAGGACCGAGGCGCCCACCTGGTCGGCGATCTTGATCGTGCCCACGTTGCTGGACTGGGCCATGATCCCGTTGGTGGTCAGGCGCTGGGTGCCGTCGTTGCTGGAGTTGCGGAAGGTCTGGTCGTAGTACTGGAGCGCGTAGGGCACGGTGTAGACCGTCTCCGGGGTGGTCTTCTTCTCCTCCAGGGCGGCCGCCAAGGTGATGACCTTGTTGGTGCTGCCGGGCTCGAAGGTGGAGGACACCGACCCGTTGCTCCGGTCCTCGGGCTCGGAGGAGGCGATGTCGGTCTGGTCGTAGGTGGGGAAGTCGGCCATGGCCAGGATCTCCCCCTCCTTGTTGGAGACCACGACGCTGCCCGCTTCGGCATCCAGTTCCTCGACCCGATTCGCCAACGCCTGCTGGGCGTACCACTGAAGGTCGCGATCCAGGGTCAGGCGTACGTCCTTACCGGCCTCGGGTTCGCGAACCAGACCGCCGGCCATGGGGATCTGGGTGCCGTCCTGGCCGACCTCGACCTGCCGCTTGCCTGCCTCACCGGCGAGCGTGGAGTCCATGTAGCCCTCCAGGCCTTCGAGGCCGTGCCCCTCGGCACCGACGAAACCGACCAGGTCGGAGGCGCCGGTCTCGTCGGGGTAGACCCGGTTGTAGTCGACGTCGGCGCCCACTCCGCTCAGGCCGAGCTCCTGGAACTCCCCCCAGTCCCCGGGCGAGATGTCCTTCGCCACGACCTGGTAGCGGCTGGGTTTGGCGTCGACCTTGGCCGCCACCGTCTGCTCTTCCAGGTCGAAGCGGCTCACCAGTTCGTCGATGAGCCGGTCCCGTTCGTCCTCGGCGACCTCCTCGGGGTCGACGAAGACGTTGCGCACCTCGACCGACAGGGCGAAGGGGTTGCCTTCGGAGTCGGTGATCCGTCCACGCAGGGTGGGGATGTCGATGGTCTGCATGCGCAGGTTCGCCGCGGCCTCGGCGTAGGTCTCGGCGTCGATCCCCTGGATCTGGGTGAGGCGTCCGGCGAACAGCATCAGGATCACCACGATGATGACCCCACCGGCCTTGATCCGCTTACGCGGGTCACCGGCCCTGAAGGTACGGCGTAGCAACGGCGGGGGCGGAGGCGGACTCGACCGACGGCGGGGGCGTTCCCCCCGCCGCACAGGACGGCCCGTGCCGCCGGATCCACCACCGGCCCGGGCTCGCCCGCTCTGGGCCGGCCGGTTCGGTCTCCTCTGTGGGCCCTTGTTCGGCCGCGACCCGGAGCGACTGGTCGCTCCGGGTCGGCGGGGGTCACGTGGGCGTCGGTCCCGAGGGGTGCTCAATCATCGCTCCCGGCGTCCCCGGTGATCTCACCGTTGTCCAAGTCCAGGAAGAGCGGGGCCTGACCCGGTTCCATCCCCATCTCCTCCGCCTCCTGCGCGATGCGGTCGGAGGTCTCCAGGTGGGCGACGGACTCCTCCAGCCGTTGTTCCTCGTAGGACATCTCGCGGTTCTCGGACTGCAGGCTGGTGATGGCGTAGGCCTCCTGCGCCACGAGACTGCGCAGCAGCAGCAGGCTGACGAGGGCCCCGCCCAACAGGCACAGGATGAGCAGCACGAAGGGGATCTTCGGGGCGCGACTCGCCGCGTCTCCCCCCGTCGTGCGTGCCGTGGCGGTCGGTGCCTTGTTGCGCACCGAACGCGAGGGTGCGTCGGTACGGGTGGTGGCCCCGGTGTGTCCGCGGTCCTTGCCCTTGCGGCGGGTGTCCGTCTTCGTGCCCATCTGTTCTCCCTACTGCCGCGACGGTTCGCGCACACGCTCGGCCGCCCGGAGACGAGCGGACTGCGCGCGCGGATTGCGTTCGTTCTCTTCCTCCGTGGGGAGTTCGGCGCCCCTGGTGAGGAGCTTCAGTTCCGGCTGCCGGTCCGGGAGCGGGACCGGGAGGTCGGGAGGAGTGGTGTCGGTGGCCAGCGCGGCGAAGGCCTTCTTGGTCATCCGGTCTTCGAGGGAGTGGTAGGACAGCACCGCGATGCGTCCGCCCATGGCCAGCCGGGACAGGGCGGCGGGCAGGGTCTCCTTGAGGATGGACAGTTCGGCGTTGACCTCGATGCGCAACCCCTGGAAGGCGCGTTTGGCGGGGTGTCCTCCGGTGCGCCTGGTCGCGGCGGGGATGGACTCGCGGACCAGGTCGGCCAGTTCCCTGGTGGAAGTGATGCGGCCCTGTGCCCGGCGGCGTTCGATGGCCTTGGCCACGCGCGGCGCGAAGCGTTCCTCGCCGTAGTTGCGCAGGACGCGGATGAGCTCACCGACGGGATAGTCGTTGACGACCTCTTCGGCGGTGAGTCCCTGGGTACGGTCCATGCGCATGTCCAGGGGCGCGTCCTGGGCGTAGGCGAACCCGCGGTCGCTCTCGTCCAACTGGGGTGAGGACACCCCCAGGTCGAGCAGGACGGCGTCGGCCCGGTCGAATCCGGCCTCGTCCAAGGCCCGCGGGATCTCCGAGTAGACCGCGTGCACGAAGTGGGTGCGCTCGGCGAAGGGCTTCAGTCGTTCGGCGCTGCGCTCCAAGGCGGTGGTGTCGCGGTCCACACCGACCAGCCGCAGGTTCGGACAGGCCTTGAGCAGCGCCTCGGAGTGGCCGCCCAGACCGAGGGTGCCGTCGACGAGCACCGCGTCGGGGCGGGTGAGCGCCGGGGCGAGCAGTTCGACGATCCGGTCCAGCATCACCGGCACATGGGCCCGCGCGGTGTCGCCGAGGTCGTCGTGGTCCTGTGACGCGTCGTCCCCGTCGGGACGGTCGTGCTTGCGGGTCTCCCCCATGCGGTGCTGTTCCTCCACGCTGTCGCGGTCTCCCCCTGAGTCCATGAGCGCGCCCCGGGGGCGCGTCACGGTGTCCTTCGCGTGGCCCGGCCGGAAGTCACCGGCGGGCCTCCGGACACGGCCGCTATTGTCCACCCTTCGGTGGGATCAGCGTCCACGACCTGGCACCGGGGAAGTCGCGCCAGCTCGTGTCGGTCGTGTCCGGAGACCACTGCCGGTCCCGGCATTGCATGGACGTAGTGCCGTCCGCGCGGCGCGGAAAGGGCCGCCCCGCTCACAGCACCCCGGGCAGCACCTCCTCTGAGAGTTGCGCGAACTCCTGCTCCTGTTCGGCCTCGTAGTCCGACCACGCCTGGGAGTCCCAGATCTCCAAACGCGTGTTGGCGCCGATGACGACGCATTCCCGGTCCAGGCCCGCGTACTCGCGCAGTTTCGGCGGGACGGTGACCCTGCCCTGCTTGTCGCAGGCCTGATCCGACGCGCTGGCGAAGAGGACCCGGCTGTAGTCGCGAACCGCCTTGGCGGTGACCGGTGCGGAGCGCAGGGCTGCGGTCAGACGAGCGAACTCGTCCGTCGGAAAGACGTAGAGGCAACGCTCCTGGCCCTTCGTGATCACCACACCCCCCGACAGTTCGTCGCGGTACTTCGCGGGAAGGAACAGCCGTCCCTTCTGATCGAGGCGAGGTGTGTGGGTGCCGAGGAACACACGCTCACCCCCTCACCCCCCAGAGTGGAGAATTCGCCCTCTCCACGCCGCTCCACCTTACTCCACTCTTCCCCACCGTCAACAGTTCGAATCGGCGCGTGACGCTGGAAAGATCGATGAATGCGCAGGTCACAGCGGTGACACCTGAGTGGTGCGGTGGAGGGGGCCGGGCGTCGCGGCGCCACCCTCGGCCGGTCCCCCACCACGGCGACGCCGCAGAAACGGAACCGTGTAGCACCACGATGTTCCGTTGGCCACTCCCCGGCTCGCACCATGGCCGGCTCCTCGCATCCGTCCGGCTTCCCGAAACCCATCCCGACCGATGATCAGAAGCGCCATTTCGGGCCGTGTGGAACATTGCTCCACAGGTCCCCCCATTCCACGGCCGATTTCGGCACTTTGGTTTGCTTAGGGCCTGATTGGGCCTAGCCTCGGATCGATACACCGAGACATATGGAGCGAGAGGGGTCTCGTGTCACTCGGCACACAGCACGACGGTCACGGGGGTGACGTCCAAGAGGACGTGGACGCCGTCGCGACCGTGGCCGACCGCGTCCGCGACGCGATCGAGACGGTCATCGAAGGCAAACCCGACGTTCTGCGCATCACGCTGACCGTTCTGCTCGCCGAGGGCCACCTGCTCATCGAAGACGTCCCCGGTGTCGGCAAGACCATGCTGGCCAAAGCCCTGGGACGGGCGGTGGACTGTTCGGTCCAACGCGTCCAGTTCACCCCGGACCTGCTGCCCAGCGACATCACGGGCGTCAGCATCTACCACCAGGACCGCGGCGAGTTCGAGTTCAACCCGGGCCCGGTGTTCGCCAACATCGTCCTCGGCGACGAGATCAACCGTGCCTCGCCCAAGACCCAGTCGGCCCTGCTGGAGTGCATGGCCGAACGACAGGTCAGCGTGGACGGCGAGACCCGCGCCCTGGAACGCCCCTTCATGGTGGTGGCCACCCAGAACCCCACGGACATGGAGGGCACCTACGCCCTGCCCGAGGCGCAACGGGACCGGTTCATGGCCCGCGTCTCGGTCGGGTACCCCTCGCCGCAGGCCGAACTCGACATGATCGACTCCCACGGGTCACGCTCCCCGCTGGAGCACCTGGCCCCCGTGACCAACGCCGCCGAGATCCGGGACCTGGTCGAACGGGTCCAGCACGTCCACGTCGCCCCCGGCATGCGTCGCTACGTCGTCGACCTGGTCAACTCCACCCGGACCGCACCCGAACTCAAGCTCGGTGCCTCCCCCCGCGCCACCCTGCACCTGGTGCGCGCGGCACGAGCCCACGCCGCCTTGGAAGGCCGCCACTACGTGGTGCCCGACGACGTTCAGGCGTTGGCCGTTCCCGTCCTGGCCCACCGGCTCCTGCCCGGGCCCGAGGCCCATATGGAACGCCTCAGTCCCGAACAGATCGTGGCCAAGCTGGTCGCTCGACTTCCCGTGCCCGGACCCCGCTGACCCTTACGGCAGCGCCCGATCCCACCCAGAGACGGACGATGCGCCCGCAACGCACCCTCACCGCCCGTGGCGGCCTGATGCTGTTCTTCGGAGCGGTCGCACTCGCGAGCGGTCTCGTCGTCGGTCAACGCGAGATCGTCGGTGCCGGACTGCTCCTGATCCTGGTACCGGCGATCGGCGCGCTCACGCTCATCGGAGCGTCCGCGCGCATCGTCGACAGCCGTGACCTGCGTCCTCGCCGGATCCCCGCGGGCACCGAAGCCCAGGTCCTGGTCCGCGTCGGCAACGTCTCCCCCGCCTGGCCGGTGGGCTGGGTCCGTCTGCGGGACACCCTGCCGGTCCGACTCGGCCACGAACCCCGTTTCACCGTCGGCTTCCTGGGTCCGCGCACCGTCAGCGACATCACCTACCTGGTGCGTCCGCCCATTCGCGGTCGCTACCCGGTGGGGCCCTTGCGAGTGAGCGTGCTCGACGCGCTGGGTTGTGTTCGCGTGACCCGTTCCCTGGGCTCGCCCACCCCCTTGTTGGTCACGCCCCGCTTCGTGTCCCTGCCCGAGCGGGGCCGCACCGACGGTGCCCCCGGCGACGACGCCCCTCGTCGATCGGTGACCGGTGTCGGCGAGCAGGACCCGATCCCCCGGACCTACCGTCACGGCGACGATCTGCGCCGGGTGCACTGGCGTTCCACGGCCAAGCACGGCGAACTGATGGTGCGCCGGGACGAACAGCACCGACGCGAATACAGCACCCTGTTACTCGACACCCGCGTCGACGCCCACGCCGGAGACGGCCCACACGACTCCCTGGAGACGGCGGTGAGCGTGGCCGCGTCCGTGGCCCTGCACGTGCTCGAACACGGGCACGAATTGCGCTTCCACACCGATCGCGGTCCTCTGGCCACCGAGCACGCCACCGGTGTGCTGGACGGACTGGCCGTGGTGGAGGCCTCCGACACCCCCCGGCTCGGCGGCGGCATCACCGAACTGGAGGGAGTGCGCGGGATCTCGGCCGGGCTGGTCGTCGCGGTCGTGGGCGCCCTGGACAGCGAAGACGCCGTCGCCCTGTCGCGGGTCGACGGTTCCGCGACACGGGTGGCCGTGTTGTGCGTCAACGCCGCCTGGCCCGACGCCGAGGCCGCGCGACGAGTGGGCGACCTGCTGTCCGCCAACGGCTGGCGGGTCCTCCCCGTCGCCGAGCCCGCCGAACTTCCCGCCCTGTGGCACGGCGCCGTCGCCCCCGCCGCCTCGGCGACACGAAACCCCTGGGAGGGCCCGCGTTGAGAGCGTTGATGCCCCTGGCCGCCCTGGTCACGATGCTGGCCTCACTCTCCCTGCTGAGCGGCCTGGTCCGCGGCGACACGTGGTGGGTGCCGGCCGCCGTGCTCATGACGGTGGTCGCCCTCGTCTCCGCGGCCTACCGGTCGCTGGTGGGCGGGGCCTTCGCCGTGCCCTTCCTCCAGCTGTTCGCGGTGCTGCTGCTGTACGCGCCGCTGTTCTCTCCCGAGACCACCGTTCTGGGTTTCCTGCCCACACTGGACACGCTCGACCACACCGGGGCCCTGTTCGTAGAGGGTCTGCACACCGTCAACACCAACACCCCCGCGGTGTCGCCCACGCCGGGGCTCATCGTGATCATCGCCATGGTGTTCATGGTGTTCACGATGACCGCGGACTTCCTCGCCGTGACCGCCCGCTGCCCCGGCATGGTCGGTGGTCTACTGCTCTCGCTGCTGGCGGTACCGCTGTTCGTGGACGATGCCGGGGTGTCCTGGGGCCCGGCCGCGATCACCGCGATCGGCTTCCTCGCCCTGTTGGCGGTGGACATGTGGGTCCGTTCCCACGAGTGGGGGACGCGTGTCTCCACCAGGCGTGGGCCCGGTACGCCCCCCGACGGCGTGCTCGGTCGCGTGGGCCTGGCCGCCGTCTCGGTGGTGGCTGTCGTCCTCGCCCTGCTGTTGCCGCAGGCCCTGCCCTCACTGCGCACCGACGCCCTCTACACGCTGGCCGAGGGCGGGATCGTGGCCAACGACTCGGTGACCACCACCCACCCGATGGTGTCCCTGCGCCGGGACCTGGGGGCCGACTCCGATCGCACCGTGCTGACCTACCGGACCGACGACGAGGAACCCGAGTACCTGCGCACCTTCGCCCTCGACGAGTTCGACGGTGAGAACTGGACCATGACGCCGGTGCACGCGGGTCGGGACAGCGGGGTCGACGGCACGCTGCCCACTCCCCCGGGCCTCGCGTTCGCGCCCGACGAGGACGAGCTCGTCACCACACGGATCTCCCTGGACTCCGACACCCCGCCGATGGACTTCCTTCCGCTGCCCTACCCGGCCCGCTCGGTGGAGATCGCCGGGGACTGGTACGTGGACGAGAGCAGCCTGATGGTGTTCACCACCGAGACCCCGCCCAGCGGCTACAACTTCGTGGTGACCTCCGCGGAGAACCGGCCCGGGGCCCGCGAGTTGGACACCGCCGGGCCGCCGCGTTCCCTGACCGACGACCGGCTTCACCTGCCGCAGGACCTGGACGAGCGGGTGCAAGAGCTCACCGGCACCCTCGTCGAGGGCGCCGACTCCGACTACGAGAGCGCCCTGGCCCTGCAGGAGTTCTTCATCGGCGGGGACTTCACCTACGACCTGAGTCCGCCACCGGTGCCCGAGGGCACCGACCCGCTCACCCACTTCCTCTTCGAGGACCGGATCGGCTACTGCGAGCAATACGCCGGCGCGATGGCGGTCATGGCCAGACAGGCCGGCATCCCCGCCCGCGTCGCGGTGGGCTACACCGCGGGAAAGCCCAGCGGTGAGGACCGATGGACGGTGACGGCGAGCGACGCCCACGCCTGGCCCGAGCTGTACTTCGAGGGGTCGGGCTGGGTGCGATTCGAGCCCACCCCGGCCGACCCCGACGGTGGGCAGGGCACCGCCTCCCGGCCGGACTACAGCTCCGGGGTGGACGAACTGCCGGACGACGTCGCTCCCGAACCGAACACCGAGGACGAGCCCGAGGCCGACGAGTCACCCGAGGAGGGGCCCTCCACCGCCCCGGAGTCGAGTGAGGCCCCGGACGAGGAGTCGGGTGCGGCCACCGACGGGTGGGACGAGACCAGCGCGGTGAGCGGTGGCCAGGGTCCGCCCGGGTGGCCGGCCGCGTTCCTGGTCGGCCTGTTGGTGTTGTCGGCGGCGGCACTGCCCGCGCTGATCCGCGCGCTCGTGCGCCGGGCACGCCGGTCCGCGGTGACCGCCGGTGGGCCGGCGGCCGCGCACACCGCCTGGCGGGAGGTGCGCGACACCTGTCTGGACCTGGGGATGGACTGGGACCTGACCGAGAGTCCGCGAAGTACCGCCGCGCGACTGGCCGCCGTGGGTGAGAAGGGGCTCGGACAGGAGACCGAAGGCGCCCTGTGGCGGCTGGCCCTGGCCGAGGAGGCTGCTCGATACGCCCCCGACCCGCGACCCGTCCAGGGGCTCCAGGGTGATCTGGGCACCGTCGTGGCCGCGCTGGCCGGATCGGTCACGAGCGGTCGGCGGTGGCGTGCGGTGCTGTTGCCGCGATCCCTGGCTCCCTGGCGTCGGCCCCGGATCGAGGCGGATCCGGTCCCCGGACTGCTCTGATCGGTCCGTCCTGAGGCCCGCACGGCTTTCAGGCCCATACGAAGGGTCCACACGTAGGTGGGGCCCGTGGATGACCGATGGCGGTCATCCACGGGCCCCACCTACGTGAAACCTCTTGTGTTCGGGGAACACCCGGCTCCGGGGCGGAACGGATCCCGCCGATCGGTCACCGGTCGTCTACTGGTCGTCGCCCTCTTGGCGGCGTCGCCAACGCTCCTCGAACCGGTTCATCATCCCGGGCCGTTTATCGCCTTTGCGACGCTTGGGCTCGGGTTCCTCGGCCGCCATCTCGGCACCACCACCGGACGCCTTGCGCCATGCGTTGGCCCCCATGAGGAAGGAGGCCAGCATCAAGACGAACCCGAGGACGCTGATGGCCACCGGCAACACCATGGAGGTGTCGGGGTTGCTCAGCAGCAGTCCCAGAAGCAGCAGCACGATACCGGCGACGAAACCGGCCCCGGCCCTGATGATCCAGCGCTTGTAATGCACCGAGGGGTTCGTCTGCCGAACGGTGTTGGCGAACTTCGGGTCCTCGGCATACAGCGCCCGCTCGATCTGGTCGAGCATGCGCTGCTCGTGTTCAGAGAGCGGCACGGCGCCTCCCTACGGCAGTCCCCGGTTGGGGTGACGGGTACTGATGAACTGTCTCTTGCTCGGTGATATGCCCAGAATACGGGGCGCTAGCGCCTGATGGAAAGAAAAGCTGCGTGTGTACCTGGCCCACCACAGCCACGATACCCTCGCCCTCTTGAGGAAACACCGGCTTCCATGCCTCTCTTCTTACCCTGCACTCCGGTTCTACTCTTGCAACGCTCAGAGGGCCCCGGAAGTTGCCGTATCATACGTCGTTTTCGTCACGTTTGGCCAACACTGCCGACTGTATCGCGCCCGGCCCGAAACGTGCCGTCACACGGTCCATAACCCGTTCAACGTCACGCCAACCGGTGTCCTCCTCTCCCAGTGCCAACTGTCGGTGGTTCCGTCCCTCGGCGATCACGCCCTCCACCCGCACACCCACCAACCTCAGCGGGACGCCTTTGAGCCCCGAGGCGGCGTGGAGCTCACGCGCCACCGTGCTGATCTCCCGGGCCACGTCGGTGGCCTCCGAAAGGGTGCGCGATCGGGTGACGGTGGAAAAGTCGGCCCGACGGAGTTTCAGGCTCACCGTGCGCCCCATCTGACCGGTGGCGCGCAGCCGGCGCGCCACCTTCTCGGACAGACGCAGCAGTTCGCGATCGATCGTCTCGGGGTCGTCGACGTCCTCCGCGAAGGTCTCCTCCGCGCCGAGGCTCTTGTCCGGTGTATCCGGCACCACGGGGCTGGGATCTCGGCCACGCGCCAGTTCGACCAGACGGGTGCCGGCCTTGTCGCCCAGCTCCATCCGCAGCAGTTCGGGATCGGTGCGGGCCAGGGCGCCGACGGTGCGCAGCCCCAGCCGGCCCAGCACACGTTCGGTCTTGTCTCCCACACCGGGCAGCGCACCCACCGGCAACGGGTCCAGGAAACCCTGCACGGTGTCGGTGGGCACCACCAACATCCCGTCGGGCTTGCAGTGGGTGGAACCGAGCTTGGCGACGAAACGGGTGGCCGCCACCCCCACCGAACAGGTCAGGCGCTGCTCGCGGCGGACCCGTTCCCGGATCATCGCCGCGATGCGGGCGGGGCCGCCCAGCCGTCGACGGGCACCGGACACGTCCAGAAATGCCTCGTCCAAGGACAGTGGCTGCACCAGCGGCGTAACCGACCGCAGGATGTCCATGACGGCTTCGGAGGCCTGCCGGTACGCCTTACCGTCGGGTGGGAAGACCAGGGCCTGCGGGCACAGGCGCATCGCCTGGGCCATGGGCATGGCCGAGTGCACGCCGTGGCGGCGGGCGATGTAGTCGGCGGAGGAGACGACGCTGCGTGGCCCGGTACCGCCCACGATCACCGGTCGGCCGCGTGCTCGGGGGTGGCGCAGCTGTTCGACGCTGGCGAAGAACGCGTCCATGTCCAGGTGCAGGATGTCGCAGTCCGAGTCGGGACCGGAGCCGTCCAAGGGGAAACCCGAGTCGAGGGGCACGATGGCGTCAGGGGTCACCACTCCCCGCAACGCGGCCCCACGTTCCAGTTGACGTCGGCTCATGTGTCCAGGTTATGCGCTGTCCCGGACCGACCCGCCCGGGCCCCGGAACTCCGTCGCCCCGCCGGACCGGACGTGACCCGGTCGAGCGGGGCGACGGTGCCGTACATGCGAGGGATCGCTCAGGCCCGGTGCGCGATGACATGCAGCTGGGTGGCGATACCGAGCAGCTCCGGGTGGTCCGCGGCGGCCTTCTCCAGCTCCACCAGGTGCTGGCCGACCTGTGCGTCCCCTTCCCAGGCGTGCCCGGGAAGGACGTCCGCGAACACCCGTACCCCACGGATGGTCTCACCGGTCAGACCGGCCCGGGCGATGAGCTCCAACAGCTGCTGTCGGGTGAAACGTCGCGGCATCGGGTCGGCCTCGCCCCACCGACCGTCGGCGTCCGACAGCAGGTGCTGGGCCTCGCTGATCCGCCCGGCCAGGGCTCGGTGCAGGGCCCCGGCGACCGCGTTGGTCACCAGCAGGCTCACCGCGCCGCCGGGTCGGGTGATCCCCACGACGTCGGCCAGCGCGGCGGCCGGTTCATCGACGTATTCCAGCACGTTGTGCACCAGCACCAGGTCTGCGCTGCCCTCGGGGAACAGGGACGCCAGGTCCCGGGTCTCCCCTTGGACCCCACGCACCGTCACACCGCTCTCCGCCGCGCGGCGTTCCAGGGCGGCGAGCGAGTCCGGGCTGGGTTCGACGACGGTCACCCGGTGACCCAACTCGGCGAGCGGGACGGCGGCTCCCCCGGTGCCCCCGCCCGCGTCGACGATCTCCAGGGGACCGTCCTCGGACAGGCGGCTCAGCAGCCGGGACAGCGCGTCCCACACCACCGCGGTCCGTGCGGCGTTGGCCGCGCGCGCCGGGCCGGTCAAACCGCTCACTCCGAAACCACCGGTGGCGGTCGCGGGCGTGCCGCTGCTGTCAGTCACCTGTTCCCTCATTCAGCTCGTGGCCCCTCACCCGAAGCGCCGGCGGGCGTCGTCGCCGGTAAGGCGCCTCAGAGCGAGAGCGTGGACTTGTTCTCCATCAGCCTAGACAGAAGACCGCTGATGAAGTTGGGCGAATCGTCGGTGGACAGCTCCTTGGCCACGCCGACCGCCTCGGCGATCGCCACGCCGTCGGGGATGTCGTCCGCCCACAGCAGCTCGAAAGCGCCCATCCGCAGGATGTTGCGATCGACCACCGGCATGCGTTCCAAGGTCCACCCGATGGCGTACTCGTTGAGGAGCCCGTCGATACGCTCACGTCGTTCGTCGACGGAGCGGGCGAGCCGCTCGGTGAACTCGTTGATCGGCGGTTCGGGCTGGGCCAGGCGACGCTTGATGACGTCTTCGACCGTCGTGCCGCGCACCTCGGCCTCATAGAGGACCTCTACCGCGCGCCTACGTGCCTTGCGCCGTGCACCGCTCATCAGTTGACACGCCCGAGGTAGTCACCGGTGCGGGTGTCGACCTTGACCCGCTCGCCCGTGGTGACGAACAGGGGCACCTGGATGGTGGCGCCGGTCTGCACGGTGGCGGGCTTGGTGCCGCCGGTGGAGCGGTCGCCCTGGACGCCCGGGTCGGTCTGGGTGATCTCCAGCTCGACGGCGGCGGGCATCTCGATGTACAGCGGGTTGCCATCGTGGGTGGCGACCGTGACCTTGGTGTTCTCCAGCAGGAAGCCCTTGGCGTCGCCGACGACGGCCTCGGGGACCGAGAGCTGGTCGAAGGTCTGGTTGTCCATGAAGATGAAGGAATCACCGTCGTGGTACAGGTACTCCATGTCACTGCGGTCGACGTTGGCGAACTCGACCTTGGTGCCGGCGTTGAAGGTCTTGTCGACGGTCTTGCCGGTGAGGACGTTCTTCAGCTTGGTACGGACGAACGCGCCGCCCTTGCCCGGCTTGACGTGCTGGAACTCGATGACATTCCAGAGGACGCCGCCGTCGAGTCGAAGGGTGGAGCCGTTCTTGATGTCGTTCGTCGTGGCCACTTCGGTCGTCTCTCCAAGAGGTTTGACACGTCGGAGACCGGACATGGCGGTCCGGTCGATGATCGGTGTGACGAGGCGTGGGGTCCGTTACCGTGCTACTTCACGGCCCACGGACGCTCCCCGCCTTCCTTCCGCAGTCTAGTGGCAACGCGGCGCGCCGGTGTCGCCCGAGATCAAGCGGTAGGCCTCGTCGAGCAGTTCGGGGGCGGGGCCGGCGAGGATCGCCGGGGTGGCCAGGTCGTCCAGGACCACGAACCGCAGGGTGTTGCCACGGGCCTTCTTGTCCACGCTCATGGTGGCGCGCAGTGCCTCCCAGGACTCGGCCGTGTAGGAGGTGGGCAGGCCGACCGAGGCCAGGACGTCGCGGTGGCGGCGGACCAGCGCCTGGTCGACGCGCCCGTCCAACCGGGCCAGTTCCGCGGCGAAGACCATGCCGATCGCGACGGCGTAACCGTGCCGGAAGGTGTAGTTCTCGGCACGCTCGATGGCGTGCCCGAGGGTGTGGCCGTAGTTGAGGACCTCCCGGCGCCCACTCTCCTTGAGGTCGCCGGAGACCACGTCGCCCTTGAAGCGGATGGCGCGCTCGATGAGCTCCCGGGTGTGCTCGCCACCGGGGGTGGTGGCGCCCTCGGGGTCGTCCTCGATCAGCTCGCAGATGACGGGGTCGTCGATGAACCCGGCCTTGATGATCTCCGCCAGGCCACCGATGTAGTCGGCCTTGGGCAGGCTCTCCAAGGTGGTGAGGTCGCACAGGACCCCCACCGGTGGGTGGAAGGCGCCGACGAGGTTCTTGCCCTGGGGGGTGTTGATACCGGTCTTGCCACCCACGGCGGCGTCGACCATGCCCAGCAGCGTGGTGGGCACCAGCACCGAACGCACTCCGCGAAGCCAGCTCGCGGCGACGAACCCGGCCAGGTCGGTGGCGGCGCCACCGCCCACGCCGACCACGGCGTCGCTGCGGGTGAAGTTGAACGAGCCCAGCCTGGACCACAGGTCGGTGGCGACGGCGGCGGTCTTGGCGGCCTCTCCGTCCGGCACGGGCATCGGGCGGACGGTGTATCCACCGGCCTCCAGCGCGGCGACCACGTCTTGGGCGATGTCGGTGAGGCCCGCCGGGTGGATGACGGCGACCTGCGCGGCGCCCTCCACCAGTCCGGGCAGCTCGCTTCGGAGGTTCTCTCCGACCAACACGTCGTAGCGTCCGGCGGGGTCGCCCACACCGATGCGGGTCACGCTCATGTCTGCTCCTTCAACAGGTTGTGCACACCTTCGAGGAACACTCGAAAGCTGGTTGATCTGTTGCGTACAGGATCCATGTGCGGACCGATGCGGTCGGCCCAGTCAGGCTTACTCGCATTACGGATGCCAGCGGCCTTTAGCGTGTTCTCGAAGACTTCAGAGGTCTTCTTATCCCGCTGATCGGCGTTACCTCGGTAAGCGGCAGGGACCCTTGCGTTCAACTTGGGGAAGGCACTCTTTGCAGCGTCCCAATCACCGAAGTACCAGTTCTCCAGTTCACGCACGACGATGCGATTGACTACGAAATGGGCACCCGATCGGGCACTGCTCCGTGTCACCATCCCCGCTTTCTGAGCCATTCGGTCAAGTGAGGTCTTGAGCTTGACACAGTCATCTCTGTCCTGGTCGACCAGGACCAGCACCCGAACGTCGTACCCCTTCCTACGCAAATCGGCGTAGCCGGACAACAAAGTGGGCAGCTTCTGCATCAGCGCCGGTTTTCCCCGAAACGGATGAACTTTGATGTCGACCCCGAGGTCGCATGCGATCCAGGAACGCAGGTTCTTACGCAGCAATCTTGCTGCGGACTCCTCCTCAACCAGGACCTCTAACTGAACGCCGCTGCCGACCTTTTTCTTGGTCTTGGGGTGCTGTTTTCTTCCCAAGAGTTCAAACCCCGTCCGCGAGGAATCCGACCCGAGGCTCTGGCAGGTTGAAGTACTGCGCCTCCCACAACCACCCCAATTGTGCCCCTTGTTCCATCATCGACTCGACGACCGGCAACTCCGAAGGACGGATGACCTTCGTGTACCCGTCTTCACCTCGATAGAGGGCAAGAACCTCGCTGGGCTTACAAGCGTCCACGAACTCGGTCGAATGAGTCGTCACGAGGACCTGAGAGTTCTGTGTGGCGCTCCGACAGCGCTCAGCCAGACCAGGCAAGAGACTCGGGTAGAGGAAGTTCTCCGGCTCCTCGATGCCGATAAAAGGCGCCGGGTCCGGATCCGCGAGCACCACCAGGTAAGAGAGCATCTTCAGTGTCCCATCCGAGACGTAGCGCGCCAGTACAGGTTCACTGAACTGCTCGTCACGCACTAGGAGCACCAGGCGCCCATCGGGCGAGGTTCGATACTCGACTTCTCCCAAGGTCGGGATCGCGGCCTTGAGTTCGTCAACGATCTGGGTCAACCGCGCCGGATACCTTTCTTTAAGGTATTGGAGCACGTTGGTCAGATTGTCACCCGACTTACTCAACCGTTCCTGAGGGCCGGCCATAGGGACACTGCGCTCGTCTTCGATGTTCAGGTATGACATGTACCATCCTGAAACAAAATCCTTGAGCGCCATGACACGAGGATGATTACGCAGTTGCCCCAATGCACTGACCGCCAAAACATCCGGCCCAGAGAGCTCCTGATCTTCTCGACCTTCTGCCTCCTCGTCCGCAACCTTTCCCACACCTCGACTGAAATCGATGACGTGCTTGGGTCTTCCCGGACCTGGGCTACTGTTCCAGCGCAACAATTCGCGTTCGATGACCGGGCGGCCGTTTTCCTCACCAAGGGAAAGATGGTAGGTGAGTTTTCTACGGCTGCTCTTCGAAGCCAGAGTCACCATGCTCTCGTATGTGATCTCGACCGTAACTGGCCCTTCTGAGCCACGAGACCTTAGTTCCGGAACACCTCCTCGTATGTCGCACGCCCTACGAATCCCATCAGTGAAGCAATCACTGAGAAAGGCGAAGACATCGAAAAAGGTTGATTTACCACTCCCGTTAGGCCCAACGAGGACAGTGAAAGAGTTGAGGTTATCGATGTCCAGCCGGCGAAGCGTACGGTAGTTTTCCACTTTGAGCCGGGTAATTCGAGGAGGCTTAGCCATGGGCTTGTCCCAGGGAAGCGATAATGGTGTCCACGATCTCCTCGGGGTGGAAGTCCGTGGTCGGCACCGTCACCGAGGCCAGGCCCTCGTAGACGGGCAGGCGCTCGTTGAGGAGCTTGCGCAGCCGGGTACGGGGGTTACCGGACAGCAGGGGGCGGGCCACGTCCATGCCCACGCGCTTGGCGGCCTCACCGAAGTCGACCTGAAGGTAGACCACGTGGTGTTCGGCCAGGTCCTTGCGGGTCTCCTGATCCAGGACGGCGCCGCCACCGACCGCGATGACGCCCTCCCAGGCCCGCAGTCCCTCCGCGACGACCTCTCGTTCCAAGGCGCGGAAGTGCTCCTCGCCGTCCTCGACGAAGATGTCGCCGATGGGCTTGCCCGCGCGCTTCTCGATCTCGGTGTCGGTGCACAACAGGTCGGCGTCCAGGCGGCGGGCCAACGCCTCGCCGACGGTGGACTTGCCCGAACCGGGCGAACCGATGAGGACCGCGATCGCTCTTGCCACGCTCTGCCTACCTATCGGGGGTCACGTCCTCCCACGAACGCGGGAGGGGAAGTCGCTGCCGTTCGTCCTCTTGTCTAGCAGAAAGCCCTCGCGGGCGAGTACGAACGGTGTCGAGGGCCGGCCCGCCCTCCGGGTGGGAGGGTGGGCCGGGTCGTTCCTCTAGCGGATCGTCAACGAGTCCAGGTAGCTCTGGAGGTTGCGGGCGGTCTCGGGGACCGAGTCGCCGCCGAACTTCTCGATGGCGGCCTCCGCGATGACCAGGGCCACCATCGCCTCGGCGACCACGCCGGAGGCCGGGACCGCGGTGACGTCGCTGCGCTGGTGGTTGGCCTTGGTGGGCTCGCGGGTCTCGACGTCGATGGTGTCCAACGCGTTGGGCACGGTGGCGATGGGCTTCATCGCGGCGCGCACCCGCAGCGGGTCACCGGTGGACATGCCGCCCTCGACGCCGCCGGCGCGGTTGGTGCGACGGCGCACACCGTCGGGGCCGGGCTCGATCTCGTCGTGGGCCTCGGAACCGCGGCGGGCCGCGGTGCGGAAACCGTCACCGACCTCCACGCCCTTGATCGCCTGGATGCCCATGAGGGCACCGGCCAGACGGGAGTCCAGACGACGGTCCCAGTGCACGTGACTGCCCAGGCCGGGCGGCAGTCCGTAGGCCAGCACCTCGACGACTCCGCCCAGGGTGTCCCCGGACTTCTTGGTGTCGTCGACCTCCTCGACCATGCGGGCGCTGGTGGCGGCGTCGAAGCAGCGCAACGGGTCCTCGTCGATCGCGGCGAGGTCCTCCGGGCCCGGTTCGGGCGTGCCCTCGGGTACGGCCACCGGTCCCATGGAGACCACGTGGCTGAGGATCTCGACGCCGAGCGCCTGGCGACAGAATTGTCGAGCGACCTCACCGACGGCCACGCGCGCCGCGGTCTCGCGGGCGCTGGCCCGTTCGAGGATGGGTCGGGACTCGGTGTGCCCGTACTTCTGCATGCCCACGAGGTCGGCGTGGCCGGGACGGGGCCGGGTCAGCGGGGCGTTACGCGCCAGGCTCTCCAGTTCCTCGGCGGGAACCGGGTCCGGCGACATCACCTTCTCCCATTTGGGCCACTCGGTGTTCCCGACCTCGATGGCGACCGGTCCCCCCTGGGTACGGCCGTGTCGGATGCCTCCGATGACGGAGACCTGGTCTTTTTCGAACTTCATCCGGGCGCCTCGACCGTACCCGGCGCGGCGTCGGAGCAGCGCGGCGGCGATGTCGTCAGAGGTGACGGACACGCCGGCCGGGAGGCCCTCCAAAATCGCGACGAGTGCCGGTCCGTGGGACTCCCCCGCGGTCAGCCAACGCAACATGTGCACGATCCTCCCACGGATCATGACCCGAGGTGGCACCCGGGATACGGGTTAGGTTCCTGTTCGGTGCGCCACAAGGGGTTGCTCGGGGGCGGAGAGCCCGGGTTCGTTTCAACACCGCGCAAGAGGAGTCGAGGAACGAGCTTGATTCGTGCCTGTGCGCGTCAGCGCTCCGTTGGGGCGGTGGTGGGTGACGGGCGGGCGCAGACGACGATGTCGTGTTGCTTGAGACCCGAAGCATCTGCAAAGGCCCCGAACACGGGTCGAAGCGCCGGCGGAGGCCCCGAAACAACACAGCTCAGGGGATGAGTGGTCGACCTGCGACGACGGTGGCGAGGGTGGCGGCGATCATGAACGGCCCGAGCGGCAGGGGATCGGAGCGCCCGGCTCTGCGTAGCAGCAACAGGACCAGGCCGACCACCGCGAAGGCGGCGAAGGCCCAGAACGCGCCGACCAGCGCGCCGACCGGTCCCCCCGCCCAGCCGGCGTACAGACCGGTCAGTCCGGACAGTTTGACGTCGCCGAAGCCGAGCCCGCGCGGGTGGACCCGCCACAGGCTCCAGTACAGGACCGTGACGAGCGCCATTCCGACCAGGGCCTGGGCACCGCGGTGCAGGTCCGGGCCGCTGGGCGGCAGCAGCACCGAGGCGGCCAGCAGCAACCCGGCCATGGGGTAGGCGGGGGCGACGACGGCGTCCGGCAGGCGCATCACCCGCAGGTCGATGGCGGACAACAGGGCGCCCAGGGCGGCGAACCACAGGACCGCCGCGAGACCGAACAGGGACCAGCCCTGTAGGTGGTGGGGGAAGACCGCGCCGATCAGGGCGAACAGTACGGCGGTGGTGATGGCGGCCGGTGCGTGCGGGCCCACGCCCCGTTCGCACCAGGGGCAGCGTCCGAGGCGTCGGAATTCGCGGGCGGCCACGGCCGGTAGACCACGTACGAACGACAGTTCGGTGTGGCAGTGCGGACATCGTGGTGGCGGAGGACCGGTGTCCTGCTCGTCCAGCGCGCCTTCTTCGGCGACGGCCCCCGGTATGGCACCGTCCTGACCCGGGGGTCCCACGGACGCGGGACGGACCGGTTCGGGGTGGGGGTGGGCCGGACCGAACAGGTGCACCAATCGACCGGTGGCGCGTCCGACGAGCAGACCGACCAGGCCCAGTGTGAGGGCGGCGGGGATCGACCAGAGCGTCAGGGTGGGGCTCAGCACCAAGGGGGTGGACATGATCGGAAACTACCCGTCCCGGCGCCGGGATCACAGTGCCTCGGCGAGCCTGTGGACGACCCTGGAGGGGACGCGCCCGGTCCGTCCCCGCTCACTCCCGGTCGCGTCGGGCGCGCACCACGGCGCTGAGTTCGATCCCGCCCGGCAGCACGTGCTCGAGTTCGGTGGACAGTCGTTCCGCGACCCGGCGCAGCGACTCGTCGTCGCGTTCGTCCAGTTCGAGGCGGATGCCGATGTCGCCGCGTTCGGAGGAGTGGATGCGTACGCGCTCGATGCCGAACTCCGCGTGCGTCACCCGGTAGATCAGGGCCAGCACCTGGGGGTCGTCCTTGGGCTCTGGGACGGCGCCCTGTTCGGCGAGCATGGTGAGGAAGCGGCCCTGGATGGTGTGTGGCACCGGGCCGGACACGTCCAGGACCAGCGCGTCGGCGTTCTCCTCCAGGGTGGCCTGGCAGGCGTCCTGGGCGGTGAACGGAACGGGCCGGGCGTCGGGACGCCAGCGCCGAACCGCGTCCACGGAGGTGAAGGCGAGCACTCCCCGGCGACCGTCCTTGCCGGTCATGATGGGGATGGCGACTTCGCTGTTCTTGTCCTTGGTGAGGCCGTCCACCCCCTCTTCGGTCTCGGTGGCCACGGCCACGACCGGGATGAGCACTCGGGAGTCGCTGAGCGCGGCCAGGACTTGACGGTCGCCGATCTTGCCTGCGGCGTGGTCGCGCAGCCGGGCCTCGACTACCGGATCGGCGCTACCGTCGTCGTCGCGGAAGTTCTGGGCGCCGGTGATGGATGGTCTGCTCACGGGCCCCGACTCTACCTGGGATGCGCGTCCGTCATGGGAACGCTTGTCGGACAGAACGATGTGACCTCTCCCCTCCTCCGGCCGCGGACGGCCACCGTACGGGGCCGTCCCCTCACTCGTGCGCCGGCCCCGGTCCAGCTTCACAGGAGTGGGCGGTGCGGGCCAGTGGTTCGCCGAAGTAGGCCCGAAGTGGCCGTGGGTGCGATCAGGTGCCCGCCGGATCCGCTATCGACCCGGGCTTCCGTCGGGAGGACCTTCTGGAGTCCCCCCGAGGGCCCGGACGATCTCACGGAGGCCGTCGAGCTGTTCGGGGGTGAGCCGATCGAAGACCAGGGAGCGCACTCGGGTCGCGTGCCCGGGCGCGGCCACGCGCAGGGCTTCGGCGCCCGCTTCGGTGAGCACCGCCCAAAAGCCCCGCCGGTCGTCGGTGCAGGCCTCGCGGCGAACGTGCCCGTCGCGTTCCAGGCGCGCGATCTGGTGGGACAGCCGGCTCTTGGACACGATGACGGTGTCGGCGAGGTCGCGCATGCGCATGCGCCGGTCCGGCATCTCCGACAGGTGGGCGAGGATCCCGTACTCGGTGAGCGTGAGCCCGTCACGGTCGCGCAGGTCACGTTCGAGCTCTTCGTAGATCGAGGAGTTCATCCGCAGGAACCCGCGCCAGACCCGCTGTTCTTCGGCGTCGAGCCAGGCCTTGTCCATATTCGCCGATTCTAACGGGAGGGGCTTGCCAACCCACGAACGATCCCCTAAGCTACTTCCCAGGAAGATACTTCTAAGGCACCTTGCTCCGAGCAAAGCACTTGATCGCAGGAACCTCGACCCCCGAACCGGGTCGTCCACAGACACAGGGAGAAACACCATGGCCACTCAGGAACTCAAGCCCGGCACCTGGAAGATCGACAGCGCCCACAGCATCGTCGGGTTCTCGGTCCGCCACATGATGGTCAGCAAGGTCCGCGGTCGCTTCGAGAAGTTCGACGCCACCCTGACGGTGCCGGAGGACGCCACCAAGGCGTCCGTCGAGGCCACCATCGACGCGGGCTCGATCAACACCGACAACACCGACCGTGACACCCACATCCGTTCCGCCGACTTCTTCGGTGTCGACGAGAACCCGGACTTCAAGTTCCGCTCCACCGGCATCGAGGCCAAGGGCGAGGACTTCGTCCTCAAGGGTGAGCTCACGATCAAGAGCAACACCCACCCGATCGAGCTGGACCTGGAGTTCAACGGCTCCACCCTCGACCCCTATGGCCTGGACCGCGCGGGCTTCTCCGCCACCACCACCATCAGCCGCAAGAAGTTCGGCGTGGACATCGAGATGCCGATGGACGGTGGCGGCGTGGTCGTCGGCGACAAGATCACGATCGAGATCGACGCCGAGTTCACTCGCCAGGCCTGATCGTCTTCGACGGGGGACGTCCCGGCCCGGAATCCGACGGCCGCCACCGGCCGGGTCCCCCGAGGCTCCTTCGACCTCGGGGAACGATGTCCGGGCGTGGCCGCGCGGGGGAGCGGCCACCGCCCCAGGTTTGACGACACCACGTCATAACCCTGAGAGGCCTCGGATATCGTCGACGGAGGAGGGCCGGCCCGGCCCTCCTCCGTCCTTTTCGTGCGTACACCATCGACAGGAGCCCCGACCGTGCCGTCCAACCCCTTCTCCCCCGAGGTCGTCGACGCCGTCACCCGCCACATGAACGACGACCACCCCGAGGACACCCTCGTCATCTGCCGTGGTCTGGGTGGAGAACCCGACGCCACCGCGGCCCGCATGGTGGGCTTGGACGCCGAGGGCGGCGACTACGTGATCATCGTGGACGGGACCGAACGCACGATGCGCGTGCCCTGGGGCGAGAAGCTCACCGAACGCGCTCAGATCCGTTGGGAGGTCGTGCGCATGTACCGGGAGTCCTGCCTGAGGCTCGGCCTCTCCCCGCGCCGCGAGCACTGACCCGCGGCACCTTCCGAAGGTGATTTCCCGGACCGGATCGGGAACCGGAACGGCCCCGGCGGAGTCCAACCGAAAAACGGGGGAAGGGGCGTGCACGCCCCGCCGGCAAGGGGTGGGGGCGCCCCTCCGCTCGGGCACGCGTACGACCTAGCCTGGAAGGGACGTTCCCTCCCCCGGACGCCCGTACAGCCACGCCGCTCGAAGGATGGATCCGGCCTCGATGGTCACGCCCGACCCCGGTGACGACAACGCACCGACCCGACGGATCGACCCCGTCACACCCACCACCCGCGTCAACCCGACGGGGGCCACGCGCTGGGTCACACGTGTGTTCCGGCCGGGAGCCACCCGCCCCCCGGAGCCGCGACCCGACGAGTCCCCCACCCGCGTGGTACCGCCGGCCGGCGCCGACGCCACCCGGGTCGTTCCGCCCGAGTCCGCGGGCCACTCCCCCGCCGCGCCTCCCACCGGGGTCGACGCCACCCGGGTCCGACGACCCTCGTCCGGCGGCTCCCGGCCCGGTTCCGATGGTTCCGGCCGTACCCCCTGGTGGCGTGTGCTCTTCGGCCCCCTGTTGGACTGGATCGCCCGCCTTGCCTCGCGCGTGGTCATCGGTCCCGCCGGTGACCTCGACTACGCCGTACCCGCCGAGCTGCGCCGCCGCTACCAGGTCCTGGACCGACTCGGCGCCGGTGGTGAGGCCGTCGTCTACCTGGCCGAACCCACCGACTCCCCGGGACGCCGACTCGCCCTGAAGGTGTACCGGCCCGGCCACGACATCAACCGCGAGCTCCTTGACCGGCTGCGAGCACGCGGTACCGCCTCCCCCCACACACCCGCCATCCAGGGGTACGGCACCGCCGCCAGCTCCTGGGGCGAGGACCTGGCCTGGGAGGCCCAGGAGTACTTCGCCCACGGAACCCTGCGCGAGATCATCGACGAAGCACCCTTGGACGACGCACGCGCCGAGGCCGTCGTGCGCTCCGTCGCCGACTGTCTGCACCACTGGCAGGCCGAGCTCCAGCACAACCACACCGACGTCAAGCCGGAGAACCTCCTGGTACGCGACCTGGACCCACCGGTGGTCGCGCTCACCGACTTCGGCGGCGCCGTGCGTGCCACCATGAGTCGTGTCTACGGCGGACAGGCCATCACCGAGGACTACGCCGCCCCCGAGGTCATCGAAGGCCGGCGTGAGGCACCCGCCGCCTGGTGGTCGCTGGGTGTGATGGTGCACGAGCTGGTCACCGGCCGCCGACCCGAGCGCGGCGGCAACTGGCTGACCGCCCGCAACACCGAGGTCGACATCTCGGCGATCACCGACGAACGCTGGCGGCTGCTGGCCCGAGGTCTGCTCGCGCCCACGCCGGCCGCCCGTTGGGGACACGACGAGGTCGCCGCGTGGCTGGCCGGCGAGCGGCCCCGGATCCGCACCGCACGCAGGCTGCGCCCGATCTCGTTCGCCGGGGCCACCCACGAGGACCCGCCCAGCCTGGCCTTCGACCTGCTGGACCGTTCCGACACCGGCGCGCTGTGGCTACGCAGCCACTGGTCGGAGCTGCGTACCTGGCTGGATCGCGAGGTCAACGACTACACCTTCGACCGTTCCTACCTCACCGGCCTGGACGAGCGCCCCGACCTGGCGCACGTGGCCATCAGCGCCCTGGCCGCCCGCTACGTGCCCGGCATGCCGCCCAGGTTCCGAGGCCACGAGATCAGCGCCGACGGACTACTGACCCTGGCCACCGGAGACGCCAGCCGACACTCGGTGGTGCGCGAGGCCGTGGAGTCGGGCGTGGTGGGACTCGGTTCCCAGCACTGGTGCCCGCACCCCACCTGTCGCTCGGGCGGCTCGGGCCGTTGCGCGCTACTGGAGCGCGTCCAGCACGAGGTTCCACTGCTGATGCACCGCGTCCACGAGACCGTCGACGGTCTGGTCGGTTCGGACTCCGATTCGCCACGCCGACCCGCCGCGCACGAGCTCGACACCACCTGGGCGCGCGCCGTCGAGCTGGTCCTGGTCCCCGAGACGGCCTCCGGACACCGGTCGTTGCTTCGCCGCCGGTCCTGGCACCCCCGGCAACGCAGCTCCGCACCGAACGCGCCCTGGTGGTCGGACCTGCGCCGCTCCGCGCTGCGTGACGGCGGCGACCCGCTGACCTCACGTTCGGCGATGCTCACCGCCCTTCTCCTGTTGCCCGAGGCGGACCGGATCGGCGCGATCATCGCCGAGCGCGAGCGCGCCGACGGCCGTGCCCGCCGTCAGGACCGGTGGGCCTCCCTGGCGGGCTCGGCGCGCGAGAAGTGGAACAACACCAAGGAGAAGGCGGCATCGGTCAACCAACGTCGGGCCGAGGCCGCCACCCGCCCCGACAACCCGGCCGTTCCGCACGACCCCACCCGCCCACAGGACGCCGTCACCCCCAAGGAACAGCGCAGGCTGGCGCGTCGACAGGAACGCGACTCCCGTCGGGTCGAGCGGACCATGGGGCAGATCCAGCGGGCCATGCGGGCCGGACGCTGTCGCAGGTTCGCCTACCCGGCCGCCCTGCTCGGACTCGTCGACGGGCTGGGGCGGGCACTGCGCCCCGAGGAGGGCTTCTTCCCCGACAGCCCCATGGTGGTGGACGCCTACACCGGACTGTTGGACTTCGGCACCAACCCGCTGAGCGACGGGGCCGCCGCCCTGACCGGGTCGTTGCCGGGTGGAATGGGCGCCTCCTGGTGGTTCCCGGTCCTGCTGGCCGTGGCCCTGCTGTACCTGGGGCGCACCTCAGCGAGGGAGAAGGTGAAGGCGCGTCGTCGACTGGCCGCGTTCCGACTGGCCGTGGGAGGTTCGGTCCTGATGGTGATCGTCCTGATGTCCACCGGCCTGCTCGCCCTCGGGTCGGGTCTTCTCATCCCGCTGGACACCATCCTCGGATGACCGCGTATCGACCGACCCGCGTTTCCGCCGGTCCGTACCGGTCACGCTAAGATCGCCGGGTTCGGCGCGGGCCGGACCACGATGAGGAAGGCGGACAGGTGGGCGAGGCGTTCGAACTGCGCTCGGGTGACTACCGAGCGCGAGTGGACCGGATCGGTGCGGGCTTGCAGGCCCTCACCTGGCGCGGCCACGACCTGGTGTGGCCCTATACCCGGGTGGAGGGGCCCCAGGCGTTCCAGGGCCAGTTGTTGGCTCCCTGGCCCAACCGCGTCGCCGGGGGGCGTTACACCTTCCAGGGAACCGAATACCGCCTGGCGATCGACAACCCCGAGACCGGTTCGGCCATCCATGGCCTGGTGCACGACCAGGACTGGAGCCCGGTCGACGCGCGCGAGGACGAGGTGACCCTGCGGCTGGCCTTCGAGGGCACGCCCGGCTACCCCTTCCCGCTGGAGCTGACCACCCGATACCGGCTCTCCTCCGAGGGACTGACCGTGAGCGTGAAAGCCGTCAACACAGGGGAGCGCGACGCTCCCTACGGTGTAGGGTTCCACCCCTACCTCACCCTGGGCAGGCCCCTGGACGAGTTGTCCGCGCGCGGCGTGCTCACCGTGTCCGCCGACGCCGGAAGTAGCCTGCCCACCGACGAGGACCTCATCCCCACGGGTGCACCCGTACCGGTGGCGGGTGGCGGGTTCGACCTGCTCCCACCCGGCCGCGATCTGGGCGACACGGTGCTGGACACGGCCTTCACCGACCTACGGCGGGACGAGCGCGGACGTGCCTGGGTACGGCTCGGCGGCCCCGAGCACCGGGTGGCGCTGTGGGCGGGCGCCGGATACGACTGGCTGCAACTGTTCAGCGCCGACACCCTGGGCGGGGACGCGCACCGTGCCCACCTGGCGGCCGAGCCCATGACCTGTCCGCCCGACGCCTTCAACAGCGGAACCGACCTGTTGGTGCTGTCCCCGGGTCAGAGCGTGGAACACGACTTCGGTGTCCTCGCCGAACCGCGGGCGGGCTGAGTCCCACGGGGCCCGGGCCACGGGTCGCACCCGGGCCCTCAGGCGCGGTCGAGCACTTCACTGAGCCGCGCCAGGTCCTCGGCGGTGTCGATGTCCTCGGGGCTGGCCACGTCGTCGCAGGGCACCGTGGTCACCACGTGCGAGTAGGCGCGTAGGAAGGGGCGGGCCCCCACGTCGCGTTCGGCCATGGAGTAGACCGTGGACCAGTGTTCACGGCCCAGGAGCACCGGATTGCGGGGGTTGCCGTTGTAGGTGGCCGCGGCCGCGCGCGCACCTTGTTCGAAGGCCTCCACCAGACGGCGGACCGCCTCGGGGGTGATCAGCGGTTGGTCGGCGAGGGCGACGAGGACGGCGTCGACGGTGTCGGGGAGGGCGTCGATACCCGTCCGCACCGACGAACCCATTCCGGTGGACCAGTCGGGGTTGTGCACGGTCACGGCGCCGTCGACCGTGGTGTCGGCGGCGCCCAGGACCACCATGACGCAGGCGCAGCCTCCCTCCGCCAGGGTGCGCACCCCACGGTCGACCAGGCGTTCGCCGCCCAGTTCGACCAGTGCCTTGGGACGGCCGAGTCTGCTACCCGAGCCGGCCGCCAACAGCAATCCCGCGACGTTCCCCCTGTACTCGACCCCTCTGCCCTCCGCTTCCCCGATAGCCATGACGCGATGATGCCACGCGTCGAAGCCGCGCATGGGCCGCCTTCAGGAGCCGGTGGAGGATTTTCGCTACCCCGCGTCGCGATCACCACTCTGATCTGCGCGTTCATCAGCAAAGGAGTTTCGGTTCACCTTTGAGGGTGACCGAATCCGGCCGGAACCAGCGGGGACACCGGGGTGTCCCGGTGGATGCGTCCGGTGGTCTCGCGCAGGGCGCGCCCACTGCCACCCCACCGGCTCCGCACCAGTTCGGCGGCGATGGACACCGCGGTCTCCTCGGGTGTGCGCGCTCCCAGGTCCAGTCCGATCGGCGAGTGCAACCGCTCCAGGGCCTCCTCCGAGACACCGGCCTCGCGCAGTCGATCCAACCGGTCCTCGTGGGTGCGGCGTGAGCCCATCGCACCGATGTACCCGGCCTCGGTGCTCAACGCCCGCTTGAGCACCGGCACGTCGAACTTGGGGTCGTGGGTCAGGACACAGATCGCGGTGCGCCGGTCGATCTCCTCGGCGATCTCGTCCAGGAACACATGCGGCCACTTGACCACCACCTCCTCGGCGGTGGGGAAACGCTTGGCGGTGGCGAAAACCGGCCGAGCGTCGCACACCGTCACCCGGTAGCCCAGGTAGGTACCCAGGTCGGCGACGGCCGCCGCGAAGTCGATCGCACCGAACACCAGCATCCGAGGGGCCGGGGCGAACGACTGGACGAACACCTCCAACTCGTCACCGCGTCGCTGCCCGTCCACGCCGTAGTGCAACAGACCCGTGCTGCCCTGAGCGAGCATGCCGCGCACGTCGTCGTCCAAGGCGTCGGCCAGGCGCTCCCCTCCCGGGCCCAGATCTCCCTCGGCGTCGTCGGGCCACACCACTCGGCGGCGGCCCACCCTCCCGGGCCCCGAGGGGTCGGACACGATGGTGGCCACCGCCACCGGCCGGTGCTCGTCGATGGCGGCCAACACGGCGCCCAGCTGCGGGTAGGTCTCCCTACTGATCGCCTCCACGAACATGTGCAGGGTCCCGCCACAGGTCAGCCCCACGCTGAAGGCGTCGTCGTCGCTCACGCCGTAGGTACGGCGCGCGGGGTCTCCGGTGCGGATGGCCTCCAAGGACTCCTCGTAGACGGCGCCCTCCACGCAGCCCCCGGACACGCTGCCCGTCACCTCACCCGAGGTGCTCACCAGCATGGCCGCCCCGGCGTCCCGGGGCGCGCTCTTGTAGGTGTCGATCACCGTGGCAATCGCGAAGGTCTCACCTGAGGCGTACAGGTCGGACACGGTCGCTCGGATATCACGCACACGGCACCTCTTCCAGACTTCCTCCCGGCGGGTCGATCCCGAGGTCCGCCGGACTCGGTACCAACCTATGTGCCCCACACAACACCGAAGAGCCCCCGTTCCTCCAGGAAACGAGGGCTCGATTCGGTTGCTTCTACGAAGAGGCCCGGTCACGGCGGTCGGCGACCGGTGATCGAAACCGGCGACTAGGTTCTGTTTTGGGAACCACGGGGGGTCACCCGTTCGAGCGCCGTCAGGCCCTGTCTTCTGCAAACCCGGGGAGGTGTCGTAGGTGGGATCCGAGGAACGAGGATCACACCGTAGGCACCGAAGGTTCCTGACTTTTTGGGGCGCCCGAACACGCCGAAGCGCCGGCGGAGGCTCTAAAAAACACTGCCTAGCCGGGCCGGCTCGGCTCGGCGGCCTCGCCCCGGCCCAGCATCGAACGGAACTCCTCCAGGTTGCGCCGGGACAGATCGCCATCGGTGCTCTGGATCCCCATCACCGGCAGCGAGGTGCCATCGGACAGGTCCACGCTCGGCCAGGGCTCCCCCACCGGCATGCGGATGTCCAGCACCTCGGGCCACGCCAGGTGGTGGGTGCGGATCCCGTTGATGACGACCACGTTGTCCTCGGTGGCGATCAGCCGCGGACGACCCAGCATGTGCAGCCCGGCGGCGATGACCAATCCCAGTCCGACGATCATGAACCGGTCCAGTGCCCGCCAGTCACTGGGCAGAACGATCGCGAGCACCAGCATGGTCCCCACGATCAGCACGCACATCCCGTAGGCGACCCAACGCACCGTCCGGGGACGCCAGGTCCTCGGCAGCTCGGGCCGCTTCGACGCCTCGTCCACAGGTTGTTCCTTCGTCCGCACCGACTGCTCCATCCGTGACCACACGGTCCTGCTGGGATACGACCATGGCGCGCACCGACGAGGAGGGTGTGGTTCAGCGACGCAGCCCGCGCAGGGCCACCGCCGTGTCCAGGGCGGCCAACGCAGCCTCGGCACCCTTGTTCTCGGCGCTTCCCGGCAGGCCGGCACGGTCACGCGCCTGTTCCAGGGTGTCACACGTGAGCACGCCGTTGCCCACGGGGGTGGATTCGCGCAGGGCCACCTCCGTCAACCCGTGGGTGACCGCCAGGCACACGTAGTCGAAGTGCGGGGTACCGCCACGGATGACGGCGCCCAGCGCGATCACCGCGTCGTGCTTTCTGGCCAGTTCCTGTGCCACGACGGGGATCTCCACCGCACCGGCCACGTGGACCACCACCGGATCGGAGACCCCGGACTCCTTGACGACCTCCAGGGCGTTGGCGAGCATCGGCTCGATGATCGGGGCGTTCCACCTGGTGGCGACGATGCCCACCGAGAGCCCCCCGGCCTCGACCCGCTCTTGTTCGGGACGTCCTGTACCACTCATGACCGGCCTTTCCACGTGATGACGAACATGCTGTGGGCCCGCCCGACGGCGGGCCCGAACGGAGGGTCTCGCCCGCTAGCGGGCGACGCCGGCCAGGTCGTGACCCATCCGGTCCCGCTTGGTCAGCAGGTAGTCGAGGTTGTCGTCGGTGACGAACGTGGGCATGGGCACCCGTTCGCTCACCCGCACCCCGTACTTCTCCAGTGCCTCGGCCTTGACCGGGTTGTTGCTCAACAACCGCGCCGAGGACACCCCGAGGTCGGTGAGGATCTGTGCTCCCGCGCCGAACTCGCGTGCGTCGGCGGGCAGACCCAGCCGCAGGTTCGCGTCGACGGTGTCCACGCCCTGGTCCTGGAGACTGTAGGCGCGCAGCTTGTGCAGCAGGCCGATCCCGCGTCCCTCGTGACCGCCCAGGTAGACCACGACCCCGCGGCCCGCCTCGGCGATCTCGGCCATGGCGGCGTCCAGTTGGGCGCCGCAGTCGCAGCGCTGTGAACCGAAGGCGTCCCCGGTCAGGCACTCCGAGTGCAGGCGGGCCAGGACGTCGACGCCGTCGGTGAGGTCACCGTGGACCAGGGCGACGTGCTCGGCGCCGTCGGTGGTGCCCTTGTAGCCGACCGCCCGCCACTCACCGTGCCGGTTCGGCATCCGGGTCTCCACCTGGCGTGTGACCAACGCGGGGGCGGCCTGCTCGGCGGTGAGGGTCTCCCCCATGGCGGTGCGGTGGGCGGCCAGCTGCTCCACCGACACCAACTTCAGGCCGTGCTCGTCGGCGAACCGGCGCAGTCGCGGCAGACGGGCCATGGTGCCGTCGTCGTTGACCACCTCGGCCAGGACACCGGCGGGGCGCAGGCCGGCCAGGCGAGCGAAGTCGATGGAGGCCTCGGTGTGTCCGCGACGGGCCAGGACACCGCCCGGTCGGGCGCGCAGCGGCAGGACGTGGCCGGGGCGCACGAAGTCGGTGGAGGCGCTCTCGGCGGAGGCCAACAGCCTGACGGTACGCGCGCGGTCGGCGGCGGAGATCCCGGTGGTCACGCCCTCGCGTGCGTCGACGGTGACGGTGTAGGCGGTGCGCAGGCTCTCCTCGTTGCGCGCGGTCATCAGCGGCAGGTCGAGGCGATCCAGTTCCTCGCCCTCCATGGGCACGCACACCACGCCGGAGGTGTGGCGGATCATGAAGGCCAGGAGTTCGGGGGTGGCGAGTTCGGCGGCGAAGATGATGTCGCCCTCGTTCTCCCGGTCCTCGTCGTCCACGACCACGATGGCTCGTCCGGCGGCGAACTCGGTGATGGCGTCCTCGATCGGGTCGAGGACCACGGTGTCCACGGGCTCTTCCGAGTCGGTGGCCTCGGCGGACGGGGTGGTGTCGGTGACGGTCATTGCCGCTCCCTGAAGGTACGTCGGTGGTGGGTGACGGGTCACGGCCGCTGGGTCCGTGCCCGGGTGGGTGCCTGTGGGTGCGCCCAGGACGCGGGCTCCCTCAGGTGCGGGCGCTCTCGCGAGCTCGTGCGACGGCGGTGATGCGCTCCACGTACTTGGCGATGACGTCGACCTCGACGTTGACGACGGCGCCGACGGCCAGACCGCCCAGGGTGGTGGCCTCCAGGGTGGCCGGGATGAGGCTGACCTCGAAGGACTCCTCCAAAGCTCCGGGGTCGCTGACCGCGGAGACCGTGAGGCTGGTGCCGTCCACGGTGATGGACCCCTTCTCCACCACGTAGGGGGACAACTCCGGGGCCAGGGCGAAGCGGAGCACGTCCCACTTGTCGCCCGGGGCTCGGGAAAGGAGGACCGCGGTACCGTCCACGTGTCCCTGGACGATGTGCCCGCCCAGACGGCCGTCGCTGCGCGCGGCGCGCTCCAGGTTGACGGGGGATCCGGGGACGAGGGACCCCAGACTCGACCGGTCCAGCGATTCCTTCATGACGTCGGCGGTGAAGGTTCCCTCACCGAGCTCGACGACGGTCAGGCACACGCCGTTGACCGCGATGGAGTCGCCGTGCCCCGCGTCGGAGCTCGCCAGGGGCCCGCGCACGGTGAGCAGCACGGCCTCGCCGGAGGTTCCGGCCGGTTCGACGGAGATGACCTCGCCGAGTTCTTCCACGATTCCGGTGAACACGCCCTACGTCCCTTCGCCTGCGTCAGGCTCCGGGGAAAAGGGTGTGGAAACGGGTCCACGACGAGACCGGGTCCGAGTGGGTACGCCGATGGTCGGCGACGCTCGAGACCTTCCCAACGCGTACTGCCTCCCATCCGGACTTTAACCGTCGGTACCGGAATCCCACCGGTTCAACCGGTCGATGGATTCGACCGGGTCGCGGACTATCACCGCCGGTTCGGACTTTCACCGACCCCGGAGCACGCGTTCGATAACTACAACGATCCCGATCCTAACCCCTGGCCGCTCGGGACGCCTAGCCGCTGTGAGGGGTGTCACCCCTGGTCGGTGCGCTCGGCCTCTTGCGCTTTGGCGGCGAGTCCACTGGTGACGAACATCCGCGGCGCGCCGTAGGTGGCCCAAAGCGCCAGGACGGCGTAGACGACGAAGGAGGACAGGGCACCGATCGGCCCGCCCGGATCACCGAAGAGGACCTCGTCCATGACCACGATGAGCACGACCACGGAGATGCCGAGCGCGAACCGCGACACCCTCGCGGTGGCGGTGCCCTCTGCGCTGTACCAGCCCCACCGGTGGAGCAGGGTGAGCCCGAGCACGCCGCCGAGCACCCCCCCGGAGGCCGTGTACAGACCGGCCAGGGAGTGTCCGGACGGGTCGGCGGGGGTGGCGCCGATCCACTCGGTGACCGGCGGGACCCAGTCCCCTCGCGCCCCGAACTGCCAGGCCGCCCCCAGTGCGCACGGCACCAGGGTGATCAGCAGCAGGTAGGAGACCCAACGCGTGGTGTCCAGCGAACTCCACCAGGTGAGCACTCGGTCCTCGAAGCGCAGCATCAGCCACAGGATGAGCGCGCCGATGGACAGTCCGACCACGACATCGCTGAAGAAGTGGGCGCCCAGGTAGATCCGGGAGAACCCCACCAACGGAATGATCACCGCCGCCGCCCACATCAGGGCACGACGGCCCGAGCGGATCCCCAGGTAACCCCAGGCCACCATGGCGGCCTGGCTGTGCCCGGACGGCATTCCGAAGCTCCCGTGGTGGCTGTAGCCGGTGATCTGGGCGTCGAACCAGTAGGGGCGAGGCGTGTAGGACACCGACTTGAGCAGGCCGTTGACGGCGCCCGAGGCGATGACCACGACGAGCAGTCGGGCGCCCAGGCCGGGGTTCACGCACCAGAAGACGGCGGCCATCAGCACGATGATCACGCCCTGGGACCCCAGGTGGGTGATCAGTCCGAGTGGATACGAGAGCGGATCACCGGCTCCCTGCAACCAGCGGATGGCGGTGCTCTCCGCCTCCCAGATGGTGTCCATGGCCAGGTGTTGGGCTTGCACGCGTAACTCCACGGGGTCCGCGCCTGGCAACGCGCTCACGCCGCGCCGCTCCCCCGGTCACGTGGTGGTACAGGGGAAGACGGAGCCGCGACCAAGCGAAAGTTCTACGACTACCGCCGAAAGCCTAGGCGCCTTCGGGACCCCTGGCCAGACCCGCTCCTCGAGGCGGGGCGGGATCCCGGGAGGGGAATGGGGCGGGGCGCGGCCGCACCGGGGTGGTGGGTGCGGGCGGCCGCGCCCCTTCGGAGATGGTCTTTTCGGTTCTAGTCCCGACCGCTCGCCTTGCGAGCCTGGGCGCGGAGGGACTCGACGGCGCTCGCGGGGTCCTGTGCCCCGTAGACGGCCGATCCGGCGACGAAGACGTCGGCTCCGGCCTCGGCTGCGCGTTCGATGGTCTCATCGGAGACCCCTCCGTCGACCTGTAGCCAGACGGAGGCCTCCCTGCTGTCCAGGATCTCACGAGCTCGGCGGATCTTGGGCAGAACCAGGTCAAGGAACTTCTGTCCGCCGAACCCGGGTTCGACGGTCATCAACAACAGCATATCCATCTCGCCGATGAGGTCCACATAGGGTTCGACCTGCTCGGCGGGGTTGAGAGCCAGTCCGGCGCGGGCGCCCTGCCCGCGGATCTCCCTCAGGGTGCGCACCGGTGCGCCGGCGGCCTTGGCGTGGATGGTGACGCTACCGGCCCCGGCCTCGGCGTAGGCGGGCGCCCAGCGGTCGGGGTCCTCGATCATCAGGTGGCAGTCCAGCGGGGTGGTCGTCGCCTTGACCAGGGATTCCACGATGGGCAGACCCAGCGTCAGGTTGGGGACGAAGTGTCCGTCCATGACGTCGACGTGCAGCCAGTCCGCGGTCGGCACGGCGGCGGCTTCGTCCGCGAGGTGGGCGAAGTCCGCGTTCAGGATGCTGGGAGAGATCTGAATTGCCACGTCAGCAGTGTATAGGCCTTGTCCGGTGGTCGGTCCCCGGGACCGGGGACGCCGCTGTTCGATCGACTTCGCACCACATGGCCGAACCCCTACCTTTACGAGGTAGATCCGCATATGTCCGTTTCGCCCGACACCGAGGGCGTCGGGCGAAACGACGGGTGACGCTATCCGACCTTGCAGCGCAGCAGGGCCAGGAACATGGCGTCGGTGCCGTGGACGTGCGGCCAGAACTGCGCGTACCTTCCCTCCGGTCCCGCGGCCAGGTCGGGAACCTCGTCGAGGTGGTCGGGAGCGCGCAACAACTCCAGGTCGTCCCGCTCGGCGAGCACGCCCTGGACGATGGTGTCGGTCTCGTCCAGGTGCGGAGAGCACGTCACGTACGCCACCACCCCACCCGGACGCACGGCCGCCACGGCGTTGACGAGCAGCTCCCGCTGGAGCGGGGCCAACTCGGTCACGTTCTCGGGGCCCCGACGCCAACGCGACTCGGGACGACGCCGAAGGGCCCCCAAGCCGGTACAGGGCACGTCCACCAGGACCCGATCGAAGACACCCGGCCGCCAGGCTGGTCGGGTGCCGTCGGCGGCGATCGCGCGACCGGCGTCGCGTGGGGCCCGACGCACCGCGCCGGCCACCAGCCCGGCCCGGGCGGGCTGCAACTCGGAGGCGACCAGACGGGCGTCACGCCGCCCCGCCAGGGAGGCGAGCAGACCCGCCTTGCCACCGGGGCCGGCGCACATATCCAACCAACGGGCGTCTTCCCCGTGGACACCGACCCGGGTCAGGGCCAGCGCGACCAGTTGGCTGGCCTCGTCCTGGACCGCTGCCCGGTTCTGGCGCACCTCCAGGATCGCGCCCGGGTCGCCCTCGGGCAGGTAGGCGGCGAAGGGCGAGTAGCGGCCCGGCTCGGCGCCGTACTCCTCCAGGTCGGCGACCTTGGACCTGCCCGGCTTGGCGACCAGGGTCACCTTGGGACGTTCGTTGTGCGCCTCGAGCAACTCCTCGGTGCGGGGCAGACCGGCGTCCTTGGCCCGCTCCCCCAAGGCCCGGGCCAGTTCCTTGACCACCCAGCGCGGGTGGCTGTGCACCACCGACAGATATCCGCTCGGGTCACGGTCGCGCTCGGGAGCCACGATCGGAAGCCAGGCGTCCAGGTCGCGAGCGCTCACCTTGCGCAGGATCGCGTTGACGAAACGGGAGCGGTGATGACCCACCACCTTGCGGGCCAGCGCCACCGACTCCCCCACCGCGGCGTGCGGCGGGATGTTGGTGGACAGCAGCTGGTGGGAACCCATCCGCAGCAGCGGGAGCACCTCGGCGTCCACCGAGGCCAGGGTGCGGTCCACGCAGGTCTGCAGGATCGCGTCGTAGGTGCCCTGGCGGCGCAGCGTCCCGTAGGTGAGTTCGGTGGCCAGCGCGGCGTCGCGGCCGTGGATGCCGCGCTCGTTCAGCAGGACCGGCAGCAACAGGTTCGCGTAGGCGTCGCGCTGCTCGACCGCGCGCAGTACGTCGTAGGCCACCCTGCGCGCGGGATCGCGCGGCTGGGGCGGCCCGGACCGCCGACCGCCCTGGTGGGGCTCACCGCCCCGGCTCGGACGACGGTTCTGGGAACGGGACTGCTCGCTCAACGTGTGCTCTGCCTCAACAAGCCGGGGACGTGTGCCGGCGAGCGACCGCGCCCACCGGCCTTGAGACTACGACAGGTCAGCGGCCCATCCGGTCGTCTTCGGTGGGACGCACACCACGCGCCCAGTCCACCGCGGACATGGCCTTCTTGCCCTGGGGTTGGACCTGGCCGAGTTCGACCGGGTGGGTGCTGGTACCCGCCAGGACCCGCTTCTTGTCCACGAACAGGTGGCCGGGGTCCAGGTCGGGGCGGTCGGCGTCGGTGACGGGGCGGACCGGTCCCACCTTCAAACGAGTGCCGCGGAAGGTGGTCCAGGCGCCGGGGGCCGGGGTACAGGCGCGAGCGACCCGATCCAGACGCAAGGCGGTCCAGGTGAAGTCGAGTTCGGCGTCCAAGGGGGTGAGCTTGCCTGCGTAGGAGACGTCGGCGTCGGGCTGTTCGACGGGGACCAGGTCCCCGGCGGCGATGCCGTCGATGGTGCGTGCCAGCAGACCGGCCCCGGACTCGGCCAGGCGGGCGAGGAGTTCGCCGCTGGTGTCGGTGGGGCGCACGGTCTCGGCCACGGTGCCGAAGACCGGTCCGGCGTCGAGTTCCTTGACGATGCGGAAGGTGGAGGCTCCGGTGACGTCGTCGCCGTGCAGGAGGGCGTGCTGGACGGGGGCCGCGCCACGCCAGGCCGGCAGCAGGGAGAAGTGCAGGTTCACCCAGCCGTACTCGGGGATGTCCAGGGCGGACTGGGGCAACAGGGCACCGTAGGCGACCACCGGGCAGCAGTCGGGGGCGATCTCGCTCAGGCGGGCCAGGAAGTCGGTGTCACCGGCCTTGGCGGGCTTGAGGACCTCGATGCCCTCGCTCTCGGCGAGCTCGGCGACCGGACTGCCCGACACCTTGCGGCCACGCCCGGAGCGGGCGTCGGGCCGGGTGACGACCGCCGCGACCTCGTGTTCGGAGTCGATCAGGGCCCGAAGTGAGGGCACCGCCACCTCGGGTGTACCGGCGAAGACCAGCTTCATGTTTGGACCATTCCCCCTCGACTGCGACCACACGTCACTGTTCTATCGCACTCCCCACAGAGAACGCGCCTGTGTCGGGCTTCTCGGGTCCCTGGACCGTCGTGGTCATCTGATAGACCAAAGGTGATGACAGCGCAGCCCGACCAGCCCGAAGCGGCCCTCTTCGACCTGCCTGCGGGGGAGCCGAAGGAAACGGCGAAGGCCAGGGCCGCCTCCGCCAAGAGCCGTCGGCCGGCCAAGCGCAGGCCCGCCGACCGGCTCCCGGTCGCGCGTGTCGTGGTGGACACCCCGTTGCCGCACCTGGACCGCTACTTCGACTACCGCGTACCGGCCGACATGGACCAGACGGCCGTGCCCGGCTGCCGGGTGAAGGTGCGATTCAACGGTCGATTGCTCGCCGGTTTCCTGGCGGAGCGGGTGGAGAGCTCGGAGTTCTCCGGACGCTTGGCCTATGTGGAGACGGTGGTCTCCCCCGAGCCGGTGCTGACCCCGGAGGTCCTCGCGCTCTCCCGAGCAGTCGCCGATCGATACGCGGGCACCCTGAGCGACGTGCTGCGGTTGGCGGTACCGCCCCGGCACGCGCGGGTGGAGAAGGAGGTCGACCGGCGCGCGCGGGAGAAGGCACAAGACCTGGAGGGGACCGAGGAGGACCAGGCCGGGGCGCCACGCACCGCCGAGGAGCCCCCGCCGACCGGGATCGAGCCCGTCGCGGCGCCGCCCGGCGACGCCTCCGCCGTGCAGGAGACGGTGGAGACCGCCGTACTGGAGGTCGACCCCGGTCCCTGGGACGCTTACGCGGAGGGCCCGGCGTACGTACGTGCGCTGCGCGGTGGGCTCCCCGCGCGCGCCATCTGGAACGCCCTGCCGGGTACCGACTGGACCGACGCGATCGCGGTGGCCGCCGAAGCGACCCTGGCCGCCGAACGCGGCAGCGTGATCGTGCTCCCGGACGGCCGTGACGTGGCCCGGGTGGACGAGGCGCTCAGCCGCCGGTTGGGCGAGGGGCGGCACGTGGCGCTCACCGCCGACCTGGGGCCGGCCGAGCGTTACCGACGCTGGCTGGCGGTCCTGCGCGGCGAGGTCCGTGTCGTGGTCGGGACCCGCGCCGCGGTCTTCGCCCCCGTACGCGACCTGGGCCTGGTGGTGCTGTGGGACGACGGCGACGACGTGCACGTGGACCCGCACGCTCCCTACCCGCACTCGCGCACGGTCCTGGCGATGCGCGCCCACAGGGCGGGCGCCGGTGCGCTCATCGGCGGGCACACCCGCACCACCGACGCCCAACTGCTGCTGGAATCGGGGTGGGCGCACCCGTTGATCGCCGACCGTGCGACACTGCGTCGACGCGCCCCCCTGGTACGAGCGGCCGGAGACGACCGTGAACTGGCCCGAGACCAGGCGGCTCGTTCGGCGCGCATGCCGAGCGTGGCGTTGCGTTCGGCCCGGGAGGCCGCGCGGGTGGGGCCGGTACTCTTCCAGGTTCCTCGCCGCGGCTACCTCAACAGCCTGGCGTGCGCGGGCTGTCGCGAACCCGCTCGCTGTGACGGCTGCCGCGGCCCGCTCGCGGTGCGCGGCTCGCACGCCCTGCCCTCGTGCGGCTGGTGCGGCCGGGTGGCCGGCCAGTGGGCCTGCCCCGAGTGCGGGGTGACCCGAATGCGCGCGGTGGTGGTGGGCGCCCGGCGTACCGCCGAGGAACTGGGAAGGGCCTTCCCCGCGCTGACCGTGCGCACCTCCGGACGCGAGGACGTGTTGCCCGAGGTCTCGAGCAGACCGGCCCTGGTGGTGGCCACCCCGGGGGCCGAACCCGTGGCCGAGGGCGGCGGTTACGCGGCGGCGGTCCTGCTGGACGGGTGGGCGCTCCTCAACCGGGCCGACCTACGGGCCTCGGAGGAGACCCTGCGTCGGTGGCTGAACGCCGCCGCGCTGGTGCGCCCCGGAGGCACCGTGGTGGTGTCCGCCGACGCCTCGCTGCCGTTGGTGCAGTCACTGGTGCGCTGGGACCCCGCCGGGTTCGCCGAACGCGAGCTGAGCGACCGTCGCGAACTGGGTTTCCCGCCCGCGGTGTCGATGGCCTCCATCACCGGTGGCCCCGAGCATGTGCGTGAACTGCTGGACCAGATCGCCTTGCCCACGGGCGCCGAGCTGTTGGGGCCGGTCCCCGTCGGGTCGGAGACGGCGGACGACGGGTCCCACGTGACCGAACGCGCGCTGCTACGAGTCCCGCGCAACGGGATCGGTGAGTTGGCGCGTGCGTTGAAGGCGGCGGCGGTGGCCCGCAGCGCCCGCCGCGACGAGCACCTCGCCCAGGTCCGCGTGGACCCCCTCCGCGTCATTTAGCTAGCCGGCACGATACAGGTCCCGCAGGAGGGCCACTTCGGCTCCGTGGTGGATGAACTCCCGGTTCAGGTGCAGGAGCAGCACCACCATCGGGAACTCCGACCACTGGGCGACCTCGGCCCCGCCCACGGGCGCGACCAGGGCGTCGTCGTCGAGTCGGCCCACGTGTTCGGACCAGGTGAGGTAGGCGGTGCGCAGGCGTTGGCGCGCCTCGGCGGCGGTGGAGGGCCAGTCGATGACGTCACGGCTCGCGGTGCGGTCACCGAAGTGCCAGTTGATCCGGGTCTCCAGCACGTCCACGATGATGTGGCCCAGCCGCCAGGCGATCGTGGTGACCGGCGGCGGGACGGGTTCGGGGTAGGCGCCGTCGGGCGCGTGTCGGCCGTCCTCGCGCCGACGTACCGTCCAGCAGTCCGGCACCGGTTCCCAGTAGAACTCCTCGTCGGTGAGTCCCTCCAGGCGCGGCCACAACGAGAAGTCCCAGTAGAACTGCATCTGGGCGAGGATCTCACCGTTCCAGTTCACCGCCATCGGGTCGTTCCCCCTCCGCGTCTCGACACACGGCCCAATCCTGCCAGAACTCCGCTGCCCCGGGCGGTGACGTCCTCGTCGGGGTAGGGCCACCAGGTGAGGTCGGCCACGCCGGGTTCGAGGGGCAGGAAGGGGCCGAAGGCGCGTTCGACGTCGGCTCGGGGCGCCGTGGAGGTGAGGGCCAGGTAGCCGCCGCCGCGCATGAGTCGGGACAGGGTGTCCAAGCCCGTGGGCGGGGAGTCGGCTCCGAAGGTGCGGGTCATCAATACGGCGAGGGGCTCGTCGAGGTCGACGAGCCCACCGGTGTGCAGGCGACGCAGGAGCGTTTCGGAGCACACGCCGTCGCCGGACGGCACGGCGGAGTCGTCGGGAGAGGCCAGGATCCCCGCCGCGCCCTCGGGGGCGATGCGCACGACGGTGGCGTCGGGGTCGGCGCGGCGCACGCGTTCGGTGGTTCCCGGGACGGGACCGCCCCAATCGACGAACTGGCGTATGCCCGCGTCGGCGCTCAGGTAGTCGACGACGCGGCCGAGGAAGGCCTGGTGCAGACGGACGTGTTCGGCCAGGGCCGGATCGTTGGGGACATGGGTGCGGTCCCTGTCGCCGAGGTCGACGACGCGTGGTCCCCGACCGGGCTTGCGAAAGGATGTCCTTCGTCGGAACACGGCCGCGAGGGGGCCTGCCTCAGGTCCTCGGACGTCCGTCACGTTCACGCTCCCCCAGCCGGTTCGCTCGTGGGAGGCAGGACGTCCGTCGTCGGTGGACCGATCGGGTCCGCGACGGTGCGCCCTGCCGTCAGGGCCAGATAGTACCGCTTGCGAACGTGATACCCCGCACACCCCCAAGTGAAATGGGCCCTATCGCGCCGTTTGTCACGACCTGCGTCGCAAGTTCTTGTGAGCCCAAGGTCCCGAATTCCCATCCACGAACACCGCGGGCCGACCCGGAGGTTCCGGGTCGGCCCGCGGTACGGCTTCGGGCACGGACCCGAGACCGAGTGTCAGGGCTTGCGCGCCACCCCGCCGTACTGGTCCAGTCCGCGCCGGGCACCCACGATCGGGGGCCGCCACAACGGGCAGGGCACCACACCGGGCTCCAACAGCTCCAGGCCCTCGAAGCGCTCGGCGATGGCCTCGGGGCTGCGCAGCAGGTACGGCACGTCGCCGTGCTTGTTGCCCTCCTCGATGGCCTGGTTATAGTCCTCGCTCGTGTCGGCGCCGTCGTAGCTGACCAGGTAGCTGCCCGAGGGCAGGGCGTCCAGCAGCCTGCGCACGATCGGTTGGACGTCCTCGTCGGGGACATGGCCCAGGATCCCCATGAGCATGAGCCCGACCGGCTTGTCGAAGTCCAACGTCTCGGCGGCCTTGGCCAGGATCGCGTCGGGGTCCCGTAGGTCGGCGTCGACGTAGTCGGTGACCCCCTCGGGGGTGCCGACCAGCAGGGCGCGGGCGTGCGTCAACACGAGGGGGTCGTTGTCGACGTAGACCACCCGGGTCTCCGGAGCGATCGACTGGGCCACCTCGTGCGTGTTGTTGGCGGTGGGCATGCCGGTACCGATGTCGAGGTACTGGCGGATGCCCTCCTCCCGGGTCAGGTGGGTCACCGCGCGGACGAGGAACTCCCGGCTGGTGCGGGCCAGGTCCCGGATCTCCGGGAAGGATTCGGCCACCGCGTCTCCCGCCAGACGGTCGACCGGATAATGGTCCTTTCCACCCATCCAGTAGTTCCAGATCCGGGCCGAGTGGGTCCGGGTGGTATCGATCTTCGAGCCCGGGGCCGGGGCGGTCGAATCGTCGGTCATGCGGTCATCCACCTCGATACGCAGGGGGTTCTCGGCGGGGAACGGGAATTCGACGGCCGCGCGCGGAACATCCCGTTCCCACCGATTTTTTCGCATTGATCATAGACGACGGGACCACCCCGGGCGTGTTCCGTTCAGAGCGCGTCGCGCGGGTCCGAAGCGGGAACCAACCGGCCATCGAGGTCGACGTACTTCCAGCTCGGCCCATGGGCGACCAGATCCGCCACGGCGCCGACCAGCCGGTCCACGTGTTCCTCGGTGGTGCCCACGCCCAGGCTGGCCCGGACCGCCTGCGTGTGCCCCTCCGGCAGCAGGTGGGCGGTGAGCGGGTGCGCGCAGAACAGACCGTCGCGCACCCCGATGCCGTACTCCGCGGACAGGGCGGCGGCCAGCAGGTCGGCGGGCAGCCCGTCCACCACGAACGAAACGATGCCCACCCGCGCCTGTTCGGGCCCCCACAGGGTCAGCTCGTGCACACCGTCGATCTCGCAGAACCCGGCGCGCAGGCGCTCCAAGAGGGCGGACTCACGGATGTGCTGTAGGTACAGGGTGTCCTCGGTGAAGGTGGCGCAGGCCGCGGCCAACGCCACGGCGCCCAGGACGTTGGGGCTGCCCGCCTCGTGCCGGGCCGGCAGGTCGTTCCAGAACACGTCGTGGTCGGTGACCTTCCGCGTAGCGCCACCGCCGGACAGGTAGGGCGTGGCCTCTCCCAGCCAGTCGGCGCGGCCGGCCAGCACACCCGAACCGAAGGGCGCGTACAGCTTGTGTCCGGACAACGCCACGTAGTCGGCGCCGGTGTCGGTGAGGCTGAACGGCAGGTGCGGCACGTACTGGGCGGCGTCGACCACCACTCGGGCGTCTTCGGCGTGGGCGGCCTCGACCAGCTCCTCCACCGGCCAGATCTCACCGGTGACGTTGGAGGCCGCGGTCACGCACAGCAGCTTCGGACCCCTGGGGGCCTCGCGCAGGGCGGCGCGGGCGGCCTCGACGGCGGCGTCGGGGGTGGCGGGCAGTGGCAGGCGCACCACCTTCGCGGAGCGGGCGGCCGGGTGTTCCCACGGCAACAGGCTCGCGTGGTGCTCGGACTCGAACACCACCACGGTGCAGCCGTCGGGCACGCAACGGGCCAGCAGGTTGAGCGCGTCGGTGGTGCCGCGCACGAACATCACGGCGTCGGTGTCGGGCCGGGTGCCCAGGAAACCGGCGACGCCGCGACGGGCTTCTTCGTAGGCCTCGGTACTGATCCGGGAGTGGTGGCCCGCGCCCCGATGCACGCTGGCGTAGTAGGGCAGGGCGGCTGAGAGGGCGTCGGCGACCGCGGTCAGGCAGGGCGCGCTGGCCGCGTAGTCGAAGTTGGCGTAGTCGACGTACTCACCGGTGACCAGCGGGACCCCGCCGTCGGGGGTGACGATCGAGAGGTCCGAGGCTGTGTCGACGGGGTGCGACTCCCGGCGCGCACGCGCGTCCCGAACGGCCTGGCGGGTGCGGGGGCGACGGGTGGAGTCGAACGGGATGACGGTGGTCATAGGGCACCTCTTCGGTGGGTCGTGGGACCCACGGGGTACGCCGCTCGACGGCCGCGTCTTCCTGGGTCCGCGCTTGTCCGACACGGTCGTGTCGGGACCTGGTCCTCACCCGGGGCACCCCACCGCGGAAGGAGGGTTGCCGACCAGCCAGCCGGGGCTTGGCGCTGGTACTCGTGACCTGTGCCGAAATGTAACACACGGTCCGTGCGCGACGCACCCACGGGATTCGTGTGGCCTGGGACACGACCCCGCTTGACAGTCGGCGCGACGGTGACGACATACTGGTCTCGAACTGCCCTCACGTCGCGGGTGTCCGGTTTCCCCCGGTCGCCCTTCAGACGCGAGACTCCAGTCGGTAGGAGTTTTCGCGTGCCCGCAGACGAGAGGTGTGTCCGTTGCCCGGCGACGACCGTGTTCAGCAGCTCTTCCGCAACCCCCGGGTTGTCCTCATCTCCGGCTACGCCCGTCTCCCCGATTCGGTGGCGAGCCATTCCCAGTACCAGCGGCTCGGTGTCGTACTCGCCGTGGACACCGCCGACGACCGGATCGTCTCCGCGGACACCACCCTGCTCACCGACCTGGCCAAGGACTTCTTCCGTGCCCTGGTGGAGGGAGCCTCGGTGACCGAGGACATCGCGAAGATCGTCCAGCGGGTACAGACGCGATACGCGGGCCAGTCGGGCGCCGCGCTCACCACCGCGCTGCGCCGCTGCCTGGAGACCTACTACCAACTGCGCGACGGCGACCAACTGCCCGGTTCCCCCGACGGCGAGGAGTGACCCTTGACCCCTTCCAGTCACGAATCCACACCGCAGGCGCGAGCCCCCGAGAAACCCGGGACGGGGAGCGCACCACTCCCCCTGGCCGGCGTGCGGATCGCCGACCTGTCCCGAGTCCTGGCCGGCCCCTACGCCACCATGTTGTTGGCGGACATGGGCGCCGAGGTGATCAAGGTCGAACAACCCGGGCGAGGCGACGACACCCGCTCCTGGGGACCTCCCTACGCCGAGCCCACCGAAGAGCACCGCGCGGCGCACTCCCCCGGCGAGGCCGCCTACTTCCTGTCGGTGAACCGGAACAAGCGCAGCCTCGCCGTGGACCTGAAGGACCCCGACGGACTCGCCGCGGTCCGGGAACTGTGCGCCGGATCCGACGTGGTGATCCAGAACTTCCGGCCCGGGGTGATCGACCGGCTGGGACTGGGCTACGAGGAGATCGGCAAGCGCAACCCGGCGGTCGTCTACTGCTCGGTGAGCGGCTTCGGTCCCGAACACCGACCGGAGGACCGTCCCGGCTTCGACATCGTCGTGCAGGCCGAGAGCGGGCTGATGGCGACCACCGGCCCGGCCGACGGACCGGCCAGCAAGGTGGGTGTGGCACTGACCGACGTGCTCACCGGTCTCAACGCCGCCGTGGGCATCCTCGGCGCGCTCATGCGGGCCAAGGCCACCGGCCGCGGTGAGGACATCAGCGTCTCACTGGTCAACTCCACCCTGTCGAGCCTGGTCAACCTCACCCAGCAGGCCCTGGTCACGGGCAAGGAACCGGCCCGGGTCGGCAACGCGCACACCACCATCGTCCCCTACCAGGTCTTCCCCACCGCCGACGCGGAGATCGTCGTGGCCGCGGGCAACGACGCCCTGTACCGACGGTTGTGCGCGGCCATCGACCGCCCCGACCTGGCCGAGGACTCCCGCTACGCCACCAACCCCGAACGGGTGGCGCACCGCGAGGAGCTGGTCGGCGAACTCACCGAGACGCTGACCTCCCGTCCCGCCGACCATTGGATGGACGTCCTGGTCACCGCAGGGGTCCCGGTGGGTCGGGTACGCGGTGTCCTGGACGCGCTGCGTACCGCCGACGCCTCGGGGGACGACGTTCTGCGCACCGTCGAACACCCCACCGCGGGGCTCCTCGAACAGGTCCGGGCGGGCTTTCGAATGGCGCACACCCCCGTCCCCCTGTCCGCCCCCCCGCTGCTCGGCCAGCACTCCCGAGAGATCCTCACCGAGTTGGGTCTGGCACCCGACCGGATCGAGGGACTGTTCGAGCGCGGCGCCGCCCAACAGACCGACGTCGACTGACCAACGGACTTCGTACACCACGCACCCCGAAGGGACACCCACCATGAGCGACTCCCGCAAGGCCGCAGCCCCCGACCCGCTCGACTTCCTGGCGGTGGACGCCGAACTGTCCGACACCGAACGCGACATCCGCGACGCCGTACGGGAGTTCTCCGCCGCGGAACTGCTGCCCGAGGTCGCCGACTGGTTCGAGGCCGGAACCCTGCCCGACCCGCGCGGCCTGGCCAAGGCCTTCGGCGACCTCGGAGTGCTCGGCATGCACCTGGAGGGCTACGGGTGCGGAGGTTCCAGCGCCGTCGCCTACGGCCTGGCCTGTCGCGAGTTGGAGGCCGTGGACTCCGGGCTGCGCAGCTTCGTGTCCGTGCAGGGCTCCCTCGCCATGGCCGCGATCCACAAGTTCGGGTCCGAGGAGCAGAAGAACGAGTGGTTGCCACGCATGGCCGCGGGCGAGGCCATCGGTTGCTTCGGGCTGACCGAACCCGACTCCGGTTCCGACCCGGGTTCGATGCGTACCCGCGCCCGCCGGGACGGCTCCGACTGGATCCTCGACGGCACCAAGATGTGGATCACCAACGGTTCGGTGGCCGACGTCGCCGTGGTGTGGGCCGCCACCGACGAGGGCGTCCGCGGGTTCGTCGTGCCCACCGACGTCCCCGGATTCAGCGCCAACGTCATCCACAAGAAGCTGTCGCTGCGCGCCTCCATCACCTCGGAATTGGTCCTGGAGGGCGTGCGTCTGCCCGCCGACGCGATCCTGCCCGAGTCCAAGGGGCTCGGCTCTCCCCTCTCCTGCCTCAACGAGGCCCGCTACGGCATCGTGTGGGGCGCGGCCGGCGCCGCCCGCGCCTGCTACGCGGCCGCCCGCGACTACTCGCTCACCCGCGAGCAGTTCGGCGGACCCATCGCCGGTTTCCAGCTCACCCAGCGCAAGCTCGCCGACATGGTCGTGGACGTCAACCACGCCGGCATGACCGCCCTGCGCATCGGTCGTCTCAAGGACAGGGGCGAGTGCCACCACAACCACGTCAGCTTCGGCAAGTTCGCGAACGTGGCCGCCGCCCAACGGGTGGCGGCGACCGCGCGCGGTCTGCACGGCGCCAACGGCATCACACTGGAGTACCCGGTGATGCGGCACATGGTGAACCTGGAGACGGTGGCCACCTACGAGGGCACCGAGGACATCCACGCGTTGAGCATCGGCCAGTCCGTCACGGGGATCTCCGCGTTCCGCTAGCGTCCGAGACCGCCCGGAGGGCCGGCCCGGCGCCGAGTCGCAGATGAGCGACGTGTGCCGGATCTCGCCGGTATCCAGGGTGCCAACGGGTGCTCCCAACCACCACAATGGGGAGCAGCCGAGTGAGGGAGTTGCCCAAGATGGTGAACGAACCGACGAAGCGGTTCGAGGCGACCAAGCTGCGCCGCGTCTCGGACGCGGTCGTCAGCAACTTCGTCAAGTACGGGGTCTGCCCGCAGGAGATGCACCTGCTGACCACCCGGGGCCGCAAGTCCGGGTTCTTGCGCACCACCCCGGTGAGTGTGCTGGACAGTGAGCGCGGCCGGTACCTGGTCTCCCCGTACGGCGAGGTGAACTGGGTGCACAACATCCGCAAGGACGGGTTCGCGACCCTGCGCCAGGGCGGCTGGATCGAACTGGTGAGCGTGCTCGAGGTGGACGCCGAGGAGGCCGGAGCGGTACTCAAGGAGTACCTGGAGCACCCGCGTTCGGCGATCGTCGGCCCGTACTTCGAGGCGCCGCCGGAAGCCCCGGTGGAGGCGTTCGTGGCCGAGGCGGACCGTCACCCGGTCTTCCGTGTCGTGCGGTCCACGACCATTCGGATCTGATCCGGACACGATCGGCCCGAGCAGACACGGCCCGAGCACGAACGGCCCCGGTCACCCCGTCGAGGGGTCCGGGGCCGTGGTGTTTCCCCGGCCTTCGTGTTCCACGGAGGTGCCGAAAGTATCGGGTGTGTGGGTGGGGCGCCTCAGGTAGGGACCCTGCCG
>NZ_BCSH01000040.1 GCF_001570765.1 Nocardiopsis listeri NBRC 13360 | reverse complement strand
CCAGACCCCCACACGCCCGGTGCTCCCGTACACCCATCGAGCCAAGCGGTTTCTCCCCCTGGCCTCAACCCCCGGCTTCGTCGAGGGCGGTGGTGACGACCGCGATGTCGATGGGGACCACCGCCATCTCCCAGGGGCGGCCGCCGGCACGGAAGTCGACGATGCGCATGTCACCGAGTCGGAGTTCCCGCCAGGACGACGGTTCCCGTACGCCGAGTACCTCGGTGGGTGTGGGCACCAGCAAGGGTTGCGCGTAGGTCCGGAAGGGTCTCCAAAGGCGCCACTTCAGCCGTTCCGATTCGGGGGCGGCGAAGTGCATGACGAGCAGGCCTTGGTAGAAAGCGCGCCCGTGGCGGAGATGGGCGACCGAGTGCAGCGGAAGGCCCTGCCGGAGGTCGTCCAGGTCCTGCGCGGCGACCCGAGGGTCCCCGCCCTGGATCCCCCACCACCACTGACGGGGATCACGGAGGACATCCGGGAGCGATCTGGTGCCCGCGGTGTTACGGGAAGCGAGAGCCATGGGGTACTTCCTTGCACTGTGGGGGATCGCAGGAGTCTATCCGGGCACGAGGAACCGCTACGGATCATGCCCGGTCCGGGACGTCTCAGCCGGTGAGGGTGAGCTCGAAGGAGTAGCGCGAGGCGCGGTAGACGTGGGATCCCACCTCCACCACCCGCCCGGTGTCGTCGTAGACCACCCGCTCCATGGTGAGCAACGGCGCGCCCGGTGGCTCGTCCAGGGCCTCGGCCTCAGTGGGGGTGGCGTTGCGGGCGCCGATGCTCTGTGAAGCCATCTTCAAGGTGACGCCGGCGGCGCGCAGCAGTCGGTAGAGCCCCTGTTCGCAGAGTTCGTCTTCACGTAGTTCCACCAGGCTCAGGGGCAGATGGTTGCGCATCAGGGCCAGGGGTTCGCCCCTGGCCAGGCGTAGCCGTTCGAGCACGTACGCCTCGGTCCCGGGCGGTAGTTCCATCTGTGCCGCGACCGGGTCGGGTGGCACCTCCACGGCCAGGCGTAGCACCCGGGTCCCGGGTTCCTCACCCACACGGGCCAGGTCGTCGTAGAGGCTGGACAGCTCCACCGGACGACGCACACGCGGGCGGATCACCTGCGTTCCCACGCCGCGTTTGCGCACCAGCATGCCGCGGTCCACCAGGTACTCGATGGCCTGACGCAGGGTCGGTCGGGACAGGCCCAGCCGTTCGGCCAGCAGGAGCTCGTTCTCCAAACGGGTGCCCGCAGGCATCTCGCCCGCCATGATCCGCCGTTCCAGTTCCTGGGCGACCTGGAAGTAGAGCGGCACTGGGCTGCTGCGGTCCAGGTCGATGGACAAAGGACTGTGGGTCACCGGTGCTACCTCGTGGACGGGAGAACGGAACACGAGGTTACTACATCAGTATGTCCGGACAAAGTATTGACAGCGGGAAGAGCGGCGGGTGAGCATGAGGCCCCGGATGTGATACGCGCTACACCCAGGGAGCCACATGCGCATAGGCCTGGTCGGAACCGGACGCATCGGACGATCGCACGCCGCCGCCCTTCGAGCCCGCTCCGAGGTGGCCGAACTCCTGCTCGCCGACGTCGATACCGAAAGCGCCCACGCCGTGGCCGACCGGGTCGGTGCCCGACCGGTCGAGGTCGCCGCGCTCCTTCGCCCCGGTGCCGTCGACGCGTTGGTCATCGCCGCCGCCACCCCCGCCCACCCCGAGCTGATCCGTGCCGGGATCGCCGCGAAGGTCCCCGTCTTCTGTGAGAAACCGGTCGCCTCCACGGTCACCGAGACCGTCCGGTTGCTGGAGGAGGTACGGCGCGCCGAGGCCGCCGTGCACATCGGGTTCATGCGCCGCTTCGACCCCGGATATCTGCGCGCCCACGGTGCCGTCCGCGCGGGCGAACTCGGCGACCTGCACCGCGTCCACGCCCTGACCTGTGACATGGCGCCGCCGCCCGCCGGCTACGTCGCGGCCTCCGGTGGGCTCTTCCGGGATTGCCACGTGCACGACTTCGACATCCTGCGCTGGGTGACCGGACGCGAGGTCGAGGAGGTCTTCGCCTACGGCGCCAACCGGGGCGATTCCTATTTCACCGACCACGGCGACGTCGACACCTCCGCCGCGGTGCTGCGTCTGGACGACGGCACCCTGGCCACGCTCCAAGGGTCGCGGTACAACGGGGCCGGGTACGACGTCCGCATGGAACTCGCCGGTTCCCGTTCCACCCTGGTCGTCGGACTGGACGACCAGGTGCCGCTGCGCTCGGCCGAACCCGGGATCGACTTCCCCCCGGGTGAGCCTTGGGAGGTGTTCTGGCCTCGTTTCACCGCCGCCTACGAGGCCGAGATCGGCGCGTTCGTCGCCATGGTCGTCGACGGCGCACCCAGCCCCTGCACGGTCGCCGACGCGTTGGAGGCGGTGCTGATCGCCGAGGCCGCCGACCTGTCGCGCAGGGAACACCGTCCGGTTCGGACCACGGAGGTGCGGCCGTGAGCGAACCGAACCCCCTGAGTGCCCCGCCCGAGGTGATCACCATGGGCCGGATCGGGGTCGACATCTACCCGCACCAGGTGGGGGTCGGCCTGGACGAGGTGGAGTCGTTCGGCAAGTTCCTCGGTGGCAGCCCCACCAACGTCGCGGTGGCCGCCGCCCGCCACGGGCGCGCCGCCGCCGTCATCACCCGCGTCGGCGACGACCCCCTGGGCAGGTTCGCGTGCCGGGCCCTGCGCGGCTACGGGGTGGACGACCGCTTCGTCGACACCGTTCCGGGCACCGCCACCCCCGTCACCCTGTGCGAACTCTTCCCACCGGACGACTTCCCGCTGTACTTCTACGGTCGAGACCCCGCGCCGGACCTGCTCATCGAGGCCGACGAACTCGACATCGGGGCCATCGCCCGAGCCGACCTGTTCTGGGCCACCGGCACTGGTCTGTGCCGCGAACCCGGCCGCACCGCCACCCTGACCGCACTGCGCACGCGCGGGCGCCGCCACCCCACCGTCCTGGACCTGGACCACCGCCCCATGTTCTGGGACTCCCGGGAACAGGCCCGCCGGCACGTCGCCGAGGCGTTACCCCTGGCCACCGTGGCCTGTGGAAACCTCGACGAGTGGGAGGCGGCCGTGGGCACCCGCGACCCCGTCGAGGCCGCCCGCCGTGGCCGCGCACTGGGCCTGACCCTGGCCGTGGTCAAACAGGGGCCGGACGGAGTGTCGGCCGTCGACGACACCGGCCTGCACCGCGCGCCCCCGGTTCCGGTGGAGGTGGTCAACGGGCTCGGCGCCGGGGACGCCTTCGGAGGCGCCCTCTGCCATGGCCTGCTCTCTGGATGGCCCACCGAACGGATCCTGCGCTTCGCCAACGTCGCCGGCGCCATCGTCGCCTCCCGGCTGGCGTGCTCGGACGCCATGCCCACCACCGCCGAGGTGCGGGCCGCCCTGGAGACGGGTGGAGCGGAGGTGCCCCATGCCCGATGACACGGCCCACCGAACCGTCCCCGCCATCACCCGCGAACGGCTCCGGGAACTCACCCGCGCCCGCCTGCTCCACCCCGCGGCCATCACCGACGCCGCCGCCCGACGAAGACGCCCCACCGCCCCCGTGGGCCCCTCGGGGCGGGCGCTCATCATCGCCGCCGACCATCCCGCCCGCGGTTCGCTGCGCGCCGGGGCGCATCCCCTGGCCATGGCCGACCGTGCCGATCTGCTCACCCGCCTGTGCGTCGCCCTGGCCCGCCCCGGGGTGACCGGGGTCCTGGGCACCGCGGACGTCCTGGAGGACCTGCTCCTGTTGGGCGCCCTGGACGGCAAGGCGGTGTTCGGTTCGATGAACCGGGGAGGCCTGGCCGGCGCCGACTGGGAGGTCGACGACCGGTTCACCGGCTACACCGCGCACGGTCTGGCACGCTCCGGCTTCGAGGGAGGCAAGATGCTGCTGCGCCTGGACTACGCCGACGACCGCACCGCCCGCACCCTGGAACACTGCGCCCGGGCCGTGGCCGACCTGGCCGAGACCGGATTGGTCGCGATGGTCGAACCCTTCGTGTCCCGCCGGCCGGACGGTCCCCGCCAAGGGCTGCGCAACGACCTGTCCATCGAATCCGTCACCCGTGCCGCCACGATCGCCGCCGGTCTCGGCTCCTCCTCGGCGCGCACCTGGCTCAAACTCCCCGCGGTCGAGGACATGGAGCGTGTCGCCGCCGCCACGACACTGCCCACGGTCATCCTCGGCGGTGAGGTCGCCGCCGACCCGGAGGCCGCCTACGCCCGCTGGGCCAAGGCACTGGAGCCACCGACCGTCATCGGGCTGGCCGTGGGCCGCTCTCTGCTGTATCCGGCCGACGACGACGTCGAGGCCGCCGTCGACACCGCTGTGGGGTTGTTGTGAACACCGAACACCATCTGCCCGCGCTGAGCACCGCCCGACCACCGTTCCGTACCGTGGTCACCCCCGACACCGCTGGGTGGGTCCATTCGGGCCTGCGGGTGTTGGCACTGGAGCCCGGGCATTCGGCTCGGATCACCACCGGGGACTCCGAGACCCTCGTCCTACCGCTGGAGGGCGGCTGTACCGTCGCCTTGGATTCGGTGGTCTTCGAGGTGGAGGGCCGCGACGACGTGTTCTCACGGGTGAGCGACTTCGTGTACCTGCCACGAGACGCCCGCGCCACCATCACCAGCCGGGACGGGGGCCGGTTCGCCCTGCCCGCCTCGCGCTGCGACCGTGCCCTGCCCGCCCGCTACGGATCCGCCGAGGACGTTCCCGTCGAACTGCGCGGGGCCGGACAGAGCAGCCGCCAGGTCAACAACCTGTGCCTGCCGGGGACCTTCGCCGCCGACCGTCTCCTGGTGTGCGAGGTCCTGACCCCCTCGGCGAACTGGTCGTCCTATCCGCCGCACAAACACGACGAGGTCACCGCCACCGAGTCCGAGCTGGAGGAGATCTACTACTTCGAGATCTCCGATGGACCGCACGGACACGGGGTGGGCTACCACCGGGTGCACGGCACGGAGAGACGACCCATCGAGGTCATGGCCGAGGTGCGCAGCGAGGACGTGGTCCTGGTCCCGCACGGCTGGCACGGGCCGTCCATGGCCGCGCCCGGCTACGACATGTACTACCTCAACGTCATGGCCGGCCCCGGAACCGAACGCGCCTGGCGGATCAGCGACCACCCCTCCCACGCCTGGGTCCGGGACACCTGGGCCGAACAGCCGATGGATCCCCGGCTGCCGTTGAGTTCGCACCGAGGCGGAGGAGGCCGGACGTGAACCAGCCCGGATCGACCGATCCCACCGATACCGTCCGGCTCACCACGGCCCAGGCCCTGGTGCGCTTCCTGGCCGCCCAGTACACCGAACGCGACGGTGAACGCCACCGTCTCATCGCCGGCGTGTGGGGTATCTTCGGCCACGGCAACGTCGCTGGAATCGGCCAGGCCCTGCTCCAGGCCGCGGTCACCGCGGAGGTGGACCTGCCCTACCGTCTGGCCCGCAACGAACAGGCCATGGTGCACACCGCCGCCGCGTACGCCAAGGCCACCGACCGGCTCTCCACCTACGCCTGTACCGCCTCCACCGGCCCCGGTTCCACCAACATGGTCACCGGCGCCGCCCTGGCCACCACCAACCGAGTCCCCGTCCTGCTGCTGCCCTCGGACATGTTCGCGAGCCGCGCCGTCGATCCGGCCCTGCAACAGCTGGAGGATCCGCGAGCCGGCGACGTCTCCGTCAACGACACCCTGCGCCCCGTCTCCCGCTACTGGGACCGCCTCACCCGACCCGAACAGCTCCTCGCCGCCGCACCGGCCGCGATGCGGGTGCTCACCGACCCTGTGGAGACCGGAGCCGTCACCCTGTGCCTGCCCCAGGACGTCCAGGCACAGGCGCACGACTGGCCCCTGGAGTTCTTCCGCGAACGTCTTTGGCGCGTGGGCCGCCCAGTGCCCGAACCCGCCGCCCTGGCCCGTGCCGTGGCGGCGATCCGCGCCTCCCGCCGTCCCCTGCTGGTGGCCGGGGGAGGGGTGGTGTACTCGCGCGCCACCGCCGAACTGCGCGCCTTCGTCGAGGCCACCGGTATCCCCGTCGCCGACACCCACGCCGGCAAGGGCGCCCTGCCCTGGGACCATCCGCGAGCCGTGGGCGGGCTCGGTTCCACCGGCGCGCGTTCGGCCAACGAACTCGCCCGTGAGGCCGACCTGGTGATCGGCGTCGGCACCCGCTATGGCGACTTCACCACCGCCAGCCGCACGCTCTTCCAGAACCCGCACGTGCGCCTGGTCAACGTCAACGTCGCCCGCTTCGACACCGCCAAACTCGCCGCGACCGAGGTCGTCGCCGACGCCCGCACCACCCTCACCGCGTTGCGTGAGGCGCTGGCCGGTTGGCGGGTGGATTCCGACCACGAACACCGTTCCCGAGCGCTGGCCGACGACTGGGTCACCGAGAGCGATCGCTTCCGTCGCGCCGGACCCCATGGCGGCCTGCCCGCGCAGAGCGCCGTCATCGGCACCCTCAACGACGTCCTCGACGACCATGACGTGGTCGTCAACGCCGCCGGGAGCATGCCCGGCGACCTGCAAAGGCTCTGGCGGGCCCGAGACCCCAAGGGCTACCACGTCGAGTACGCCTACTCCTGCATGGGCTACGAGATCGCCGCGGGCCTGGGCGTGAAACTGGCCGCCCCCGAGCGGGCCGTGTTCGTACTGGTGGGCGACGGCTCCTACCTCATGCTCGCCCAGGAGATCGCCACCCTGGTCGCCGAACGCGTCGCGATCGTCATCGTCGTGGTCGACAACCAGGGCTTCGCCTCCATCGGGGCCCTGTCCGAGAGCGTGGGATCCCAACGCTTCGGCACCGGCTACCGCTACCGCGACCCCACCACCGGACTACTGGACGGAGCTCCGCTGCCCGTGGACCTGGCCGCGAACGCGGCCAGCCTCGGCGCGCACGTCATCCGGGTCGATGACCAGGGCGACCTGGCCGGCTCCCTGCGCGAGGCCCGCGCCGCCCGCACCACCACCGTCGTCCACGTACGCACCGACCCCCACGCGCCCGGGCCGCCCACCACCGCCTGGTGGGACGTGCCCGTGGCCGAGGTGTCCACCCTCGACACCACCAGGAACGCCCACGACGAATACCAGCGGCACCGGCGCACCCGCCGCCACCACCTGTGAGCCCCCCGCGAGGAGCAAGCCATGACCGACACAGCGGCACCCACCGGACCCCGCACCGTCCACGACCACCTCGTCCTTGGCTCGGCCCCCGACTCCTGGGGCGTGTGGTTCCCCGACGACACCCTCCAGATCCCCTGGTCCCGGTTCCTCGACGAACTCGCCGACTCCGGCTACGGGTGGCTCGAACTGGGCCCCTACGGCTACCTGCCCACCGACCCGGCCCGGCTCGCCGACGAGGTCGGCCACCGGGGCCTGCGTGTCAGCGGCGGCACCGTCTTCGGAGACCTGCACAACGCCCACAACCGCGAGGAGACCTTCGCCACCGCGCGCACGGTCGCCGCGCTCACCGCGGCCGTGGGCGCAAACCACCTGGTGTTCATCCCGCCCATGTACCGCGACCAGCGCACCGGCGAGTACACCGAGTCGCCCACCCTGGACGCCGACCAGTGGCGGCACCTGACCCGCACCGCCGACGAGCTCGGCCGGATCCTCATCGACGAGTACGACGTGCGTTTGTGCCTGCACTCGCACGCCGACACCCACGTGCGCACCCAGGGCGAGATCGAACGGTTCCTGGACGCCACCGATCCCGACCTGGTCTCGCTGTGTCTGGACACCGGCCACGTCGCCTACGGGGGCGGTGACGCCGTCGACCTCATCCGGCGTTACCGGGAGCGGGTGGGCTACGTCCACATCAAGCAGATGGACCCCGAGGTCCTGCGGCAGGTGGATACCGAGGGACTGAGTTTCGGCGAGGCGGTCCGGCGGGGGGTGTGCGTGGAACCCCCGGCCGGGGTGCCCTCGCCCGCCTCGGTGGTCGACGCCCTCGTCGAGGTGGACGCTCGGGTGTTCGTCATCGTCGAGCAGGATCTGTACCCCTGCGATTTCGACGTGCCCAGGCCGATCGCCGAACGCACTCGCCGCTACCTCAACGGGTGCGGCCTGGGCGCACGCCACCAACGGCTGCCCTGAACCACCCCCACATCCATTCGACATGATCCCCCGGAGGCCAACGATGCGACGTACACCCACCACCCGGGCCCTGGCCCTGGGAGCCGCGGGCGCGCTCCTGTTCGCCACCGCCTGTAGTTCCGAGGGCGGTAGGGAACAGTCCGCGCAGGACACCGAGAACGTCGACCTGACCATCGCCATGATCACCCACCAGGTGCAGGGCGACACCTTCTGGGACATCGTGCGCAACGGCGCCGAGGCCTCCGCCGACAAGAGCGGCGTCGAACTGGAGTACGCCTCCGACCCCGAGGCCGGTGAACAGGCGAGCCTGGTGCAGAACGCCGTCGACCGCGGCGTCGACGGCATCGCCGTCACCCTGCCCAGCCCCGAGGCCATGGAGGGGGCGCTGGCAGCCGCGGAGGCCGCCGACATCCCGGTCGTGGCACTCAACTCCGGCATCGAACAATGGCAGGACCTGGGCGTACAGCAGTACTTCGGCACCGACGAGCACCTGGCCGGCGAGGCGTTCGGCGAACGCCTCGACGAGGAGGGCCTGGAGAACGTCGTCTGCGTCATCCACGAACAGGGCAACGTGGGCCTGGAGTCGCGCTGTGAGGGTCTGACCGAGGAGTTCGACGGCGACTCCGAGACCCTCTACGTCGACAGCGCCAACATGCCCGAGGCGCGTTCGGCCATCTCCGCCCGCCTGGAGGAGTCCACCGACATCGACCTGGTCGCCGCCCTGGGCGCCCCGATCGCCATCACCGCGCTGGACGCCGTCGACGACGCCGGCAGCGAGGCGGCGATCGCCACCTTCGATACCAACGCCGAACTCGTCGCCGCCCTGCAGGACGGTGACGTGCTGTGGGCCGTGGACCAACAGCCCTACCTACAGGGATACCTGGCGGTGGAGTCGCTGTGGCTGTACCGCACCAACGGCAACACCCTGGGCGGCGGAGAACCCGTCCTGACCGGACCGGCGTTCATCGACGAGACCAACATCGACGAGGTCGCCGAGTACGCGGAGAGGGGGACACGCTGACCATGGGCAGCACAGTGGTACCGAAGGTGCCGCCCGCCGCCGAGGGCGGGGAGAAGACGTTGCGCGTGGGACGACGGGGTCCGTTGCGCCGCTTCCTGACCCGCCCCGAGGTCGGGTCGCTGCTGGGCGCCGTCGTCGTGTTCGTGGTGTTCTTCACCGTCGCGGAACCCTTCCGCACCGGTTCGGCCATGGCCACCGTGCTCTACGCGGGCTCCACCATCGGCATCATGGCGGTGGGCGTGGCCTTGTTGATGATCGGCGGCGAGTTCGACCTGTCCGCGGGGGTCGCCGTCATCACCTCCGCGCTGAGCGCGTCCATGTTCGCCTGGTGGTTCTCGCTGAACGTGTGGGTCGGCGCCCTGTTCGCGCTCGCGGTGTCCCTGGCGGCGGGGTTCCTCAACGGATGGATCCTCACCCGCACCAAACTGCCCAGCTTCCTGGTGACCCTGTCGATGTTCCTCATGTTGCAGGGCGTCAACATCGCGGTCACCCGCCTGGTCACCGGGGGAGTGTCCACCCGCGACATCTCCGACATGGACGGCTTCGAGTCGGCTCGGGCGGTGTTCGCCTCCACCATCTCCGTGGGCGGGGTGTCGGTGCGCATCACCGTCCTGTGGTGGCTGCTGTTCGTGGCCCTGGCCACCTGGGTGCTGGTGCGCACCCGCGTGGGCAACTGGATCTACGCGGTGGGCGGCGACGCCGAGAGCGCACGCGCCGTCGGCGTCCCCGTCGCCGGGGTCAAGATCGGCCTGTTCATGACGGTGGGCTTCTTCGCCTGGTTCTGCGGCATGCACCTGCTCTTCGCGTTCAACACCGTCCAGTCCGGCGAGGGTGTGGGCAACGAGCTGCTGTACATCATGGCCGCCGTCGTGGGCGGATGCCTGCTCACCGGTGGCTACGGGACGGTGATCGGCGCCGCCATCGGCGCGTTCATCTACGGGATGACCCGACAGGGCATCGTCTACGCGGGTTGGGACAACAACCTGGTCATGTTCTTCGTCGGCGCGATGTTGCTCGCCGCCGTCGTGATCAACGGCTGGGTGCGCACCCAGGCCGATCGGAGGTGAGCATGGGCGACGACGACACACCCCTGCTGGAGCTGCGCGGCGTGCATCGCCACTTCGGTAACATCCGCGCCCTGACCGGTGTGGACCTGCGTGTTCACGCCCGACGGGTCACCTGCGTGCTCGGCGACAACGGCGCCGGCAAGTCCACGCTCATCAAGATCCTGTCCGGTCTGTACGGGCCCACGACGGGGGAGTACCTGGTGGACGGCGAACCGGTGGCGTTCACCTCGCCGCGCCAGGCCCTGGACCGGGGCATCGCCACCGTCTACCAGGATCTGGCGTTGGTGCCGCTGATGCCGGTGTGGCGCAACTTCTTCCTCGGTTCCGAACTCCGTCGAGGGCGGGGCCCGCTGTCGAGGCTGGACGTGGCGCGCATGCGCTCCATCGCCGACACCGAACTGCGCAAGATCGGCATCGACCTGCCCGACATCGACGCGCCCGTGGGTCGCCTGTCCGGTGGACAGCGCCAGGTGGTGGCGATCGCCCGCGCCATCCACTTCGGGGCCCGGGTGCTCATCCTGGACGAGCCCACCGCCGCGCTCGGGGTCAAACAGTCCGGGGTGGTGCTCAAGTACGTCAACGCCGCACGCGAGGCCGGACTGGGCGTCGTTTTCATCACCCACAACCCCCACCACGCCCACCTGGTCGGCGACCACTTCACCGTGCTCGAGTTGGGCGCGGTGGAACTGGACGAGCCCCGCGAGAACCTGTCCCCGGAGGCGCTCGCCCACCACATGGCCGGGGGCGCCGAACTCGACGCCCTGCAACATGAGCTCCAGGGCGGAACCCTCCCCCAGCCCCTATCATCCCCCTATGACGAGCGGGAATCCGGGACGAAAGCGTCCCACGATCAGTGACGTCGCCAGACGAGCGGGCGTGTCCAAGGGCGCGGTGTCGCGGGCTTTGAACAGCGGCACCGGGGCCAGTTCCGACACCCGTGAGCGCATTCGTCAGGCGGCGGTGGACCTGGGCTGGAGCCCGAGTTACGCCGCACGCGCGCTCAACGGCAAGCCGCTGGGCACCATCGGCCTGGTGGTGCGTCGTGCCCCCGAGATACTCGACTTCGACGCGTTCTTCCCCTCGGTCCTGTCGGGGATCGAGTCGGTGCTCTCCGGTGAGGAGCACGCCACCGTCATCCGCTTCGTGCCCGACACACGAACCGAGACCGCGACCTACGAGCGGTTGTTCAATGACCGCTTCGTCGACGGTTTCCTCGTCACCGACCTGCGGGTGGACGATGGCCGTCCCGAGTTGTTGCGCCGTGTGGGCGCGCCCGCCGTCGTGGTCGGTGTGCCCGAGGGCTCTACTGACCTTCCCTCCGTCACCATCGACTCCGAGGAGGCGATCCGCGGTCTCGTGCGGCGCTTCGTCGAGGCGGGCCATCGTCGTATCGCCCATGTCCAGGGCGCCCCCGACATGCTGCACGCGTTCCAGCGCAGGCGCCACTGGGAACAGGCGGTCCGCGAGTTCGGGCTGGAACCGGGCCCGGTGGAGGAACAGGGGGGGTACACGATCGAGGGTGGAGCCCGGGCAACACAGCGCCTCGTCGACCTGCACGTCGACGAACGCCCCACGGCCATCTTCTACGGCAGCGACATCATGGCCGTCGGGGGCTACTCGGTATTGGGGAAGGCAGGGCTGGCGGTCCCCGACGACATGGCGGTGGCCGGGTTCGACGACATCCCCCTGGCCTCGTTCGTCTCGCCGCCGCTGACGACCGTCCGCAGCAGGCACCGAGCACTGGGCAGCACCGGGGCCCGCATTCTGCTGGACATGCTCAAGGGACAGGAACCGCCGCCGTCGACCGTGCTGACCGGTGGGCTTTGTCTAAGGGAGTCCTCAGGGCGACCGGGTCCACCCGTGTAACGGTTTCACAACCACCTCTCCTATGTGCGCGAGATCTCACTTACACTCGCGAAGTAAACCGGTTTACCTGATTGGTCGGAGGCCGATCGGAGAACACGTGACCGGTCGATTCCATTGCGCTCCGAACCGTCGGTGATGGGCGGGCGCACGACCAATGGGAAACGGAGACGGTCGTGAAGATTTCCGCCAGAGCGGTGTTGTCCGCTTCGACCGCGCTCGGACTCGTCGCCGCACTGACCGCCTGCGGTCCCGACGAAGGTTCCGAGGGCCAGACGCTGACCTATTGGGCCAGTAACCAGGGCGCGAGCGTAGAGGAGGACCAGGAGGTCCTCCAGCCCGCGCTCGACCGCTTCACGGAGGAGACCGGAATCGAGGTCGAACTCGAGGTCGTCCCCTGGAGCGAGTTGTACAACCGCGTCCTCACCGCGGTCAGCAGCGGCAACTCGCCCGATGTGCTCAACATCGGCAACACCTGGGCGGCCAGCCTTCAGGAAACGGGCGCCTTCGTGCCCTTCGAAGGCGCGGAACTGGAGGCGGTGGGCGGCGAGGAACGCTTCGTCGCCACCAGCTTCGCCACGGGTGGCGCCGAAGGCGCGCCCCCGACGTCGGTGCCGCTCTACGGCCTGTCCTACGCGTTGTTCTACAACCCCACCATGTTCGAGGAGGCGGGCATCGAAGAGCCGCCCGCGACGTGGGAGGAGTTCGTCGACACCGCGAACGAGTTGACCCGTGACACCGATGACGACGGTGAGATCGACCAGTACGGCTTCGGGCTGGAGGGCGGCAACGAGCGGCAGAACTCCCACATGGCCTTCATCCTCGGTCGACAGCAGGGTGGGCGGCTGTGGGCGGACCAGGGGCCCACCTTCTCCTCCGACGCGCAGGTCACCGCGGTCAAGCAGTGGGTGGACCTGATGGCCACGGAGGACGTCGTCGACCCCAGCAGCGCCGAGTTCAGCGACGGCACCCAGGCCATCGCCGACTTCGTCGACGAGCGCTCGGCCATGACCATCGTGCAGGGCAGTGCCCGTACCACCATGGCCGCCCGCGATTTCGACGACTACGAGATCGCCGAGGTACCCGTGCTCGACCCACTTCCGGGGGAGCCGGTTCAGAGCATCGCGGCCGGCATCAACATCAGTGTCTTCAACGACACCGACGACCAGGAGGGCGCGTTGCGGCTGGTCGAGCACCTGACCAGCCCGCAGGAGCAGGTCTACCTCTCGCAGGAGTTCCAGACGCTACCGGTGGCCACCGAGTCCTACGACAGCGAAGAGCTCCAGGACGAGTCGATGGACACCTTCCGACGGATCCTCGCCGAACACTCCGAACCGATGCCGTTGATCCCCGAAGAGGGGCAGATGGAGACGGTGCTCGGCGCGGCGATCGGTGGGATCTTCGCCGACGTGGCGACCGGAAGCGAGATCACCGAGGCCGACGTCCGTCAGGCCATGGAGGACGCCGAGGCCGAGATGGACGCCGCGAACTGATCGGCGTACCCCGTCGGCCGTCTCGTCCACGCGGTGGGACGTCCGATCAATGGAAGGCACCAGATGTCGTTCACCGAAGAACCGCGGCCCGGTGCCGCGCCCGGGTCCGATCGGCGACGGTCGCGCCGCCCCGGGTGGTTCCTGCCGTACGGCATGATCCTGCCGGCGGCGGTGCTGGAGTTATTGGTCCACATCATCCCCATGCTCCTGGGGATCTACATCTCGTTCACCTCGCTGACGCAGCTGACCATCCGGCGATGGACGACGGCTCCGTTCGTCTGGTTCGACAACTTCGTACGCGGTCTTGATCCCGGCAGCGCCCTGGGCAGCGCCCTGTTCGAAAGCCTGTTCCGCACCATCGTCTACACGGTGCTGGTGGTGGGGTTGTCGTGGGCGCTGGGCATGGCGGCGGCCGTCGCGCTGAACACGAGGTTCCGGGGGCGCGGCGTACTTCGCACGCTGTTCCTGGTGCCCTACGCGCTGCCGGTCTACGTCGCCGCCATCCTCTGGGCGTTCATGTTCAATCAGCGCGACGGCATGGTCAACCGCGTGCTCGTGCAGGACATGGGCCTGTTGGACGAGCGCCCTTTCTGGCTCATCGGCGAGAACGCGTTCTGGGTGCTGGTGATCGTGTCGGTATGGCGCCTGTGGCCGTTCGCGTTCTTGATGTTGCTGGCGGCGCTACAGAGTATTCCCGGGGACGTCTACGAGGCCGCCGCCATCGACGGCGCCTCGACCTGGAAGCGATTCACCGACATCACGCTGCCCATGGTCCGCTCGGCGAATCTGGTCGTCCTGCTCGTCATGGGGTTGTGGACGTTCAATGAGTTCAACATTCCCTATCTGCTCTTCGGTGACACCTCGCCCGAGAGCGCACGGTTGATATCGCCACTCATCTATGAGCATTCCTTCGTCAATTGGAACTTCGGGTTGGGCGCCGCGATGAGTGTGCTGCTGCTGGTCGTGCTGATCGTCGCGTCGGCGATATACGTCCGAATGGTGCTGCCCAAGGGAAGTGGCAATGATTGAGACCAAGGGATTCCGTTGGTTTCGAAAGGTCGTCCTGACCTTTCTCACCGTGTTCACCGTGCTGCCGCTGTACGTGTTGGTGGTGACCTCGGTGAAGCCGTTGGAGAACGTCAGGGGGACGTTCACGTGGTTCCCCGACCGGATCACCTTCCAACCGTTCGTGGACATGTGGACGACGATCCCCTTGGCGAGCTACCTCGGCAACAGCCTCATCGTCACGACCACGGCCACGGTCCTGGCGCTGTTGGTGGCGGTACTGGCGGCCTATCCACTGTCGCGACTGCGTTTTCGCGGCAAGCGGCTGTTCAGCATGACGGTGCTCTCGACACAGATGTTCCCGGGCATCCTGTTCCTGCTACCGCTCTTCCTGATCTTCGTGCGGGTGGAAGACCTCATCGGTGTCGAGCTCACCGGTTCCTACCTCGGGCTGATCGTCACCTATCTGACCTTCGCCCTGCCGTTCTCGATCTGGATGCTGGCCGGGTACTTCAGCGCCATCCCCGAGGGGTTGGAGGAGGCGGCCATGATCGACGGCACCACCAGGGTCGGCGCCCTGGTCCGTGTCATCCTTCCGGTGGCCAGGCCCGGCATCATCGCGGTCGGCGTGTTCGCGTTCATCACGGCCTGGGGCGAGGTGCTGTTCGCGTCGGTGCTGACCGACACCCAGACCCGCACGCTCTCCATCGGGCTCAAGCTCTACACCAGCCAGACCGACACGCTGTGGAACCAGCTCCTGGCGGCGTCGCTGACCATCTCCCTGCCGGTGGTCATCGCGTTCATGCTGATCCAGCGCTACCTCGTGTCCGGACTGTCGGCGGGGGCGGTGAAGTAGCGCGAGGAGGTGCACCGGGGAGGCTCCCGTTCGGGGAGCCTCCCCGACGTGCGTTCGGGGCCTGGTCACCACCGCACGCACCCGTAAAATAATTAATTAGTATTTATTCTTGACGTTGCGTAGGTCACTCTGCGATGCTCTTGCGCAGTTGAGAAAGGCGTCCGCGCAGGTGAGCGGTGCGCCCTACGTCAAGGAGGACCCCCATGGGCAGACGATCGCCACGCCCCTCGGGCCGCGCGCTCGCCACGCTCGCCGCCGTCCTGTGCGTGCTGACACTCGCCGGATGCGGCGCCCGGCTCGGAGAGGACGGCCGGATCGGCGTGGTCTACATGGACGCGCAGGGCTTCTACGCGGGAGTCCGCCAGGGCATGCAGGACTACGCCGAGAACTCCGGACGCGAACTCCAACTCCTGGAGCTCAACGCCCGCGGCGACGCCTCGGAGGAGAGCACCTTCGTCGACGTCGCCTCCTCCGCCGACGTCGACGCGCTGGTCCTGTCACCGGTCTCGGCCACCGCCTCGGTCCCGGCCCTGCGCCTGGCCCACGAGAGCGGCGTGCCGGTGATCTGTTACAACACCTGCATCGAGGACGAGGCCGCCAAGGAGTACGTGACCTCCTACATCCTCGGCGATCCCCACGAGTTCGGACGTCTGCTCGGCGACTCCGCCGCGGAACACTTCGAGGGCGAAGGGGTGCAGGACCCGCAGATCGCCGTCCTCAACTGCGAGTTCGTCGAGGTCTGCGTACAGCGTCGCGAGGGATTCGAGGAGGCGCTCTTCGATCGCCTGCCCGAGGCGCGGATCGTGGCCAACCAGGAGGGCGCCACCATCGACGAGGCCGTCGACGTGGGCGAGCGCCTCCTCACCGCGCACCCCGACCTGGACGCCTTCTACGGCGAAGCCGGTGGCGCCACCATGGGCGCGGTCCGCGCCGTGAGCAACCGCGGTGCGGAGGGCGAGGTCGTGGTCTTCGGCAGCGACATGTCCACCGACGCCGCCCGCGCGCTGTCCGACCACACCATCCTCAAGGCCAACGTCGACATCTCCGGCATCGAGGTGGGACTCCTGGCCGGTGAGACGGTCGAGCGCGTCATCGCCGGCGAGAACTCCGAGGAGTTCGTCACCCCGGCCCCCATCGACCTCTACACCACACCCGAGGACGGCGAGGAGTGGCTGGAGACCCATCCGGAAGGCATCCCCTGACGGTTCTTCCTCGACCACCCGTCCATCCTTCGTCCCATCCATGGAGCACCCATGAGCGACAACCCCACCGAGGTCGTGGCCCGCGTGCGCGGCGCCACCAAGAGTTACCCCGGAGTCACCGCCCTGGACCACGCAGACTTCGAGATCAACGCCGGAGAAGTCCGTGCCCTGCTCGGCCGCAACGGAGCCGGCAAGTCCACCCTGATCCGACTGCTGGCCGGGGTGGAGACACCCGACGAGGGCGAGATCGAGATCGGTGACCTCCTCCTCGGCGACGGAGGGATCCGCCGTTCCGCCGAGCTCGGCGTGGGCACCGTCTACCAGGAGCTCAGCCTGGTCCCGGAGCTCTCGGCGGAGGAGAACCTCTACCTCGGGTCCTGGCCCAAGGAACGTGGACGCATCGACTACGCCGCCATGACGTCCGGGGCCGAGGAGATCTTCACCGAACTCGGAGTGCGCATCTCTCCCGGCACCCGCGTGGGAGAGCTGCCCCTGGCCCGACAACAGCTCGTCGAGATCGCACGCGCCTTCCGGTCCAGGCCCCGACTCCTCATCCTGGACGAGCCCACCAGCGCCCTGGCCGCGGCCGAGGCGGAGGCGGTCCTGGAGGCCGTCACCCGCGTGGCCGCACGTGGAGTGGGCGTCATCTACGTCAGCCACCGCCTGGACGAGATCCGCCGCGTCGCCGACACCGTCACCGTCATGCGCGACGGCGCCATCGTGGAGACGGTGCCGGTCCAAGGCGCCACCACCGAGCGCATCGTCTCCCTCATGCTCGGCGAACGCGCCGAGGAGGCGGAGACCGTGCCACGGCGTCGGAGCCCCCTCTCAAGTACCCCCTTGCTGTCGGTCCGCGACCTGGCGGTCCCGCCCAAGGTCGAGAGCGTCTCCTTCGACCTCCACCCCGGCGAGGTCCTGGGGCTGGGCGGACTCATGGGGTCCGGGCGCACCGAACTCCTGCGCGCGCTGGCCGGGTTCACCCCGTCCCGGGGCACCGTGGCGGTGGACGGTGGGCCGGTGGCCCGCCCCACCCCGAGCACGATGCGGCGCCTGGGCGTGGGCATCACCCCTGAGGACCGTAAGGGAGAAGGCGTGGTCCCCCTGCTCGGAGTCTCCGAGAACATGGTCATGACCTGGTACGGAGGGGCGTCCCGTGCCGGGACCGTGCTCCCCTCGCGGGTCTCCTCCATCGGACGCGACCTCATCGACCGCCTGTCCATCAAGGCGGCCACACCCCAGACCCCCATCGTCAACCTCAGCGGCGGTAACCAGCAAAAGGCCGTTATCGGCCGTTGGCTGCACGCCGGAAGCCGCATCCTGCTCCTGGACGAGCCCACCCGCGGCGTGGACGTGGAGGCCAAGGCCCAGATCTACGCGATCGTCCGCGAACTCGCGGAGCAGGGCGCCGCGGTCCTCTTCGTCTCCAGCGAACTGGAGGAACTCCCGCTCGTGTGCGACCGCGTGCTGGCCCTGCGCGGTGGCCGCCTGGAGGGCGAGTTCACCGGCGAAGACATCACCCTGGACAACATCATGGCCGCCGCGATGGCGGCGTGAAGGGCGAGGTAACAATGACCACCACGACCAAGGTCACCGGCGAAGCGGTTTCCGCCCGTGGCGACTTCATCGGCCGCTACGGCCACCGCCTCAACGAGATCGGCCTCTTGGCCGCCATCCTCATCCTCTACATCGTCCTCGGGCTCTCCGCCTCCGGGTTCCTGAGCATGGACAACCAACTCGGTCTGCTGCGCAACGCCGCGACGATCGGCATCGCTGCCTGGGGCGTCACCCTGGTGATCATCGCCGGGGAGATCGACATCAGCATCGGCCCGGCCGTGGCCTTCGCCTCGGTCATCGTCGCCAAGGGCGCCACGGAGTGGAACCTGGGGGTTCTCGGCGCCATCCTGCTCACCCTGGCCATGGGTCTGCTGTGGGGCGCGCTCGCCGGGTGGCTCAGAGCCCGGTTCAACGTGCCCTCCTTCATCACCACGCTGGGACTGTGGAGCGTGCTGGGCGGGCTGGCGTTGTACATGACCGACGCGCTCCCCGTGCCGCTGCCCGAGAGCGCCCTGTTCGACGTGCTCGGCGGTTCCGTCCTGGGCGTGCCCACGGCCGCACTGGTCATGCTCGTGCTGTTCGCGGTCTTCGCCTACGTGGCCAAGTACACCGCCTATGGTCGGTCCGTGTACGCCACCGGCGGCAACGCGGCCGCCGCCCAACTGGCCGGGCTCAACGTGGTCCGGGTCCGCATCCTGCTGTTCGCCACCACCGGACTGCTCGCCGCCATCACCGGTGTGCTGCTCGCGGCCCGTCTGGGTTCGGGCAACGGAGGCGCGGCGGCGGGCCTGGAGTTCGACGTCATCGCCGCCGTCGTCATCGGGGGCACCGCGCTCGCCGGTGGGCGCGGCTCGCTCGGCGGTACCTTCCTCGGCGTCGTCTTCATCACCGTCATCGCCAACGGCCTGGTACTGCTCGGAGTCAACTCCTTCTTCCAGGACGTGGTGCGCGGCCTCATCATCGTCGGGGCCGTCCTGATCAACGTCCTCATCAGCAGGCGCAGCGCCGCCAACCGACTCGCCTGAGTAGAACGGGGGAACACCGACATGAACGCGAAGGACCCGAACACTCCGCCCCAGGCCATGCGCGGGGTGCGCCTGCCCGGCGACTCCACCGCGGTCGTGGAGACCCTGCCCGTGCCCGAGCCCGGACCCGGCCAGGTCCTGCTGAGGGTCGGGGCCTCCGGTATCTGCGGCAGCGACATCGGCTACATCTACCACGAGCACAAGGGCCACCGGGGCGTCGACGGGCCCGCCTACCGCGGCGTCGTCGCGGGACACGAACCCTCGGGGACCATCGTCCAGGCCGGCCCGGGATGCCGAAGGTTCGGCCCGGGCGACCGGGTCATCGTCTACCACATCGCCGGATGCGGGTTGTGCGACAACTGCCGGCGCGGGTACATGATCAGCTGCACGGCAGCCGACAGGGCCTCCTACGGCTGGCAGCGCGACGGCGGCCACGCCGAGTACCTGCTGGCGGAGGAATCGACCTGCGTCCCCCTGCCCGACGAACTCTCCTTCGTGGACGGGGCGCTCATCGCCTGCGGGTTCGGCACCGCCTATGAGGGGCTGCGACGCATCGGGGTCGACGGCGACGGGGACCTGCTCGTCGTCGGCCTGGGACCGGTCGGCCTGGCCGCGGGCATGATCGGCCGGGGCATGGGAGCCACCCGGGTCATCGGGGTGGAACCCAACGAGCGGCGCCGCGCGTGGGCCGCCGACCTGGACGTCTTCGACGTCCTCGCCGCACCGGCGGAGGCGGCCGAGGCGATCGGTCGGGCCACCGCCGGCCGGGGCGCGGCGACGGTCATCGACTGCTCGGGCTCGCGCCCGGGCCGCTCCCTGGCCCTGGAGAACGCGGCCGAGTGGGGACGGGTCTCGCTGGTCGGTGAGGGCGGCACGCTGGAGACCGAGGTGTCCGACACCCTCCTGCACAAGCAGCTCACCCTGTACGCCTCCTGGGTGACCTCCCTGCCGGCCATGGCCGAGTTGTCGGTGAACCTGGTCCGGTGGGGGCTGTCCCCGGAGCGCGTGGTCTCCGATCGTTTCGACCTCACCGAGGCCGACACCGCCTACCGGCTCGCCGCGGGCGAGAGCCGGGGCAAGGTGTGCCTGGTGAACCGGGAGGAAGGATGAGTCCCGTCGAGGTCCGTCATGAGGGGTCGGGCGCGCGTGAGCTGATCGTGCTCGACAACGGGGTGGTCCGGCTGGTCGCGGCGCCCGGGCTGGGTGGCCGCGTCCTGTCGGTCCGCCACCGCGGACACGAACACCTGTACCGCAACCCCCGTCTGCTGGACGAGGACCTGCGCCCCGTGGAAGGTGTGGTGCTCGGCCCGGTCGACGGGCCGATGAGCGCCTGGAACAACGTCGGTGGCGACAAGACCTGGCCCGCGCCCCAGGGGTGGGACGGCCCCGACGAGTGGGCCGGTCCGCCCGACCCCGTCCTGGACTCGGGCCACTACGTCGTCGAGACCGCCTCCGCGCCGGACGGCTCCGTCACGCTCACCCTCACCAGTGGGGACGATCCGAGGTCGGGCCTGCGCCTACGCCGTCGCCTGACCCTGGAACCGGGAGTCGCCGGCTACCGGCTGGAGCTGGAGGCGGTCAACGTCTCCGACACGGTGCGCCGGTGGGCGCTGTGGAACGTGACCCAGATCGACGGCGCGCCCGCCACGAGGGAGGACGCCGGTGGCGTCTTCGTGGGCGTACGAGGGGAGGGGCCCCACGTCGTCGCGCTCGTCGCCGGCAACGGGCACCCGCGCGTGGTGGAACACACGCCCCGGGTGATGCGGGTGCCCTCACAGGAGGTCGTCGGCAAGGTCGGCTTCCCCACGGCGTCCGGATGGCTGGCCCACGTGGGCGCCTCGGGCACGCTCACCCAGCGCTTCGAGGTCAACGAGGGGGCCGACTACCCCGACTCCGGATCCCGGGCCGAGGTCTGGTTGGAAGCGCCGGTGGAGCGACCGTTGGAGCACCTGGGCGGGCTGTACCCGGTGGACCGGGTGACCGAGGTCGAGGCACTGGGGCCGCGCACCGAGCTCGCACCCGGAGGACGCACCACCCTGGACATCGAGTTCGGCTTCGGCACGGGGGCCGAACCGGTCTCCGAGGTGGTCCCTGACGGCTTCTGGAGCGAACCGCCGCACTGGACCGGATTCGACGCCCGGGGAGGGCGGCTGGCCGGAACCTTCACCGCCCTGCGTTCCGGCGGCCTCGTCCACCGGGCCTCCGGGCACGTCGTGGCCCGGACCGGGCCGGGGGAGCCGACACGCTGGGCCGCCCCGATCCCCGGAGCCGACGAGCACACCACGACCGATGTCGTGTTCACACCGCTACGGCCGTGACCGACCGTGAACCCGACACATCGACCACTCCATGGAGAGACATGACGAAGACCAGGCACGACGGAGTGACCGCGGTGGTCACCGGAGCGGCACGGGGCATCGGCGAGGCCACCGCCCGCCACCTCGCCGCCGAGGGGGCCGCGGTGGTGATGACCGACCTGTCCCCGAGCCTGGAGGGGGCCGCCGAACGCATCCGTGCGCAGGGCGGAAGCGCGCTGGCCGTACGGGCGGACGTGAGCGACGAGGCCTCCTGGGACGGGGTCGTGGCCCAGGCCCGAAGCGCCTTCGGGCCGGTGGACGTCCTCGTCTCCAACGCCTACACGTTCGAGGAGGCACCCGCACACCAGACCTCGCTCGCCTCCTGGGAGCGCCAACTGTCCGTCAACCTCACCGGGGCGTTCCTGGGGGTGCGCGCCTGCCTGGACGACCTGATCGCCCGTGAGGGAAGCGTGGTCCTCACCTCCTCGGTCCACGCCTGGTTCGGGCTGCCCGGCCGACCGGCCTACGCCACCGGCAAGGGCGGCCTCACCGCCCTGACCCGCCAACTCGCCGTCGAGTACGGACCGAAGGTGCGCGTCAACTGCGTACTGCCCGGACCCGTCCTCACCGCCGCCTGGGAGGGCGTGGGGGAGGAAGAACGTCGCGCCAGCGTCGCCCAGACCGCCGCGGGTCGCTTCGGGGACCCCGACGAGGTCGCCTCCGTCATCTCCTTCCTGGCCTCCGCCGAGGCCTCCTACGTCACCGGGGCGAGTGTCCCGGTCGACGGAGGGTGGAGTATCTACAAGGCGTCCTCGTGACCGGACGCCTGGAGCGGAGGAAGTGATGGCGGCCTATTCGGGACGCGGTGTGCACGGCCAGACGGTGCGGTTGTTGGGTGAGCGACTGCTCTCCGGCGGGTTCGGTGAGGGGGAGACGATCGACCTGGTCGCCCTCAGCGAGGAACTCGACCTGAGCCTGACCGCTCTCCGCGAGGCGATCAAGGTGCTGGCGGCCAAGGGCCTGGTGGGCTCACGGCAGAAGAAGGGGACGTTCGTGCGTCCGCGAGGGGATTGGAACCTGCTCGACCCCGACGTGGTCCGGTGGCGGATCGCCGCCGGGGCGGGCGACGTCTTCTTCCAGGAACTGGCCGAACTGCGTGACGCCTTGGAACCGGCCGCCGCCAGGCTGGCGGCCGGGCGCCGTGAGGACGCCGACGTCGTCGAGCTGCGCGCCGCGCTCGCCGACATAGCGGCCTCGGTCGAGGGGCCGGCCGAAGCGGCCGTACGGGCCGACCTGCGCTGGCACAGGGCCCTGCTGGACGCCACGCACAACGAACTGTTCACCCGCACGGACGTCTTCTTCGCCGCGGGGCTGTCCGAACGCGACCGCCTGGTCCACGGGGGCGACCACGGCGACCCGGTGCCCAGCCACGGCGCGGTCACCGAGGCGGTCGTCGCCGGCGACCCCCTCGCGGCCGAGTCCGCCATGCGTTCCCTGCTGGCCCAGGCCAGGGCGGACCAGCTTCGCGTCACCGAGTACGACGCGACCGAAGACCGACTGGAGAGACCACAGTGAGAATCACCCGTATCGAGACCTTCCTGGTGCCGCCCCGGTGGCTGATGTGCCGGGTGGAGACCGACGCCGGGATCGTCGGCTGGGGCGAGCCCGTGGTGGAGGGCCGGGCCGAGACCGTGCGGGCCGCGGTGGAGGAGCTGTCCGAACTCCTCCTGGGCCAGGACCCCGCCCCCATCGAGTACCACTGGCAGCGACTCACCAAGGCCGCCTTCTACCGGGGCGGCCCGGTGCTCTCCAGCGCGGTCGCGGGGCTCGACCAGGCGTTGTGGGACATCGCGGGCAAGACCCTGGGCGTTCCCGTGCACCGACTCCTCGGCGGCCCCGTCCGAGACAAGGTGCGCGTGTACGGCTGGGTCGGCGGCGACGACCCGGCGGAGTTGGCGGACTCGGTCGCCGCGCGCGTGGAGTCCGGTCTGACCGCCGTGAAGATGAACGCCTCGGGGGTGATGGGACGCTCGGCCACCGTCCGCGAGCTCGACGACGTCGTGGAACGGCTGGCCGGGGTGCGCGAGGTACTGGGCCCGGACCGGGACGTGGCCGTGGACTTCCACGGCCGCTTCAACGCGGCCACCGCACGCCGGGTCCTGCCCCTGCTGGAACCCCTGCGTCCCATGTTCGTGGAGGAACCCGTGCTGCCCGAGTACGGGCACCTGCTGGGCGACGTCGTACGGTGCAGCCCGGTGCCCATCGCCACGGGAGAGCGCCTGTTCGGCCGCAGCGACTTCCTCCCCGCCCTCCAGGCCGGCATCGCGGTCGCCCAACCCGACCTGTCCCACGCGGGAGGGATCTCCGAGGTGCGCAGGATCGCCTCCCTGGCCGAGACCTACGACGTCCTCCTGGCACCGCACTGCCCGCTCGGCCCCCTGGCCCTGGCGGCGAGCCTCCAGATCGCCTTCGCCACCCCCAACTTCCTCATCCAGGAACAGAGCATCGGCATCCACTACAACAGGGACGCCGAACTGCTCGACTACGTCCTGGACACCGACGTCTTCGACTTCCCCGACGGGCACATCCACAGGACCGACACCCCGGGGCTGGGCGTGGAAGTGGACGAGGACGCCGTCCGAAGGGCGGATCGGAAGGGCCACCGTTGGCGTCCCCCACTGTGGACCCACGACGACGGATCCTTCGCGGAATGGTGAGGAGGAGATGACGCATATGCGACACGAACCGTGGAGCACGGACCGCTTCGAACTCGGGGAGGGCCTGCGCCTTCACGGCCCGGACCTGCTCATGGTGGACATCCTCACCGGCAGGCTCCTGCGGCTCGACCCCGGTCTGCCCGGACCGGCCCAGGTGCTCGTCGACCTGAACGCGCCCTTGGGCGCGGTCGCCCCCGTACGGGACCGGCCGGGAACCTACGTCGCGGCCGCGGGCACCGGGGTGGCGCTGCTCGCCGAGGACGCCCGACCCCGGTGGCTGGCCAGACCCGAGGACGAGGCGGCCACACCGATGAGGATGAACGACGGCTGCTGCGATCCCCAGGGGAGATTCTGGGCCGGATCGATGGCCTATGACGGCACACCCGGCGCCGGTGCGCTCTACCGCGCCGACCCCGCCGGCGGGGTCGTCCGGGTCCTGGAGGGCTACACGGTCCCCAACGGGCCGGCCTTCACCGCCGACGGCTCCCGCATGTACCTCGCCGACAGCGCCGCGGGCAGGATCGACACCTACGAGGTCTCCGCGACCGGGGAACCCACGAACCCGTCCGTCTTCGTCCGCGTCGACGAAGGCGACCCCGACGGGATGCAGGTCGACTCGGAAGGACACCTGTGGGTCGCGCTCTGGGGAGCCGGGCGGGTGCACCGCTACGACCCGGACGGGAGCCTGGAACGCGTGGTCGCCCTACCCGCCGCCCAACCCACGAGCGTGTGCGTCGTGGACGGGCCGCGACCCCGGCTCTTCGTCACCTCCGCCACGGTGGGCCTGCGCGACCCCGGTCCCTTCGACGGTGCGCTCTTCGCAGTCCCCGTGGAGGTCGGCGCCCCGCCGGTCCGGTACTTCGGAGGGAACCCGTGACGCCCCGAGTGACCTGTGTCGGTGAGACCATGCTGCTGCTCACCGCGACCGAACCGCTCCCCTTGGACCGGACATCGAACCTGGTGATGGGCGTCGCCGGCGCCGAGTCCAACGTCGCCTGCGGACTGGCGGCGCTGGGCCACCGCTCCGCCTGGCTGAGTGCCGTGGGCGACGACCCCTTCGGACGGGTGGTCACGCGGAGCGTGGGACGTCGGGGCGTGGACGTGTCCGGCGTCCGCGTCGACCCCGACCGCCCCACGGGTCTGATCGCCAAGGACCCCTCGCCCTCGGGGAGCACGGTCCACTACTACCGGGCGGGATCGGCGGCCTCGGCGCTCGGGCCCCACATCGCCGATCACCCCCATGTCCGGGCGGCCGAGACGGTGCACCTATCGGGTATCACCCCGGCCCTTTCACCCGAGTGCGACGCCCTCGCCGAGCGCCTGCTCACCGACCCCGAGCTGAGGGTGGGCTTCGACGTCAACCACCGGCCCCGGCTGTGGAGCCCCGGGCGGGCGGCCACTCGTCTGCTGGAACTGGCCCGGCGCGCCGACCTCGTCTTCGTCGGCAGGGACGAGGCGGAGGAACTGTGGGGTACCACCACGGCCCGCGAGGTGCGCTCACTCCTGCCCGAGGTGGATCGTCTGGTGGTCAAGGACGCCGAACACGGGGCCACCGAGTTCGACGGTGACACGGAACGCCACGTACCCGCACCGGCGGTGGAGGTCGTCGAACCGGTGGGCGCCGGAGACGCGTTCGCCGCCGGGTACCTGGCCGGCGAACTGCGCGACCTGGACGCCACGGGACGCCTACGACTGGGGCACCTGTGCGCGGGGCGTGTCCTACGGGTGACCGGCGACCTCGCCGCCCCACCCCCTGCGGAACAGCTGGACGAACTGTTGTCGGTCCCCGACGAGCGGTGGATCGACCGAGCCTCCGCGGCGATGGCCGCGATGAGAGGAGACGACCATGAGTGACGAGGGTCTGGACGGCCTGTTCACCGGACACAGCGTGCTGGCGATCCTGCGCGGCATGCCCGTCGACACCACCGTCGCGTTGGCCGAACGTGCCTGGGAACTGGGTGTCACCGCGATCGAGGTACCCGCCCGGGACGAAGCGGGCCTGGAGGCGTTGCGAGCGACCGCTCGGGCCGGGGCCGAACGCGGCCACCCCGTCGGCGCGGGCACCGTGATCTGCACCGAGCAGGTCCGAGCCGTGGCCCTGGCCGGCGCCGCCTTCACCGTAGCCCCGGGCTTCGACGCCCAGGTGATGGCCGCATCGGAGGCCGCGGGCCTGCCCCACCTGCCCGGAGTGGCCACTCCGAGCGACATCCAGGGCGTGCTGAAGGCGGGCGGACACTGGGTGAAGGCCTTCCCCGCCACGGCCCTGGGCACGGAGTGGTTCCGTGCCATGCGCGGGCCCTTCCCCGACGTGCGGATCGTCGCCACCGGCGGCATGGACGCCCACAACGCGCGAGAGTACTTCGACGCGGGGGCACGGATGGTGGCGGTCGGCTCGGCACTGGCCGACCCCGACCAGATCCCCCTCCTCGCCGAACTCCTCTGACCCCGGCGACTTCGTGGGTCAGGTGCGGATCGCCCTCACCAGGTCGGCGGCCAGCCGCGCGCGCTCGACCATGGAGTCCACCACCAGGTACTCGTGGTCGGCGTGCGCGCCGCCTCCGACCGCGCCCAACCCGTCCAACGTGGGCACGCCCGACGCCGCGGTGAAGTTGCCGTCGCTGCCACCGCCCACCGCTACACCCTCGATTCCCGGCAGCGACCACCGGGCCTTCGCCAGCAGCTCCGCCGCCCCCTCCGGCGGCATCGGCGGCCGGTTCACCGAACCCGTCACCGTGAGCTCCGCGCCCGCCAGGACCGGGCTCAGATTCGCGAACGCCGTCTCCACCCGGTCCTTCTCCGCCGCGGAGGGCACACGCACGTCCACCACGATCGTGGCCTCCGCCGGCACCACGTTGTCGGTGGTCCCCGCCGCGGCCACGGTCGGCGTCACTGTCGTGCCCACCTCTGGGCGATCCAACGCGGCGATCGCCAGAACCTGGTGGGCGGCCTCCACCAGCGCGTTCACGCCCGCCTCGGGTTCCAACCCGGCGTGTGAGGCCACGCCGCGCACCGCCACCTCGAACGTCCCGCAGCCCTTACGGGCGACCTTCAGGTGCCCGTCCGCGGTGGCGCCCTCGAACACCAGCACCGCGTCGCACGCCCGCGCCCGCTCCTCGATGAGCGCCCGCGAGTAATGCGAGCCGACCTCCTCGTCGGCGGTCACCAACAGCTCCACCCCGGAGGGATCCTCCAACGTGGCCAGACCGTGGATCGCCTGCACCAGGCCGCCCAGCATGTCGTAGACACCAGGGCCCGTGGCGTGACCGCCCTCCACCCGGAACGGGCGGTGCTCCAGGGTGCCCAAGGGGAAGACCGTGTCGTGGTGGCCGAGCACCAGGACCCGGGGCGTACCCCCGCCCGACCAGCGCACGTGCGTCCCGGCCGGCCCGTCCACGAGGGTGGCGCGCCCGCCCATGCGGTGCTCGACCAGCGCGGCCACCGCCTCGGCCGACCTTCGCAGAGCGGCGAGGTCCCGAGAAGGGGACTCGACCTCCACGAGCGTCCGCAGGTCTTGGAGCATGGCGTCGACGTCGAGGTCGGTATCTTCGCGCTTGATCATGGAGTCAGGTTACGGGCCCGGCACCGGAGCCACCTCGGTGTACTAGGGCGTAGGTGTACCGTCCGGCTCGGAGAGGGGCGCGGTGTCCGGCCCGCTCCCCGGGCGTTCGCGCAGCAGCGCCGCCAGCACCGCGGCGATCGGGGTGGCCAGGAACAACCCCGCGATGCCGCCGAGGAAACCGCCGACGGTGAGCGCGATCAACACCACGGCGGAGGGCAGGTCCAGGGATCGGCCGTAGACGCGCGGCGCGAAAACGTTGCTCTCCAACTGCTGCACCAGCAGCACGACGCCGAGGATGATCAGCGCCACGATCCAGCCCTCGGTCACCAGGGCCACCAGAACGGCCAGAAGACCGCTCACGAACGCGCCGACGACCGGCAGGAACGCCCCGACGAAGGTGAGGACGATCAGAGGGACCGCCAGGCCGGTGTCGATCAGCAGGAGCAGCGCGATACCGACGCCCACCGCGTCGAACAGGCCCACCAGCGCCACGCCCCGAACGTAGTGACCCATGACGTCCCAGGTCACTCGGGAGGAGCGGTGCAGGATCGGGCGAGAACGGGGCGGCAGCAGCCGCGCGATCCACTCCATGAGCTTGTCGCCCGAGTGCAGGAAGTAGATCGTCAGGACGAGGATCAGCACGATTCCGAGCACGATCCGGGACACGGCGGTGGTCGCCGTCCACGCGCCACTGAGGATCTGGTCGGAGTTGTTCGAGATCAGGGACCTGGCCTGGTTCCAGGCGTTGTCGATGGCCTCGGTGAGCAGGGCCGGATCGAGCCCGAACGGCAGCTGAATCGACCCGATCCGGGTGATGGCCTGGTTGACGCTCTCCACCAGGCCACCGAAGCCGGCGACCGCGGGCGTCACGATCAGGGTGACGGCCACGCTGTAGACGATCAACGCCACGAGCAGGGTGATGGTCGTGGACGAGCCCCGGCCGAACCCCGCGCGTCGGATCATGTTGGGCCGACGCAGCCGGTTGGCCAGCGGCATCAGCAACGCGGTCAGGAACACCGCGATGATCACCGGAAGCGTGACCACGGACAGGTGGACCAGCCCGTAGACCAGCAGGCCGGCGACCACGCCGATGATCAACAGCCGCCAGCACGTGTCGCTGATGTTCCGTAGGAGGTCACCGGCGCCGGCCTCCTCCTGTGCCCCGGTGGCCTCGTCGACGGGGAGGTTCTCCGCTCGGTCGTCCTCCCGTCGCCGGTCTTGTTCGGCACGGGCCCGGCGGACCGCGTTCCACCTGTTGACAAGTGCACCTACTCCCGGCCACTCGGATCGCACATGGACTCCGTTCTCTCGGTGGTGTCGTCTTCCGTGGGGATACGGGGGGAGAGGAGAGGTCGCCCGAGCCGTTGGGGATGGCACGGGATGGTCAAGAGTCTGCCCGGGCCGAGTGGACCGGTGCCGGAGCGTGATCCGGCGTGTCGTCGTGAAGTGGTGCCCCTCGCCGCATCGGGGCCGGCGCTATGAGGAGACGACGCGAACGAAGAAGACCCCGCCGTGGGAGTCGGCGGGGTCATTGGGCGCGTGATGGCGACGGATCGGGCGGGCGAGAGCCAGGCTCGTCCGGTGGTCAGAACTCGCGCTGGTCCCGGCGCAACGGGTGGTCGTCCGGAACCTGCACCAGGACGATGCGCACCCCGTCCGGGTCGGCGACCCACGCCTCGACCAACCCCCAGAACTCCTTCTGCGGGGGACGCAGCCCCCGGGCGCCCAGAGCGGTCACTCGGGCGTACTCGGCGCGCACGTCGCGCACCTGCAACCACAGTGACATCGACGGCACCCCGGAGGATTCGGCGTGCCCGGACACCTCCAACAGGCCGTTGCCGAGGAAGAACACGGTTCCTGGCGCGTCGGGCGGCCCGAACTCGCGGTGCACGCCGAGTTCGAGCACGTCACGGTAGAAGGAACGGCTACGCGTCGGATCGGTGGGGTGGATCATCACGCGGCTGCTGAGAACATCCATACCCGACATCCTGCCCGTTACGGAAGCACGGGCCCAAACGGCACTCCGTTTCGTGCCCCCGGTCGCGAAACCGCCCCGGAGCCGCCGCTCACTCCGAGGGCTGGGGGACCGTCGGGCACTCGACGGTCGGGTTGACCCCGAAGTAGTTGAGCGGACCGACGAAGACGGTCACCACGGTGCTGCCCAGCGTCGAACAGTTGGTGTCCGCCGGACTGAAGTAGCCGCGTTGGAAGGCCGCTACCAGACCGATCACCAACCACAGCACGACGAGGACGGAGAGAACGATACTGATGCGCACTAATGCCTCCCGGGGGTGGAGCCGTTGCGATCGTCGGGGTCTCGAATTTCTTGGGAAGACCTACCCCGCGATCCCCGATCCTCACCTACGAGCGCGTCCCCGTGGTCATGGGCGCTCGAATCGCCAGCGGGTGGGGCCGTGGTCGGCGGCGTCGGTGGGGAAGGCGTACACGGTGCTCGGCCGTACCGCGTACACCGCGTAAGGCGGGGGACCGGCGGAGGGTGCGCCGTCCGGGCCGACCAGTAGGTCTCCCTCGGGTAGCGGGGCCCACCCGTAGACCACCGGGTAGGTCTCGGCGACAACGCGCACTCTCTCGGGATCGCGCACCCGTTCCACCGAGCCCTCCACCACCACGTCCCAACGGCAGGTGGACACGGCCAGGCTCACCGATGCCCCCTCGGTCAGCAACCGCGCCTTCGCGCTGCCCGGCCCGCACGCGAAGTGGGGCAGCCCGCGCGACCACACCGTGAGCAACGGCCGCGTGTGCGGAGTGGAGCCGGCGCGAGTGGCGGTCAGCCAGTAGGTCCCGGCCGTCTCCGACAACTCCCGCGACACCGCGGTCCAGTCGGCCGAAGGAGCGTCGATCAGCGCTTCGGTACCGGTGAGAAGGCGCTCGTCCATGGTGCGCACCCTAAACGGGGGCACCGACATTCCGGCAGAGGTCGCGGGTGGACAGGGAAAAACGACCCTGGCCGTCTTGTGGCCGTCCCACCGGACAGGTAGGAACGTCGAAGACCACAGGAGGAGCCTCGTGCACAATCCCCCCGATCCGAGTCCGGACCATAGCCGCACCGCACGCCCCGTAGCACTCGCCGGAGCCACGGCCGCGTTCGCGGCCCTCTGCCTGATGGCCGCACCCACACCCGCCCTCGCCGAACCTCGCGACGACGCCAACGGCCCCGAACGCGACGAGGTCGCCGCCGGCGCGGAGTCCCTGACCGTCGAACCGTTGGCCGAGCCCGCGCCCGGGGTCGAGGCGGACGCCGCCTACCCACGTCAGAACGAGCTTCCCGTCCCGCCCGAGGACCCCGACGACCACTCCGTCAAACTCGGGCTGGCCCCCTTCCACGACATCGCGCCGACGCTCAACGATCTACAGGAGACCTCCGACCGGGTCAGCGCCGAGATCATCGGTGAGTCCGTGCAGGGACGCGACCTGTACCTGGTCACCGTCACCGAACCCGAGACGCGCGCCGAGGCCCGCCATCAGCGGCGCATGCGCGAGCTGATCTCCGAGGACCCCGATCGGGCCGCCCGCGACCACACCCTGATCGACCGGTACAAGACACCGGTCCACGTCAACGCCAACATCCACGGCGATGAATGGGAGGGCACCGACGCCTCGCTGCGCGTCATCGAGGAGCTGGCCACCGCCGAGGATGAACGGACCGAGGAGCTGCTGGAGTCCTCACGTCTGTACTTCACCGTCACCGCCAACCCGGACGGTCGGGTGGCGGGCACCCGCGCCAACAGCGCCGGGTTCGACCTCAACCGTGACTTCGTCACCGTCTCCCAACCGGAGTCGGCCGCGATCCGCCAGGTCATGATCGACACCCGGCCGGTGGTGATGATCGACCAACACGGGTACGTCAACGGCACCCTCATCGAACCCACCACGCCGCCGCACGGCCAGAACTACGAGTACGACCTGTTCATCAAGAACACCTACGCGAACGCCATCGAGATGGAACAGGCCGTCCTCGACCTGGGGTACACCCCCGAGGACGACGGGGTGGAACCACCGCAGATCCCCTTCCGGGACCAAGAGGACGGCTGGGACGACTGGCCGCCCATCTTCACCCCGATGTACGCCCCCTACCAGGGCGCGGTCGCCGCGGCCACCATCGAGTTTCCGATGCGGGTCAACAACGCCGACTACGACCTGCCGGAGGAGGAACTGCGGCGGCGCAGCGCCATCAACACCGACATCTCCGCCGCCACGATCGAGGCCACCCTGGACTACGCCCAGGACAACCACGAAGAGCTGGTCGGTGACCAGATCGAGGTGTTCCGTCGCGGGGCCAACGGAGAGGAACAGGTCGTCCCGCCCCAGGATTGGGTGCCGGGCTTCGGCCCCGAGGACGTGTACACCACCGACTTCCCACGCGGTTACGTGATCCCCGCCGGGGAGGAACAGCGGTCCGCGCCGGCCGCCGCACGCCTGGTCGACTTCCTCGTCGCCAACGACGTGCGTGTCCAACGCGCCGACGAGGGGTTCGAGCTGGAGGGCACCACCTACCCGGCCGGGTCCTACGTGGTGGACATGCACCAGCCCAAACGCGGCATGGCCAACGTCCTGCTGGAGGACGGACGCGACATCAGCGACGACGTGGACGCGATGTACGACATCTCCGGGTGGAGCCACGGGCGCCTGTGGGGCGCCACCGTGACCGCCGTCGAGTCCGAGCCGCCCACCGGCACCGCCGTGGCGGTCGCCGATCCCACCGGGAGGGTCGAGGGCGAGGGCGACTGGAACCTGCGGCTGGACGACGCCGCGGACGTCGCCGCGCTCAACGACCTGGTCGAGGCCGGAATGGAGCCGGTTCAGGCAGGTCGGGGAACGGTGTGGGTGCCGGCCGGTGCCGCGGACACGGTGGCCGAGGTCGCCGAACGCCACGGAGCGGTGTTCACCGCCGCCGACACCGCACCGGACGGTCCCGTTCTGGGGCCGGTTCGGGTGGCCGTGGCCGGGGCCGCCGACGAGGTCTTCACCCTGGGCGAGTTGGGTTTCGACGTGACCACGGTGTCCACCGCCGTGCTCAACGACGGGTTCGACTGGTCCGACATCGACGTGCTGTACGTGGCCGGTGGTCTGGTCCACGGCGACCTGGACGAGGAAGCGAGGGCCGGCCTGGACACGTTCCTGGAACGGGGTGGGGTCGTGGCGCGCGGCGCGACCGGGGCCCGGTTCAACGAGGCGGCCGACCTGTTGGACGCCACTCGTGAGGCGGGCCGCTCCGACGCCAACGGCGTGGTGCGTGTGGACGAGGGCGACGGGGTCCTGGGCGGGACCGGCGGGTACGGGTTCGTGTACTCGCCCGGCTGGTTCACCGACCTGGGCGACGGCGTGCGGGTCGAGCAGTCCTACGCGGCCGAGAGTCCCCTGGTGGCCGGGCACTGGCGATCCGGAACCGATGGCACGGGTGGTCAACAGGACGCGGCCGGACAGGCGTCCGTGGTCAGCGGGGTCACCGAGACCGGCGCCGCGGTGGTGCTGTTCGGTACCGAACCACTGTTCCGTAACCACCCCAAGGGCCTGTTCGGGCAGGTCGGTCAGGCCCTGCACTGGTCGGCCGCCGTCGACGGCGCCGCCTGATCCCCGGCACGAAGGGGTGCGCCCCGGGGTGGTGTCGCTCCGGGGCGCACCCGTGTCCGGGCGCGGAAAACGGGTGGGAACCGTCGGGGGTGGACCTCTACGGTGTTCGGATGAGCATCCCCTCCCTCCGCGCCGTGGAGATCACCCCCGACAACGTCGCCACCGCCCTCAAGGTGAAGGTCCGCGAGGACCAGAACACCTTCGTCGCCCCCGTCGTCACCTCCCTGGCCGAGGCCTACGCCTCGCGCGAGACCGTGTGGACCCGCCTGATCCTGGACGGAGACCGCCCCGTCGCCTTCGTCATGGCCGACTTCGCCTCCGATGAGGACGACCCCGATTTCCGCTGTGGCCTGTGGCGGCTCAACGTCGCCGAGGGGGAGCAGGGCAAGGGCTACGGGCGCTTCGCCGTGCGGTCCTTCCTCACGGAGGCGCGCGGTCGCGGAAACGAGCGGGTCACCGTGATGTGGGTGCCGGGGGAAGGTGGCCCGGCGGAGTTCTATCGCAAACTCGGCTTCCGCGAGACCGGCCGGGTCTTCGACGGTGAAGTCGTCGCGGAGCTGTTCCTGGACTGACCCACCGCCCCTGACGAATCCGGTTCTTTGGAGGGGTGCGGTGTCGAGGGGGATTCGCGTTGACGTCTTCCGGGGCGTCTGGTTTTGTACAGATGCCCGTATCGCCCCCCGATGCGGTCGATTCCACCTCCCTTGCCGCCTGGAGGGCGGAAGGCGTTCGGCGTGGACAGTCGAAGGAGAGCGTGGAGATCGTGAGCCATCAGTCGGCGCGTGCTGGATTCGGGCGATCGAAACGGTTACTCGGCACACTCGCCAGGCGTACCCGGGCGGGCTCCTCCGGGCTGGTGTTGACGATCATGGCCACGGCCCTGGTCGGTACCGCCTTCGGGGTCGGTGCCCTCGGCCAGGAGGACGACGTCTCCGACGGCGCCGCCTGGTTGTGGAACTCGTCCGTCGGTGAGGCCATCCGCGTCAACGGCAACAACGCCGAGATCGACCTGGTGGCGTCCCTGCCCGAATCCGAGGGCGGCCGGGTCGAGGTCGAGCAGAACGACGACTACCTGTTGCTCACCGATCCCGAGACGGGTCGGGTCACCTCGGTCGACCTCGATGACCTGGGCTTCTCCGGGAGACTGGACCTCGGAGGAGGGGACTTCGCCGTCATCTTGGGAAAATCGGCGGCGGTGGTGGTCGATCGCGCGGCCGGGGAGGTCAGAGCGGTCGACCCGGCCACGCTCCAGGCCACCGGCGCCTCCCTCACCCTGGAGGGCCCCCTGGTGGGAGGGGGCTTCGACGACTCCGACACCCTGTGGTTGGGTGTGCCCGCCCAGGGCAACGCGGTCGGTATCCAGGTCACCGAGGGCGAGGCCGCCATCACACAGACCGTGGCCGTCTCCTCACCCGGATCCGACATCGGGGTCACGGTGTTCGACGACGGGGCCATGGTGCTCGACCGCGGTGGTGACCGGGCGGTCGCCATGCGAGAGGGCGACGAACCGGTCATGGTCACCATGCCCGTGACACTGGAGGGCTCACAGATGCCCGCCCGCACCCATGGGGACATGGCCGCGGTGACCAAGACCGAGGACGGGGAGATCGTCACCCTCCTACACCCCTACGGCGCCGCGCAGACCTCGAAGTTCCCTCTGGGCCATCCCGGGGGCGGCCTCGGCGTTCCCTTCGAGGGGCGTGTGTACGTGCCCTACGACGACGAGGGTGTCGTGCGGTCCTACACGCCCAACGGCCGCGAACTCGACACCGTCACCCTGCCCGACGCCCAGGGCCCGCTCGAACTGGAGGCCCGGGAGGGCAGTCTGTTCGTCAGTGCCCCCGACACCGGCGCGGCCGCGGTCATCGACCCCTCCGGTCAGGCCACCCTGGTCGACCTCAGCGAGCCCCCGCCGGGGCCGGGCGAACTGCGAGGAGAGAGTCCCACGTCCTCCGACGCCCCGGGGGCGGGGCAATCGGAGAACCTGCCAGAGATGGGCGGTGAGGCGGGGCAGGGCGGCGGTGGCTCCGACGGCTCCGGCGAGGGTGCCGACGCCGCAGGAGGGGACGGAGAACCGACCGAGGAGGCCGGTGGACCGCCCGGTGCTCCGACCCCGGTGACCGCCGAGGCCGGGGACGGCGGTGTGCGACTGAGCTGGACCGAGGCCTATTCACCGGACGCCCCCGTCACCTCCTACGAGATCACCTGGGACGGTGGGGAGACCACGGTGGCCGGCGACGAACTGGACACCGAGGTGAGCGGCCTGGAGAACGGGACCGTCTACCGGTTCCGGGTCCGCGCGGTCAACGAACACGGCACCGGGCCGGCCGCGCAGTCATCCCAGGTCACCCCGGACTCCGAGTCCCCCGGTGCTCCAGGGGAGGTCTCGGTGGAGGTGGTCGACGCGCGGACCGCCACCGTCTCCTGGGGTGCGGCCGACGGCGCCACCGACTACCTGGTGTCCACCACGGAGACCGCAGGAGGGTCGGCCCCCGCCGACCGCACCAGTGGCCAGAACTCCCTGGACGTCACCGGGCTGACGGAGGGCGGCACCTACACCTTCACCGTGACCTCGCGGGGAACGGGCGGGGTGACCGGGGAATCGGTCACCAGCGACCCGGTCACCATGCCCGAGGTCCAGGTGGGCGATCCTGGCGAGGTGTCCCACGGCGTCTCGGGCGCCGACGTGACCGTCACCTGGACGGCGGCTGAGAACGCCGAGGGATACCGGATCACCCCCATGGGGGACGCGGTCGACTTCGCCACGGAGACGACGGTGGAACAGACCACCTCCCAGACCTTCACCCGAACCGTCGAAGCCCACCGATGCTTCTCCTTCACCGTCACCGCGCTGGGCCCCGGTGACACCGAGGGGGGTTCGGCGCGCAGCGCGTCGAGCTGCCTCGCCCCCTTCGAGTGACCACCGAACCCGGCCCTTCGAGGAGCGAACCGATGACAACGCAGAGGAAGTGGCGCCGCCGGGCGCTGTGGTCGGCCGCCTGCGCGCTGGGAGTGGGCGGTCTGCTCCTGAGCGGGGCGACCGCCGTGCAGAGCGCCGACCCCGCGGACCTGTGCAGCGACGCCCACCCCGACGTGGGCCAGGTGCCCAGGTACACCCAGAACGCCGGTGACTGGCCCAAGGTCGTTCCAGGAGATCCCGGGGGACAGGTGTACCTCTTCTACGAGAGCACCGGAGGATACAACTGCGCGGTGGTGGTCTCCAACGGTGGTCCCACCCGCATGGACATCGGTATCCGCAGCGATGGCGGTGCCCAGGACACCGACGTCGTCGAGAGCGGCACTCTCGCGGGGCCGGTCCTGGTCCATGCCCCGGGTGTGTGTGTCCAGGTAACCGCCGCGGTGGGGGAGCGCTCGACGCTGTTCCCGAGCGGTAACTGCGACGAGTGAGGTGGCACGCGTGAGCCAAGGGGTGGGCCCGGCACCGGGCCCACCCCGCACTCAGTCCGTGGGGTCGCTCCACGCCACCTGTACCTGCTCTGCCGGGACGCCCCTGCGGGCCGACAGGGCACGCCCCTGCGGCAGACGCCGGGACGCCACCCCGTTGGCGAGCCGTCCCTCCATCCGGTCCCCGGAGAACAACAACCCCGGCGTGGCCATGTCCACGATCGTCTGCGTGACCGGGTCGAACATCGATCGTGAGGCACCACCGGTACGTCGTGCGGTGATCAGGTGCAGCCCCAGGTCGGCGCCTTGCGTGAGGAACTCCGCCAGCGGTTCCAACGGATTGTTCCGGCCGGCCACCAGGTCCAGGTCGTCGACGAACACGAACACCTCCAGCCCCTCCCACCAGCTGCGCTCCCGCAACTGCCGGGGGGTGGTCTCCGGTCCGGGCAGCCGCTGACGGATCATCCCGGCGAGCTCGCCGGACATCCCCTGGGTGTGCTGTGGGCTGGTGCTGTAGGCGAGCAGGTACTCCTCCGGGACCAGACCCAGGTGGGCCCGCCGGTAGTCGACCATGACGATGCCCACCTCCCCGGCCGGTCGTCGCATCACCTGCCGCACCAGGGAGCGGATCAGGGTGCTCTTGCCGGTCTGCGGGTCGCCGTAGACCACCAGGTGCGGATCCTCCTGTGGCCGGTACAGGGCGGGGGCCAGGTCGCTCTCGCTCAACCCCAGGATCAGCCCGGGCCCCTGGTGACGGGGAAGGAGTTCGTCCAGGGTGACCTGGGCCGGCAGCACGCGGACCCGGGGCACCGGGGCGTGCGGCCAGCGGTCCGCCAGCACCCGCACCGCCTCGCGCACGGCGTCGCCCAGGTCGGCGTCCTCGCGGACCCCGTCCAGGCGGGGCAGGGCGACCTGAACGAACGACTCGTCCGAACGCAGGCCCCGGCCGGGAACGTCCTTGGGCATCCGCTCGGCGGCCTTGCGACCCGCCTGGGAGTCGTAGGGGTCGGTCAGGCGCAGTTCGAACCTGCCGCCGAAGAGGGACTGGGTCTTGGACCTGACCTGGTTGCCGGCCGAAGCGGTCAGCACCGTGTGCACGCCCAGGGCGGGGCCACGCGAGACGATGTCGTTGAGGACGTCGTCCACGTCCTGTAGGGCCTCGCGAACCCCGGCCCAGCCGTCGATGAGCAAGAAGACGTCGCCGTGGATCCCCTCGGGCACCCGCCCATCGACGCGGGCCTGCCGCAGGTCGGCGGGGGAGTCCAGCCGGGCGCGACGGAACACGCGTTCGCGCTGGTCGAGAAGGAGTCGTACGTCGGCCAGGACCCGTTGTACCCGTTCCAGGTCCGAGCGCCCCGCCACACCCGCCACGTGTGGCAGGTCGTCGAACGGCGTCAGCGAGCCGCCGCCGAAGTCGATCGCGTAGACCGCGACCCGACCAGGAGGATAACGCCAGGCCAGGGCGGTGATGAGGGTGCGCAACAGGGTCGACTTGCCGGACTGGGGGCCGCCCATCACCACGACGTTGCTCTCACCGCCGGTGAAGTCGAGGTCGGCCGGGGTCTGTGCCTGTTCCCGAGGCAGGTCCGCCAGGCCGATGATCGCCCGCACTTCCGCGGGGTCGGGTTCCACGGGGGAGCCGTCGGGCCCGGTCAGGTCCTCGCCCGACCGCTCCAACAGCTCGTCCATGGTCATACGGGCGGGCAACGGCGGCAGCCAGACCGGTCGCACCGGGTCCGCGCCCGTGGCCACCAAGCGGTCCACCGTCACCTGCAGGGTGGTGGGGGCCTCATCCCCCGGGTCCTCCTCGTCCCGGCTCTCCTCCCGCGCCGGTTCGGTGGCCCGGGTCAGCGCCGCCAACCCGTTGAAGGAGATCACCGGAAGCACCCGGGGGAGCTCCTCCTCGCTGTCCTGACCGGGCGGCACGTACGGCTGAGAGACCATGGCGGCCTTGAACCGCTCGAAGACGGTCGTGTCCACCTTCAGGTATCCGGACCCCGGCTCGGGTGGCAGGTGGTAGGCGTCGCCGACCCCGATGGCCTCGCGGCTCTCGGCCTCGGAGAAGGTGCGCAGACCGATCCGGTAGGACAGGTGTGATTCCAGCCCCTTGATCTTGCCCGAGTCCAGCCGTTGGGTGGCCAGCAACAGGTGCACGCCGATGGAACGACCGATCCGACCGATGGCCACGAACAGCTCCGCGAAGTCCGGATGCGCGGTGAGCAGTTCGGAGAACTCGTCGATGATCACCATCAGGTGGGGGAGGGGTTCCAGTTCGGGGCGTCTGCTCCGCGCGGTCTCGTAGGCGTGCAGGTTGGGCAGGTTCCCCGCGTCCTTGAGGGCCTGCTGACGTCGGGTGAGCTCACCGAACATCGCCTCGCGGAAACGCTCCACCAGGGAGTCGTCGTCGGCGAGGTTGGTGATGAGTCCGGCGCTGTGCGGCAGACGATCGGTGTCGGCGAAGGTCGCGCCGCCCTTGAAGTCCACCAGGAGCAGTGCCAGCCGGTCGGGGGCGTGGTTGATCACCAACGATGCCACCAGGGTGCGCAGCATCTCCGACTTGCCCGAACCCGTGGCGCCCACCACCAGCCCGTGCGGACCCATCCCGCCCATGGCCGACTCCTTCAGGTCGAGCAGGACGGCGTTGCCCTCCGGCCCCACCCCGACGGGCACCCGGAGGAAGTCACCGGTTCCGCGCGGGGCCCAGGTCCGCTCCGTGTCCAGCCGGGCCACGTCGGGAACCCCGAGGATCTCCGGCAGACCGATCGTGCTGTGCATGGAGTCGCCGCCGTCGGTGGCCGCCAACCTCATGGGCGAGAGGGTCCGGGCCAAGGTGGTGAGCGACTCCGGGTCGGCCTGGTCCGCCCGGCCCGACAACGGGGGATGCTCCTCCACGGGCGCGGCTTGGCCGGGGGAGTGCTCCGGGCCTTCGCGGTCCTCGCGCAGTGAGCCGTCGGCACCCACGTACAGGCGGGTGTCGACGTGTTCGGGTTCCTCCTTGCGTTCGGTCACCAGGAACACCAGGTGGATGCCGATGTCGGCCAGGGACCGCACCGGTGGTTCGGCGGCCAGCCCCGACAGGGTGGTCTGGAACTCGCCGTCGACGATCACGACCAACCGCTGCGTCCCAGGTCCCGGCGGGGCTCCGCGTCGACGCTGCATGTCGACGGTGCGCCGCTCGATCTCCGCCGACAGCAGTTCGGTCATCTCCACGGTGTTGCCCGCGACCAGGCGCGCGGGCAGGGGACCGTCCCGGACCCCGTCGAAGTCGTTGTGCGGCAGCCACTTCACCGGGTCCCACTCCGTGATGAGCCGCTGGTGGCGTACCAGGCCCAGCCGTACGTCCTCCGGGGCGGAGAAGGTGGCCACCTGGGCGATCAAGGCTCGTGCCACGTTACGGATCATCGCCCGCTCTCCCACGATGGACACGACCCCGCATTCGCGCAGGGGCAGGACCAGGGGTTGCTCCGACACGTTCGCGTACAGGTCGACCAGCTGCTCGGCGATGCCCTGACACACGGGGTCGTAGACGACCAACGGGTTGGCCCTGTCGACGCTCAGGCTCAGGCCTCGGGTCAGTGGTCGCACGCCCTCGCCGACGCGCACGTGCAGGAAGTCGGGATCGCCCACCCGGCGCTCCCAACGCCGGGAAGGCAACCGTGCCGCCTCGAACAGCAGGTGCGGGGCCGGGTGCCGGAACAGGCCCGCGGCCCGTTGTAGACCGGCGACCTCGCGCACCGTCTCCCTCAGGTGGTCGAGGTAGTCCAGGTACCGTTCGCGCTGCTCGCGGATACGCCGACGAGGACCGTTGCGTTGGGAAACGAACATGACGATGCCCACGGCGACACTGGCCAGCATGACCAGCGCGCCGATCACCGCGAAAAGCGGCCGGTTGCCCAGAGTGATGGTCATCAGCAGCGAGCCCGAGCCGGTGATGATCGGCATCACGATCATCGCCGAGGAACTCGTCGCCGGAGGGCTCTCCGGCAACTGCGGTGGTGTGGCGATCACCAGCGGTGAGGTTCCGGGGTCGGGAACCGCGTGGCGCGCCGGCCGATGGACCAACGTTGTCGACAAGGGGGGCCTTTCCGCTCGTGTGCGCCGGCCGCACCGGAACACATCGATTGCTAACGTGATGATTCCGCTTCGCCCGACGACGGACAACTCCGCCCGCGCGGACCAGTGGAGAACCGGTCGCGATCTTGTGGGATCCCATCCAACGGCCTTCGGTTCCACCGAACCGGGCGTCTCTCACCCCTTGAACCACCTACCCCCTGAACACCTGCGGAACGGAGTGCGTGTCGTGAGCGGATACTGCAGGGTCACGGTCACCGGGCCGGATAAATGGGCGGATCTCGCCCTTCCCGGAACCGTTTCCGTCGCGACCCTCATGCCTCAGGTGGTACGGGTGTGCTCACCCGACCCCGAAGGATTGCAGGCCGCGGCGTGGAGCCTGGTCCGTGTCGACGGCACCCCTCTGGCCTCCAAGGGCTCCCTGCGCGACGCCGGGGTCCTCGACGGTGACGTCCTCCTCCTGCGCAAGGAGGCCGCTCCGGAACGGCCGAGCTTCGTCGACGACGTACGCGGTGCCGTCGAGGATCGGGTGGACGAGACCGCGTGGTTGTGGCGACCCTCCACCACCCTCGGGTTCGGTCTGGCCCTGGCCACCCTCGGACCCCTGCTGCTCGCCGTGGTGATGGCCGCGATCCGCACGGCCCCGGTCGACCTCGCCGTGGCGCCGATGGGGCTCCTGGTCTCCCTGGGCGCACTGTGGGTGGCCGAGCGCCGTTCCCTGCCCGGAACCGCCCACGCGCTCCAGGTCGCCGCCTGCGGCTGGGGCGCCCTGACCGCCGTCCTGACGGTACCGGCCATGGGTTCGGCACCACCCGCCCCCGTGGCCCTGGGCCTGTTCGCCTGCGCGGGGGCGCTGGTGGCCTCGGCCGTGGGCTGGGCCCTGGACAACGCGATGCTGCCCTACCTGGCCGGGCTGAGCGTGCTCACCGGTGCCACGGGCGCGCTCGTGGCCGTGGGTCTGTTCGTGGACGGCCCCCTGGCGCTGCGACTGCTCGCGGCCCTGCTGGTCCTGGGCGTCGGGGTGCTGCCGCGAGCCGCCCTGGCACTGGGAGGGTTGTCCGGACTGGACTACGAGGTGCGTCAGGTGGGCCGGACCGACACAGAACGGTTCGAGACGAGCCTGGCCGCCGGCGACCGGTTGCTGCTCGGTTCGCTGCTGGGGATGGTGGCCGCCGCGGTCGCCTCCGTCGCGCTGTTGGCGTTCACCGGGTCGGGTTCTCGCGACTGGCTGCTCGCGGCCCTGGTGTCGACGGTCCTGCTGCTGCGTTCCCGGCTCTTCGACAGGGTCGCCCACGTGCTGCCGGTCCGCCTGGGCGGTGTGCTCGGGCTGGTCGTGACGGCCGCGGTCGCATCGACCGGTTCGGGAGGAGGATCGGCCCTGCTCCCCGCGCTGGGTCTTCTCGCCGGCACGGCCGTCGGAGCCCTGAGCATGGTGCACCTGACCGATGTGCCCCGGGCCTCCATCCGGCGCCTGTTCAACGCGATGGAGGTCGTCGCCGTCATCGCCATGTGCGTGGCCGCCGTGTGGGCGCTGGGCGTGTACGAGGCCGTGACCTCGATCAACCTGCCCTTCTGATGCGAGAAGCCGCCCGCGCTCCCGGCCGAGGGGTGCGGGCGGCTCCGTTCTGGGGATGTGTCAGCCTTCGCCCTTGTCCTGTTTGGAGTCCGGCGCGTAGTAGTCCCGGACACCGTCGAAGAAGTCGGGGACGGGGTTCCCCGCGCTGCTTCCGTCGGCCTTGCCTGCTCCCGCCTCCTCCAGAACCTTCATGAGGACGGAGTACGTGCCGGCCTTGTTCTCTCCGCCCATCCTTTCGACCAGGCGGGGGAGTACCTTGTCCTTCTTCGGATCGAAGTCTGAGGACAGGAGGCCTTTTTCCACCAGGTCTTCGGGTTCGATTCTGCCCTGGTCGACCATGACGTCCAGGAGTTGGAGTTGGGCGTGCTGGACCGACTGGGGCCCGTAGTCGACGACCTCCTTCAGAGGAAGTTCGTCACCCTGGTACTTCTGGTCCCATTCCTCCAGGTACTGCGCCTTCTCGGGGTGCTCGTAGAGCCGGAGAACGCTCTCCCCCGCGGTCGCGAGGGCGGGACCCACCCCGGGGACCGCTCCCAGTGTCCCGTTGCTGAGGGCGACGGTGATGTTGAAGCCCTCCTGCCACCTGTCGGCGGCATCCTGCTTGGCCTCCGCCCGGTTGTCCGCACGATCCACGTACTCGTTGATCATGGCGTCGTGCACGATGGTGCGCATGGAGCCGACGTTGGCTCCCGCGTTGAGGGCTGCGGACGGCTCGGAACTTTCCAGGGCCGCACTGATGATGTTGCGCTCCACCTCCTCTACGGACGCGGTGACGACCTTCGCGTTCTCCTTGTCCGCGACCAGGAGTTGGATGAAGTCCGCCTTCGTCTCATCGTTGATGAGGAGTGCGGTGTCGGAAGGGTCATGCAGCAGGAGGCTCTGCTCCGCCGAACCGATGTTCCTGTAGCCGTTCGTGTCACTACCCAGGGTGAGGTCGTCCCGATAGGCCAAGTAGACCCCGGTCAGGCTCTCCGCGAGCTTCGGGTTGATCTCTGTCACCGAGAGCTCGTACTCGGTATCGCTTCGCTCGCCCGTGTCGTGGAAGGGTTTCTCCCCGTCGTTCCTGGCCAGGGACTCCAACAGTCCCACGGTCGCGGTGCCGGCCATCTCTGCCTGGGAGGATGTTCCCTTGCTGAACTCCGGAATCCAGTCGGTGAGCCCGGCGACGGCCTCGCCCTTGTCATGCCAGTCGTACGAGTACAGGCCCAGGAGTGCGTCGGCGTTGTTCTCGAAGTCCGGCATCCCCGGGATCCGGGCCGCCTTCTCGTGGGCCGCCTGGGTCATGGGGTGGTCGTGGGCGCCGGTGAGGATGCGGTGGTCGGCCTCCTCGTTGCGGGTCGTGACGTCCAATACCGCGGAAAGGCCCTTGTCGTACGACTCGTGCAGGTCGAGGTCCTTGTTGGCCAGGTGGTGGCCCATGCTCAGGGTCGTGTTGGCGGAGAACTCGGTTCCACCGCGCATGTCCGGATCCGACGCGGCCATCAGCAGACCGAAGTCACGTGCGTCGGCCAGCCAGTTTCCGGAGGGATCGTTCATGTGGCGGCCGGTGCGCACGTCGTCGTTCGGGCTCGGGACGCCGTTGGCGAAGTCCTGCACGCTCTGGGGGAGCAGGTACCGGCCACCACCGACCTTCTCGTCGGAGAGCACCAGGAGACCGTCGGCCATCGCTCCGGTGAACGCCTTGCGTTCGGCGTCACTCCAGTCGGGGCCGTCGTGCCCCTCCAACCAGGGCACGATCCGGACGACGCCGTTCGGGGCCTGGTCCTCCATCTCTCCGTAGAAGGTCTCGAGGAAGTCGAGCTCCTCCTCGCTCAGGGTCGGCCGGTACTTCGAGACCTCATGGGGCTGCCCCAGGGTGGCCCGATTGGCCGCTTGGAGTTTCTTCGCCTTCGTCGAAACGGCGCCGAGCGCCGCGATGATCTCGTAGAAGCGCGCGTCCGGCTCCTTGTCCCCGTCCAGGTAGGGCTTCATCTCCCGGGCCATTCTCTCGGCCTCCTTCGAGGAGACCGGGAGCGGGACGTCCCGCTCCGCGCCCAGGATGTTGTACGCGCCCCAGCCCAGCACCCCGGCCTCCACGAGGACCTTCAGGTTGCTCGGTTCGGGTCCCTCCTGGAGCAGGGTGGCCCGTTCCGCCGCGGTCTCCTCCAAACCGTCCTTGAGCTTTCGCCCCTTGGCCATGTACTCGCGGTGCACCTCGTAGTAGGCGAGTTGGCGCGGACTGGGCACGTGCGGCCCGTACGTGGGTGGGCCCTGGAGCGGACCCGTGTCCTGGTACATGGGGTTCCCCTTGTTGGCGAGCCCCGCCATGACGATCGCGGTCGAGTACCGATCGATCAGTTTCTTGCGCTCACGCCTGAACTCCTCGACGTCCTCGCGCCACATGTCGGCGATCGACGCGGCGTAGGTGAGGGCGAGGCAGGCCTTGCGCCACTCCTTCTCGTTGAAGGCCCCCGCGGAGCTGATGTCGCCGTCGATCATCTCGCTGAACTCCTTGGCGGACCTGGTGATGGTCGCACGCCCCGCTCTCGCGTCGCCCAAGACCCGTCCGGTCAGTTTCCAGGCGTCGTCGCAGCTCTCCTTGAGGGAGGCCGTCCGTACCTCGGTGTCCGGCGGATCGAAGTCGGGAACCCTCTCGGCGGGCGGGGTGAGGGGCGAGGGAGTGGAGGGGAGCAGAGGAACCGAGGGTTCGGGGGTCGAGGTCATGCTCGGGTGCCTTCCATGACACGGGGAGGTGGAGTGGTGGAGGAGGCGGGAACGCCCGGACCTAGCGGTTCACGTCGAGCCGGAGGTGGGTGTGCCCGACCGGCCCGACCGGCCCGACGGGGACGTCGGACACCGGCGCCGCGATGCCCGGGGGCACCTGGTCCTGGGAGGTGAGCCGCGGGTTCAGGTACGGGAAGGCGGAACGTTGTTCCCCCTCGGCCTCTCCGTCGGTCCGCTCGATGAGCCCGGAGGCGGAGACGATGTTCCTGGAGATGGTGATCCCGTTGCGCTCCACCTTCTCCACCGGCCCCTTGTGGTCGGCGAAGTAGGTGGCGAAGGCACCGTTGATCCTGGCCTCGACGGACTCCTCGTCCAAGGCGTCCATCGCGGTCTCGAAGGCCTTGGAGACCCCGGCCAGGAGTTCGTGGGTCCCCTCACTGTCGCGCCCGCCCGCGGCCCCGTCGCCGGTGTTGCCCGCGATCATCGACGCTTCGCCCATGGCCGACTCTCCTCACTTCTGCTTCGCTGGATGTACCGGTACGGCCAGGGGACCCGGGAGCACGAGGGGCCGGCTGGTGCCACGGGGCACGAGCCCTATGAGAGTAGGGAATTCCTCCGACACCTTCCAGTGAGTTCCTCCCATGTCGCAGTGACGGCGGTCACGATTTCGGGAATAACCCACGGTCATCCGGATGCCCTGGGGCACCGGGCATCGCACGGCGGTCGGCGCGATTTCAACCGCGTTGACAGAGGACTCGAAGGTTCACTACCTTCCCTTTTCGAGTGGTTTGACAACCGAACCGGGCGACCTCCCGGAACTCCACGGAGTGAGAACGCCCCTGAGCCGGCGATGAACGCAGTTCAGGGGGGTCGGTGAGGAAAGGACCGGTAGATGAGTCAGAGGATCGGAACAGAGGAGACCACCTCCCTTTCCCGAGGCGGGTCACGCCTCGACGAGGAGAGCCAGGGGCTCAGGGACCGCCTGCAGTCGCTGCTGGGCGCCCTGGAACAGGACGGGCAGGCGCTCCAGGGTGGTGCTCTCCGGGCCTACCGGGAAGGCCAGAGCGAACTGGTGACCGGGTTCAACTCGCTGCTCGCCTGGTGCGACAAGTACGGCGTCAACCTCAACCTCGGTCAGGAACGCGTCAACTCGACCGACCTCGACAGCGAGGAAGACTTCGCCCGGGCTCAGAGCGAGCTCTCCTTCATGAAGCCGATCAACTGAGCGGGCCCCTCGCGCCCGGCTCTTCGCAACGGCCGGGCCTCAGCGCACCAGAGAGCGAGACCACCACATGAGCCTGAACCGATACGAGGTCGGCGGCGACATCGACCAGCTCACCGAGCTGAACATCGACCAACGCCAGTACCTGGGCTACTTCCGCTCGATCATGCAGGAGATCGACGGGCAGGCCAAGGACCTCGTCACCAAGTGGGAGGGCGGCGACGAGAAGTTCCAGGCCCGCGCCGCCGAGTTCAACAACGCCTTCGACATGACCAACCGTGGTTTCTCGAAGATGATCGACGCGGTGGACGGCGCCGCGGACGGCTACCAGACCACCAAGCGCTACCTCGACGACCTGTTCGACTGACGGCGGAACGGTCCCGGACGCACATGTCCCATCCACCCAGGACGACGGGGGCGGAACCGCAGGCACCGGTTCCGCCGCCCTCCGCACGGCTTCCCGAGGCCTTCCAGAGCACGCCCGACACCGAGCGCTACGTCCTTCAGGCCGACGCCCTGCGCCGTCGGCAGTTGCGTGCGGCAGTCCTGTACGGATCCAGCCGCTACTGGCGCACACGACAACGCGTGTGGCCCTCGGTGATCGTCGGTCTGATCCTGGCCGCCGTGGTCGCCGCGGCACTCGTGGTGTTCGGCGCCTTCCAGACCCAGCGCGACCTCAACGAGGAACGCCGTCAGGACCAGACGCAGAACCCCCTGACCCCTCTGACCCCACAGGAGAGGGATCCCCAGGGAACCGATCAGAACCCCTGATCGTCCACCCACGAACATCGAAAGACACCAGTGAACCTCCAAGGTCCCGCCGCTCCCCTCTCCGCGGACGAAGCGGCCCTCGAAGCGGACGCGTTCGACTCCATGGTCTCCTCCGTGGGGACCGCCCTGCTCGGCAAGACCGAGGTGGTCCGGCTCGCCCTGGTCGCGCTGCTCTGTGAGGGGCACATCCTGCTGGAGGACGTCCCCGGCACCGGCAAGACCACCCTGGCCCGGGCCCTGGCCGCCGGCGTCCAGGGCCGGTGGCGCCGGATCCAGTTCACCCCGGACCTGCTGCCCTCCGACGTCACCGGTGTCACCGTCTTCAACCAGGCCACCCGGGAGTTCGAGTTCCACCAGGGGCCGATCTTCGCCAACGTCGTCGTGGCGGACGAGATCAACCGGGCCTCGCCCAAGACGCAGTCGGCGCTGTTGGAGGTCATGGAGGAGGGCGCGGTCACGGTCGACGGGCATCGGCACGGCGTGGACACACCCTTCCTGGTGGTCGCCACCCAGAACCCGGTGGAGATGTCGGGCACCTACCGATTGCCGGAGGCCCAGCTGGACCGCTTCCTGATGCGACTCACCGTCGGATACGCGGACCCCGCCGCCGAACTCGCCATCATCCGCGGCGACCGTCTCGTCTCACCGGACTCCCTGACCACGCACACCGACGCCGAGAGGATCGCCCGCTCTCGCGCCGCCGCCCGCAGAGCCCATGTGGACGACACCGTCTACGAGTACGTCCTGCGTCTGGCGCACACCACGCGCGCCCACGACGCCTTGAGCGTGGGGCTGTCCACCCGGGCCACGGTCGCCATGGCCGAAGCGATGCGCATGCTCGCTCTCACCAGTGGTCGTCCCTACGTCACCCCGGAGGACGTCCAGACCCTGGCCCGCCCGGTCTGGGCGCACCGCCTGGTGCTGTCCCCGGAGGCCTCGGTCGGTGGCCGCACCGGTATCGACGTACTCGAGGAGATCCTCGACGGGACCCCGACCCCACAGCCGGGCGGGCCGGGGGCGACGGCGAACCGCTGATGCCGACCACACGGGGGTGGCTGGTGGCGGCCGTGGGGGCGCTGCTACTGGCCGTGGGCATCCTCTCCCAGTACCAGGAACTCGCCCTGCTCGGGGGGCTCGCCCTCATCGCCGTGGTCGTGGCCGCCCTGACCGTGGGCCGTGTCGCCGACGTGACGGTGCGCCGATCCCTGCCGACCGGAACCCGCACCACCCCCGGTCGGTCGGTGCGGGTGCGGATGGAGGCCCTCAACACCGGACGTCGCTCCGTGCGGATCGCCGAACGGGTCCTGGGCCCCGACGGTGAACACGAGGTCCCCCTGGCACCCTTGACCAGGGGCGGCACCGGAGGTTCGGACTACTGGATCCAGCCCCTCCGTCGCGGAATGATCGAACTCGGCCCCCTGTGGGCGGGACGTTCCGATCCCCTGGGCCTGGCCGCGAGCGGCCGGTCCCACGGCACCGTGGACCGGGTGTGGGTGCACCCCCCGTGGCGGTATCTGCGGGCCGTCCCCGTCGGTAACGTGTCCGACCCCGACGGTGAGGTCGACGGGGCCAGGACCGGAACCCTCACCTTCCACACCCTGCGCGACTACGCACCCGGAGACGACCTGCGCCACGTCCACTGGCGCAGCTCGGCACGCCTGGACCGGCTCGTTGTCCGCGAGTACGTCGACACCTCTCAGGCCCGGGTGTGCCTTCTGGTCGACGACCGGCCCACACCGGAAGGCGTCGACCGAATGGACGAGGTCGCCGGGGCCGCGGCGTCCCTCCTGGCCACGGGCGTGCGCGCCGCCCTGCACTGCGAACTCCGGCTGGTCGGCGGGCGCGGCAGGGACAGCACCGGTGGTCTGCCGCCCCTGCTCGACCTGCTGGCCGAGGCCGCACCCGACCCCGACGCGAACCTGGCCGACGCCCTCCACCTGGCCCGAACCCACGGTGAAGGGGACACCGCCATCCTGGTCAGCGGCCACCTGGACGCGGCCGACCTCAGCCTCTTCGCGCAGCTGGGGGATCGCTACCCCGGGTTGTACGCGGTGGCCCTCGGCGGGCGTGAGCGCCCGACCGCGCCGGCCTCCGTCACACTCATCACCGCCGGCGACGCCGTGTCCTTCGCCGACCGTTGGAACGAGGCACCATGGCCACGGTGACGACCTCCGTCCCCGAGCACGACACACCGGGCCAGGCGCCCACCGCGCCGGTGCGGGGGGCGTGGTCCCCCTCGTCCTCGCCCCGGGCCCTGCTCGCCCCCGTCGGACCGATCCTCGCCACGACCGCGGGCGGGGTCGCCCTGGCGTCTTCCTATGCCTCCCCGGGGCCGTTCGGCGCGACCCTGGTCGCCTGCGCGATCGTCTCCGTCGTGCTCACCTTGCTCCTACGCTCCCGGTTCAGTGCGCTTCGGACGGTACTCCTCGGTGTGCCGGTGCCCCTGGCCGCCGTGCCGGTGAGCGCGGCGTGGAGCCCGGGAGAGGGGGAGGGGGTCCTGCACGGTGCGGGTGAAGCGCTCCTTCACTCGGGGGCGCGCATCCTCACCAGCACCGCGCCCACCCCGCTCAGCGTCGACACCCTCACCCTGCCGTTGCTGGCCACCTGGCTGACCGGCACCGCCACCGCACTGGCCTGGCGCGCCGAACGCCGGGGGCTCGTCCTGATGCCGGGTCTGCTGCTCCTCGTCGGCGCCGTGGTCATCAACGGACCCGTCGCCCCACCCGGTTTCCCCGCGATCGCCCTTACCGGGGTGGCCGCGGTCCTGGTCATGTCCGTACGTTCGGGGACCGGGACGGCGGACCACACGGGAGCGGCCGCCGCGCTGAGCATCCAGGTGGACGCGCGTCCCTCGGTCCCTTCGCGGGTCCACCGGGCCGTGGTGGTCGGATCCATCTGCGTCCTCACCGCCACCATCGCGTTGGTCGGCGGGCCCCGCCTGCTCGCCGGCTGGGAGACCGAACCCGGTGACCCGCGCACCGTTCTCACCCCGCCCATGGACTCCTCACCGGCCATCAACCCCCTGGGATACCTGGCGGGTTGGGCCGCGGAACCCGACGAGCACCTGCTCACCGTCGAGTCGGACCGGCCCGTGGAGCTACGGTGGGCGGCACTCGCCGACTTCACCGGGACCACCTGGTTGCCCGAGTCCGGGTACCGCAAGGCCGACGGAGTCCTTCCCGCGCCGGTTCCCCCTCCGCCCGGGGCCACCCCCGTCTCCGGGCACGTGCGGGTGGGGCAGGACCTGCCCGGTGCCTGGGCCCCGGTCATCGGCGCCCCCCGACGGGTCGGACTCGACGACCCCGGATACGACGCCCGTACGGGCACCGTCGCCACCATGGACGGACCCATCGCCGAACAGGACTACGAGGTCGTCGGGGAGGTCGCGGACTGGGACTCCACGGACCTGACCCGGGCCTCCCCGCCCGCCGGTGACGTCTACGACGACTACCGGGAACTCCCGCCGGGTGCCCCCGCCATCCTCAACGACGTGGTCGCTTCGGTGGCGGCCGAAGGCCCCTACTACCAGCGCGCCACCGCCCTGGCCCGCTACCTGCGCGAATCCCACTCCTTCGACCCCCACACCCCGGGCGGCCACAGCTACGCCCACATCGACGCACTCCTGGCGGCCCCCGGAGGGCAGGGCGGCGGGGGCACGTCGGAACAGTTCGCCAGCGCCTTCGCCATGCTCGCCCGGGCCGCCGGGCTGCCCAGCCGGGTCGCCGTCGGCTTCGCGCCCGGCACCGACCAGGGCGGCGGGGAGTACGAGGTCCGTAGCGGCGACGCCGTGGCCTGGGGCGAGGTGTACTTCGACGGGGTCGGTTGGGTCCCCTTCGCCGTCACCCCCGGTGGGCGGGACGAGCACGGCACCGAGGACACCGCGGAACAGGACGTCCAGGATCCCGAGGGCACCGAGGCCGAGGACTACGAGGGTTCGGCCTCCGACGACCACGCCGTCACCGCGCCGGGGCGAGACGAACCCGACCAGCGCGGGTGGACCATAGGCCTGACCATGAGCGGCTGCCTTCTCACGCTGTTCCTGTCGATCCCACTCGGACGGATGGTGCGCACCCGGATCCGTCTGGGGTCCGGCCCACCGAACGTCCGCGTCCTGGGCGCCTGGCGCGAACTCCTCGACGGTCTGCGCCAGGCATCGGTGCCGCTGTCGCCCGGAAGCACGGTCAGCGCGACCGTGGCCGCCGCCCGCGACCGGGTGCCCGGTTCGGACCACGCCCCCGGGCTCGACCGGCTCGCCCACGCCGTCAACAGCGTCGGTTTCGGCGCTGGACGGGACGTGGACGATGCGGTCGCCCACGGCGCCGCGACCACCGTGCGCACCCACCTGCGGAGCCTGCGGGCGACTCGGCCCCGCATCAAAAGACTGACCTGGTGGTTCGACCCCCGACCGCTGCTGTGGCGGGACCGGGGCCATGAGGCGCGCACGTGGAGAGGGCAGCGATGAGCACGAGCGGATCCGACGACAGACTCGCCCCCGGGTACCACTCCCCACAGATCCTCTATCGCGGTGCGTCCTCCACCCTCTACCTGGCCGGACGCGATGGTGACGACACCACGGTGGTGCTCAAGGTCGTCAGAGACGAGCATGGCCGGGCCGAGGTCGAGCGGGCGCGTGAGCTCTCGGACCTGCCGGGCATGATCCGGGTGATCGGGACCGGTGAGACTTCGTCCGGCCGCGCGTTCGCCGTGTTGGAGCACCATCCGGAGGGTGACTACGCCGCGGCCCTGGCCGACCGTGGTCCGCTGCCCCTGGCGGAAGTGCTGACCGTGGCCCGTTCGGTCGCGGACACCTTGCGGTCACTGCATGAACGCGGCCTGCTCCACCACGGGGTGGAGCCGGCAAACCTGCTGCGCGCCCCGGGCGGGGCGGCCCTCACGGACGCCGGAGGCGTCCTGCCCATCGGTGAACGGCCCGGGCCGGTGGCCCCCGACCCGATGGCCATCGCCCACACCCCACCGGAGATCCTGCGAGGAGAACCGGGCGGACCGGCCTCGGACGTCCACCGACTCGGCACCACGTTGTGGACGCTCCTGGCCGGGCATCCGCCCTTCGCGCAGGGGCCCGACCCCGGCCTCGACCCCTTCGCCTACCGCGACAAGGTGTTGGCCACCGATCCACCACGCCTGCCCCGTGCCGACCTACCGGCCGGGCTGCGCTCCGTCCTGGAACGCGCCGTGGCCCGGGAACCGGACGAACGGTATCCCGACGCGGCCGCGTTCGCCGATGCCTTGGCGGCGGAGGACCACGATGACGAGGTGCCCACCGCTCCCGAGCCCGTTGGTGTCGACGAATTCCTTCGGCAGAACCCCGACGCGGCCTGGGCCGCCCTCCCGGGCTGGAGTGGTGGAGGGGACCCGCGGGTCCCCGGGTCAGAGGAACGAAGACCGGCCACGGAGACACCCGAAGACGGCGAAGAGCACGTCGAGGTCCCGACACCGCCGCGACCCCCCGAACCACTTCGGGCGGGGGCACCGAGCACCCCGTCGGTGGGCCGTCCATGGGCCGTCATGATCACGGTCGCGGCCGTCGTGGTCCTCGCCTTCGGATTGGGCGCCGTGGCCGTTCTACGCCCCGACGCCGGTGACAGGCTGGTCGAACGGGCGCGGGAGAGCCCGACCGAACCCCGGACGGCTCCCGAGAGCGGGGCACCGTCCGAGGCCCAAGACCCACCGGCGCCGGCGGCCGCACGGGTCGAGGAGGCCCGTCCCACGGACGTCGAGTTGGCGGACCAGGGCCACACGGTGGTGGTGTCGTGGATCGACAACACCGGTGTGGATGCGCCCCACCAGGTCATCGGTGGTGTGGCCGGGCAGGACCCGGGCAACCTCGCCGACGCCGAACCGGGGACCGTCTCCGTTCGGGTCAACGCCCTGGAACCGTCCCAGGAGTACTGCTTCATCGTCATCGCGGTGCTCGGCGTCGACGAGATCGCGGTGTCGGACGAGGTCTGTACCGAGCGCTCGTCCGGAACCTGAGGGCGAGGGGACCGAACGCAAGAACACCGGAGCCCCGCACCCGCACGGAACGGGTGCGGGGCCCCTGGCATGGCCGAACACCGGGGGCTCAGGCGCCCCGGTCGATCCACTCCTGCAGGTGCGGGGCCTCGGCGCCGATCGTGGTGGAGTCACCGTGACCGGTGTTGACCACGGTCTCCTTCGGCAGGGAAAGCAAACGGTCCCGGATGGAGGCCACGATGGTCGGGAAGTCCGAGTAGGACCGACCCGTCGCCCCCGGTCCGCCCTGGAACAGGGTGTCCCCGCTGAACAGCACGCCCGCCTCCGGCGCGTACAGGCACACCGCGCCCGGCGCGTGCCCCGGGGTGTGGATGACCCGCAGCTCGGTGCCGGCCACCTTCACCACCTGGCCGTCGGCCAGTTCCCCGTCCGGGGCGCGGTCGGGGTGGGTCATGTCCCACAGCACCCGGTCGTCGGGGTGCAACAGGATGGGCGCGTCCACCATGTCGGCCAGCGCGGGCGCTGCGTTGACGTGGTCGTTGTGGCCGTGCGTGCACACCACCGCCACCACCCGGCGTCCGTTCACCGCCTCGACGATGGTGTCGGCGTCGTGCGGGGCGTCGATGACCACGACCTCCTCGTCGTCACCGAACAACCAGACGTTGTTGTCCACCTCCCAGGAGCCACCGTCCAGGGTGAAGACCCCGGACGTGGTCAGGTGTTCCACTCGCGCGTCACTCACAGTCGCACCACCGATCGCAGTACGTCGCCGCGCTCCATGCGGGCGAAGGCCTCTTCGATGTCACCGATACCGATCTCCTCGGTGACGAATCCGTCCAGGTCCAGTCTGCCCTGGGTGTAGAGGTCGATGAGCATCGGGAAGTCGCGGGAGGGCAGACAGTCCCCGTACCAGGACGACTTGAGCGCCCCACCGCGACCGAACACGTCCAACAGCGGCAGCTCCAGCTTCATCTCCGGGGTGGGCACCCCCACCAACACCACGGTGCCGGCCAGGTCACGGGCGTAGAACGCCTGCTCGTAGGTCTTGGGGTTGCCGACGGCGTCGATCACCACGTCCGCGCCGAACCCACCGGTGAGTTCCCGGATCGCCTCGACCGGGTCGGTCTGGGAGGCGTTGACGGTGTGGGTGGCGCCGAAGCCGCGCGCCCAGTCCAGCTTCCGGTCCTCCAGGTCCACGGCGATGATCCGGTTCGCCCCGGCCAGACGGGCCCCGGCCACGGCGGCGCTGCCCACGCCACCGCAGCCGATGACCGCCACCGAGTCGCCGCGGGTGACCCCGCCGGTGTTGACGGCCGCGCCGATCCCGGCCATGATTCCGCAACCGAGCAGGCCGGCCGCGGCCGCCGAAGCGGTCGGGTCCACCTTGGTGCACTGGCCCGCGGCCACCAGGGTCTTCTCCGCGAACGCGCCGATGCCCAGCGCGGGGGAGAGCTCGGTGCCGTCCTCCAGGGTCATCTTCTGCGTGGCGTTGTGGGTGTCGAAGCAGTACTGGTGGCGGCCTCGGGCGCACGCCCGGCACTTCCCGCACACCGCCCGCCAGTTCAGGATCACGTAGTCGCCCGGTTCGAGACCGGTGACGTCCTCGCCCACTGACTCCACCGTCCCCGCGGCCTCGTGGCCGAGCAGGAAGGGGAACTCGTCGTTGATCCCGCCCTCCCGGTAGTGCAGGTCGGTGTGGCAGACCCCACAGGCCTGGATCCGCACCACCGCTTCGCCCGGTCCGGGGTCCGGGACGACGATGGTGGTGAGTTCCACCGGCGCCCCCTTGGCGCGTGAGATGACACCTTGCACTCGTTGGGACATGTGAGCTCCTGTCGTCCATGGTGGCCGGTCCGCGGCACGTGGCGCGCCGCTCATCGCTCACCATTCCACACCCGCCCCACCGGTATCCCACTCCGGTGGACGCGGGTCGGTCACTCCCGGAGGAAGTCGAGCAGGGCGGCGGTGAGCCGGGCGGGAGCGTCCAGCTGGACCAGGTGGCCGGCGCCGTCGATGGGGCGGGTGACCACGTCAGGGATCAACCGCGCGAGTTCGCGGTCGCGCTCCGGTGGGATCCAGGTGTCCTGTTCGCCCCAGGCCAGCAGTACCGGCAGGTCCAGCTCGGGGTAGGAGCCCTGGATCTCGTCGGTGTGCGCCTGATCGGCCTGCTGGATCTGTCTGTAGAACGCGGGCTGTCCCCCGGCGCCCGTCCAAGGGTCCACCAGGGCTTGGAGCACGTCCGGTCGCAGCCCGACGGCGCTCGCCGAACTCACGTACTCGGTGACCAGGGCACGGTGCAGAGCCGGCGGCAATTGCTCGAACACCTCGGTGTTCTCGCCCACCAGCCGGAAGAACGGCGACCCCCACGGGGCAAGCGCCACCGGGGAGACCAGGGCCAGCCGGGAGTAGGCGGCGTTGTGCAGCAGGTGGGCGCGCAACGCCACCGCCCCGCCGAAGTCGTGCGCCACCACCCGGGGTCGGTCCAGCCCCCAGTGGGCGAGTAGTTCGGTGAACACCCGCCCCTGCGCGGCCAGGGAGACCCGCTGGCCCGCGCATTTCTCCGAGGCGCCGTACCCGGGCATGTCCCAGGTGTGGACCCGGTACCGGTCGGACAAGGCGCCGGCGACCTCCCGCCACACGTAGGACGAGAACGGGGTGCCGTGCAGTAGCACCACGGGCTCTCCCGACCCGGTCGCCCGCCAACGCACCGTTCCCTCGGTGGACGCGAACTCCTCCATCGGTTCCGACAACGCCATCACCGGATTCCCTTCCACGTTCGTCGAGCGCTCCGAGGCCAGCGGAGTCCTCCGACGGAAACGGGGCGCCGGTCCCGGGGACGAAGAGGGGGCGGCGCCTCTCCGGTGGCGCCGCCCCCTGTCAGTCGACGACGAGCGGGGAGTCGTCGTATCCGGTGATCAGCGGCTGAAGTCGTCGGCTCCGCGACCGGGGCCGTGGAAGAACTCGCGCCGGGGCTCGTCCTCGGGGGCCGACGGATAGGTGGGACGGTCCTCGGCCGCCACGTCGGCGGTACCGGACTCCATGCCCTGGGCGGCCATCAGACCGCTCACCGCGTCGCGCAGCTCGGGCAACATCGCGTAGAGCACGTCACCGGGGCAGGCGGTGGAGTTGAAGTCGCGGTGCCCCACGATGGCCTGCTGCGGGTCGAGGCCGTAGGCACCGCACAACCAGGCGAGGGTTTCGATGAGCCTGTCGGTGAGCTCCTGGGTGGGGCCCTCCTCCATGTAGATGCCCTCGTTCTCGATGCCCACGGTGGTGCCGTTGTGGTCGGCGACGTGGGTGCCGACGCAGTGGGTGCCCTCGCGGACGGCCACGACGGCGAGGTTGCGACCCTCCATCAGGTGCCCGCCACGGCTGATGGTGAACTGCTGGCCCGCGTCGATCCAGCCCTGGGTGTCCATGTGGTGGTTCTGGATCGACCTGGACAGCGCCAGGGCGTGGGCCTCGGAGTAGTCGGTGCTGTTGGGGGTCGCGGTGTGGTGGACGACCACGTGGGTGGGAGGGGCCGCCAGGACCTGGACGGGGCTCGACGGTGGTCGGGCGTTCCAGTCGGCGCGGAAGTACATCGCCGGTTCGGCCGCCGCGGCCCGGGTCTGGGCGTTCGCGGTGGCCACACCGGCACCTGCGACGAGGGCGGCGCCGGAGGCGACGGCCGCTCCCTGCAAGACCGTGCGACGTGCGGGTCCATCTTGCTGACACATAGCGGGGGGAGCCCTTCTCGGATCGGGGAGGTTACTTGGCGGTCACAACTGAACACGGATCCCTTTCCGCACGCAAAGGGGTCAATGAAAGTTTCTGTTGTCCGCTATCGGTCAATTGGTAAACCTTTTACACCCCTTCTCGGGAAGATCATTCTGAGGTAGGGGAGTGACCTCCTGTGGCTGAAGTGGCCGACGGGGTCCGGGTTCGGCGGAAACGACGAGAGCGGGTCACGAAAGGAATCGTGACCCGCTCGGGGATTCGTTTCGAACGGTGGGATCAGGCCACCGGTTCGGGCGTTTGCCCGGTCTTGGCGCGCTCGGGGTTCAGGCGTCCGGTCCGGTGCAACCACCAGTCCGCGAGGAGGGTGCCCAGCGGAGGAACCGACGCGGCCAGCGCCACCAGGGTCGGCCAGGCGCCCCACCGGAATCGGTAGGCGACCAACAGGGCGACCAGTCCGTACGCCACGAAGGCCCCACCGTGCAGCGGGCCGAAGATCTGTACGCCGAGCTCGCTGCCGTTGCCCAGGTACTTGAAGTACATGCCGGCCAAGAGCCCGACCCAGGTGAAGGCCTCGAATACGGCCACCACGCGGAAGGCCAGGGCGGACAGGGAATTGAAGTTCAAGGTGGTTCCTCGGGTTCGTGGCAAGGCGCGACGTGCTGCGGGGGCGGCCTTCATCAGGTTAGGACACCCTTGTCGGGGGCCGGACCCGGGGTTGTGGAGTCGTCGGCCCGATCGGAGCGCGACTTCCAGGTGACGGCCACCTCACTCTCGCGTGGTTTCGCCCGTCTCCCGGGGGATGCGCACGGGGCGCGCCGACGTTTACCTGAGACGCGCCGACGACCAGGTCGAGATCGGCGGGGTGCGCATCGAACCCGCCGAGGTCGTCGCGGGCCTGGAGTCGGTGAACCGCAACGACGCCACCCACCACCCGCGAAGGACCCCGTGGAACTCTCCCAGCTGATGGTCGACATCGGTCCCCTCCGGCTGAGCCGCGAGTTCAGGCTCGTCTTCGTCGCCCGGCTCATCTCCATCTTCGGCTTCGGAGCGCCGGCCGCCAAGACGCTCCTGCCCAACGAACCCTGGTTGTGGGCGATCTACGCGATCGCCGTCTTCAACGGGTTCTTCGGATCCTTCAGTGCGGGGCCCTCCAAACGGCCGCACTCGGCTTCGTGCGCAACCGGACCAGCGAGGCGGACCGGCTACTGGCGCAGGCACACCACCGACCTCGACCACCACGAGGAAGAGGACGACTGATCCAGGTCCGCGTCCGGTTCCGCGTCCACGACGCGGAACCGTCCCCTCTGCACGCCGAGGCGTTCCCGGGTCGCGGCGGGGGTGACCGTGTTGCTCGGCCCGCTGATCGGCAACGACCCGTAGGCCTTCCAGGCCGGCCGAACGCGGCCCCACCCGTGAATCTCGCGGAGTGTCGTGGGCGAAAGCGCCGCCCATGCGGCACCATGGACGGCGAATCGACGTTCGAACACCCTGCGCCGTGCCCTGGTCGCGGCCGGGGTCGGTGTGGCGGTCGACGCCCCCTTGGAGGGACACACCGCATGCCCACGAATCGAACCCCCGTCGCCCTCACCGCCACCTGTGCCCTGGGACTCACCCTGCTGGTACCGACCAACGCGGCCGCCGACATCCAGAACCCCGTCTGCGCCTCCGACACCCACCCCGAGGTCGCCGAACGCCTCTCCGAGGAGATCCGTGAGCGGGTCGAGGCACGCGACGGACGTGTCTCGGTGGGGGTGTCCGCCCACGACGGCGACCTCCGGTGCGGACTCGACCCCACCGCCGAGTTCGACGCCGCCAGCGTGGGCAAGGTGGTGGTCCTCGGGGCGCTGCTGCGCCTGACCATGGACGAGGACCGCGAACTCACCGACAGCGAGGACGATCTCGCCACCGACATGATCACGGTGTCCGGTAACGACTCCGCGGTTGAGCTGCGCGATCGACTCGGAGCCGAACGCATCCAGGACTTCCTCGACCTGGCGGGCATGGACGACACCGTCCTGCACCCGGACGGCTTCGTCGGTCTCATGAAGATCACCGCCGACGACCAGCTCACCCTCCTCGAACTGCTGCGCACCGACAACGACGTGCTCGGCGCGGGCCAGAGGGACTACGCGCGCGGGCTCATGGGCGACGTGATCGACGAACAGCGCTGGGGCGTGCCCACCGGGGCTCCCGCAGACGCCACCGTGTACCTGAAGAACGGGTGGTTGCCCTACCCGGACACCGACACCTGGCGGATCAACAGCATCGGTGGGTTCCAGGACACCCCGATCGGCGACTACGACCTGGTGGTGCTCACCGACGGCACCGCGGACGCCCCTGGTATGCAGTACGGGGTCGAGACCATCGAGTCCGTGGCGGTCGGTGTCCACACCGTCCTCACCGGAGGGAGCGTCCGCACCCCGCTCACCAGGCTCTCCGATTCCGAGCAGGTCTCCGACGGATCCGACCGGTCGTGATCTTTCATCGATGAGGACGGAGGTGGAATAGGGGAGGGGGTGGGCCCGTTACACGTGGTGGGTCGGCGCGGTATCAAGTGTCCCCCGGGCTCTACACACAGCCTTCAGGGAATACCGCACCGTCAGGTGGCAGGAACCCTGTTGTGCCATCCGCCGTGAGGCGACCGCCGTGCCGGCCCACCCGAGCGTGAAAGGGGCCCGCCGAGAGTTCTCGGTGGGCCCCTTTCGCTTACCGGTTACCGCTGAGCGCCCTGGTGCGCCTCGATGGCCTCGATGATGCGCGGACGCATCTCGGCGGCGCGGATCACCGCGTCCACCGAACCCACCTCGACGGCCCGCTGGATGCTGTGCACCCGGTCGAACTCCGCGGCCACCTCGCCCAGCTTCTCCGAACGCACCGAGGCACGAACCTCCTCCAGCTCGGCGGCCAGGGTCGCCCGCCCCGTCCCTGAGGACTCGGCCAGACGTCCCTCCAGTTCCCCGACCCGCGGGTCGGCCGCGGTACGGGCGTTGACCTCACCGGAGAAGACCACCGCGGCGGCCGGGGCGCCGCCCAACACCGACGCGAACGAGCCCTCCAGGGCCAGCACCGTCATGTTCGGGTTGAGCGCCTTGGAGAAGACCACGAACGCACCACCGTGGTACCGGGAGATCACGCAGAACACGATCGGGCCCTCGAAGTTCACGATCGCCCGACCGATCTCCGCGCCGTACTCCAACTGGAGCCTGCGCATGGACTCCGGCGATCCGTCGAAGCCCGACAGGTTGGCCAGCACCACCAGTGGACGGTTGCCGCTGGCGGCGTTGATCGCCCGTGCCGCCTTCTTCGACGACTGCGGGAACAGGGTGCCCGCGGTGTAGGTGTCGGGGCCGTCCGCCGGCGGGAAACCGCGTCGCGGCACCGACCGCGACTCGATGCCCAACAGGCACACCGGGATCCCGCCCAAGTGCACGTCCTGCACCGCCGCGGTGTCGGCCTCGGCCATGCCGGCCCAGCGCTCCAGCACCGGATGGTCCTGGTCCGACAGCGCCCGCATCACGGTTCGGATGTCGAACGGCTTCTTGCGGTCGGGGTTGGCCGCACTGGAGAAGATCTCCCCGACGGTGGTGAAGTCGCTGCCCTCCACCACGTGCGGGAAGTCCGAGACGTCCCGGTCGGCGGGGTCGGAGGTCGCGGCCCGTCGCGGAGCCTGCTCACCCGGCGCGATGTAGGTGTGCTCGTAGTGCGCCATGAGGATGTCGCGGGCGGCGATGAGGTTGGGCGCCCAGTACTGGGCCTGCCCGTTGGGGCCCATGACCCGGTCGTAGCCGCCGATGCCGTGGTTGTCCTCGGCCGACACGCCACCGGAGAAGTCCAGCGACTGCTTGCCGGTGAGTACCATCGCCGAGTCCGGGGTCATCACCAGGATGCCCTTGGTGTGCATGAGCATCGTCGCCTCGGCGTTCCAGTACGGTTGCGCGCCGACGTTGATGCCCGCCACGACGATGTTGATCTCACGGCCGTCCTGGGTGAACTCCACGATGCGCTTGAGCGCCGCGGCCACCCAGTCCATGTTCTCGGTGCCCGAGTCCATGGAGATGCGGGCGCCCGCGGACAGCGCGTACCATTCCAGCGGAACGTCCATCCGCTCGGCCAGGTCCAGAGCCGCGATGACCCGGCGGCACTCGGCCTCCGACAGCGCGCCCAGCGACTTGGTGGGGTCGCCCAGCAGCACCACCCGGCTCATGCCCTCGTGGTGGCGTCGGGTGCGGGTGGTGACCACACCGGCGACGATCGCCGCGGAGTTGCGTCCCTTGGGGCGGTCCACCGGAACCAGCGCGTGGTGCTCGTCCAGGTCGTGCTCGACGAAGTCGCCGAGCAGGTCGGTGAGCTCGTAGGGGTAGACGGTGTTGCGGCTGCCGGCGCGCAGCACCTTCTGGCGGTAGTCGTCGACCGGTTCGACCGGCTCGGTGGACAGACCACCGATGGCCAGGCCCGGTTCGCCGGTGGCGTCGAAGGGCACCCGTACCGCCGTCTTGACCAGCTCACCGGTCTCGGCGTCGCGACGGCGCGCGATGAAGAGGATCTCCTCCAGACCGGCCCCGGCGACGGTGGGCAGGACCCGCCGCCCGATCGCCTGGATCTCCTCGTCGGTGATGCCGACCGGGGGCCACACGTACATGACGATCCGGTTGGTGTCGAACCGCTTCTTCTTCGGTCGTCCGGCCTGGGCGCGACGGATCGAGTCCAGGCAGGTGGCGATGGTGTTCTCGGCGGTGGGCAGGGAGATGAGCCTGCCCTCGTGGTCGCGCAGCTCGGTCAGGTCGCGGATCTGGGTGAAGGCGACCAGCCGGTTGTCGGAGGGGTTCTCCCGCGCCACGGCCCGGAACAGGTACACCTCCTCGTCCGCGGACGGCAGACGGGTCAGGTCGAACCGGTTCCAGCGCTCCATCTGCATGCGCTCGGCGATGTGCGGGTGCAGCCCGCGGATGAGCCGGTCCTCCTCCAAACCGGAGGAGGAGGGACGGAACGTGAAGTGGTGGTGCATGACCGAGCCGTCGCGACCGGCGACGGTGGTGGTCAGGCGGCGCACGCCCGCGGGCATCGGGTGCAGGTTCACGGCCTGGTGCAGAGCGGCTGCCGTCGCGTCGAAGTCCTCGGGCTGCTTCTCCCAGGACAGGTACAGGTCGGCGTCCACCGGAAGGTCGCCCTGGGCGTGCTCGGCCAGGCCCCGGACCGCGTCTCCCAGGTTCTCGAACCCGACGGCGGCCGACACCAGGCGCACCCCGGCGCGTTCGGCCACCACGTAGGTGCACCCCGAACCACGTGTGGTGCGCACGTCGGCCAGACCCTTGTTGCCGTAGTAACGGCGGGTCAGCACCTCCAACAGCACGGCGTTGTCCAGGTCGGCGCGGACCAGTCGCTGACCGAGCAGGCGCACCAGCGGTTCGGTGGTGCGCACCATGGCGGCCACGCGCTCGGCGCGCTCGGGCGAGTCCGGGTTCTGGTCCAGGTGACGCAGGTGACGGCGCACCTCGGCGTAGACCTGGGCGCGGTGTCGGCGCAGCATGGGCTGACCGAACCACGCGAACACCACGCCTCGGGCGAGGTCGGCCACGGCCGGGAAGCGAACCTGGGTGGCGGCCACGAGCCGTTCCAGGGCCAGACCGGTGGGCTCGTGCAACTCGGCCTCGGGCGGAGCGTCCTGTAGCCAGGCGCGCAGCAGACCGGTGACCAGGCGCGCGTCGCTGGAAGAACGCTGCTGGGCGAGGAAGACGCGGAAGACCGCGGCCTCCAGTTCGGGGGTGCGCTCCAGGTCGGTCACCCCGTAGTGCGCCAGGGCACGGGACAGCCTGGTCTGGAACGACTCGGGCAGCCCGGCCCGCTCCACGTCCAGACTCTGCAGGTAGGTGTGCAGGTACTCGCGGGGGCTGTGCACGTGGGTGTCGCCGACGTCGTCCGCACCGGCGGGCCGGTTGCGGCTCAGATCGGCCAGGTCGGCGAACACGTCGAGCAGGTCCAGCTCGGCGGCCAGGGGGCGGTGGCCGGCGGAGACCGCCTCGTGTCGGGCCGCCAGGTACTCGTCGAACACCCGGCGCTCGTCCAACGGGTCGACGTCGAAGCCCAACAGCAGGCCGAGCAGGTCCTCGCGGCCACGCGCGAGACGCTCGACCACGGGGACGTCCTCGGACGGGGAGGGAAGGTCGAGCTCGACCGGGGCGGTGTCGGCCTCCTCGGCCTCCTCGGTGTCGGCCAGCGGCTCAAGACGCAGCAGCGGGGCGCCGGTCTCCACCTGAGCGCCCACGATCACCGTGCACTCCTTCAGGCGTGCGCGGAACGGCGCGCGCAGCACCGTCTCCATCTTCATGCTCTCCAGCACCAACACCGGAGCGCCGGCCTCGACCTCGGCGCCGACCGCCACCGGGGTGGCGACCACCAGGGCGGGCGTGGGCGAACGCAGCACGCCGCCCTCGTCCAGGCTCACACGGTGCGCCACACCGTCGACCTCCACCAGGTGGACCGGGCCGTGGGCGCCGATGAGCAGGTGGTGGCGGGAGCCGTTGACGGTGATGCGACCGCTGTGCCGGTCGAAGCGCTCCAGCTCCACGTCGGCGGTGCGCGTGTCCTCTCCGGACGCCACGACCACCCGGAACCGGTCGGCGCCCAGACGCGCCACCCGTACCCGGTAGCCGACCCCCCGCAGCTTCAGGTCGAGCGGGCGACCGCTCTCGTGCTGCACCTGGGGGCGCCCACCGAAGGCGGTGGACAGCAGCCGCTGTCGCTCGACCCGCTCCTCTTCCTCGTAAGCCTCGATGGCGGCGGCCGACAGGGCCACCGCGGAGTGCCGGTGCGAGACCAGGTCGCCCTCGGCGCGCACCCGGTCGATCCACCCGGTGTCGGCGGAGGCGTCGATCACCTCGGGTCGGTCCAGCAGGTCCAGCACGAAGCTCTTGTTGGTGGCACCGCCCTCGATGATCACGGTGGTCTCGCGCATCGCCCGACGCAGACGCGCCATCGCCTGCTCGCGGTCACTCCCGTAGGCGATGATCTTGGCGATCATGGAGTCGAAGTCGGCGGGGATGGTGTCGCCCTCGGCCACACCGGTGTCCACGCGGATGCCGGGGCCCGCGGGCAGGTCCAGGCGGGCGATGCGCCCGGGGGAGGGGGCGAAGTCGCGGTCGGGGTCCTCGGCGTTGAGCCGGGCCTCCACCGCGTGCCCGCGCTCGGCCGGGGCCGCGCCCTCCAGCCTCCCCCCGCCGGCCACGTGCAGCTGGCCGCGCACCAGGTCGAACCCGGTGGTGGCCTCGGTGATGGGGTGCTCGACCTGAAGGCGGGTGTTGACCTCCAAGAACGCGAACAGCTTCTCACCGGGGTGGTAGAGGAATTCCACGGTGGCGGCGCCGCGGTAGTCCACCGCGACGGCCAGCCGCTCTGCAGACTCCTTGAGCTCCTTGGTCTGCTCCGGGCTCAGCAGCGGGGAGGCGGACTCCTCGATGACCTTCTGGTTGCGGCGCTGTACCGAGCAGTCGCGCACGCCCAGCGCCCAAGCGGTGCCCTGACCGTCGGCGATGACCTGGACCTCGACGTGGCGGGCGCCGGTGACCAGGCGCTCCAGGAACACGATGCCGCTGCCGAAGGCCCGGGCGGCCTCCTGGCTGGTGCGCTCGTAGGCCTCGGCGAGCTCCGCGCCGTCGTTGATGACGCGGATGCCGCGCCCACCGCCACCTGCGGTGGCCTTGAGCATCAACGGATAACCGATTCGCTCACCCGCGGCCAGGGCCTCTTCGAGGCTCTCGACCGCGCCACGGCTCCACGGGGCGACCGGTACCCCGACCTCCTCGGCGATGAGCTTGGCGCCGATCTTGTCGCCCAGCCTGCGCATGGCCTCCGGCGAGGGGCCGACGAAGGTGACCCCGACGCGTTCGCACAGTTCGGCGAAGGCCGGATCCTCGGCGACGAAACCCCACCCGACCCAGGCGGCGTCGGCGCCCGAGTCCACCAGGGCGCGCTCCAACACCTCCATGTCCAGGTAGGGGCGAGAGGCGGCGGGACCGAGGTCGTAGGCCAGGTCGGCCTCGCGCACGAACGCGGCCGTGCGGTCGACGTCGGTGTGCAGGGCGACGGTCTCGATCGGTGTTCCGCTCTCCGCGGCGATGTCACGGACGGCGTGGATGAGCCGCATGGCGGCCTCACCACGGTTCACGATGGCGACACGACTGAACACGCGGATGAGCCCTTCTGTAAGACCAATGATGTGCGCGCGGCGACTGAGAGACGGCCCCGGCGTTCTCCACCTTCTCGTCTGGGGACCTCCGAGCGCCATGACGCACCCAACGCATCTTGAGGGGGTGGAGTTGTGGAGATCGACCAAAAACGGCCCGTGATCCGACGTCGCGGACCACTCGGACCTCCCGGGGGCGTGTTACCGCCCACACCGTGAGACGGGGCGCTCTGTGGGGATCCCACAACCCCGACCCGGTCGGCTCGGAAATTCGATGCCGACCCGGCCTCGATAATTTAGTTAGGTTAGTCTAACCTGGCCAACGTGAGGTCCTCCGGTGTTCCCGTGCGGAACCGTGGCCGCACCCACCCCGAACAGCCCGAATCGCGGATCGAGGACGCCCCCTCCCGATCGACCGCACCTCGAGGAGGCACCCATGGCCCAGAAGCTCGCCGACTTTCGCCCCGTCCACCCCCGCGCCGCCTCGGTCCGTTCCCTGGTCGTGCACGCCACCTCCCGTCCCTTCCCCGGCTTCTCCCGCGTCACCCTGCGCAGCACCGGCGACGGGTTCGAGGACGACTTCGAGTACCTGGGCTTCGACCACTGGTTCCGACTGTTCCTGACCGCCCCGGACGGCACCCTCGACCTGCCCTTGGGCGGAGCGGAGGGCTGGTACTCCCGCCTGCTGGACATCGAGGAGTCGCACCGTCCGCTGGTGCGCAACTACACCATCCGTGACGCCCGCCGGGTGGACGATGTCTGGGAGCTGGACCTGGACTTCGTCATCCACCGCTGCGTCACCACCGGTGAGGTCGAGGGCGTGGCCGCCCGCTGGGCCCTGGATGCCCGCCCCGGTGACCACATCGGCGTGCTGGACCAGGGGCGCATCTTCAACGTCGAGGACCACACCGGCCCGGTCCTGGTGGTGGCCGACGAGAGCGGACTGCCGGGCGTGGAGGGGATCGCCCGCTCCCTGAACGGCGCGCCCTGCGACTACGTCCTGGAGGTCCCCGACGCCGCGGACCGTCGTGAACTGGTCGGCGCCGACCCGGTCTGGAACGTGCGCACCTACGGAGAGTCCGCCGGTGACCGGGCCCTGGAACACCTGCGCTCACGCGGCATCGGTGCCGACACCCGCGTGTACGTGGTGGGTGAGGCGTCCTTCGTCCTGGCCACGCGTTCCCTGGCCCTGAACTCCGGGGTGCCCAAGGACAACGTCCAGTTCTGCGCCTACTGGCGTGTGGGCCGCCGCGCCAAGCGTAAGTGACCCCGGCGTCCCGCCCGCGCTCGGGAACTCCACTCGCCGTGGCGCACCGATCCTTCCGATGAGGGAGTGCCCGTGAACGACCGTCGCCGCCCACGATGGTTCGCCGTGCCACTGGTGGTGGCCTTCCTCGGCTACGCCCTGGGTAAGGCCTACTACGCCTCCCAAGGCCGTCTGGGTTTTCCCGGCGGCCCGGACGTGCCGCCCGAGGCCTACGAACGCCCCGTCAGCGCGGTGTTGGGCGTGGTCGCCGAACAGTGGCTCGCGGCCGCCACCGGGATCTTCGGAGCCTTGCTGATCCTGGCCGCGGTGACCGAGGCGGGCCGCCGCCTGCCACGGCCGCTGATGCTCTTCCTCCTGGCCGGTGCGCTGATCGGGGTGGGCGCCGCCGCCGTGGCGATGGTCGGGGGAGCCTTTCTCGGAGCGGGCCCGGAATGGGAGTGGTACCACAGCCTGCTCGGCGTCGCGGCGCTGGTGCTCATGGTCGCCACGACCGCCTCCTATGTCCGTTCAGTGGGCCTATGGCCGTTCACGTCCGAAACGATGTGAGCAGGTGCACTCAGTGCGTCGTTGCACTGAGTGCACCGAATTCCGTAGTCTTGTGCCATGGCAGAACAGCGGCGCTCGCCCGCCCTCGACCGACGTGAGGCTCTCAAGGCACGGCACCGGCGTGCCATCGTCGACGCCGCGGCCGAGCTCATGTCCGAGATCGGCGGCACCGACTTCACCGTCGACCGTCTCGCCGCGCGCGCCGACGTCTCCCGACGCACCGTCTTCAACCACTTCAAGACGGTGGACGACATCACCCTCGAAGTGTTCCGCGAGATGCTCGCGGTCATCCTCGACGGCGTCGACGCCAACCTCGCCGTGAGCGACGAGGGCACCTCGATGTTCGACCGGGTCGCGGGCGCCCTGCGCGCCACCGACCTGGTCACGCCGATCAACGAGCTCACGCGCATCTTCCAGACCGAGGACTGCGGCCCCGGCCACGCCCTCGCCATCGGCGACCGGGCCCTGAACCCGCGCCAGGCCGTGCTCTTCGAGCGCGCCCTCACCGACCTGGGAACCCGGATCGCGGCCACCACCCTGCGCCACCACCCCTCGGCCGACCCCATGGAGGTCGAGCTGATGTGCGGCGCCCTCATCGGCGGTGCCCTGGTCGTGGTCCGTCGTTGGGAGAGGGCCACCCAAGGGGCTGACACCGTCGAATCCCGCCGTGTCTGGAACGAGCTGCTCGACCGCATGATCGGCACCTACCGCGACGGCCTCGGCGCCCTGGACACCGGCACCGCGGCCACCTGAGCGGATCCGCTCACCACACCCACCACTCCTGCGGAAGAACCATGGCTGAACTTCTCTACCGACTAGGGCGTGCCTCGGCACGGCGCGCCCGCACCGTCATCGTGCTCTGGCTGACCCTGCTGGTCGCCGCGGGCGGTGCCTTCTTCCTCTTCTCGGGAGAGCTGGAGGATGGTTTCTCCATCCCCGGCACCGCCACCGACCAGGTGAACCAGCGCCTCAAGACCGAGTTCGAGGGCATGGGCGGCGGCGCCGGCACCATCATCTACGAGACCGACGACGGCGAGCCCTTCACCGACGAACAGAAGGAGGCCATCGGTGAGCGGGTCGACCTCGCCACCGAGGTCGACGGGGTCGAGGGTGTCGTCGACCCGTTCGCCACCGAGGACGAGCGCGCCGAACAGGTCGAGCTCCTCCAGGACGGGCGCGAACAGATCGACGACGCCCGCGCCGAGATCGAGGCCGGCCAGGAGGAACTGGACGAGAACCGTGCCCAGGCCGAGGCCGCGGGGATGCTCGACCAGATGGAGGAGGCCCTCGACGGCGGACAGGACGAGATCGACCAGGGCCTGGAGACCCTGGAAACCGAGGAGGAACAGCTCGAACAGGGCGAGGCCCTGATGGAGATGGCCGACGGCATCGGCACCGTCTCCGAGGGCGGCAACGCCGCCATGGTGATGGTCTCCTTCGCCGACGCGCAGGAGGAGGTCTCCCAGGAGACCCGCGACGCCGTCATCTCCGTCTTCGAGTCGGAACCGGTCGACGGGGCCACCGTCGAGTTCGCCGACGACATCGCCATGGAGCTGCCCAGCCTGGTCAGCAAGGCCGAGATCATCGGCGTTGTCGTCGCCGGCGTCGTCCTGGTGGTCATGCTCGGCACCCTCATCGGAGCCGGCCTGCCGATCCTCACCGCCCTCGTCGGTGTGGGTATCGCCACCCTGATCACCATGGCGCTGTCCGGTGTCCTGGCCATCGCCGACATCACCCCGATCCTGGGCCTCATGCTCGGCCTGGCGGTGGGCATCGACTACGCGCTGTTCATCGTCAACCGGCACCGACGTCAACTCAAGCAGGGGCTGGAGCTCCAAGAGTCCGTCGGCCTGGCCAACGGCACCGCGGGCAACGCCGTGGTGTTCGCCGGAGCCACCGTGCTCATCGCCCTGCTGGGTCTGAACCTGACCGGTATCGGCTTCCTCGGCCTCATGGGCAGCGTCGGCGCCATCGCCATCGCCATCGCGGTGATCGTCGCCATCACCCTCATCCCGGCGCTGCTGGGACTGGTGGGACGACGGATCCTGTCCAAGCGCGAGCGCGCCCGTCTGGGCACCGCATCCGCCAACGGCCAGGCGGCCGAGAAGCCCGGCCACATCAAGCCGATGTCCAACATCCGGGCGATCGGCCGAGCCGCCATCGCCGTCATCGTCCTGGGCGTCATCGCCCTGCCGGTCCTGGACCTGCGCCAGGGCCTGCCGGACGGTTCCTCCCAGTCGGTCGACTCCACCCAGTACAGGGCCTACGTCGCCGTCCAGGAGAACTTCGGCGAGGGCCAGAACGGTCCGCTCCTGGTCACCGCGGACCTGCCCGGCGGCCCTGACGACGACGAGGCCGAGGCCAACGCCGAGCAGTACCAGCACGAGGTCGCCGACGCGATCTACGCGCTGGAGGACGTCGAGGCGGTGGCGCCCATCGATGTCTCCGACGACCAGACCCTGGCCATCTTCCAGGTCGAACCGGCGGAGGGCCCCTCCAGCGAGTCCACCGAGGACCTCGTCCACACGCTGCGCGGCATGGAACCCATCCACGGCGAGGCGCCGCTCGGCGTCGCCGGTATGGCCAGCGGCAACATCGACATCTCCGAGCAGATCGCCGGTGCCCTGCCCACCTATCTGACCGTGGTCGTGGGCCTGTCCCTGGTCATCCTGTTGCTGGTGTTCCGGTCGATCTTCGTGCCGGTGGTGGCCACGCTCGGGTTCATCCTGTCCTACTTCGCCGCCCTGGGCGGCGTGGTCGCCGTCTACCAGTGGGGTTGGCTCGGCGGTCTGCTCGGGATGGAGAACCCGGGGCCCGTGCTGAGCTTCCTGCCCACGATCATGGTGGGCATCCTGTTCGGCCTGGCCATGGACTACATGCTCTTCATCGGTACCGGCATGCGCGAGGCCTACGTGCACGGCGCCCCGGCCCGCCTCGCGGTGGTGCAGGGCTTCCGGGCCGGCCGTTCGGTGGTCACCGCCGCCGCGATCATCATGATCTCGGTGTTCGGCGGGTTCATCTTCTCCGAGATGATGATGATCAGCTCCGTGGGCTTCGGGCTCGCGTTCGGTGTGCTGCTGGACGCGTTCCTGGTCCGGATGCTGCTCATCCCCGCGGTGATGCACCTGGCCGGTGACGCCGCCTGGTGGCTGCCCAAGTGGCTGGAGCGTGTGCTGCCCGACGTCGACGTGGAAGGATCTGCCCTGGAACGCGCCCACCTGCACCAGGACGAGTCGGCCGAGCAGACCGATGAGGACCGGAAGCCGACCGAGACGAGCGACCCCGGACCGGGTGTCACCTCCGGTCGTCACTGATCCGTACTGATCCGTACTCGGGCCCGGTGGAGCGCCCGGCATCACGCCGGTACCGCCCACCGGGCCTTCGTCACGCAAGGGCGCCGATCCCGCTAGGGTGAGCGCGTGAAAAAGCCCGTGAACCCCCTCCTGGGCACGCTTTCGTGGCTGGGTTACATCGCGCACCGTCACAAACCCCTGGCCCTGACGTTGTCCGGGCTCCTGGTCGCCTTCGGCGGTATCGTCTCCGGAATCGTGATCTGGTGGGGAGTGCCGCCCATCGTCGTCGGCGTGGTCATCCCCGCCCTCGACCTTTGGTGGGAACGGCGCAGCAAGAACAACAACGAACTCACCTCCGCCCGGGAGAAGGTCCTGGAGGAGGCGCTCGCGCCGCTGTTGGAACTGGCCGCCACCGCCACCTTCCGCCCCCGTGACAAGAGGGTGGAGACCGCCGAGGCCGCGGCGATGCGGGTGGCGGGCGACCTGCGCGCCGCCTTCGTCTCGGTACCGGGGGTGCGAGCCGTGGTGTTCGTGGTCTCCAACGACGGGCGACGGATGGAACCCCGTTTCCCCGCGGGGCGCCCCGACCGTCCCCGCGACTTCGTCCGCGGCACCGAACGCGGTGACCAGGCCTTCCGCATCCTCGACGAACTACCCGGCCGGTTCGTCATCGTCGAGGACCTGCGCTCGGAGGGCGCCGACACCCCCTATTGGGCGGGCACCGGAGCCCACTACAGCACCTTCATCGCCGCGCCGATCCGTTCCACCGAACACGCCTTCGGAATGGTCACCATCGACGCCCCCGACCCGGGCAGCCTGGACCACCAGCACGGATCCACGATCGCTTTGTTCGCCGCCGCACTGGGTATATTGTTCGCGGAGGCGGCCCGAGGCGCGACCGGAGGGCCCGACCCCGAAAAAAGGAATGGTCGTGATGGGAAAGTTCAAACTGACCAGCCCCCGCGAGAACTACCTGGCCGAGAAAACGGAAACTCCCGAGGAAAAGCTCAAGAGGGCTCTTGAGGAAGTGCGCTGCGAACGCCGCAAGCGCGACCGGGCGCTACTGCGCTCGACCGGCGTGGCCCGCCCCGCCTGACCCCTCGGGCGCCCCCATGCCCTCAAAGACCCCCGCGGCGCAGGACACCGCCGCGCAGTACCGCCCGCACGCCGCGCTCGGGTTCGGCCAGCACCGACAGATCCGTCAGCGGGTCACCGTCCACGACGACCAGGTCGGCGCGCGCCCCCGTGCGTAGTGTGCCGACCTCGCCCTCCAGATCCAGCAGGGCCGCCGCCTCACTGGTGGCCGCGCGCACCACGTCGGCCGCGGGCTGGACCTCGCCGCGAATGGCGAACTCCGCGCTCTGGTGGACCTGCATGCCACCGAGCAGGTCCGTGCCGAACACCAGGCGCACCCCGCCCTCGTGTGCCATGCGCAGGGCCTCCAGACCCCGGTGCAGCACCGTGTCCACCTTCGCCCGACTCTCGGGGGGAAGCCCGTGGCGAGCCCCCTGCCGGGACAGTTCGCGGTAGGTGACCAGAGTCGGGACCAGGAAGGCGCCGTGCTCCACGAACAGCTCCACGCTGCTCTCGTCGATGAGATTGCCGTGCTCGACGCAGCGAACCCCCAGACGCAACCCGCGGTTGACCGCCCGAGCGGTGTAGGCGTGCCCGGTGACGTAGCGATCGGCGGCCTCGGCCTCCTCCACGACCGCGCGCAGCTCGTCCTCGGAGGACTGGGTGGAGTCGATCCGGTCGGTGGGCGAGGCCACCCCGCCCGAGAGCATCACCTTGACGTGGTGGGCGCCGGTGCGCAGCTGTTCACGTGCGGCGCGGCGGAACTCGATGGGCCCGTCACAGATCAGACCCGCCCCGGGGCAGCATCCGTGCTGGTCGGTGCCGTGCCTGCCGCGTGGACGGAAGTCTCCGTGCCCGCCGGTCTGGGACAGGGCCTTGCCGCCGAAGAGCAGGCGGGGTCCGTCGATGAGTCCGTCGTCCACGGCCTCGGCGAGTCCCCAGTCGGCGCCGCCGACGTCGCGAACGGTGGTGAACCCCCGGCCGAGCATGTCGGACAGTGAGTTCGAGGCGTAGGCGGCCACGTAGGAGGGGGAGTGGTCGGCGACGGCGCCCAGGTCGGCGCTCAACGCGGTGGCGTGCACGTGGGCGTCGATGAGGCCGGGCATGAGCGTGGCCCCGGCGAGGTCGACCGTCTCGGACCGGTCGGTGACGCTCGCTGGGACCTCACCCGTACCACGGGCCGCGATGAGGCCGTCCTCGACGAGGAGCCAGCTCCCGGGCGCGCGTGTTCCGGTCTCGGGATCGAGCAGCGCGGTGTTCGTGTACACGATGGGGCGCGGGTGGTCGGTCACGGGGAACCTCCAGGCGTGGGTGCACGGGCCCGTCGTGGGATGGGCCACGACGATGAGATGCAATATACGTTGCATCTGGGCGTCGTTGTCCAGCGGGGGTGATATCGCTGGGTTCGGCGCGAACCGGGCGGTCCGGATCGCTCGAACGGAGAACGGACAGGGCGATGGCGGACTGGATCGAGGAGACACTGGAGCGCGGGCGCGCGGGCAGGGCCACCGAGAGGGTGCTGCGGGTGCTGCGCGACGAGCCCAGGTTCGCCTCCTACGCGACCGCCGCCGAAGTGGCCGAACGGGCCGAGGTCAACGTCGCGACGGTGGTGCGGGCCGGCCAACAGTTGGGTTACTCCGGCTGGCCGGCGCTGCGCGTGGAGTTGCGTTCGCGCTACCTGGCCTCGCTCAGCGCGGGGGAGGTGCTGGCCGAGCACGCCGGCTCCGACGCCGATCCGGTGCGGGCCGCGGTGCGTTCGGATCGGGAGAACCTGCGTCTGCTGGAGCGGACCCTGGAGCCCGGCCGGGTCCGCGCGGTGGCCGCGGCCCTGCACGAGGCGCGCAGGTCCCTGGTCCTGGGCTCGGGCACCTTCGCCGCGCCGGGGGTCCAGCTCTCCCACGCCGCCCAGATCATGGGCTACGACGTGCGACTCCACGACTCCGGTGGCACCTCTTTGGTCAACGCCCTGGCGCGGCTGGGCGAGCGTGATCTGTTGGTGGTCTGTGATCTGTGGATGCTCCCCGTGGCGCTGGGTCGGGCCGCGCGTATGGCCGCCGACGAATCGGTGCCGATCGCGCTGATCACGGACCGTCGGGACTCGCCCCTGGTCGCCGTGGCCGACCACGTCGTCGTCGTGCCCAGCGAGGGAGTGGGCATGTTCCCCTCGCTGACCACGGCGATGGTGATCGTGCACGCGATCCTGGCCGAGCTGGCCAGGATCGGGGGCGAGACGGCCCTGGCCGCGGTGCGTCGCACCGAGCGGCTGTGGGAGCAGGCGGAACTCTTCTAGGTGATCCAGGTCACATAGAATGCAACATCTATTGCATTATTGCTGTCGTTGCTGGTTACATCGGGCCTCAGTCGAACCCCTCCGTCTCCCTCTCGAGGCCATCCATGCAAACGACGCACCTGATCCTCATCACCCTCTACCTCGTGGTGATGGTCGGGATCGGCCTGTACTACACCCGATCCGCCAAGGTCCGCACGGGTGAGGACTTCCTCTTCGCCGGGCGGAGCCTGTCCACCCCCGTCATGATCGCGACCCTCGTCGTCACCTGGGTCGGATCGGGCACCATCATCGGCGGCGCGAACTTCGCCTACAACCACGGCCCCATGGCGGGCATGGTCTTCTTCGCCGGCACACCCCTGGGAATCCTCGTCCTGTTGTTGGCCGCGCGCCGCATCCGCAGGGCGGCCCGCCACACCGTCCCCGAACTGCTCGAAGCCCGCTTCGGCACCGGGGTCCGCACGGTCGCCGCCGTGGTCACCACCATCGCCTACATCGGTCTGGTCGCCTCCCAGTTCGTCGGTGGAGGCTACGTCCTCGCGCTCATCACGCCGCTCAGCACCACCCAGGGCGCATTGGTCGTCGCGGTGGTCGTCACCATCCTCACCGTCACCGGAGGCCTGTTCTCGGTCGCCTACACCGACTTCGTCTCCGCCATCCTCGTCTTCGGCGCGCTGATCGTGGCGGTGCCGCTCATCCTGGTCGCCGTCGGCGGACTGCCCGCCTACTGGGAGGGGCTTCCCGAGGCCGCGCGCACCCCCACCGGTGGCCTCGGCCCACTCCAGCTGCTCGGCTACTTCCTGCCGCTGTTCCTGCTCCTGCTCGCCGACCAGAACCTCTACCAGCGACTGGCCGCGGCCAAGGACGAACGCGCCGCCCGCAACTCCACCCTGGGCATGCTCATCGCCGGCTTCTTCGTGTTCGTCCCCGTGATCATGTTGGCCACCTCCGCCGCCGTGCTCATGCCCGATATCAACGGCGACGAGTCCGTGCTGCGCCTTGCCTCCGACGGACACCTGCCCACCATCATCGGCGGACTGCTGCTGGCCGGCGCGGTCGCGTTCGTCGTCACCACCGGATCGTCCTTCATGCTGTCGGGCGCCTCCAACATCGCCTACGACCTGTTCGCCAGGTTCGCCGGTGACAGAATCGGCGAACGGGGCACCCTGGTGGTGCAGCGCACCTCGGTCGTGGCCATCGCCCTGGTCGCCATCGCCCTGGGCCTGTACTTCCCCACCGTGCTCGACCTGCAGATGTACTCCTACACGATCTACGGCGCGGCCATCACCCCGGCCGTCCTGGCGGTCCTGTTCTGGAAGCGCGCCACCACCGCCGGCGCGGTGGCGGCCCTGATCACCGGATCCGCCGTCACCATCGGCTGGGAGGTCGCGGGGGCGCCCGGCGGCTTCAACGGCGTGATCGTGGCGCTGCCCGCGGCCGTGTTGGCCCTGGTGATCGCCAGTCTGCTCAGCAAGGCTCCGGACGCGAGCACCCTGGAGGCCGCCGGCGTGGACTGAAGCCCGAGGCCGGAAGTGGACAGAGGGGGGCGTCCCAGGCCCCGGACCCGGCCCGGGGCCTAGGATCGGCGGTGGCCGTGACCACTCGGCGCACGCGTGCCAACACACCACCAGGAGGCCGAAGGTGTCCGACCCCCGACACCACTACCAGCTGCGGGACAACCACGGCACGTCCATCCAAGGGGACCGGGTCTCCGTCACCTTCATGGAGCCGAAGCCGCCCGCGCCGCCGCACCAGGCGCCCAACGCCGATCGCAAGTACACCAACCGCGTCGACGAACTCGCCCGACTGGAGAGTGTGGCCGCGCAGGTCCTACGGGAACGACGTGGCGCGCTCGCCCTGCTCACCGGGGATCGGGGGGTCGGCAAGAGCGTCACCCTCGCGGAGGTGGCCCACCGGGTGGGACGCGGGTTCGAGGCCGGCGACCTCTACTTCGACCTGCGCGACTGGCGGAACGGGGAAGGCGTGCTCGACGTGGCGGCGGTGCTGCGCCGCATGCTCGCCGAACTCCAGGTGGGGGACGTGGGTGAGGAGACCGACGCGTCGGTCCTGCACGGCAGGCTGCGCAGGATCACCACGGGTGAGCCGCTTCTACTGCTCCTGGACGGGGTCGCCGACGAGAGGGATCTTCGATCCCTGTCTTTGGGCACCGGACCGCACCTGGTCGTGGCCGCCTGTGCCTTCGGATTCACCTCGACCGCGGAGTTGGTGGCAGGTGGAGCCGAAGCCGTCACCCTCACGGCGTTGGGCGGGGACGACTCGCTCGCGCTCCTACGCTCCTTCCACGGTGTCGACCGGCGTCTGCGGGACCGTGACGAACGGGTCGCGGCCGAACGACTCGTCGAACTCTGTGGGGGCCTGCCCGCGGCCCTGAGGATGGCCGCTGGACACATCGAGGCCCAGGAACTGGGCGTGGCCGAACTGGTGAGCGCGATCCGGGAACGGCAACGTTCCACCTTCCCGCCACGGAGCGGCGCCGAGGTCGTGGTCGACCTCGCGGTCTCCGGTCTGGCACCCGATCAGCGCCGGGTCCTCGACGTCCTCGCCATGGACCCGGGCCGCGGCTTCGACCGGGAACTGGCCCACCTGGTGCTGAAGGAGCGGGCCGACGAAGTACTGAACGGACTGGCCGAGGCCGGACTGCTGCATCGCGGCCAGGGCGGCGGTCGCGGGATGGTGGAACTGGTCCGCAAAAGGGTCCGAGAGGAGGCGGGTGAGAAGTGGGCCTCCGACGTGGCCGCCGTGCTGCGCTACCACACCGTCACCCACCATCTGGCCGATCGTGCGGCACTGGGGGAACGACACCGGCTCACCGACGACCTGCCCACCGCCGAACTCACCGTTCCGCCCGGCGACCACCTGGTCCCCTTCGACGGCCGGCGGGAGGCGGCGGAGTGGCAGGACCGTCGGATCGAGCGTGTCCCCGAACTGATGTCCCTGGCTCTGGAACTCGACCGCCCCCTGGCGGTGCCGGCACTGGCCGACGCGGTCTGGCCGACCTGCTACGGCCGTCGTCGTCTCAAGACCGGCGTTCCCATCTATCAACGTGCCCTGGAAGTGGCACGGCGGTTGGAACACCACGGTGCCGTCGCCCGCTGCGCCAACTACCTCGCCCGTCTGTACATCGAGCTCGACATGACGGAACGGGCGCTTCCCCTGGTCGCCGAGGCCGAACGCGAGGCCGAACGCACCGACCACGAACTCGACCGCGCGGTGGTCTTGGAGACACAGGCGCTGCTCAAGGAACGCGAGCCCGACCTGCCAGGGCTGCCCGCGTCCTCTCCGAGTGAACTGCTCACCCGTTGCCGGCGGATCCACCGGGAGGCGGGACGTCCGCGCGGTGAGGCGATGCAGACCTACCAACTGGGTGGCCAGGCCCTACGCCGAGGCGATCCCGCCCACGCGCTCCAGGAGCTCACCCACGCGGAGGACATCGCCGACCGGCGTATCGCCGAGCTCGTCGCGGAGAGCCCGCACCGGTGGGCACGGTGGGTCGTGGACGACTGGAAGCAGCTTCGGGCCCGGATCCGACTGCTTCTGGCCCGGGCCCTGGCCGGGATCGACCGAACCGAAGAGGCCGCGCTCAAGGCCGAAGAGGCTCTGGAGGTCTTCGTCCAGATGGCAGACCCCGTCAAACAGGTGCGCGGCGCGCGGCTCCTGGCCGAACTGGATCGTGCACGAGACGAACACGACCTGTCCCGCAAGCGGTTGGAGTGGGCCGGGAAGGTCGCCGGCCATTACCACCTGGAGACCGAGTCCGCCAAGATCCGGCGTGAACTCCACCGTTAGCCCGAGACTTCCTCGACATCCCCCAGAAAAGCGAATTCCGGCGGGGGGGGGGTGCCTTTCAGGCGCAGGGTTCGCTCACCCACACGAACGGGCAACCCCCGGTGCCAGGCCCGCCACGGGCATGCCCGGCGTGACCAGGCCACGGCGGCGGCCGCCACGATGGCGGCGTCCAGGGGATGGACGCCGTGTACGTCGTGCACCCGCATCGCCGCGCCGGAACGATCCAACAACAGTGTGGAGTTCCGGTCCAGGGCGGCGACCGCCGATCGGGCACGCGGGTAGGAGGCGATCCGTTCCTTCACCCAGGAGACGGAGTCCGACTCACTCCGTACCCGCCGACGCGACCAGGAGTCGGCGGCGTCCCGACGAGGGAGGGCGGTGTCCTCGGCGTCCACGACCAACGGGCGGGTGGCGGCCTCCTCCGGTGGCCCGATGGGCACGGCCGAAGGGTGGCGTCGCAGACGCAGCTCCGTCTCCTCCGCCCCCTCAACGGCCGCCGAGTCGATCCGCCAGGCGGTGATGTCGTCGACCTGGGGTCGCAGGTCGGGCAAGGGCGGGAAATAGGCGGGGCGTTCGGGTTCGGGCAGATCCAGCAGTGAATACAGTACCGTCCGGAGCCGGGATGCCGAGTCGCCGTGGTGTTCGATGAGCAGATCGGCCACCGGCGGAACGGAGGACCGTGCCGCCAGCTCCACCTGTTCGACCAGGCGTCCCGACCCCAGACGCGGCAACAGAGAACCGAACTCCAACAGGGGCGAGGCCGGGTCGATGTCGGCGGTGTCGAAGGCCGCGAGCAGCACCGGTCGGCCCAGAGCGGCCGCGTAGTAGGTCACCGAACCCACGTCGCCCACCACCACGTCCGAGGCGATCAGGGCAGCGCGCCATCCTTCCTCCGGAGGGATCAGGGCCAGCCCCGCCTCGATCTCGTCGGCCAACCACAGCTCCAACTGGGCCCGTCCGCGCGATCGCCACACGTTGGGGTGGGCGATGAGTGCCACCCGGTACTCGTCGTGGGGGAGCTCGGCGAGCAAGGCCCGCACCAGGTCGCGGCGCGCGCCCAACAACGACCCCCGGTTCCAGGTGGAGGAGACCACCACCAGCCGACGGTCGTCCACGTTCAGGGCTTGCCGGTACCGGTCGCGTCGCCCGCCGGCGGCGAGCATCCGATCAAAGGCGGGATCGCCCACCACCACACCACGGCCTCGGGCCGCCGGAAGCACTCGATGGAGACGTTCGAGCTGTTCACGGTGCGAGTACAGGAATCGCGCCGCGATGGGTTCGCCCTCGTGGAGGAGTTCGCCCGGATCCAGCCCGGAGGCCCTTGCCAACGAACCAGGGGCGGAGCCCACCCGTCGGTTGTGTCCGATCCCGTGCGGCATGAGTACCAGCGGGGCCGGCACCCGGTGCGGATCGCCCTTGGTGCTGGCGGCCAACGCCAGATCATGCCGGGTACGAAGGGCCTCTTCCCAGGGCAGGACCTCGTCGACACCGGCGGTGCGCAGCAGGGATTCGATCCCGGACTCGGAGGCCGAACCGGGGGTGACGGTGAAGGTGACCCCTACTCGCTCATCGGCCAGCAGCGAGGTGACGTCCAGCAGCCGCCCGGCGGCGGGGACACTGCGCACGACGGCGAGGACCTCGCGCCTGGGGGAGAGGGTCGCCCATTCGGGCGCTCGACGCTTCACGTTTCGGTTCTCGGAGCTCTCTGGATCGCCGGTCCGGTTCGTCCCGGTTCGGCAGGTCAGCTTACGGGAGCTCCGGTCAGGGCGCGCGATCGACCTGGGGTATCGACTCCAGGTGCGACAGAGACCATAGGCGAGACCAGGGGCGACAACCGTGCCGCACAGGGTGGCCCATGGCGATGTTCTCCGATCACGACGAAGGGTCGCCGCCCGTGATCGAACACCGGCGACGACCCTTGTCCCTCGGGAGCGCCCTACCGCTCCTCGACGACCTCGAATTCGAGGACGTCGGTGAACTCGCGGCCGTAGGAGTCGATCGCGGTCACCTCGGCGGTGTGGGTGCCGGCCTCGAGGTCGCCGGGCAGATCGAACCGCCACAGGTGCATGGTCCGGTCGGCGAGGCTGCCGCCGTGCACCAGCTGCTGGGCGACCGCGTGCGGGTCGGAGTACTCGACACCGACGTTGACGTCCTCACCCTCCAACAACTGGGTGCGGGTGGCCTCCTCGGCGGGGGCTCCATCGACGGCGACCTCGACGGTCGAACCGGTGGAACCCAAGAAGAAGTTGGTCGTCAGCCAGGTGCCGTCGGCCAGGTCGGCCCGGTCGAGCACCAAAGGCTCGTCCAGTTCGGGCGCCTCCCCGGCGGGGTCGTCGTTCCACTCCTGGCGCTCGTCGAACCACTCGCGGAAGGTGGGGCTGTTCAGTCCGAGCTGCGTTTGCACCTCGTCGGACTCGCCCGTGACGGTGTAACGCTCCTGGAACTTGTTGCCCTCCACGTCCAGCGTCACCACGCCGGGGCGACCACCGTCGCGGCCGATCGCGGTGGGGTAGCCGTCCTCGCCGACCTCGCCGGAGTACCAGTCACCGGAGATCGCGCCCGCAGTGATGTGCGGGAAGGGGATCCCCTCGATGCCGAAGAGGTCCCGCCAGCCCGCGGCGTCGTCGCCGGCCTTGAGGTTCTCGATGCTGTGGCTGTGTCCGGACACCGCGACGGCCTCACGGCCCTCCAGTAGCTCGTGCACCCGGACGACCTGGTCGACCTGGTGTACCGGGGAGCTCTCGTCGGCGTAGTTGAGCAGACCGATGTGCCCGGCGACCACGATCAACTTGTCGTCCGACACGTTCTCCAGGTCGCTCTCCAACCAGTCCAGCTGATCGTCGCTGATCCGGCCGTTGTACGACGGGCTTCCCTCCGGGTCGGCGCAGTGCTCCTCGATACCCTCGGGGCTGTCCTCGGCCGCCGCGCACGGGTAGTCGACGGTGTTCAGCGCGACCACGTGCACCTCGCCCACGTCGTAGGAATAGTAGGCGGGGGCCAGCTGCGCGCGGAAGGTGTCGAAGGAGTGCGCGGCGATCGGTGCGTCGAAGTCGAGGTCGTGGTTGCCGGGCAGGAACCGGGCGGGACCGTTGGTCTCGGCGGTCAGTTCCTTGATGTCGGGGTAGAGCGACAGGTCATCGCCCACGATGTCGCCCACGAACAGAGTGCCGCAACCCGCGTAGTCGTCACGTTCGGACAGGTCCTTGATGGCACCGGCCCTTGCGTACTCGACCTCCTGCTTGTCGTAGGTCTGCAGGTCACCGGCGATGACACAGCTCTGTGCCGCCTCAGCGGTCAGCTCGCTCTCCACCAGGGGGAAGTTGATCGCGGCGGGTAGCGGCCCGGTCGGCTCGATGCCCCCGTAGCGCAGATCGGGGGAGCCCTCGGGCAGGTGGTTGTAGTGGAACTGCGGAACGTTGTACTCGTCCACCGGTACCTGGTACCCGGACGGCTGGGTGATCGACACGGTCATGTTGTCGAAGACGGGCAGTTCGTACTCGCCCTGGTCGTCGGTCCGCACCACGTCGCGGCCGTTGGTCACCGTGACCCCGGCCAGCCCGGACTCGCCGTCGCTTGCGCTGTCCCGGTCCGAGTCGACGAACACCTTGCCGGTCAGCACCGAGTCGTTCTCGGGACCGTTCTCGGCCTGGACGACCTCGATCGCGCCACGATAGGCGATGTCGTCCCAGTCCTGTGCCTGGTCCGGCGAAGCGGTGGCGGGCACCAGCGTGAGGGCGCCGACGAGGACCGCGGCCGTAGACACGGTGAGGAGGGCACGGGAACAGCGTCGTGTCTTTGAAGGGGAGGAGGGGTTTCGAGGATGTTGGGAATGTGTCGTGAGCATGCGGATTGCTCTCCGTCGCCTCGGGGGTGAAGCCGGTCGGGGGACCGACGGAAAGCAACCTTCGTCGACGGGACTGAACGTGGACCCAGTTGCCGACCAACAGTCGATTATCGGTCGGTGACGTGTTGTTCACTCATCGTTAGATGAGGTGGCTTGGGTGGTGGATGAGGAGAGGGAACGGAGCGGAGGGGAACGGAGCGGAGGGGAAGGGTGGAGGGAGTTGGCGTCCTGCGAGTGTGTGGGTGGTGAGGG
>NZ_BCSH01000039.1 GCF_001570765.1 Nocardiopsis listeri NBRC 13360 | reverse complement strand
CCCACCCGGGTACGGATCGACCCCGGAGTACCGGTCGCGGTGTGGCTTCGGGACCTCCAGGAGGGCCAGGCACGGGCCCGCGCCCACGATCACCTGCCCCTCAACAGGATCCAGGCGGGGGTGGAGCTGCCGGGAGACACCCAGCTCTTCGACAGCATGGTCGTGTTCGAGAACTACCCCGTGCAGGAGCGTTCGGCGACCGGAGACGGCCCGACGGCCGAGTTGGTCGCCGCCAACGAGGCGACCAACTACCCGCTGGCGCTCAGCGCCTACGCCTCCGACGAGATCCGCCTGCTGCTCGGGTACGAACCCGACTGCTTCGACACCGCCACCATCCAGGTCCTGCTCGATGACCTGGTGCGGATCCTGGTCTCCCTCGTCGAGGACCCGGACCGGCCCCTGGGACGGGTCGCATCCGCGAACCCCGGACGGGCTCTCGGGTTCAGCGTGGGGGACGACCCGGACCCCCGCGAGGGGACCGTCACCGGGCTGTTCCTGGACCGGGTCGCCGCCCATCCGGACGCGCTCGCGGTCACCGGCTCCGGTGGGCGGTGGACCTACGCCGAGCTCGACGCCGAGGCCGACGAGCTCGCCGCGCACCTGTGTGCGCTCGGGGCGGGACCGGAATCAAGGGTCCTCCTGCTGATGCCGCGTTCTCCGCGCGTGGTCGTCGCCATGCTCGCGGTCCTCAAGGCGGGGGCCGCCTACGTCCCCCTCCACGACACGGTCCCGGCCGATCGGGTCGGGCGGATGGCGCGGGGCGTCGGGGCGGACATCGCGATCGCAGACCCCGCCATGATGGACCGTTGCGAGGATCTGGGGTCCGTCGTTCGTTACGGTCCGGACGGTTTGAGCGCACCGGAACGCCGCCCCGTGGAGTCGGTGCCGGCCCCGCGCTCGGCGGCCTACGCCATGTTCACCTCGGGTTCCACCGGGGAACCCAAGGGCGTGGTGGTCGACCATCGCGACATCGTCGCTCTCAGCGCCGACCACCGGTGGACCGAGGGACATGAACGGGTCCTGTTCCACTCGCCGCACGCCTTCGACGCCGCCACCTACGAGGTGTGGGTGCCGCTCCTCAACGGTGGGACCATCGTGGTGGCCGAGCAAGCGGTGTCCGTGCCGGTGCTCAGGGAGGCGGTCACCGAACACGGTGTGACCGCGATCTTCCTGACCACGGCCCTGTTCAACCTGTTCGCGAACCAGGATCCCACCTGCTTCGAGCGGTTGACGGAACTGTGGACCGGTGGTGAGGCGGCGGACCCGGCCTCCTTCGCCCGGGTACTGGAGGCCTGCCCGGACACCAGGCTCGTCCACGTGTACGGGCCCACCGAGACGACCACGTTCGCCACCTGCGGACCAGTCGACCTCGAAGAAGCACGTGCGGGGCTGTGCCCGATCGGCCGACCCATGGACGGCACCGGAACCTACGTCCTCGACGGAGCGCTGCGACCGGTGCCCCCGGGCGCCGTCGGAGAGCTCTACCTGTCCGGGGACGGTGTGGCACGAGGTTACGATCGCCGGCCCGACCTGACCGCCGAGCGGTTCATCGCCGACCCCTTCTCCCACGGCGGGCGGCTCTACCGGACCGGTGACCTCGTGCGCTGGACCCGGGACGGCCGTATCGTCTTCGTCGGCCGGGTGGACGGGCAGGTCAAACTGCGCGGCTACCGGATCGAACTCGGCGAGATCGAGGGCGCCCTGCTCCAGATGGACGGTGTGGCTCAGGCGGTCGCGGTAGTGGTCGAGGCTCCTTCCGGTGGGCGGCGGTTGGTCGCCTTCGTCACCGGCACCGCGGACGGTCCCGGTCTTCGGGAGCACCTGGAACGGAGACTGCCCGCCTACATGGTGCCGTCGGTGCTCACCGTGCTTCCGGAACTGCCGTTGAACCAGAACGGCAAGGTCGATCGCAAACGACTGCCCGAGCCCGACTGGCGGGGCGCCACGGCGCCGACCCATGTCGCTCCGCAGACCCCGACGGAGGAGGCGGTCGCCGACGTCTGGCTCAACACGCTCCGCCTCGAACGGGTGGGGCGTGACGACAACTTCTTCGAGATCGGTGGCGACTCGGTTCGCAGCCTTCAGGTCGTTCGCGAGATCGAGGGTCTGCTGGACATCAACGTTCCCGCGCAACTCCTCTTCGACCACCAGACGTTGCGAGCCTACGCGGAGGCCGTTGAGGAGGTTCTCCTGGAACAACTCTGATCCCCAAGGCCCGCTTGAGTCGGGTCCGGCGCATCCGAGTAGGCCACCTGTCGCCGGACCCGGTACCATGCGGGTGGACACAAGAGGCAGTGCGCCTCGGTGGCCGGCCGACGTAGCTCAATTGGCAGAGCAATCGCCTTGTAAGCGATAGGTTAGGGGTTCAAGTCCCCTCGTCGGCTCTGATCTTCCTCTGGCCCGGTCCTTCCCGACCGGGCCAGAGTCGTTTCCGAGACCACCCCGCCCCCCACGCACCGAAGCGAAGCGGGTCAGGGTTCGATGTCGGTGCGGATACCCGCGGTTTCACATCCCAGGCCGCCCCAGCCGATCATCACGCCGTCGGCGATGGGGACGAGAGTGCCGCAGTAGTCGGACAACGCCTCTCGCTGGAGGCGGTGGGAGCGTCCTGTCTCGGGGTGCCAGAGGCTGAACTCTCCGGGGCCGGTCGACAGGAGCCCCAGCCCTTCGACGGTGTCCATCTCGCCCGCCATCAAGGGGTGGGTGAGCGACCAGACCGAAGGGCGGAAGGCGGAGTGCTCCAACTCGTCCAGCAGTTCAGGGCGGTCGTCCGGACCGATCTCATACAGACCCACGCCCTCCTGGTCCCGCAACGCGAGGAGGGCTTCGTCGTCGAAGGAGGGGGCCAACCCGACGAAGACGTGATCCGGAGCGACCTCCGAGAGTTCGGGCGATTCCCGGAACGTCGTGGATTCATCGGTCGGGCCGAACGACGCCAGGGACACACCTGTGGGAGAAGCTCCGACCGCCACCACTCTTCCGTTCGCGAACGTCAGGTCGTACACGGTCAACGCCTCGTCCGCGCTTTCGAAGGGGATGGTGTGCCAGGTGTCCTCTTGGACCGAGTACACGAGGAAGACGTCCTCGTTTCGCGCGCTGTTCCCACCTGTGAAGACGACGTGCTCTTCGGCGGCCACCCCACGGGCCGAGGCCCTGCCCCGTGGTGCCTGTGCGATCGGTTCCCAGGAGTCGCTCTCGGGATCGTAGAGAGCCCCGTCCCGGGCCAGGTGTCCGTCGGGGCCCCCGGAGTGAGTGGGGGCGAACCCTCCCCAGACCAGCATCTGTTCTCCGACCATGACGGTGCTGTGGCGCGTTCGGGGCTCCAGTTCGCTCTCGGGGAGGAGACGCCAGGAGTCGGTCCTGGGGGAGTAGGCGGCACCGTCGGGGAATGGTTCTCGCTGGTTCGAGCCATGACCTCCCCAGACCAGGACCTCCTCGCCCGACCAGACGAGGCCGTGGCCCTGCCGTCGGTCGATCGGGGACGGCGGAAGAGCGCTCACGGAAACCTCCAGGTCCGCCGGTTCTTCGAGGGGGCCACAGGAGGTGGTCGTGAGTAGCAGAGCCGGCAGTGACGCCATCGACGCGAGCACGCGCTTCATCCGACCATTCTTTCCGGGGGGAGTGTCGAGCGTGCGCAGTCTAGGGCGTCGACAGTGGGGTTGCGCGCGTGCGCAAAGGGCAGACTGAGCGGACCGAGTACCCGGCCGGGAGAGCGGACCAGTGACAGCGAACCCGAATCCTGAGCAGTGGCGGGACCGGATGGTGGAGGCCCTGCGCCGACCCGGAGTGGTGGGAGGGGAGTTCCTTTTCCCCCGGATCGAACAGGCGTTGCGTGAGGTACCGCGCCATCTCTTCATCCCCGAGGCCGATCTGGAACAGGCCTACGACCCCTTCAGCCCGGTCATGACCAAGCGCGACGAAGAGCAGGGCTTCGTCAGTTCGGTCTCCGCGCCGCAGATCCAGGCGATGATGCTCGGCCAAGCCGAGCTGCGGCCTGGGCAGCGTGTTCTGGAGGTCGGGTCGGGTGGCTACAACGCGGCGCTGATCGCCGAGGTGGTCGGGCCCGATGGGGAGGTCACCACCGTCGACATCGACCCGGACATCACCGCTCGTGCCCGAAGGCTGTTGGACGCCAACGGTCATGAGCGGGTTCGGGTGGTCACCGCTGACGCCGCGCACGGGGTGGAGGAAGATGCCCCCTATGACGCCATCATCGTCACCGCCGGGGCTTGGGACATCCCGCCCGCCTGGGTCGAGCAGTTGGTCGAGGGCGGTCGGTTGGTGGTTCCGTTCCGGGTTCATGGCCTGACCCGATCGATCGGGTTCGTCGAACACGACGGGGTCCTGCGTTCGACCTCGTCGCTGATCTGTGGGTTCTTGCCCATGCAGGGAGCGGATAGCCACGCGGAGACCCTGTTCCGGCTCGGGGGGACGGAGGAGGTCGTCCTGCGTTTCGAGGAGGGGGCTCCCGAGGATCCGCACCTGTTGGACGACGTCGTGCGCACTCCCAGGGTGGATCGGTGGACGGGGGTGACGGTGGCTCTCCGGGAGCCGATCGACACCCTGCAGTCGTACCTGGCCACCACCCTGCCGGGCTTTTGCGTCATGACGGTCGACCCCGCGCTGGACACCGGGTCGGTGACGCCGAACAACCCCCGCTTCTCCATGGCCGCGGTCGAGGGCGGTGACTTCGCCTATCTGGTCACGCGACGGGTTCCGGGGGCCGCGTCGGTCGAGTACGGGGTGCACGCCTTCGGACCGACCGCGATGGAGTTCGCGGAACGGGTGGGGCTACTGGTTCGTGAGTGGGATCGGGACCAGCGTGGTGGGCCGGGGCCTGAAATCCGGGTGTATCCGATCTCCGTCCCGGTCGATCGGTCATCGGAGGACCGGGTGGTCACCAAGCGGCACACCCACGTCACGTTCTCCTGGCCGACTTCCTGAACGAGGGGCCCGAATCACTCGTTCGAGACGTCGCCGGGATGTCGGTCGAACGAGATACCGGTCGATGGTGGTAGTCGTGTGGTGCCCATGACACTGGAGAGGCGCGTACATGACGGAACCGCAGGCCATCGACCGACGAACCCTGTTGCGAGCGGGTGGGGTGTTGGGCGCGGCCGGTGCCCTGGGCGGCGCGGGCGCTCCCGCCTACGGCACCACCCGGCCGGACCACTGGTTGCGTCCGGGGGACGAGGGCTACGCCGAAGCGGTGGCCGGCTTCAACACCACGGTGACGCGAGGGCCGGAAGCGGTGGTCCTGGCCCGGGACGCGCGGGACGTGCAGAAGGCCGTGCGGTACGCGGGGCGTCATGGCCTACCGGTGTGCGTGATGGCGACCGGACACCAGGCATCGGTGTCCTTCGAGGGTGGTGTCCTGGTTTCGACCGCGGCGATGAGCGGGATTCAGGTGGACGAGAGGTCTGCGTCGGTGCGGGTCGGACCCGGAGCCCAGTGGGGCCCCATCGCGGAGGCCACCGCCCCGCACGGTCTGGCGGGGCTCGCCGGTTCATCGGTGAGCGTCGGGGCCGTCGGCTACACGCTCGGTGGCGGGCTGAGCCCCACGTTCGGCCGGTTGCACGGCTACGCCTCTGATCACGTGTCGCGGCTGGAGATCGTGACCGCCGACGGTGAGTTGCGGGTGGCGACGCCGGAGCGCGAGCAGGACCTGTTCTGGGCCGTCCGGGGCGGGAAGGGCAACTTCGGGATCGTCACGTCGCTCGACTTCGGGCTCTTCGATGTTCGGACGCTCTACGCCGGCGCGATCCTGTACCCGGCCGAGGCGGCGGCCGACGTGCTGCCGGCCTGGCGTGACTGGGCGGCGGAGGTTCCGGAGAGCGTGACGACCTCGGCGGCGTTCGTACGGATTCCGCCGGAGGCACCGCTACCGGAGCAGGTGCGCGGCCGACTCGTGGTGAGCGTGCGGGTGTCGTTCGTGGGCGAGGCGACGGAAGGCGCCAGGATCGTGGAGCCGCTTCGCGGCGTCGCCCCCGTGCTGCTGGACGGCGTCGAAGAGATGCCGTTCACCGACTGGGGGCGGATCCACAGTGACCCGGAGGGGCCGATCCCGGCCTATGAGCGGACCGGTCTCCTGGGTGGGTTGCCGGACCGGGCCATCGAGACGATGATCGCCCTGGCCGGAGCCGGGTCGGATTCGCCGATGGCCTTGGTGGAGGTGCGGCAACTCGGGGGTGCCCTGGGGCGGGAACCCGAAGTGCCCAGCGCGGTGGGGCATCGCGACGCCGCCTTCACGTTCTTCACCATCGGGGTCGCGCCGCCCGAGCGTGAGGAGGAGGTGCGCGCCTACGCGGACCTGCTCATCGGGGCGATGGAACCGTGGAGCACCGGCGGTGCCTACGTCAACTTCCTGTCCGGCGACGAGGCGGATCCGGCCGACGTCCGGCGTGCGTACGACCCCCAGGCGTACGAACGTCTGGTGTCGGTGAAGTCGGAGGTCGATGGCCAGAACATGTTCCGGCTCACGCACAACATCCCCCCGCGCTGAGGGAGTGTCCGGTCGGTTTTGAGATACCCGGTCGTGCTAGTGCCGAAGAGTGCTCAGTAGACCGGACCACTCGGTAGGACCGAAGGTGAGATGGCCTCGTTCGCGGTTCTTGGTGTCGCGGATCAGAACGTTTCGGCTCTCGGAAACCTCGACACAGTTGCCTTGAGCTCCTGTGTACGAGGAGACGTGCCACGTCAATGAGGCAGGGTCTTCAAAGGACTTCATGTCACCATCCAAGTGATTGCTTTTAGTCGCTGATCCGCTGGATCGCGGCCTTGATGAGACTCTCTGTTTCAGTGCTCGGGGCCGCGTCCTTCCACAGGCTGTCGAACATCTTCCTGTGCATAGAGACTTCCTCTTCGGCTTCTAAGTAGATGGCGCCAGCGGAGTATTCGATGTAGGCAAGGGCGTAATCCTTGCCGACAACTGAGTAGTCGAGGAGGACGAAGGACCCATAACTGGCCGCGTGAGCGCCGGAGGTGAAGGGGAGCACCCGGATATCGATGTTCTCGTACCGGCTCAAATCGATCAGGTAGGCGAGTTGTGCCCGGTGCCCTTCGGGACCTCCGACTTGTCGGTGGAGAGCTGCTTCGTTGATGACCGCATCGAAACCAGCTGGGCTCTCCCCGGTGAGCTTCTCTTGTCGGCGCTGTCGGAAGTTGACCGACTCCAGGATCAGTTCCTCGGAGTCGTGTACCTGCACGCCCTTCTCGATGATGGCGCGCGAGTACTCGGGGGTCTGGAGGATGCCGGGGATCCACTCGGGTTCGTAGGTGCGGATTCGGTGCGCCGCTGTCTCGACGCCGACGAACAGGCTGAACCAGTCGGGCAGGGCTGACTTGTAGCGCTGCCACCAGCCCGGTTGCTTGGCCGCGTACGCCAAGTCCGCGAACGACTCGACCAAGTCCACTGATACGCCGTAGTGCGACATGAGGAGGCGCGCGTCCCCTGGGGAGATGGTGGTCTCTCCGCGTTCCACACGCGACAAGGTGGCTTTGCTGAACCCGGCGACCGCAGCGGCTTCGGCGGAGGAACGCTTGCCGCGTGCCTCCTTCAGGAAGTTGGCCAGGCCGAGCCTGGCGACCATCGGGCTGCCTACCGACACCGAGTTCCGCCTCTCCGTAAGGACTTGGGTCCGCAGCCTTCAGTGTCTCTCACGGATGGAACCATCTACAACTTTCTGCAACTCTCTTCATGAGATTTTCAGAAAGAGCATTGCAGTGAGTTCAGTCTCAGGGCATCATCGAATCTAGCAGGGAGTGACGAAGTGGCTACCAAAGCCGCTGGAGCCTGCTGTGTCTGGCTGTGGGTGGACGTTGCCCGCAGGGGTCTGCTTCGACTGTGGGAGGTAGTGATGGGTGCTGTTCGGATACCGGGACCGCGGCGGCCTGATGGTGGTGGGGTGGGCTGGCCGTCCGCGCGCTGGTCCTACTTCGGCGGAACGCTCTCCGACGTGCGCCGTCTGCGTGACTGGTGCGGGAGTGAGCCGGGTCTACAGAACCACTGCGGGGACTGGGTGCGGCTCGTGGCCAGCGAACTCGCCACCAACGCAGTCCTGCACACCGCGACCGGTGAGAAGTACGGACGGATGGGCGCGTCGATCGAGGTCTGCGATGGCCGGGCGGTCCTCTGTGTGCTCGACCAAGGGGCCAAGGCCGGCGTTCCCGCGTCGGTACCGCAGGTAGGGCGGCAAGGGCCGGGTGACCTGTGTGCCGGCGGCCGGGGCCTGTGGCTGGTGGACCGGATCGCGGAGCACTGGTGGTGGGAGGGACAACACGGCTTCCCGCTGGAGGTGTGGGCGACCATCCCACTGGACCGGGACCCGGCCGCGTAACCGACCCCCAAGAAAAACGAACACCCCGGCACGGTGTGCGACCACCGCGCCGGGGCTGATCAACCACCTGAACCAACCAGGAGGATGACTGTGCAGCACCCTATCGGCCGACACCACCGGCGGTGCCGGAGTCTCACCGAACACCTGTGGGCGGTCTTCGCCCTCACGTTGGCGGCGGCGCTGGCCTACGTGTTCATCCCGAAGAAGCGCGTCCAGGCGGCGATCGCTCCCGCCCCGAAAAGGGCCGAGCTTCCTACCCCGGAGCCTGGCCCGCTGGACGAGGAAGACGACCACCGGCACCCCGACGAATACGCCGGCGCACTGGTCCGCCCGTACCTGCCCTCTCTCGCCCCTCTGATCCCCCGACCTCGTATCCCGGTGGGGGACCTACTGGCCGAACCCGAACCGGCACCCGCCGACGACCTCACGGACCTGGCGGAAGTCATCCGCACCTACCTGCGGGTCTGCGGCTGACCCGGTCACAAACCAGTGCGGCGGGACAGCAAGATCAGGGCCAGAGGCCGGGTGACAACAGCCTGGTCGTCTCGATGGGTGGCAGCCCGTCATCCAGTTCGCGCAATCGCCGGTAGAGGTGGCGCATCTCCGCTTTGCCCGGGACGTACTGTTTCCGCGCGGCACGCTCCAAGACGGTCAGCGTGCCGGCCAGGGCGATCGATCCCAATGGACGTCCACTGCGGCGGAGCCGTTCGAGGCGATTGATCTCGGAAGTGGCGATTCGCGCGCCCTCTCCGTCGTCGATGAGGATGGTCACTTGTAGGCCTGCTTCGGCAGCGACGACCGCGTGCGCGATGACCATGACCTCGCCCAGGTCCTTTGGGCGCCCCAGCCGTTCGGCCATGGGTTGATGGGTGATGCGCTGGACGACGGCTGCGAGTTCGGGGGTCTGGTCGTCGGACAGGATCTGAACCCAGTTGGGAGTCAGCTTGCGCCAGACACCGGCGGCGGCACGGAAGCGTTCGTCTTGTCGAGACTTGTCGAACACTTCGCTCTGCACTGTCTCCGGGGCGCTGAGCCTGCCCAGGACACGGATGAGGAGACGTTCCTGATTGATGGAAAGGAAATTCAGACCCGGGCCGGCGTCGATGATCGGCCGGTGGCTCATTCGTCCTCACCCGGTGCCGTGCCAGAGGTGTCGGGATCGAACCCGGGCGCGTCGAGAACCGCGTCCAAGGCCGCGAGGTCGATCTCGGGGTCCGGTAGATCAGTGGGATCGGCCCACGTGGCCATCCGTTCCTTGGGGACCACGCCCGCTTCCCGCAGCTCTGCTTCGGCCTCTCGTCGGCTGATGCCACGAAGCGTGGCGATCGCCTGTACGGACAGCACTCCTTCGGCGTAAGCGCTGATGGCTCGGGCGAGGAGTCGTTGCGGTGCCCTACTGCGGTCGGACTCGTCTTGCAGGGCACGGTACTGGTCGCTCCACCCGAATCTGGTGGCCAGCCGTGGTGTGGTGAGTGTCAGCCACGTCCGTTTGGTGCGGTCGTCGATGTACCCCGCCTGGCACAGCGCGATCGCGGCCATCGATGGCGAGACCAGGAAGCGCTGAACGACTTCGGAGAGCACGGACTGGGTCAGGGATCCCTGCTCTCCGAGGAATTCACGCAGGCCCTCGTCCGGGATCAGTAGATGACGGGCGAAGGCGTCGGCCCGAATCTCCTCAGGAGAGCGGTGGGACCAGGTACTGGTCGAAGCGTCGGTCATGTCCTGGAAGAGGGCGTGGCCGAGTTCGTGTGCGAGGGTGCTGCGTTGCCGCATCGGACGGCGGGTGCGTGCGACCCCGATGAACACGGATCCGCGCTGGGGGTCCCTCATCATCAGACCGTGTTGGTCTTGGCCGGCTTCGAGCACGGCCACGTCGATCCCCGTGGCCTGCTCGATGATCGCCACAAGGTCACCCAGCGGCTGTACTCCCAGGTGTTGTTCCTCGCGGAACCGTTCGGCGAGAGCACGACCCTCGGCTTCGGTACTCATATCTTCCTTGGCCCCGTTTCAGACCGTGGCGGGGATGGCCTGGTCGTCCAGGTAGGCGTCCAGTTCCAGGTAGCCCGTCAACGCCTGACGCATATCGCCCATGTCGGAACCGTTGGTGGCCCGGGCCGCGCACTGCACACGTTCGGCCACCAACCCGGTTCCGGTGAGTTGGGCGACCGTATGCCCGGTTTCCCAGGCGATCGCCACGAGTTCCGGCATCTTCGCCGCCCGATCCCCGGAAATGATTCGAGACAGGGTGGACTGTGAGATGCCGGTGGCGTCGGCCAAGGCGCGTTGGCTCAGGGCCGCGGCCGTACGGGCGCGTTCGATCCGTGCGCCGGTGCTCACCGTCGTCATCGTCACCATCCCCGGGTTGAATCACTTTCCTCCGACTTGATTCAAGTGTAGTCGTGAGCTCTGCGCGGCGCCACGGTGTGAGAGAGAAGAGGGGCTTGTCCCCCGGGAGAGCCACAGGCAGGTGTCCACCACAAGGTGACGACTGGAAACCGCCGAATCCGTAGCGTTCTCCTCAGTCGCGAAGTTCCGCGCTCTCTCGACCCCCACACCCCTTCCTGGAGAACGTCATGTTCCGCACCATCCGGACCGCCACCGTCACCGCCCTGATCGCCACCGTGGGCGTCGGGCTCACCGGATGCGGAGTCCTCTCCGACGTGGAGGACGGCCTGCGGGAAGCGGAAGGCGACCTGGAGACCGCCGCCGAGGAGATCGCGAACGACGGCGAACTCTTCACCGGAGCGAAGACGCTCGACGTGAACGGTGCGTCGGTGAACCTCTCCTGCTCCGGTGATCCGGCCGTCGACGGCCCGGTCATCCTCCTCATGGCCGGGATGGGCGACGGCCTCGACACCATGGCCGACCTCCAGGAGACCCTGAGCGAACAGGACCGCGTCTGCTCCTACGACCGTCTCGGCGAGGGTGAGAGCGACCAGCCGGAAGGCCCGCAGAGCGTCGCCGACAGCGGCGAGATCCTGTCGGCGGTCCTCGACGACGTCTCCGACGGCCCGGTCGTCCTGGCCGGTCACTCGCTGGGTGGCCTGATCGCCGCCCGCTACGCCCCCGACGACACCGAGCGCGTCAAGGGCCTGGTCCTGATGGACGCCACCTCACCGACGATGCTCGACGACATCACCGAGGTGATCCCCGAATCCGCGACGGGCGACGGCGCCGAGGTGCGCGCGCAGAACATCGCCATGTTCGAGGGCGAGAACCCGGAGATGATCACCATCGAGAGCGACCCGCAGGTCCGCTCGGCCGGTGACATCCCGACGGAGGTCATCCAGCACGGCGTCCCGTACCTGGGTGAGATCCCCGAGTACGGCGACGAGCTGGAGCGCGTGTGGAGCGAGGGCCAGGAGAAGTGGCTGGCGATCTCCGGCGCCAGTGAGCCGAGCACCGCCGAGGAGGCCGGCCACTACATCCACGTCGACCAGCCCGAGATCGCCGTCGAGGCCATCCAACGAGTGGTGGGTCAGGTCGCCGAGTAGGGGCGAGGACCGGACGCGGGGCTCAGCGCAGGGCGGCCTTCGGTGGCTTCTCGCGCAGTGCCCCATAAGCCAACAGGTACGGCGGAATCCGCCTGGCCCACGGCACCTGCTCGACCACCCGCAACGGCAACGGCGGGGTCTGGCGCCCCAGATCGATACGCCCCTCCAACGCGGGCAGGATCGCGCGGCGGTGGGCCAGGCGCTGGAGGTTCTGGGTCAGCACCGTGACGGGCATCCGGCGCCGCTGCACGGCGGCCACGTCGGTCAGGGCCACCCGTCCACGGCGGAGCGGGCCCTCCAGGTAGCGGGCGGCGGCCACCGCGTCCTGCACGGCGAGGTTGATACCGATCCCTCCGACGGGCGACATCGCGTGCGCCGCGTCCCCGATGCACAACAGACCCGGGGTGTGCCACCGCCGCATCCGGTCGACCCGGACGTCCAACAGCTTCACGTCGTCCCACTCGGCCACCAGCCGGCGCCCCTCGAACCAGGGAAACTGCCGCACCAAAGCCTCGTTGAACTCCTCCAGCGACCGTTCCCGGTTCCGCGCGTCGGCGCCCTTGGGGATGATCGCCGCGGCCTGGTAGTAGTCCCCGCGATCGATCAGGATGCTGAACCTGCCGTCACCGATGCGCCCGATCCCGCCCTCGGGGTCCTCGGAAGCACGGGGCAGTCGGAACCACTGCACGTCCATCGGCGCGGAGAAGTCCCGCAGTTCCAGCCGGGACAGCTCACGGGCCAGGGAATCGCGGCCGTCGCAGGCCACCGTGATCAGTGCCCGGACCTCGCCGGTCTCCCCGTCCCGTGTCCGGTACCGGACCCCGTTGATCCGGCCGCCCTCCTCGATGAAGGAGGTCGCCTCGGTGTTCATCCGCAGAGTGAAGCCGGGCTCCTCGGAGGAGGAAGCGACGAGCAGGTCCAACAGGTCCCACTGGGGGACCATCGCGATGTAGTTGTAGTCGCTGCGCATCGGGGTGAAGTCCGCGAGGGTCACCATCCGCCCGTCCGGCCCGGTGGGCAATCGGACCTGGTCCACGTGGCGTTGGGGCAGTCGCGCGAACCGTTCGGCCAGGCCGAGGTCGTCCAGCAACTCCATGGTGGAGGGGTGCACGGTGTCGCCGCGAAAGTCCCGTAGGAAGTCTCCGTGCTTCTCCAACACGGTGACCTCGACACCGCAGCGGGCGAGGAGCAGACCGAGGACGATGCCGGCCGGGCCGCCCCCGACCACACAACACGTCGTTCTGGACACGTGACCACCTCTGTGACGGGTCGGGTGCCCTCAACCTACAGAGCGCGCGAACCCCTGTACAGGAAGGGAACCGGGATCGTGTTGCATGGAATCCGGCCGTCCCCGTCCGTTCGAGGAGAAGTGCGCATGCGCTGGACCGTCCACTCGGAGAAACCGCTCTACACCGACCGTTGGCTCGACATCCGTGTGGCGGACGTGGAGGTCGGCGAGGGCAGGAGGTTGGAACACCGGCTCATCCGTTCGGCGCCCGGGGCGGGGGCCGTCGTGCTGGACGGGCGGGGGAACGCGCTGCTGCTGTGGCGCCACCGCTTCATCACCGACACCTGGGGATACGAGATCCCCATGGGTGCGGTGGATGAGGGGGAGACCCCGGTGGAGGCCGCGGCGCGGGAGGTGGAGGAGGAGACCGGTTGGCGACCCGGGCCGCTGCGGCCACTGCTGTACACCCAACCGTCGGCGGGCATCTCCGACAGCGAGCACCACGTGTTCGTCGCCGAGGGGGCCGAACACGTCGGTGAGCCCGTGGAGGACTGGGAGTCCGAACGGGTGGAGTGGGTGCCGGTGGAGCGGGTCCCCGAGCTGGTGCGGGACCGGAGGGTGGTCGGCGGCAGCACCATGAACGCGCTCCTGTACGTGTACGCGACGGGGTGACCCGCGAAAACCGGTGGTATCCGGTTCGGTTCCTTCCAGCGTGACGACAGGGGTTACCACCGCTTCCCCGAGGGTTCACCGAGAATTCCCCTGATGTACTCCCTACGTGCGAGCAAACCCACGCGTTAGTGGGCCGGTGTCGCGAGGGTCCGGAGTGGGCGCAAGATCGACAAAAAGGGCCTATTGGTACCGGGTTCGGGGGGTTCGAGGGGTTCGGGAGAAGAAGTTTCAGGAACTTCCAGCACATGCGGGAACGGGTCGGAAACGCTGTGAACTGTGCGAACGCCGGGGGTCTCTAGGTAAGTGAGGGACCGAACCCTCTCCTATTGGGTCGTTTCGCTTCCCGAGCGCTCCGGTTGATGGCAAAATGACCAGCTGAGGGAGCCTCCCGGCCGGATTCGTCCATGGACCGCCGTGCCCGCGGTCTTCCTCTCGAACCCCGCTGACATCGACATGGGTCGGCCCTCGCGGCGAGTCCGCACACCCACGGCGGATCTCCCATCGCGAAGACCTCCTGGAATCCCCCGCAGGCCGTGTACGACGGCTGAACCACGAACCTTCTTCACCCGCATCCCCGGACCAACTCTCCGTGTCCTTCGACGTCCCTTCCCCGGCCCGTTCTCGAAGTGAATCGACCAAGGCATGCTGCTGACAGACACAGCGGTTCCAGTGGAGTCCGCCCCCACACAGATCTGGCTGTGGGTACTGGCGGCGAGCACGATCGTGCTCCTGGCCGCGATGGTTTACACGACCCTGCGACTGCGGGAGGCCCGGCGAAGCGCGACCGAATCGGCGCGCCGTGACGCCGGGCTGATCGAAGAGGCCCGGGCCGCGGCGACCCGCGCCGAGGCCCGGGCCGACCGACTCCAGTCGGCGCTGGCCCAACGCGACCGCACCGCCCGCACCGTGACCGAAGACCTGTTCCCCCAGGTGACGCGGCGAATCCGAGAAGGAGCCTCGGCCGACACCGTCCTCTCCGAGGTCGACTCAGCGGACGGCCCCGACCCCGCCACCCGTCCACTGGTGGAGGCGGTCACCCGTTCGCTCTGGCGCGGACACCAACAGCGCCGAAGACTCCTCAGCGTGGTCAAGGGCTGTGCCGACCGCGCCCGCGCCGGTGTCGCGCAGCTGCGCGCCGACGTGCAACAACGCAGCGCACCCTATTGGAAGTCCCTCGACTCCACCGGGGCCGGTGAGCGCATCCGTGAGGACTTCATGGTCATGGAGGCCGGTCTCTCCCGCCTGGAGATGCTCATCCAGCGCCTGCTCACCGTGGCCGAGGCCGACCGGATCGGCCGCAACTGGACCCAGCCCCTGCGCGTCGAACGACTGGTCCGCGCGGCGGTCGGCAGTGTCCCCGACTACGCCCGCGTGCAGATGAACATGCCCACCACCCCGGTGGTGGTCGAGGGTCGCGCGGTCAACTCGATCATCCAGATCATGGCCGAACTGATCGACAACGCCACTTCCTTCTCCGCGCCCTCCGAGGCCGTCGTGGTGCATTTCGAGAACACCGCCATGCGGCTCGGCGTGCACATCGACGACAGCGGTCTGGCCATGACCGAGGAACAGCTGGCCGAGGTACGTCGTCGCCTCGACCCGAAACGACCCCCGGACATCTCCGAGCTCTCCGCCAACCAGTTGGGTCTGCTGGTGGTCCGTCGGGCCGCCGACCCGCTGGGCATTCGGGTCGACATCTCCCCATCGCCCCGAGGCGGAACCCGTGCGACCGTGTGGATCCCGCGCAACGGGCTCCTGCGCACCGACGACGCGGCCGTGGCCGTGGTCCCTCCGGCTCCCCCGGTGTCCTCCTCCGTCCCCAGGGGAGGCACGAGCGTCCCGCCGGTGCCGATCCAGACCTCCCCGGAGCCGGTCGCGGACTCCGCCGCCACCGAGCCGCTCTCCACCCTCCCGGCCCGTGGCTCCCGAACCCCGGTCGAGCCTTCCGTCGAGCCCTCTTCAGAACCTTCCGCCGAACGTCCCCGGCAACTTCCCCGGCGGCGTCGCGGAGCCACCCTCCCCGACGAGACGGCCGCCCCCAAGACCGTCGAGCCACCCCGGGACCGGGTGGCGACCAGTCTTCGGATCGCCCAGTGGCACGCCCACACACGGCCGACACCGAACCCTGCCGCAGAGAATCGTGAGGACTCCTGATGCTGACCAACCTGACCTGGCTCATGGACAAGCTGCGCGAGCTTCCCGGAGTGCGTCACGTGCTCCTGCTGTCCACCGACGGTCTGGTCCGTTCGGCCGACAGCACTTTGGGCAGAGACGAGGCCGATGGCCTGGCCGCCTCCGCCTGTGGGCTTTTGGCCACGGGTGGTCAGGTCAACTCGGTGTTCGGCATCACCGACCCGGTCCGCACCGTCGCGGTGGATCTGGACCCCCACCACCTGCTGGTGATGGGGGCCGGTTCGGGGTCGGCACTGGCCGTGCTCACCGACCTGACGAGTCCCTCCTCCGACCTGGGCGTGGTCGCCACGGAGATGGGCCGACTGGTCGAGCGTCTGCCGGAGCAGCTCGCCACTCCGAGCAGGCACGCCGGCGAGGCGGGCCTGTCGTGATGGATCCCGACGTTCCCGATGGCCTGTTCATGGTGGTCGGTGGGCGCAGCGGTACCACTTTGAGGCTGGATCCCTTCGCGCTGGTGGTCACCGAACGCTCCGACACGGCCGGGCTGTCCCTCGAACAGATCGACATCGTGCGGATATGCGACCGGCCGATCGCCCCCGCCGAGCTCGGTGCGCGCCTGGGGATCCCGTTGGGCGCGGTCACCATCCTGCTGGCCGACCTCGTCGACCGCGGACACATCGTGATCCGTTCCGCCGGTGGAGCCGCAGACCGGTCCGCTTCGGCGTTCGCCTCCCCGGCCGACGACCGTCAACTCTTGGAGAAACTGCGTGTTGGGCTCATCAACCTCCCCCTATGAACCCCTGGCGCCGTCCGCCGCGATCTCGATGAAGATCCTCGTCACCGGCGGTTTCGGGGTGGGGAAGACCACGATGGTGGGCGCGATCAGCGAGATCAAGCCGCTGACCACCGAAGCCGAGATGACCCAGGCCGGAGCCGGTGTGGACGAGGGCCTGGAACTGCGCCCGGACAAGACGACCACCACGGTCGCCTTCGACTTCGGTCGGATCAGCATCGACGACCAGATCGTGCTGTACCTGTTCGGCGCCCCCGGACAGAAGCGGTTCCACGCGCTCTGGGAACGGCTCTGCCAGGGTGCGGTGGGCGCGATCGTGCTCGTCGACACCCGTGACGTGGAGGGTTCGTTCGCCGCGCTCGACCGGGTCGAACGAGCGGGTCTGCCCTACCTGGTGGTCCACAACCCCTTTGGGGACGAGGCCCGGGAGTGGAGTCTGGAGGAGATTCGGACCAGCCTGGACATCGACCCGGGTACGCCGTTGCTGCGCTGCGACGCCCGCGACCCCCAGCAGGTTCGCACGGCCCTCGCCGAACTGGTCGTGCACCGTCAGCAGATCCTGGAACAGGAGCCGGCCCGATGACCGAAGCGAACACCGAGACCGCACACCCGCGCCTGCCGCCGCTTCCGGAGACGCACCGGAACGCGTTGAGCCTGCTCGATGAGCGCTACCAGCGGGACTCGCCCGGACTGTTCGCCGAGATGCGTCGGCGCCACGGACCAGTGGTCCCCGTCCTGATGGCCTGGGACGTGCCGGCCTGGCTGGTGGTCGGTTACTCGGAGCTGCTCCAGGTGACCTCCGACTCCGATCTTTTCGCCCGGTCCTACACCCGGTGGAACCTGGGGGAGTACCTGCCCCCCGAATGGCCGATGTGGCCGCTGGTCGGTGGCGGTTTCGCCACGAAGTCGATGCTCTACACCGAAGGTGAGGAGCATCGGCGTCGTTCGGCGGTGCTGAGCGACGGGTTCGCCCGCATCGATCAGTGGGAGTTCGAGGAGTTCTGCCGCAGGTCCTCGCAACGCCTGATCGAGGAGTTCGCCCAGGAGGGCGAGGCCGAGCTGATCCTCGCCTACGCGCAACGGTTGCCGGTCATGGCCTTGGGGTGGGCGGTCGGCGCCCCGGAGGAGTACCACGATGACCTGGTCACCGGTTTCCTCCAGCTCATGGGGGCGGTCGGCGGAGACCCCAACGAGGGGATGCGCAAGGTTCAGGCCGTCACCGACGAACTGGCCGACCGCGCCATGCGCGAACCCGGCCCCCACATCGCCGCACACCTGGCGCACAGCGGATTGGGGCTGACCAGGGAACAGCTCAGCGCGGACATCTTCGTGTCCATCATCGCCGGTCACCAGACCAGTGCGAACTGGATCGGCAACACCATCAGGCTGATGTTGACCGACCAGACGCACACCAACGCGCTCACGCGTGGTCGTCGCTCGGTGACCGACGCCGCCCGTGACGTCCTCAAGGACGACAGCCCCACCCAGATCTTCGCCGGGCGTTGGGCGGTTCGTACGACCCAATTGGCGGGTACGACCATCCAGAGCGGTGATCTGGTGCTGCTCGGCCTGGCCGCCACCCACCAGGATCCGCTGTTCCGTCCGCCCGGCCAGGAACGCCACCACAGCCGGGCCTACCTGTCCTTCTCACATGGCCCCCACGGCTGCCCGCACGCGGCCCGAACCCTGTCCGAGATCATCACGGTCACCGGCATCGAAACCCTTCTCACCCACCTCCCCGACCTGCATCTGGCCATCCCCGCCGACCAGTTGCGCTGGCAGCCCCAGGTCCTGATCCGGGCCCTGGAATCGCTGCCGGTCCGTTTCACCCCGCCTGTCACCTCAGCTGATCCCCTAGGAGACTCTCTGTGGCTCTGAGCCTGTCCAGACCGGTCCACCAGCTCGATCCCCTCAGCCTCGACCTGCACGAAGACGCCGTGAAGATGCGCGAGCACGGCCCCATCGTGCCGATCGCACTTCCCGGCGGCGTCCCCATGTGGGGCGTCGCCGGTGACGAAGCCGGGCGCAACCTCCTCAAGGACAACGTCCGCTTCACCAAGGACCCCGGGCACTGGAGGGCCCTCACCGAGGGGGAGATCCCCGATGACTGGCCGCTGATCAGCATCGCGGCGCCCTCCGGTCACTCGGTCGTGAACACCGACGGCGCCGACCACCGGAAGCTGCGTCGTCCCCTGGCGCAGGCGTTGACGGCACGCCGGGTCGAGGCGTTGACCCCCCTGGTCACCTCCCTGGTGGAGCGCCTCGTGGGTGAGCTGGAGAAGGCGGCGGACGAGGCCGAGGACGGGGTGGTCGACTTCCGGAAGCGGTTCGCCTGGCCGCTGCCGATGGGTGTGATCGGTTACCTGCTCGGAGTGGACGAGGCCGACCACGACGAACTGGGTCGGCTGTACAACGCCCTGTTCGACGACACCGCCAGTGAGGGGCGAAGCGCCGAGCTGAGCCTGCACTCCTGGCTGGACGCCCACGTGGCCAAGCTCGAACGCGAGCCCGGCGACGACCTGGTCAGCGCCATGTTGGCGCTGCCGGAGGAGGACCGTCTTCCCCGCCAGGACCTGGTCGTGACCCTGTACGTGGTGCTGGCGGCCGGTCACGAGACCACCACCCACCTGCTCCTCAACGCCGTGCGCGCGCTCAGTGCCCGCCCCGAGCAGCTCCGTCTCCTGCTCTCGGGCGAGGTGCCCTGGGAGAACGCGGTGGAGGAGATCATGCGCTGGGACTCGCCCACCGCTAACTTCTTCACCCGCTTCGCCACCGAGGACGTGGACGGGACGGACGTCCACCCGGCCGCGGAGGGCGTGAGGATCGCCAAGGGCGACCCGGTGTTCGTCTCCTACATCTCGATGGGACGTGACCCCGAACGCTTCGGCCCCACCGCCGGTGAGTTCGACATCCAGCGTGAGGACGCGGCCCACACCAACTTCGGGTACGGCGCGCACTTCTGCATCGGTGCGCCTTTGGCCCGTATGGAGGCGCGGATCGCCCTGGAGGCCCTCTTCGCCCGCTGGCCCGAGCTTTCGGTGGTCGGTGACGTGCCGCGCTCACCCACGATCGTGGTCAACTCGCACACCCACCTGAACGTGCGTCTGAAGTAGGGCCGGTCCGGCGGGGCCGCCGGTTCGTCGTGGTCGGTGACCATCGACGGGCCGGGCGGCCCACCCTGGGGGCGGTCAGTCCTCCGACTCCCGTGGACGGACCACGGTCTCCGGGCCCGGGTAGATGACCCGTTCCTCGCCGTCGGCGAACCGCACCAGGTAGGGCGGGCCGTTGTCGGCCCCGCGCACCTCGATGATCTCCGCCTCCTGCTCGCCCCGGGCACTGGCGACCCCGTGCGTGTGCAGATGATCCCCGACCGTCGCTCGCATGTGGCTCCTCCCATCACGGCGACTCGGGCACGACCTAGGATGTTCGGGTGAACAAGGTCGCCCCCATCATCGCGTTCGTCGTCTTCATGCTGGTCTTCGTGGTCACGAGGACCCCCGTCCGGAACTTCCTGGAAGCGTGGGTGGCCCTCGAAGGCGTCGTCCTCGGCCTGGCCTCGATGATCGCCTCGGCGGCGTTGGCCGCCCTGGTCGCGGGTGCCATCCTGTACGTGGGCCGGCTCTTGGAATGATGACCGAACGGCCTGCGACGACCGTTCAGCCGGTGCCGAGGTAGCCGTTCGGGTCGAGCACGTACTTGCTCGCGGCCCCCTCGTCGAACGAGCGGTAGCCCTCCGGGGCGTCCTCCAACGGAATCGCTATCGCGTTGACCGCCTTCGCGATCTGCACTCGGTCGTTGAGGATCGCCATCATCAACTCCCGGTGGTACTTCATCACCGGGCACTGGCCCGTGAAGAAGGCGTGCGACTTCGACCAGCCCAGTCCGAAGCGGATCGACAGCGAACCCACCTTGGCGGCCTCGTCCGACGCACCCGGATCGCCGGTCACGTACAGGCCCGGGATACCGATGGAACCACCGGCCTTGGTGACGTTCATGGCGTCGTTGAGGACACTCGCGGGCGCCTCCTCACCGGCCTTGTCCCCGCTGCCGTGAGCCTCGAAGCCGACCGCGTCCACCGCGCTGTCCACCACCGGTGAGCCCAGGACCTGTTCGATCAGGTCGCCGGGATCGCCCTCGGAGATGTCGATGGTCTCGCAGCCGAACCCGCGGGCCTGGGCCAGGCGCTCCTTGTTGGAGTCGCCGACGATCACCACCGCCGCGCCCAGGAGCTGCGCGGAGGCCGCCGCGGCCAGACCGACCGGGCCGGCGCCCGCGATGTACACGGTCGACCCCACGGTGACCCCGGCGGTCACGCAACCGTGGTAGCCGGTGGGGAAGATGTCGGAGAGCATCGTCAGGTCGAGCATCTTCTCCATGGCCTGGTCCCGGTCGGGGAACTTCAGCAGGTTCCAGTCCGCGTAGGGCACCAGCGCGTACTCCGCCTGGCCACCGACCCAACCGCCCATGTCGACGTAGCCGTAGGCCGACCCCGGCCGATCGGGGTTGACGTTCAGACAGATCTCGGTGCGCCTGGCCTTACAGTTCACGCATCGCCCGCAGGAGATGTTGAACGGTACCGAGACCAGGTCGCCGACCTTGACGAACTCCACGTCGGGTCCGGTCTCGATCACCTCTCCGGTGATCTCGTGGCCCAGCACCATCCCTTCCGGGGCGGTGGTGCGACCACGGACCATGTGCTGGTCGCTGCCGCAGATGTTGGTCGCCACGACCTTCAGGATCGCCCCGTGGGGGATCTTGCGTCCCACGTTCGCGGGGTTCACGCCGGGGCCGTCCTTGAGTTCGAACTCCGGGTAGGCGATGTCCTGCACCTCGACTCGCCCGGAGCCTTGGTAGACCACTCCTCTGTTGCCGGTCATCTTCCCTTCCACCTCTCTGCCGCCACGCGGCGAGGACCAACGTTCGTGGAACGCCCTCGTGTCGGGAGGGCGTTCCTGAGTCGTTTCCTGTGGCGGGGGTGACTAATCGGGCCGGAAGGTTCATTACCCGATGAGGATCCCGCCCCGGTCGCGTCATGATGTGGTCCATGGGGTTGAGAGAACAGAAGAAGGCCGCCACACGCGCGGAGATCGGCCGCCAGGCGTGGCGACTCGTCCGGGAACACGGGTACGAGGCAAGCGGTCTGCTGAAAGAGGGCCTCCCGCTCTGAGCGCCGGCTACGGGCCCGAGAGGGAGAGACCTTCCCTCGCCTCGGGGTGTACCCGGCCGGACACCGTTCCCCCGGCGAAGGGTGTCCGGCCGGGGAGTGGGTCTCGCCACCTGGAACAGCCCTGGTGGTGTCCGACCGCCGGATGAAACACTTTCACCATGCTCGGTATCACCGACCTGCCCACCTACCTGGCAGGGCTCATCCTCATCGTTCTCCTCCCCGGGCCCAATTCGATCTACGTGCTCTCCGTCGCCGCGCGCAGTGGGACAAGGGCCGGGTACACGGCCGCCGCCGGGGTCTTCACCGGAGACGCCGTGTTGATGGTCCTCGCCGCCGCGGGCGCCGCCACGTTGTTGCAGACCAACCCGGTGGTCTTCGCGGTCATCAAGTTCGCGGGCGCCGCCTATTTGGTGTGGATGGCGGTCGGGATGCTGCGCACCGCGCACGCCATGTGGACCTCAAGGCACCAGCGCGCCGAGGAACAACGCGCAGCCGACGCCGCGCCCACCCCGGTCAAGGGGGAGCACCCCTACCGCCGCGCCTTGGTGGTCTCGCTGTTCAACCCGAAGGTGATCCTGTTCCTGATTTCCTTCTTCGTGCAGTTCGTCGACCCGACCTACGCCTACCCGGCGCTGTCCTTCCTGGTCCTGGGCCTGCTGATGCAGCTGGTCAGCTTCGTGTACCTGTCCGCCCTGATCTTCGGCGGCACCCGCGTCTCCGCGGCCTTCGGGCGGCGCAGGCGCCTCTCGGCGGGCGCGACCTCCGCTGCGGGCGCGCTGTTCCTCGGGTTCGCCGTGAAACTCTCCCTGAGCACCGCCTGAGCACAAGTGGGCGGACGGGGTCCTGGACGAGGTCGGGTCGACCGAGGACCGAACAGGGCAGGAGGTCGACAGGGTCCGGTCCGTGGGTCAACGAGGGGCGAGGCCGTGGAGGAGGTGGTGGACGACCTCGGGGAGAGCGCCGTCGAACTTCTCTTTGGAGTGGTCGGCGGTCAGGGACGCGAAGCCGTGCAGGGTGGAGACGACGGTGTGGGCGATCGAGTTCGGGTCGCCTTGGACGATCTCGCCGTCGTGCTGGCCCTGGAGGATCGGGGCGAGGACGATGTCGAGCAGTTCCTCGATGGCGGTGATGAGCCGATCGGGGACGTCGCTGTCGTGCTTGCGGGAGTACATCAGGTCCAGCAGGGCACCGTTGGCCAGGGTGAAGTCCACGTAGGCCCGGGCCAGGGCGAGGATGCGGGTTCGAGCCCCGGTGCCCTCGGAGGTGGCCTCCTGTAGCGCGGACTTGAGGCGTTGGAAACCGCTGAGCGCGAGGGCGTCCAACAGCGCCCCCTTGTCCTTGAAGTGCCGGCCGGGGGCGGCATGGCTCACACCCGCCTCACGGGCGAGTTCGCGAAGTGAGATCGCGGCGGGTCCGCGGTCGGCCAGGGTGCGTTCCGCGCCGGACAGGAGAACGGCGCGCAAGTCTCCGTGGTGGTAGGGGCGTTCGGCCATGTTCACCAGCATAGAGGGATGTTGACGGCGTCATCATGGCGGTCGTGGACAGCTTTCCGGGGGCCGCCCTACCGTGAGGGGATGACAGAGAAGAACGTCCACCTGCCCGATCTCGGTGGCAGGACCGCCGTCGTCACCGGGGCCAACAGCGGCCTCGGTCTGGAGACCGCGAAGGTCCTGGCCGGTCGCGGGGCCCGTGTGGTCCTGGCCGTCCGCGACACCGCCAAGGGGGACGAGGCCGCTCGGACGATCCCCGGTGAGACCGAGGTCCGCCGTCTCGACCTCGCCGACCTCTCCTCGGTGCACGCCTTCGCCGAGGACTGGAAGGGCGACCTCCACCTGCTGATCAACAACGCCGGGGTCATGGCCATCCCCAGGTCCAGGACCGTGGACGGTTTCGAGACCCAGTTCGGCGTCAACCACCTGGGCCACTTCGCCCTCACCAACCTGCTCCTGGAACACGTCACCGGGCGCGTGGTCACCGTGTCCTCCGGGTTGCACGTCACCGCGCGCGGCATCCACTTCGAGGACGTCGACTTCGAGAAGGGGTACACCCCCTACCGGGCGTACGGTCAGTCCAAGCTGGCCAACCTGCTCTTCACCCTGGAGTTGCAGCGCAGGCTGGAGGAGGTGGGGTCCTCGGTACTGGCGACCGCGGCCCACCCCGGCTACGCCGACACCAACCTTCAGGGACGTACCGGCAAGGCGCTGGAGGACAAGTTCATGCGGGTGCTGAACAAGGCCGTCGGGCAGAGCGCCGCGGCCGGTGCCCTGCCCACGATCTACGCCGCCACCCAGGACGTGCCAGGGGCGGCCTACGCCGGTCCCACCGGGATGTTCGGTGCCGGCGGCGCGCCCGGTCTGGTCCGTCGTAGCGGACCCGCCCAGGACAGCGACGCCGCCCGCCGGTTGTGGAAGCTGTCGGAGGAGGCGACCGGAACCTCGTTCCCGCTATGACTCCAAGCGGCGGGGCGGGAACCTCGTGGTCCCCGCCCCGATCTCGGTGTTCCCTAGGGGGTGAGGGTGAGCTCGTCCGTGCTCGCCTCGCGTACGGCCTCCTCCGTCACCGCCCACGGCAGCGACGTTCCCTCGGACCATAGTTCCAGCTGGTCGTCGTAGTTGGGGTGGAAGGCGTGGCCCGAGTTGCCGGTCAGATGGATCCACGTGGAGGAGTCCCGGTCGGACAGGTCGACGACCATCCGCATGGACGGGACCGTGGTGATGCTGTATCCCTCGGCCGGGTTCCAGCCGGTCGCGTTGACGATGCTCGAACCACCGGGGCTCTCCACCGGGCCGCGGTTGAACAGCCACTCCACCGGGCCGATCCCCGAGCTGCCGAACGACTCGTGCGTGGCGGTGAGGGTGTGCAGATCGCCCCATCGCCAGGCGGACGGGTCGTCGCCGAGCAGTTCGGTGAGTTCCTCGGCGGCCTCGCCCATGGCGGCGGCCAGCACCTCGTCACGACCGCTGACCTCCTCGCCCTCCCACCACGGAGAGTCGGGGTCCTCCAACAGGCCGGTCACCACGTACATGCCGCGTGAGTTGCTGTTCATGTCCAGCTCGCCCAACTCGTCGAAGAGCAGGGGGAGCAGGTGGCGCCAGGTCGCGTTGTAGAAGGCCGCGCCCGCGGAGTCGGGTTCGTTGAAGTGGTCCCAGTCCGCCAGTTCGGCCTGCGCCTCGGCGGTGGTTCCGTCCACGTCCACGTCCAGGAGGTGGGGCGTGATGTCGACGGCGGCGCCGTGGTGGGAGTCCATCAGGACGCGTTCCATGTCCTGGATGGTCACCGGGCCGTCGTCGACCGCCTCGGACAGCAGGTCGTTGATCCGCTGACTGCGGTAGCCGTAGTCCCAGTCGGTGGTGAGGAAGTGTGCGTAGTCCTCGTCGACCACCGACTGGTTGGCGGTGACGATGATCCCCGACTCGGGGTTGAGCACGCTGGGCAGCTCGTCGAAGGGAAGGTACTCCTCCTCCCAGTCGTAGTCGGAGTCCCAGCCGGGGGCCGGCCAACGGCCGTCACCCTCACCACGTACCGGCACCAGGCCGGGGGACTGGTAGCCGATGTTGCCCTCGTTGTCCGCGTAGACGAGGTTCTGCGCCGGTACCTTGAAGCGCGATGCGGCGCTTCGGAAGTCGTCCCAGTCGCGGGCGCGGTTCATGGCGAAGATGGAGTCGGCGGTGGTGCCCGGCTGGAGCGCGGTCCAGCGCATGGAGACCGCGTAGGGGGAGTCGTCGCCCTCGGAGGGTTCCTCACCGATCTCGCGCAGGTTCGCGCCGGCGGCGGTCGTGGACAGGATGGGGCCGTGGTGGGTCGAGCGGATGGTGATGTCCATGTCCTCACCACCGGAGACCTCGATGGTGTCCTCGAGGATCTCCAGGGGACGTTCCTCGCCGTCCACGATGTAGTTGTCGCCCTCGACCTGTTCCAGGTACAGGTCCATCACGTCGGGGTTGAGGTTGGTGAAGCCCCACGCGATCGACTCGTTCTGACCGATGACCACGCCGGGCAGCCCGGAGAAGCTGAACCCGCTGACGTCGAAGGGGCACTCCTCGGAGATTTCCGTGCAGTGCAGGCCCATCTGGTACCAGGTGGACGGCATGGAGGCGCCCAGGTGGGGGTCGTTGGTCAGCAGGGGGGAGCCGGTGTCGGTGTGCTCTCCGGAGACCACCCAGGAGTTGGAACCCATGTCGGGGCTGTCCGAGGGGCCGAGGAGGTCGGGCACGGCGTCGCGGACGGCGGGCAGACCCTCGAGGGCGTCCAGGGCCTCTTGCGGGAGTTCCGGACCCTGGGAGAGGTCGGCCTCCGGTGCGGCGCCGTTGTGCTCGTCGGTGTCGGTGATGGGTTCGTGCCGCTCGGTCGGGTAGGCCGGGTAGAGCTCCTCGATCCGTTCCCGGTCGAGGCCGTTGGCGAGCAGCAGGGCGCGGTCGGTCTCCTCTTGGAGGTTGCCGCCCAGGTCCCAGGCCATGGCCTTGAGCCAGGCGAGGCTGTCGGTGGGGGTCCAGGGTTCGACGGTGTAGTCGTCGGCGGTGATGCCCAGGAGCCCGTACTCCAGGCTCGCGGAAAGCCCTTCGTTGTCCTCGATCCAGGCGTTCACCCCGGCGGCGTAGGCGTCCAGGTAGCCCTGTGTCTCCTCGGTGAGCAGGTCGTACTCCTGCTCGGCGACCCGGCGCCAGCCCATGGTGCGCAGGTAGACGTCGGTGTCGACCTGGTCGGGGCCGAAGAGTTCGGCGGTACGGCCGGCGGTGACGTGGCGACGGAAGTCCATCTCCCAGAAGCGGTCCTGGGCGTGGGTGAATCCTTGGGCGACGAAGAGGTCGTCGGTGTTGTCGGCGTAGACGTGAGCGACCCCGTACTCGTCCCGAAGGACGTTCACCGGCGAGTTCAGCTCCGACAGGGAGAGCTCACCGTCGGTCGTGGGGAAGGAGCTTCGTATCGCCCACACGCCGAGGAGAGCGGCGACCAAGGCGAGCGACGCGACGACCGCGACAAACCCCAAAACGACACGAATAAGGACACGCTTACGCAATACACCCATGGCGGAACCCTAGAGTGTCCCAGGACACGTGCTCTAGGTCTCATGGCCTGCCGTTGTCAATTGTTACCAAGTGGTAGGTCCGGCTTCGCGGTACGTGACAGGAGCGGTACGCAGAGGAAGATCGCCAGGGCCATGCCGGTGAAGTAGACCGGGGCGGACAGGTCCAGCAACATCCCGCCCAGGACGGGGTCGGCGAAGAACCCCAGGTAACGCAGCTCGGACAGGCCGAAGTAGGTGCCCTTGCGGTCGTCGGTGGCGATGGCGTGTACCGCGATGTCCGGCAACGGCGGCAGGATCGCCTCGCCCAGGGTCCAGAACACGATGGCCACGTACAGCGCCACCACATCGCTCGTCCCCAGCCACACGAAGGCGAACGCCACCGCGAAACACGCACAACCCGACGTCACCAGTGGGCCATGGGGCAGACGTTCGGACAGTCGGATCACCAGAGGCCGCACCGACAACGGCAGGGCGGCGAAGAACGCCATCGAGTTGAGCAGGGCGCCCAACACGAGGGTGCGCTCGTCGCGACTGAATCGCCAGGGGGACTCGCGGGTGTTCGTCGGGGGCACCGCGCCGCCTTCCGGAAGTGGGGGAGGCGGCGACCGTACCCCGGTCCGCCGACAACCCAGTCGAGAAGGGAGCCGTGGCGAGAGGGCACGCTAGAGGGTCGCGCCCGCGCCGGCCGCCTCCTCACGCAGCACCGCCACCAGTTCGCCCGCCGGCAACTCCCGTGCCCGACGGAACCCGGTCCCCGCCCACAACGCCATCCCCTCGGGGTCGGCGGCCCGGGTCGCGGCGGCGCGCAGTGGCTTGGTCATGTGGTGCACCTGCGGGTAGGCGCAGGGGGCGTCGGAGTGGTCGAGGATGAAGCGGTTGGTCAGTCCCCGCGCCGGTCGACCGGTGAACGCGCACGTCAGCGAGGTCTCGGTGAAGTCGGGGTCGGTGAGCGCGGCCTTGTGGACCGGCTGCGCGCCGCTCTCGGGGCAACGCAGGAACGCCGTACCCGACTGGGCGGCGACCGCTCCGGAGGACAGGGCCGCGGCGACGTCGGCGCCGTCCATGATCCCGCCGGCGGCGATCACCGGAACGTCCACGGCCCGCACCACGTCGGGCAACAGCTCGGCCAGTGGACGGTCGTCGGCGTGCTCGGGGTCGAAGGTGGCGCGATGACCGCCCGCCTCCACGCCTTGGGCGCACACACCGTCGGCGCCCCGGGCCACGGCGGTGCGGGCCTCCGCCACGGTGGTAACGGTGACGATCGTCGCCGACCCCGCCGTGCGCAGCCGGGTCAGGACCTCCTCGGAAGGGCAACCGAACGTGAAGCTCACGACGGGCACTCGGGCCTCGACCAGCAGGTCGACCTTGGCGTCCCAGTCATCGTCGTCGTACCGGGCCGGCCCCACCTCCACAGCCAGGCGGTGGGCGACCGCCGCCAGGACGGAGCGGTAGGCGGCCAATGCGTCGTCGCACTCCGGGGAGCGGGAAGAGGAGGGGGCGAACAGGTTGACCGCGAACGTTCGGGCGCCCAGCCCCCGCACCTCGTCGATCCGAGCGCCGAGCGCGTCGGCGGTCAGGTATCCGGCGGGGAGTGATCCCAGGCCGCCGGCGGCGCTCACCGCGGCCACCAGGGCCGGGGTGGTGGTGCCCCCGGCCATCGGCGCCTGGACGATCGGACGTTCCTCGCACAACCGCGACAGATCCATCATCACTCACTTCCCCCACATCGATCGCCCGCAGATTATCAAGGTGGCGAATGGGAGGGGCGTGCGGGTCATGAACTCTCGGGTTCACTGCTTCTGTCGGAATCGTCCATTTTCGCTTCGGTGAATTCTGTGGACTCGGGGAAAAAGCGGATCAGGGCAAGCGAAGCGATTCCCCCGATAACCGAGACCGACGCCATGACGGAAACCGCGATGGGAATGCCCCACAGGTCCCACAGCAGGCCGAAACCGAAACTGGTCGCGACACCGGCCAACAGGGCCAGGGTCGATATCGTCGAGAACATGGTGTTGCGGTCGGCGTCGGTGAACATCAGTTGGTGCCAGACCCCCGCCACCACGCCCGCGAGGCCGATGAGGAACTCGGCCGCGATCAGGCCGACTATCAACGGGACCACACCGTGCGCGGCGAGCACCAGGGGGACTCCGACCGCGATGACCGCCGGTGGACCCCACACGTGGGGCCTGCGCGGGTGCACCCACCGCGCGGCGGTGGCGCCCGCGGCCAAAGACAACGTCATCACCAGCAGGAACAGGCCATTGAGGCGAACGTCCTGCCCGAAGCGTTCCAATAGCATCGGCTGCCACGAGGCCACCAACAGCACCGTCGCCGACATGGCGCCCATGGCCAACGCCACCATCGGGGCGAAGCGCCGGCTGAGCACCTGGGAGACCGACTCCAGCACGATCACACCGATCCGCCGGTCCGGTCGTCCAGGAGCGTCGGGGAAACTCAACGGTGCCAGGGCGGCGAGGGACAACAGTAGTAGCCCACCGCAGGCCACCAGTGGTCCCGCCGGCAGCCACGTGCCCGCCACCATCACCAGGGCGGCGCCGAGCGCCGAACCGATCCGGCCGGACAGAGCGCCCACACGAACGATCCGCGCGATCCGGGCGGTCCGGTCCCGGGCACCGACCCGGTTGATGAGGATCGCGCTCATGGTGCCCGAGTGCAGCGCGAAACCGATGGTGCCCAAGCACATGCCCATCAGGGTCAGGGGCAGGGTCGGCGCGGCGCCGACGAGCATGAAACCGGTGCCCCAGCTCAGCAGCCCGACGAACAGCAGCCTTCGGTGTCCGTAGCGGTCGCCCAGCGCACCGCTCGGCGCTTCCATGAGGAGACCGACGAGGTTGGCGCCGGCCATGATCGATCCGACCATCCATGGTTCCGCGCCGCGCCCCAGGAAAATCGTGACGAAGACCGCACCGTAAACGAAGTCGGCGAGGGATGTGCCGAGTGAGTAGGCGGTGAATCGTCGAATCAGTGACCGTTCTCCGGGCGGTGTGGGGAATTCGGTTTCGGCCATGGGAATTCTTCCGGAGCGGTGGGATTTCGGCGGAGGATGAATTCCGCCGAAAATACCATGGTGTTTCTCCGATGGCCACGGGTTATTCCGCGATCTCGGTCCGGCTCAGGCCCGAGAGGCGAGGTAGGTGCGGATCACGGCGGCGAGGTCGTCCAAGTCGTCCGGGTGCTCCGGCGTGGGCCGGTGTGGATTCCACGGCGGATCGGCCACAGTAGATCGCCCTCGGGCGTTCGGGGCCGGGGGACCCATGGCCGTACCTCGGGCGGTGGGGGCATGTAGGGGCGGACGAGGGGACCCGTGTCCTCGTCCGAATCGGCCTCGCGGTAGCCGTTGGCCCAACGTACGGACGTGTCCTGGGCGGAGGCCGCCCACGCCCGCCGGCCGGGGAAGTCGCCGGGTTCGTGCGCGATGAGCGTCGGTGCGGGTGTGGCGGGTACGGCGGACAGCCGTGGGCGGTCGGGCGCCGAGGGAAGCATGGTCCGTTCCCGCCTGAAAGCGCGTCCCTAGCCGCTCAGCGGAGAGCTGACCGGGTGGTTGGTCGGCTTTCTCAGCGGTGCCCGCGTGGCGCGAACCCTTCCGTTCGTCGTCCCACCGGCCCGGATACGCTCGGCGCGAGAGCGGAAACCCTGGAAGGAACCAACATGACAGCGACCGCGGTCGTCACCGGAGCCAGTAGCGGGATCGGCGCGGCCACCGCGCGCGGACTCGCCGCCGAGGGCTACGAGGTGGTCCTGGTCGCCCGCCGCGCCGACCGGATCGAGGCCCTGGCCGAAGAGATCACCGGGTCCGGCCAGAGCGCGCGGGCACAGGTCCTCGACGTCACCGACAGGGCCGCCGTCGACGCCTTCGCCGAGGCACTGGGCTCCTGCGACGTGCTCGTCAACAACGCGGGCGGCGCGATCGGCACGGAGACCGTGGCCACCGGCGACCCCGTCGACTGGCGGCGGATGTACGAGGTCAACGTCCTGGGGGTGCTCAACATGACCCAGGCCCTGCTGCCCCGGCTCATCGCGAGCGGTGACGGTACCGTCCTCGTGGTCTCCTCGGTGGCGGGGCACGTCGTCTACGAGGGCGGCGGCGGATACGTGGCGGCCAAGCACGGCGCCCACACCCTGGCGGCCACCCTCCGGTTGGAACTGTGCGGGGAACCGGTCCGCGTGCTGGAGGTCGCCCCCGGCATGGTCAAGACCGAGGAGTTCTCACTCAATCGCCTGCGCGGCGACAAGGAGGGCGCTGACGCCGTCTACGAGGGCGTTCCCGACCCGCTGTCCGCCGAGGACGTCGCCGACACCATCGTGTGGGCCATCACCCGTCCCTCGCACGTCAACATCGACCTGCTGGTGGTCCGCCCGCGCGCCCAGGCCGCCCAGCACAAGGTCCACCGGGTCAAGGAGTAGTCCGGCGTTGCGGTTCCGAGGGCCTTCCCGCCGCTCTCCGATGGGGAGGCCCTCGGCGCTTCACAGGCACCCGGCCCTCGTGATACGTGTGATCCGGCACACATAGTCACAAAGGTGACGACGAGTCCCCGTCCATGTGGCGCCCTCCGTCTCTCACAGCCAGGAGCCCGGACTTGAGCACAACCGAACCCCGACCGAGTTACGCCTCAGGAACGTCGTCCACACCCTTGCTCGGTGACACGATCGGCGTGAACCTGGCGCGTACCGTCGCCGCCCATCCCGACCAGGACGCGCTGATCGACCGGCCCGCAGGGCTCCGGCTCACCTATCGGGAGTTCGACGCCGAGGTCGACCGCGTCGCCCTCGGCCTGCTCGATCTCGGGGTGGTCAAGGGCGACCGCGTGGGGATCTGGTCCCCGAACCGTGCGGAGTGGGTCCTCATCCAGTACGCCACGGCGCGGATCGGCGCGGTGCTGGTCAACATCAACCCCGCCTACCGCACCCACGAACTGGAGTACGTCCTCGATCAGTCGGGGATCTCCCTGCTGGTCGCCGCTCCCTCCTTCAAGACCTCCGACTACGCGGGCATGATCGAGGAGGTACGCGGCGACTGCCCGGACCTGCGTGAGGTCGTGCTCTTCGGTGGGTCCGACTGGGACTCCCTGCTCGAAGCGGGCGGTCGCGGTGATCGGTCGCGTCTGGCCGAGGTGGAGGCGACCCTGTCCCCGGACGACCCGGTCAACATCCAGTACACGTCGGGCACCACCGGGTTCCCCAAGGGTGCGACCCTGTCCCACCACAACATCCTCAACAACGGGTTCTCCGTGGGGGAGCTGCTGGGATACACGGAACGGGATCGAATCGCGATCCCGGTTCCCTTCTACCATTGCTTCGGCATGGTGATGGCGAACCTCGCGGCCACCAGCCACGGGTCCTGCATGGTCATCCCCGGACCCGGATTCGACCCGGCGGCCTCGCTGGAGGCGGTCCAGGCCGAACGCTGTACCTCGCTGTACGGGGTTCCCGCCATGTTCATCGCCGAGCTCGCCCTGCCCGACTTCGACGACTACGACCTGTCCTCGCTGCGCACCGGCGTCATGGCCGGCTCGCCCTGCCCGGCGGAGATCATGCGCAAGGTCATCGACCGGATGGGCATGTCCGAGGTCTCCATCTGCTACGGCATGACCGAGACCTCTCCGGTGAGCACCCAGACCCGGCGGGACGACTCGTTGGAACGACGCGTGTCCACGGTGGGCCGCGTCGGTCCGCACCTGGAGGTCAAGGTGATCGACCCGGGATCCGGGGTCACCGTCCCACGCGGCGTAGCGGGTGAGCTGTGCACCCGCGGCTACTCGGTGATGCTCGGGTACTGGAACGAACCGGAGAAGACCGCCGAGGCCATCGACGCGGGACGCTGGATGCACACCGGTGACCTCGCCGTCATGGACGAGGACGGGTACGTGAGCATCACCGGCCGGATCAAGGACATGGTGATCCGAGGTGGGGAGAACGTCTACCCGCGTGAGATCGAGGAACTCCTCCACACCCACCCTGACCTGATGGACGCCCAGGTCATCGGGGTCCCGGACGAACGGTACGGCGAGGAACTCATGGTGTGGGTCCGCATGCGGGACGGGGCCGACCCGTTGACCGTCGAGTCACTGCGGGCCTTTTGCGAGGGGCGTATCGCCCACTACAAGGTTCCGCGTTACGTCCACGTGGTGGACGAGTTCCCGATGACGGTGACCGGCAAGGTGCGCAAGGTCCAGATGCGGGAGGAGGCCATCCGCCTCCTCGGGTGACACGAACGCGAAACGGGTGGCCCCCACCCGACGGGGAAGGGGCCACTCGCCACTACTTCGGGTCGAGTTCCTTGCCGAGCAGCTCCACGAGGCCGTCCAGCGCCTCGTCCGCGCCCTCGGCGTCGCAGGTCAAGGTGACGGTCTCCCCATGAGAGGCCCCCATGGACATCACGGCGAGGACGCTGCGCGCGTCCACCTCCTTGTGGCCCTCGCGGGAGATCATCACTGGCAGGCCGGTCTCGTTGACGGCCTGCACGAACAGGGCCGCGGGGCGGGCGTGCAGGCCCAGCCGGGAGCCGATGGTTACGGTGCGTTCGGACATGTCGGTCCTCGGGGTCTCGTGGTTCGTGGCCGGTGGTCGGGTGGTTCAGGGCTGCCGATGGGCGGTCAGAGCTTGTCGATCCGCCACAGGGGGTCGGGTCCGGTCATCGAGACGACGCCGTCGTCGGTCACGTTTTCGGGGCGGGGGACGGTGGTCCCCGGCAGGGACACGGCGGCGGTGCCCCAGGCCACGGCCCGACGCAGCCGTTCCTCGGAGGTGCCCTCAAGGGCGAGGAAACCGGCCAGCGCGCTGTCACCCGCGCCCACGGTACTCCGGGTGCGTACCCGGGGACCCCTGGCCCACAACACTTGTTCGGCGTCCACGTACAGGGCCCCGTGTCCGCCGAGGGTGACCAGGACGGCGCCGTCCCCTCCGGCGAGGACCTCGCGCGCCGCGTCGGTGACCTCCTCGATGGTGGTCGGCGTGCGGCCGACCAACCCGGACAGCTCCTCCAGGTTGGGCTTGAGTAGTTTCACCGAACCCGTTCGGGCCGCGGCTTCGAGCGGGGCGCCCGAGGTGTCCAGCGCGAGCGGCACCCCGTGGCCGGCGGCGAGTTCGGCCACTCGAACGTAGAGGTCGTCGGGGGCGCCCACGGGCAGGCTGCCGCTGGCCACCATCCAGTCGGGGCCCTTGGCGAGTTCGTCCTCCACGGCTCGGAGCAGGGCCTGGACCTCCGTGCTGGAGAGCGTGGGGCCCGCGGCGTTGAGCTTGGTGGTGGTGCCGTCGGACTCGGTGACGGCGACGTTGCCGCGAGTCTCGCCCTCGATGGGGACGGTGACCCGGGGCAGGTCACCGAGGAGGTTGGTGAGTTCGGCGCCGCCGCCCCCACCGACGGGAAGGATCGCGCGGACGTCGATACCCGCCTCGAGCAGGGCTCGGGCGACGTTGACGCCTTTGCCGCCGGCCTGGGCGTGTGTGGCGCGTATCCGCACGACCTCGCCTCGGACGAGGCCGTCGACCTCCAGGGTGTGGTCGACGCTCGGATTCGGCGTGAGGGTCAGGATCATGGGAGCTCTTTTCGAGGATGGGGCTGCCCGGCCTGCGTGTGGGAATGGTTTTGATTATGTGTGTTTGCTTGTGCCTGTCAATAGGGTGCGGCGTGATGGGGGGAGCGCGGGGGCGGGTAGGAGTGCCCCTGGGCGCCATGATGGCGGATGTCGCTGACCAGAGTTTTCCTGAGATGGCGTGATCGTCGTGAGTACTGGGATATTGGGTTGAGATACCCCTTGTGTGTCCCACGCAACACGATTATGCTCACCCAAAACCACACCGAAACACAGGTGATCCCACATGTACGCGGAAGAGCGCCAGCAGGTGATCCTCGAACGCGCCCGCCGTGACGGCCGGGTCGACGTCACGGGGCTCGCCTCGGAGTTCGACGTCACCTACGAGACCATCCGCCGCGACCTCACCGCCCTCGAACGGCACGGGGTCCTGCGCAGGGTCCACGGTGGCGCGATCCCCGTGGAGCGTCTGGGTTTCGAACCCGCGCTCAACGTGCGCGACTCCGTCATGACAGAGGAGAAGGAACGGATCGCCAAGGCGGCGCTGGCCGAACTCCCCGAAGAGGGCGCGGTCCTCCTCGACGCGGGCTCCACCACCGGCCGCATGGCCGAACAGCTGCCCACGGACCGGGAGCTCATCGTCGTCACCAACTCCCTCTCCATCGCCCTCACCCTCACCACCCGTCCCAACATCAGCCTCATGTTGCTCGGCGGTCGGCTACGGAACCGGACCCAGGCCAGCGTCGACGCCTGGGCCCTACGATCCCTCGCCGAGTCCTACGTCGACGTCGCCTTCATGGCCACCAACGGAGTGTCCGTCGAGCGCGGTCTCACCACCCCCGACCCGGCCGAGGCCGAGGTCAAGCGGGCCATGATCGCCTCCGCCCGACGTTCAGTCCTCCTCGCCGACCACACCAAGGTCGGCAACGACCACTTCGCCCGTTTCGCCAACGTCGAGGACCTCGACCTGATCGTCACCGACCGCGGACTCGCCGCTGGTCTGGCCGACGAACTGGAGTCGGCGGGACCGGCGGTCCAAGTGGTCTGACCCCACACCGTCCACTCCTCGGCGGGCCACCACCGCCGCACCTCTCAGGAGGCCCCCCCATGTCCACCCAGCAGAGCGAGAGCCGATTCGCCTCGGTCCGTTCGGGAGTCCAACGCTTCGGCGGCTTCCTCGCGGGCATGGTCATGCCCAACATCGGCGCCTTCATCGCCTGGGGCCTGATCACCGCGCTGTTCATCCCCGACGGCTGGTGGCCCAACGAACACCTCGCCCAGCTCGTCGACCCGATGATCGCCTACCTGTTGCCGCTGCTCATCGGCTACACCGGCGGTCACCTGGTCTACGACAAGCGCGGTGGCGTCGTCGGCGCGATCGCGACCATCGGTGTCATCGTCTCCGCGGACATCCCGATGTTCCTCGGCGCCATGGTCGTCGGTCCACTCGCCGCCTACCTGATGAAGCAGTTCGACCGTGTCGCCCAGCCGCGCACGCCGTCCGGCTTCGAGATGCTCGTCAACAACTTCAGCGCCGGCATCCTCGGTGGCGTCATGGCCGGCCTGGGGCTGTACGCCATCGGCCCGATCGTGACCACCGTCGCCGGCTGGCTGGGCTCCGGGGTCCAGTTCCTCATCGACATGTCACTGCTGCCGCTGGTGTCGTTGATCGTGGAACCCGCCAAGATCCTCTTCCTGAACAACGCCATCAACCACGGTGTCCTCGGCCCCCTGGGCGTGGCCCGGGTGGCCGAGCAGGGCAAGGCGATCGAGTTCCTCGTCGAGACCAGCCCCGGTCCCGGTCTGGGCATCCTGTTGGCCTGCATGCTGTTCGGTCCCAAGCTCAGTCGGGCCACCGCCCCGGGCGCGATCGTCATCCACTTCCTCGGCGGCATCCACGAGATCTACTTCCCGTACATCCTCGCCCAGCCCAAGCTCCTCCTGGCCGTGATCGGCGGCGGCATGTCCGGCGTGACCACCTTCATGCTCCTCGACGCCGGACTCGTCGCCACACCGGCGCCGGGCAGCATCATCGCCCTGATGGCGGTCACCCCGCGCGGCGACCACATCGCGGTCCTCGCCGGTGTCGTCGTCGGTACGGTCTTCTCGTTCCTCATCGCCTCCGCGCTCCTCGGCTTCGGGCGCGCCGAACGCAAGGCCGAACGCGAGGCCGCCGCGTCCGCCAAGGCGAAGGACTCCTAACCGTCCAGGTCCATCCGGGCCGTGAGACCACCCCCAGACCAGATTCAGTACAGAGAGGGCCACATGGCCACCATCGAAGGATCCGCCGTCAAGAAGGTCGTCGTCGCCTGTGACGCCGGCATGGGCAGCAGCGTCCTGCTTACCACCCAGCTCAAGAAGACCCTCGCCCCCTACGACGTCACCGTGGAGCACTCCCCGGTGGACCGTGTGCCCGACGACGCCGACCTCGTGCTCTGCCACTCCGGCCTTGTCGCCCGGGCCCGGACCCGCGTGCCCGACACCGTGGTCATCGGCTTCCAGATGTTCCTCGGAGACCCCGTGTTCACCAAGGTGGAGGCGGCCATCCGGGACGGTGGGACCCTTGGCGACTGATCTCGTCCTCGACGCGGACGCCGTCCGACTCGGGCGCACCGCCCGCGACCGTGCCGACGCCATCGATCAGTGCGGAGCCCTGCTGGTGGAGTTGGGGGCGGTCGACCCCGGATACGTGACCGCGATGCACGAACGGGAGGCCTCCATCCCCACCTTTGTGGGCGAGGGCGTGGCCATCCCACACGGCACCGACGCCTCCCGTTCGCTCGTGCGCAAGGCGGCGCTCGCCGTCGTCCAGTTCCCTGAGGGGGTCGACTGGGGCGGCCCCACCGTGCACGTCGCCATCGGCATCGCCGCGTCGGGCGAGGAACACCTGCGGGTGCTGTCCTCCCTGGCCGGGGTCCTCACCGACCCCGAAAGGGCGGCGCGGCTCCGGTCGGCGGACGACCCCGACGAGGTCATCGAACTGCTCGCCCCCGCCGCGGGCTGATCTCCGCGTACCTCCGGTGGACCCGTTCCACCGCTTCCTCGAACGGTCGGGGGCGGACACCCCGCCCCCGGCCCCCACAAGAAAGGCCCCACCATGCTCGTCGCCCGTTTCTACGCTCCCGGGGACATCCGCCTGGAACAGGCGCCCGAACCCACGCCGGAGGCGGGGCAGCTCAAGATCGCCGTCGCCAACTGCTCCACCTGCGGTACCGACGTCAAGATCTCCCGACACGGTCACCACCACATCCGGCCGCCCCGGGTGATCGGACACGAGATCTCCGGCCGCATCGTGGAGGTCGGTGAGGGGGTCACCGGCTGGTCCGAGGGGGACCGGGTACAGGTCATCGCCGCCATCCCGTGCGGTACGTGCGTGGAGTGCGCCGACGGACGGTTCACGGTGTGCTCACGCCAGGAGTCCATGGGCTACCACTACGACGGCGGGTTCGCCGAGTACATGATCGTTCCCGAAGCGGTGCTGGCCGTGGACGGCGTCAACCGGGTGCCCGACAACGTCTCCCTCGCCGAGGCGTCCGTGGCCGAACCCCTCGCCTGCGTGCTCAACGGTCAGGAGATCGCCGGGGTCGGCGAGGGCGACAAGGTGGTGGTGATCGGCGCCGGACCCATCGGCTGTCTGCACGTCCGTCTGGCCCGGGCCAAGGGCGCCTCCGAGGTGTACCTGGTGGACCTGAACCGGGGGCGCCTGGACATGTCCGCCGAACTGGTGCGTCCCGACGCCGCGATCTGTGGGTCGGAGACCGACGCCGTCGCCGAGGTGCTGAAGCTGACCGGCGACCGGGGCGCGGACCTGGTCATCACCGCGGCCGCGTCCGGCAAGGCCCAGGAGGACGCGGTGCGTATGGTGGCGCGCAGCGGCCGGATCAGCCTCTTCGGTGGGCTGCCCAAGGACGCGCCGATCATCGCGCTGGACGCCAACGCGGTCCACTACCGGGAGCTCTCGATCTTCGGGGCCAACGGCTCCAGCCCCGAACACAACAAGCGCGCCCTCGACCTCATCTCCACCGGGGCGGTGCCGGTCGCCGACCTCATCACCGAACGGATGTCGCTGGCCGACGTGCACAAGGCGATCGAGACGGTCGCGGCGGGCACCGCGGTCAAGGTGACCATCGAGCCCTGACCGTTCCGGGAGACACCCACGCCTGACCACGGTAGGTGCGCACGCCGGCCCCGCCCGGTCGTCCACGGATTCGGAAGTCGGGGCCGGCGTCGGCGCCGTTTTCAGGGTTGGCTGGACCTGACGGATCATCGCCTCCACCATCACAGCCGGCCCCCACCAGTCGCAGGAGAGCACACATGGCGCAGACGGAACCCGTCCAGAACCCGGCTTCCGGCCCCGACCCCGAAGGCCCGCTCAGGGGCATCGCCGCCGGTCCGGGTGCCGCGGTGGCGCCCGTCGCCCGGATGGCCGACCCGCCCGCCCTGCCCGCCCAAGAACCCGTGGTCGACGATCCCGCGGCGGAGGAGGGCGCCGCACTCGCAGCCCTGGACGAGGTGGGCGCGGAACTGGACACGCGGGCGGCCGATGTCGAGGGCGAGGCCGCCGCGGTGCTGAGCACCCTGGCCCTGATGGCCCGAGACCCCGACCTGCGTCGGCAGATCGGCGAGCTCGCCCGGGGAGGTCGACCGGCGGCCTGGGCGGTCCATACGGCGTGCGGCCGCTACCAGGAGCTCCTGCTGGCCGCGGGAGGGTACCTGGCCGAACGCGCCGCCGACCTGGCCGACATCCGGGACAGGGCGGTGGCGGTGTTGCTCGGACTCCCGATGCCGGGACTGCCCGACCCCGGACATCCGTACGTGTTGGTCGCCCGTGACCTCGCGCCGGCCGATACGGTGCGGCTCGACCCGGCGAAAGTGAAGGCCATCGTCACCCGACTCGGCGGCCCCACCAGCCACACCGTGATCCTGGCCCGCTCCTTGGGCCTACCCGCGGTGGTGGGCTGCTCGGGCGCGGAACACCTGGTGGACGGTGCGACGGTGGCGGTGGACGGTGACGCCGGCACCGTCGAGGTGGACCCGGACGCCGAGATCGTCGAGCGTATCCAGGGGCGGGCCGAACGGCGCCGGATCCTGTTGGCCGAATCCGGCGGGCCAGGCCGTACCGCCGACGGTGTGCCGATCGCGTTGTTGCTCAACGCGGGTGAGGGCGACTCGGATGAGGCCGGCGCGCACGACAGCGAGGGGATCGGGTTGTTGCGCACCGAGTTCCTCTTCCTCGACCGGGCGGAGCCACCCACGGTGGCCGAGCAGACCGAGGCCTACACCCGGTTGTTCCGGGCGTTCGCCGGCCGGGTGGTGACGGTGCGGACCCTGGACGCGGGTTCGGACAAGCCCCTGGAGTTCGCGCCGACGGGTGAGGAGGCCAACCCGGCCCTGGGCGTGCGCGGGTTCCGTACGTCGAAGCTTCATCCGCGACTGCTCACCGACCAGCTCACCGCGATCTCCGCGGCCGAACACGCGGCCGCCGCCGACGGGGCCTCCGCCCGGGTCCGGGTGATGGCTCCGATGGTCTCCACCCCGGCGGAGGCGGGCGAGTTCGCCGAACTGGCGAGATCGGCCGGGATCACCGAGGCCGGCGTGATGGTGGAGGTACCGGCCGCCGCGCTGCTGGCCGACCGGCTGTTGCGCCGTGTCGACTTCGTGTCGATCGGTACCAACGACCTGGCGCAGTACACCATGGGAGCCGACCGGACGCTGGAGAGCCTGCCGGAGTTGTTGGACCCTTGGCAGCCGTCGCTGTTGCACCTGCTGGCCAAGGTGGGCCGGGCGGGGGAGACACTGGGCCGACCTGTAGGGGTGTGCGGCGAGGCCGCGGCCGACCCACTGCTCGCCGTGGTGCTGGTGGGTCTCGGGGCTACCAGCCTGTCCATGGCGTCCCCGGCGCTGCCCGCGGTGCGCTACGTCCTGTCCCGGCACTCGCACGCCGAGTGTCGACGCCTGGCCGAGCTGGCCTTGGCGGCCGATGATCCGGAGCGGGCCAGGAAGGTGGTGCGCGAGGCGGCGCATCCGGAGGCCCTGCGGCTCTGACCCACGGGCCGAGTGACACCGGAACGCTCCGCAGGGCCCACCGTCCGGGCCCTGCGGAGCCGCGCCCTCACCACGTGCGGCCCCATCGGCTCCGGCCCCGATCGGCTCCGGGATCGTCGGGTGGTGGGCCCGGTCAGGTGTCGGTGGAGGTGCCCCAGCCGCCGCCGACGGCTTCGGGGACCAGGTCCAGCTGCTCCAGGAAGCAGATGAGCAGGCGGTCGACGTCCTCGCAACCGGAGGCGCACCAGATCTGATGTCCGTTGCTCAGGGCCGCGAAGTACACCGAGGCGACCAGCGACGGGCGGTGGTCGGTGGTCGGATCCACCCCCGCGCGTTCCCCCAGGACCTGCGCGAGGTGGGCCTGGCGCCGGTGGCAGTAGCGCATGTTCGCGTCGATCAGGCCGGGGCTGCGCGCGATGAGGTTGCCCGCGCTGCCCTGGAGACGCAGGTCCTCACGCTCCAGGTGCTCCCAGTGGTCGCGTGTGGCGTTGCGCAGGGCGCGGAAGGGCGCCTCGTCGGCGGGGCGTGCCCGCAGGGAGTCGAACAGGATCCGGTCCACACCCTCCGCGGCCTCCAGGACCACGTCCTCCTTGGAGGCGAAGTACCGGAAGAACGTGCGCTGTGAGACGTGGACCGCGGCGGCGATCTCCTCGGTGGTGGTCCCCTCGAACCCTCGCTCGTGGAACAGGCGGATCGCCGCGTCGATGAGGTCCCTGCGCATGCGCGCCTTCTTGCGCTCACGCAGACCGGTCGGCTCGGAGCTCGTCACGGTCATGGACGGTCCCCTTCCTTCGCGGCGTCGGGTCTCGCGCCTCCTTCGAGGATACACGCGCGTCGGTATGACGTCAGTCACTGACTTATTGCACAGATTGCCAAGTGTCAGCGGCTGACATAATCTCGCCCGGTAACCAACGGGGACCGATCGGGGAAGACGGGGAATCCATGACCGCACAGACCGCCGCACCACCGGGACGGGCCGTTGAACGCCTCACCCGGAGCCCCTGGGCGACGCTGGTCGCCATCGCCTTCGGCGTGATGATGGTGGCCTTGGACGGGACCATCGTGGCCGTCGCGAACCCGGCGATCGGCGCGAGCCTGGGGGCCTCCCTCGCCGAGTTGCAGTGGGTCACCCACGGCTACCTGCTGGGCCTCGCCGTCTTCCTCATCACCGCGGGCAAGCTCGGCGACCGCTTCGGCCACCGGAACACCTACCTGGCGGGCGTGGTCGGCTTCGTCGTGGCATCGATGGCCATCGCCCTGTCCTCCGGGGTCATCATGCTGGTCGCCTTCCGGATCGTCCAAGGCGTTTTCGGAGCGCTCCTGCTGCCGTCGGCCATGGGTCTGATGCGCGCGAGCTTCCCGCCCAGCAAGCTCGGCCGGGCCTTCGGGGTGTTCGGCAGCCTGATCGGCGCGGCCACCGCCGGTGGTCCCATCCTGGGCGGCGTCCTCGTCGACGCGCTCAGCTGGGAGGCGGTCTTCTACATCAACGTTCCGGTGGGCGTGATCGCCCTGGGTCTGGGCCTGTGGTTGTTGGCCGCCAACCGGCCCACCGACCCGGGCAGCCGCATGGACCTGCCCGGCATCGTCCTCGTCAGCATCGCCGTCTTCGCCCTGGTGTGGGCGCTGGTGGAGGCGCCGAGCATCGGCTGGGGCCACCCCGTCACCCTGGGTTCCCTCGGCGCGGCGATCCTGTTCGTTCTCGCCTTCGTGCTCTGGGAGCGCAAGCCCGAGCAACCGCTCATCCCGCTCGCGCTGTTCGCCAACCCGTCACTGGCCATCGGTGTGGTGCTGATGGTGTTCATGGCGGTGAGCCTGATGGGTTCGCTGTTCTTCATCACGTTCTACCTTCAGGGCGTGCGGGGGATGAGCCCCGCCCAGACCGGGACGCAGCTCATTTCGATGACGGCGACGATGGCCATCGTCTCGCCGATCGCGGGCCGGATCCTCGACCGGGTCGGCGCACGGTTGCCCACCACGATCGGCCTGTTGTCGGCGGGGACGGGCATGTTCCTGCTCTCCCGACTGACCCTGGACACCTCGGTGGTGTACCTGTCGATCGGGTTCGTCCTGCTGGGCGTCGGTCTGAGCCTGGTGATGACCGGTGCCACCGCCGCGATCATCGGAAACGCGCCGGTGCGCTTCGCCGGTGTCGCCTCCGCCGTGCAACAGGCGGCGATGCAGCTCGGCGGTTCGCTGGGCACGGCGGTCCTGGGCGCGGTCATGTCCGCGACCATCGTCACGAGGCTGCCGGACCACTACGGCGCGTTCGGCCAGGACGCGCCCTCCGGTGGTGAACTGAGCGCCATGCAGAGCGTCATCGCCCAGGGCGGCGCGGTCATGCCCGAAGGGGCCGACGCGGACACCGTCTCCGCGGTCACCACGGCGAGCAACCTGGCCTTCCTGGACGGCCTGCACCTGGCCTTCCTCATCGCGGCGGGGCTGCTGTTCGCGGGCGCGATCCTGTCGTTGTTCATGCGCGGGGGGAGGATGGCCGACGGCCCCGCCGTGCACATCTGACCGCGGCGCGGCCCCCAGAGCGGCGCGCCCCCGAAGTACCGTGGCCCCGGAGGAATCCGCTCCTTCGGGGCCACGTCGTCGAACGCGCCGTGCGACTCAGGTCGTGTAGTCGGCGTTGATCCGGATGTAGCCCTCGGTCAGGTCACAGCCGTAGACGGTGAAGTCACCGTCGGAGATGCCCAGGTCCACACCGATCAGCACCTCCTCGCCCTTCATGTGTCGGGCGGCGCGCTCCAGGGTCTCCTCGGTGGCCTCGGCGGGGAAGGTCTCCACGTCACCGAAGACGATGCGCACGTTCTCCGGCAGCACGTCGGTCTCGTCCGAGCACTTGCCCACGGCCATCGCGACCCGGCCCCAGTTGGGGTCGGCCCCGTGCACGGCGGTCTTGACCAGCGGAGAGTTCACCACGGCCTTGCCCACGCGCTTGGCCTGGGCGTCATCGCGGGCCCCGGTGACCCGTACCTCGATGAGCTTGCCCGCGCCCTCGCCGTCGGAGGCGATCATCCGGACCAGCCTCAACGCCGCCTCGTACAGGGCCTCCTCGAACTCGGCGACGTCCACCGGGCCGGCCACGCCGTTGGCGATGATCGCGGCGGAGTCGCTCGTGGAGGTGTCGGTGTCGATGCTGAGCGCGTTGAAGGTGCGGTCCACCACCCGGCGGAACACCTCGTCCAGAACCGGTTGCTCCAGCTCGGCGTCGGTGAAGAACCAGGCCAGCATGGTCGCCATGTTCGGCTCGATCATGCCCACACCCTTGGCCATGCCGGTGAGGGTCGCCCCGCCCACCTTGGCGCTGACGATCTTGGGGTGGGTGTCGGTGGTCATCATCGCCGACGCGGCGCGATCCAGGTCGGCCGGTGGGAACTCGGCCGGCAGCCCGTCCAGGTAGGAACGGACCCGTTCCATCGGGTAGGGGCGTCCGATGACCCCGGTGGAGGCGATCAGGAGTTCCTCGGGGGCGACGCCGGCGGCTCGGGCCACCCGGTCCTGTACCTCGCGCGCGTCCCGAGCGCCGATCCGTCCGGTGGCCACGTTGGCGTTGCGGGCTATCACGGCGACTCCGCGGGCACGGCCGTTCGAGGCCGCCTCCCGGCTCAGGCGCACACTCGGCCCGGCGAACCGGGACCTGGTGAACACGGCGGACACCACCGCCGGCGCTTGGGAGACGACGGCGAAGAAATCGTCGTCGGGGTCCTTGATCCCCATGTTTCCGGACACGCCGACGAAACCGGCGGGAACGGGGGTCTGGCTGCTCATCGTCCTCCTCGAAAACTCCTGACCGCCAGCCTACTTCGCCACGCCCGACCACCTCGATTACGGCCTCCACCTGCGAGGGTTTCGTACTGTTCGTTGACGACACTGGTGTGACAAGCCGGATCGAACGGGGTATCCGCCGAGAGTGGGGGAAGACCGCTCGGGGGGAGGCGTGTGGTGCACGATGGTGACTGGCTCACGGAGACGGGGGCGCGGATCCGTGGGGTCCTGAAGGTGATGGTGGACGCCGACTGGCTACCCGGTGGGGCCGCGGTGGTCGGTACCGGTGGCATGTGGGAGTTCGTCGCGGTCGGTCGGATCGACGACGAACACGACACCGCGCCGGACGTTTCCTACGACGTCGCGAGTTTGACGAAGGTGATGGCGACCTGGCCGCTGGTCGGTAGAGCGATCGCCGAGGGGATTTTGGACCTCAACGCTCCGATGTCCGAATACTTCGACGGGGAGGACCTCCCCGGGGCCTGGGTGACCACCAGGCAGATCCTCACGCACACCAGCAGACTCAACCAGGTGACCTGGTTGGAACGGTACGTGGGCACCGACCAGGACCTGGCCGAGGCCATCCTGTCCGATCCTTTGGAGGACCCCGGCTACCTCTACGTCGACCGCGGATTCATCCTGTTGGGGTTGCTGCTGGAGCGCCTGTACGGCAAGGGTCTGGACCGATTGGCCGCCGACCTCTGGGCCGGATTGGGCATGCGCTCGACCACCTTCGGTCCGCTGCCACGCTCGCCCGGTGTGGCCCCCACCGAGCGTCGACTCGTCGGAACCGCTCCCACCTGGGGCGTGGTGCACGACGAGGCCGCGGCGCTGATGGGTGGTGTGGCCGGGCACGCCGGGGCGTTCACCACCGCCATCGACCTGGGAGCCTTCGCCCGGGAGATGCTGCGCCTGCACGAGATCGGGGCGGAGGGGGCGATCCCCGGTTCGTACGTGCGGGAGAGCTGGACCCCGCAGGTGGACGCCGGAGGGCGGCTCTCCCGCGGGTTGGGTTGGTTGGTCACTCCGGAAGGGGTGGTCTACCACAACGGGTTCACGGGGACGAGCCTGTTCATGCACCCCGAGAGTGGACGGTACGTGGGCGTGCTCACCAACGCGGTCCACTACGGGCGGGACCGCACCGGCCTGGTGGACCTGCGCGGCGCCGCCCGGTCGGCGCTCACGCCACAGGCCCACGAATCATCTCCGTGAGCTCCCGAAGGAACACGGCGAGCCCGGCGGGTCCGGGGACGGTCAGGTCGGCGGCCTCGGCCACCGCCGTGACCTCGTCGGAGGACGAACAAACGGTGAGCCCGGGTGTCCCGCGTTCGCGCAGGGCCGTGACGGCCGCGAAGGCCGGCAGGTCACCGAGGTCGTCACCGGCGTAGAGGATCGAACGTGCGGCCTTTTCCTCCGCAAGCGAGGTGAGGGCCGCGCCCTTGTCCACACCTTGTGGACGGAGCTCGATCACCATCCTCCCGGGCTCCAGTTTGAGGTCGGCGCGTTCGGCCAGGTCGGCCAGTGGTCCGGACAACATTTCCAACGCCCGGTCGGGGTCGTCGGCGCGGCGGGTGTGCACGGCCAGCGAACGGCCCTTGTCCTCGATCCAGGTACCCGCTGGAGCCCCGGATGCGTCGACCAGCGCGGGGAGTTCGGCGCGAACCAGGGCCACCCCCGGCGGCGGATCCGCGGCGACCACACGGCCGTCCGCCCAGCGTTCGGCCCCGTAATGGCCGAGGACGACGATGTCGGGCACCCGGTCCAGACCGCCCAGACGCACCGCGGTGGCGGCGGGGCGGCCGGTGATCACCGCGACGGTTCCGACCAGTGCGGCCAGCGCGGCCAGTGCCTCCACGACCCCGGGTTGGGGTGTGGAGGCGCGGGGGTCGGCGACGATGGGCGCGAGTGTGCCGTCGAAGTCGAAGCCGGTCAGCGCGGTGGAGGGCTCGTCGAGCAGCGCCCGCAGGCCGGCGCGTCCGGCCTCGCTGCCGGGTGCGGGCGGGGTACCGGGCTCGGTTGGGGACATGCGGAAGACCTCGTCGTAGTCGTCGATGGGCCGCGCGGCGCGGGCCTTGGCGTGGACGTGTGGTCTCCGCCGAGGGGAGGGCGCGCAAGTTCGGCTTCGCGCGGATGCGGGGATCGTCCCTGGCGCACGTGCCGGACCGGTGGCCGGATGTCGGTGGAACCGGGAACCGGTGGGTCAGATCTGAATGCCGAGGCGGCGGGCGTTGCGTTGTCGTCGACGGTCGGCGCGCAGACGGCGCAGACGCTTGACGGTCATGGGGTCGAAGGCGAGCGCTTCCGGGCGCTCGACCAGACCGTTGAGCAGTTGGTAGTACCGGGTCGCGGAGAACCCGAACTCATCGCGGATCGCCTGTTCCTTGGAGCCCTCGAACTTCCACCACTGGCGTTCGAAGGCGAGGATGCGCTGTTCGCGTTCGGCGAGGGCCGACTGACCGCCCTTGGACGGACCGATATTCGGCATGGGACACCCCCTGGACGGGTAATTGGTTTGTCCGGATCGGCGCGTCTCATGCTAGCGACTCGACATGCCGGATGAGGAGCGGAAAACTCAGGAGTGGCACCAGGGCCACAGTTGCCTTCCCTACCCGGGTGGTCACTTGTCCAAGCCTGGCACCTGTGCCCGTGACAGAATCGCGAGGGTCCGGGGAGGGCCCGGCAGAACGCCGACCGCAACGTTCGAGGGAGCCTGACGTGCTCGGGGGCAACAGCCGTAGCAGGACACATTCGCGCCATCTGTTGGGCGCCACGGCCGGGACCTGCGCGTCCTTGGTCGTACTGGGGTTGACGGCGGCGCCCGCCGCCTCCTCGGAGATCCCCGACTTCCGTCCCGACCAGTGGGCCTTGACGTCCATCGGGGCACAGGACGTTTGGGAGGAGACCCAGGGGCAGGGCATCACCGTGGCGTTGCCCGGGGTGTCGGTCGATGAGGAACACCCCGACCTGCGCGACAACGTGGAGATCGACGACGGATTCGGTTCCAACGGGGCCGACGACGAGCAGGGGACCGCGGCGGCCGGCCTGGTGGCGGCGCACGGCCACGGCATGGACGCCGACGGTGGTGTACTGGGGGTCGCTCCCGAAGCGAACGTCCTGGTGCTGCCCACCGAGGACGACCTGGCCGGTGCCATTCGTCACGCCGTGGACGAGGACGTTCAGGTCGTCCTGCTGCCCGATGAGGTCGGCGGCGACGAGGACCTGACCGAGGCCATCGCGGCCGCCGCCAGTGGGGGCGCCCTGGTGGTGGGGCCCGCGGGTGGGGACACGGACGAGAACGTCCTGACGGTGGCGGGGGTGGACGAGGACGGCGCGCTCGTCCCGAACTCGCCCGACGCCTCCGAGATCGACCTCGTGGCGCCCGGCGCCGAACTACGGACCGCCGGCCAGGAGCTGCGCCAGGCCGACGTGACCGGGACGCCCTACGCGGCCGCCGTCGTCGCCGGAGCGGCCGCGCTGCTGTCCGCCGAGTACCCGCAACTGAGCCCGGCCCAGGTGCGCGAAGCCCTGGTCGATGGGGCTCAGCCGGGTCCCGACGGCCTGCCGTCGTTGCAGGTGGGCGATGCGGTGGCCCAGGCGTCCGGTACGGCCGAGGGTGTCCCCCTCATCGACGAGAACCTGGTCCAGGAGGAGGACGAGGGTGTCCCGGTGTGGATCTGGTTCGCCCTGGTCGGTGTGGTGTTCGTGATCGTCGTGCTCGTGCTGGTGCTGTGGGTGCGTCGCAGCAGTGCCGACCCGTACGGGGTGAAGGCCGAGCGGGAGGCCGAGGACGCGGAGTTGGCGGCGGCCCGGGCCGAGCAGGCCAAGGCCGAGGAACGCCCGTCCCGGCGCAGGAAGGGCGGCCGCCGACGCAAGGTCAAGTAGTCGAGAAGGTCACTGGTCGAGAAGGCCGCTGGTCCAGAAGGTCACTGGTCGAGAAGGTCGATGACGTGTGGTGCGGGGGCGTTCCCGGGTGGGGAGCGCCCCCTTTCGTGTGTTCGAAGTGGGGCGTGGGCAGCACGAGGTGGACGGGGCCCAGAGTCCCTCGAATACGAGGTTACGGCGCCATGCGGACCCTGGAACAGGGGCGATTCGGAGCCTGTGGAAAACCCCTGGGGGCGGGAAGGGGACACGGTCTAGAGTGGCGTCGACCCCCACCCCTTCCACGACGGGAGAAGCCGCATGGCGCGTAAGGCCGACGGAAGCGCGGGTGACGCCGACTACGGCGTGATCGCCAGGACCTACACCGACCACCGTCGGCCCGACCCCCGGATCGCCTCCTTCGTACACGCGGCCTTGGGCGACGCGCGCACCGTGCTCAACGTCGGGGCCGGGGCGGGTTCCTACGAGCCGGCGGACCGGAAGGTCACCCCGGTGGAACCCTCGTCCAGCATGCGGGCCCGCAGGCCCGCCGACCTCCCAGAAGCGGTGAACGCCACCGCCGAGTCCCTGCCCTTCCCCGACGGTTCCTTCGAAGCCGCCATGACCACGTTCAGCGTCCACCAGTGGTCGGATCTCCCGGCCGGACTGGCCGAGTTGCGACGGGTCACCGATGGGCCGGTCGCGGTGCTCACCTGCGACCCGGACCTGGTGCGCCGTTTCTGGCTGTACGAATACGCCCCGCAGGTCCTGGACACCGAGGCGCGGCGCTACCCGACCACGTCCGACCTGGCCGGGGGGGGCTGGGCGGACGCACCACGGTCACCCGGGTACCGATCCCCTTCGACTGCTCGGACGGTTTCAACGAGGCCTACTACGGGCGGCCGGAGACGCTGCTGGATTCCACGGCCCGACAGGCCTGCTCGGCGTGGAGCTTCGTCTCGGAGGAGGTCCACGAACGCTTCCACGCGGACCTGTCCCGCGCCCTGGACGATGGCACATGGGATCGAGACCACGGCCACCTTCGGTCGACTCCGGAACTGGAGGGTTCCCTCATCCTGCTGGTCTCCGTTCCCGAATGAGACGAGTGGTCGCCCGGGGTCGTTCGACGTCGCATCCAGGACTTTCGGGTGACCGTCCGAGTGCCTTCGATGGGTGTGGTTAAAGTCGGTTCCCGGTACCAGGGAAAAACCGACGGAAAGCGCCATCGCCGAACGTCACCGCAGGTCGACACATGGTCACGTCGTAAATGCGCGTGCATATGTAAGCCACGCGAAGGCCCTTGACTCCCACAGCGCGGACGGCAAGGCTTTGAAAATGTCCTCCCTGGAATCCCCGTCCCTGCCCTCGCGCGGCGCCACCCGGACCGATCCGCACAACCACAACCTGGTCAACGGGCGGGTCAACGTCGTCCCCTACGACCCCAAGTGGCCCTACCTGTTCCAACGGGAGGCCGACCGCATCCGTCAGGTCCTCGGCGATCGTGTCCTGGCGATCGAGCACGTCGGGTCCACCGCCGTGCCCGGCCTGGACGCCAAGGCCTGCATCGACATCCGTCTGGGAGTGGCCGACCCCACGGACGAGCCCGCCTACCTGCCGGAACTGGAGGAGATCGGATACGGCGTCCTCGCCCGCTTCGAGGGCGAGCACGACCACCGACTCCTCAAGGGCTCACGCGTCAACGTGAGCCTCTACGTCGGTACGAGGGGGTGCCCGGCGCTCGAACGCATGAGCCTGTTCCGCGACCACCTGATCGCCGACGCCGGCGCGCGCGAACGCTACGCCGCCGTCAAGCGCGAATTGGGCGAGCGCGAATGGGAACGTCTCCAGGACTACACCGGCGCCAAGACGGAGATCATCACCGAACTCATGGCCGAGGCCGAGGCCTGGAAGGCGTCCCGGAGTCCGAACTGACCTCGGCGCCGCTCAGCCCAGGGAACGGATCTGGTCCTGGAACCAGCGCCGAGGCGGCGACGCCACCGCCGCCTCCGCCAGTCGCTCCCGACGCTTGCTCCGCTCCGCCTCCGGCATCGTCAACGCCTCGTGCAGCGCCTCCGCGGTCTCCACCGTGTCATAGGGGTTGACCAGCAGTGCGTCCTCGCCCAACTCGTCGGCCGCGCCCGCCTCTCGGGACAGCACCAGGACGGAGTCGCGCTCGGAGAGCACCGGGCCCTCCTTGGCGACCAGGTTCATTCCGTCCCGGATCGGATTGACCAGTAGCACGTCCGCGATCTGGAACGAGGCCAGCGACCGCGGGTAGTCGTCGTTGACCTCCAGCACCACCGGCGTCCACTCGGGAGTGGCGAACTCCTCGTTGATCTCCTTGGCCGTCCGCAGCACCGAATCGGTGTAGGTCCGGTACTCGGGCACGTCGCCCCGACTGGGGTAGGCGAACGCCAGGTGGGTGACCCGTCCACGCCACTCCGGGTGCGCCCTCAGGAGTTCCCTGTAGGCCTCCAGACCGCGCACGATGTTCTTGGACAACTCGGTGCGGTCCACCCGAACGATCAGCTTGGTGTCGCCGACCAGGTCGATCAGTGTCCGCCGGCGCTCGGCCACGGCCGGTTCCGAAGCGCTCTCCCGCAGCCCCTCGGCGTCCGCGCCCAAGGCGTGCACACCCACCTCGACCACGCGGCCTCCGTACTCCACCGTGCGCTGCCCGAGATCGACGTCGGCGCGCAGGATCTCGGCGCAGCAACGTAGGAAGGCCTCGGCCCATCGAGGGCTGTGGAAACCGAGCCGATCGGCGCCGAGCATGCCCTCCAGCAGTTCCCGGGCCACATGGGTCGGCAGCATCCGGAAGTACTCCGGGGGAGCCCAAGGGGTGTGCGAGAAGTGCGCGATCCGCAGGTCGGGGCGGCGGGTCCGCAGAATACGCGGCACCAGGGCCAGGTGGTAGTCCTGCACGGCCACGCGGGCGTTGTCCGCGGCCCCGCTCACCAGGGCCTCGGCGAAGGCGTTGTTGTAGGCGGAGTAGTCCTCCCAACGCCTGCGGAAGTCCGAGCCGAAGGAGGGCTTGTTCGGGGTGTCGTACAACATGTGCTGTACGAACCACAGGATCGAGTTGGCCACTTCGGTGTAGGCACCGGTCAGGGTCTCCTCCGGAATGTCCAGCATGTGGACGCGCATGCCGTCGAGGTCGTGCGCCCGGTCCAGACGGGCCTGTGGGGCCTCGGCCGCGGCGCGCCGGTCGGTGTCGGACAGGCCCGCGCACACCCACAGGGCGTCGATCTCGGTCGCCACCGAACTCATCCCCGACACCAGTCCACCGCCGCCCCTGCGGTGCTCCAGTGAGCCCTCGGCCGTCGTGGAGAAGGAGACCGGTCCTCTGTTGGAGGCGATGAGGATCTGTGCCTTGTCCACGTGTGAGGTCCTCTCAAGTGCGCGAACGAGTGCCGCGGTGGGAATGTGGGGAAGTCGTGGATGCACCCCCGGCGATCCGGGGGCGCACCCTAGGTCTCGCCGGAGCACCCGGGCCCCAAACCCACCCCTGGTCAACGGGGAGGGTCGTCACGCTCCACCGGCACGGGACGCGCGCCGGACGACACCGATCAGGGCCGTCTCATCATGTATCGCATACTGAGACGGCTGGTGTAATCCGGATCACCCGGCATGGAAAACCGGTCAGGACGTCGGTTACAGTGACGGTGCGTTCCCCGAGGGGAGACGCCACAACTTCATATTGCTCATCCAGAGGGGTGGAGGGACCGGCCCTACGAAGCCCCGGCAACCATCTCGACATGTGGACGCACCATCGCGTACCGGTCGAGGCAGGTGCCAACTCCGGCCTGGGGCCAAGGTGGCCACCAGGGAAGATGAGGGGAGACACCTCGCCATGGCGATCGCCGCCGCTGAACCCACCGCTGTCCGCGCCTTCGGTCCCGGGACCGCCCTCTCCTGTCGAGAGTGCGGCGAACGTTACGAACTGTCGCCGAGCTTCGCCTGCCAGTTCTGTTTCGGCCCCCTGGAGATCGCCTACGACTTCGGGAACGTCACCCGCGAGGAGATCGAGAGCGGCCCCAAGAACATCTGGCGCTACCGCTCCCTGCTGCCGGTCCCCACGAACGTGGCCGAGCTGCCCAACATGAACCCCGGCTTCACGCCCCTGGTCAGGGCCGACCGCCTCGCCGCCGAACTCGGGCTGAAGTCCCTGCACGTCAAGGACGACTCCGCCAACCCCACGCACTCCTTCAAGGACCGCGTGGTCGCGATCGCGGTGGAGGCCGCTCGCACCTTCGGGTTCACCACCCTGTCCTGTTCCTCCACCGGGAACCTCGCCGGCGCGGTCGGTGCCGCGGCCGCGCGGGCCGGCTTCGAGTCGTGCGTGTTCATCCCCGCCGGACTGGAGGAGGGCAAGGTCGTCATGGCCGCCGTCTACGGCGGCAAGGTCGTGGCCATCGACGGCAACTACGACGACGTCAACCGCTTCTGCTCCGAACTCATCGGGGACGAGGCCGGTGAGAGCTGGGGCTTCACCAACGTCAACCTGCGGCCCTACTACGCCGAGGGTTCCAAGACGCTGGCCTACGAGATCGCCGAGCAGCTCGGCTGGCGGCTGCCCGAGCAGATCGTCGTACCGATCGCCTCCGGCTCCCAGCTCACCAAGATCGACAAGGGCTTCCAGGAACTCATCAAGGTCGGACTGGTCGAGGACCGCCCCTACAAGGTGTTCGGTGCGCAGGCCACGGGCTGCTCCCCGGTCGCCAAGGCGTGGGAGAACGGCCACGACGTCATCCAGCCGGTCAAGCCGGACACGATCGCCAAGTCCCTGGCCATCGGCAACCCGGCGGACGGGCCGTACGTCCTGGACATCGCCGAGCGCACCGGTGGTTCGGTCGAGCACGTGGGCGACGACGAGATCGTCGACGCCATCAAGCTGTTGGCCCGTACCGAGGGCGTCTTCGCCGAGACCGCGGGCGGCGTGACCACCGGCGTCCTGCACAAGCTGGTTCGCGAGGGCAGGATCGACCCCGAGGCCGAGACCGTCATCGTCAACACCGGTGACGGGCTCAAGACCCTCAACGCCGTCGACTCCGGTGTCACCGCCACCATCAAGCCCTCCCTGGACGCGTTCAAGGCCCAGGGCCTGGTCTGACTCGTCCGGCCACGCGCCACCACCCACCATCGCACTCACCAGGAGATCCGCACATGAGCGCCAGCGTCCGCGTCCCCACCATCCTGCGCACCTACACCGACGAAGCCTCCGAGGTCACCGCCGAGGGCGCCACCCTCGCGGAGATCCTCGACGACCTGGAGGCCAACCACCCGGGTATCCGGGCCCGCATCCTCGACGACAACGGCAAGGTACGTCGTTTCGTGAACGTCTACGTCGGTGACGAGGACGTGCGTTTCGAGAAGGGTCTACAGACCGAGGTCAAGGCCGGGCAGCAGGTGTCGATCATCCCCGCGGTCGCCGGGGGCTGCTGACCGTACGAACGATGAGGGGGCGGACGCACCGAGCGCCCGCCCCCTCATCTCATTCCTCGTCGAGGGTCGTCCGGAGCCTGGATCACGGGTTCGTCTTCTGTTCGCCCAACGCTCAAATGCCCTGGTTCGTGCATGTCATAGCAGGTGATGGCTGTTTTCGGGGTCGTGGAAATCGTGACCACATCGTTTGCACTCTCCATGGTCGAGTGCTAAAAATATGAGTGGTTAGCACTCAGCATGGCCGAGTGCTAATCGGATCGAGGCTGCGAGATCGTGGGCCTCCGGCAGCAGGGTTGCCGGATCGACCACGGTCGTCCGTCGCGGGCGCACGCCTCGTCCCATCGCGTATCAGCCCGGTCACGGGAGGACAAGAACTCAATGGCAGCCAAACTGATCGCGTTCGACGAGGAGGCCCGTCGCGGCCTCGAGCGTGGCATGAACCAGCTCGCGGACGCCGTGAAGGTCACCCTCGGCCCGAAGGGCCGCAACGTCGTCCTGGAGAAGAAGTGGGGCGCCCCCACGATCACCAACGACGGTGTCTCCATCGCCAAGGAGATCGAGCTCGAGGACCCCTGGGAGAAGATCGGGGCCGAGCTGGTCAAGGAGGTCGCCAAGAAGACGGACGACGTCGCCGGTGACGGTACGACCACCGCCACCGTCCTGGCCCAGGCCCTCGTACGCGAGGGTCTGCGCAACGTCGCCGCCGGTGCCAACCCGGTCGGCCTCAAGCGCGGCATCGAGGCCGCCGTGGCTCGCATCAACGAGGAGCTCGGCAACCTCTCCAAGGAGGTCGAGACCAAGGAGCAGATCGCCTCCACCGCCTCGATCTCCGCCGGCGACGCCCAGATCGGCGAGAGCATCGCCGAGGCCATGGACAAGGTCGGCAAGGAAGGCGTCATCACCGTCGAGGAGGGGCAGACCTTCGGGCTCGAGCTGGAGCTCGCCGAGGGCATGCGCTTCGACAAGGGTTACATCTCGCCCTACTTCGCCACCGACCTTGAGCGCATGGAGACGGTCCTCGAGGACCCCTACATCCTCATCGTCAACTCCAAGATCTCCAACAACAACGAGTTCCTGCCCGTTGTCGAGAAGGTCCTGCAGGCCGGTCGTCCGCTGATGGTCATCGCCGAGGACGTCGCCGACGGCGCCCTGCAGACCCTGGTGGTCAACAAGATCCGCGGCACCTTCAAGTCCGTCGCCGTCAAGGCTCCGGGCTTCGGTGACCGTCGCAAGGCTCAGCTCGGCGACATCGCCGTCCTGACCGGCGGCCAGGTCGTCACCGAGGAGGTCGGCCTCAAGCTGGAGAGCACCGAGCTCGACATGCTGGGCCGCGCCCGCAAGGTCGTCGTCACCAAGGACGAGACCACCATCGTCGACGGTGCCGGTGACGCCACCGCCATCGCCGGTCGCGTGAACGAGATCCGCAACGAGATCGAGCGCACCGACTCCGACTACGACCGCGAGAAGCTCCAGGAGCGTCTCGCCCGTCTGGCCGGCGGCGTGGCCGTCATCAAGGCCGGTGCCGCCACCGAGGTGGAGCTCAAGGAGCGCAAGCACCGCATCGAGGACGCCGTCCGCAACGCCAAGGCCGCGGTCGAGGAGGGCATCCTGCCCGGCGGTGGCGTCGCGCTGCTGCAGGCCAGCGTCCCCGCCTTCGAGAAGCTCGAGCTGGAGGGTGACGAGGCCATCGGCGCCGACATCGTCCGCCGCGCCATCGCCGAGCCGCTCAAGCAGATCGCGATCAACGCCGGCCTCGAGGGCGGCGTCGTGGCCGAGAAGGTCAAGAACCTGGAGCCCGGCTTCGGTCTGAACGCCGCTTCCGGTGAGTACACCGACCTGTTCAAGGACGGCGTCATCGACCCGACCAAGGTCACCCGTTCCGCTCTGCAGAACGCGTCCTCGATCGCCGGTCTGTTCCTGACGACCGAGGCCGTCATCGCCGAGAAGCCGGAGAAGGCCGCGGCTCCCGCCGGCGACCCGACCGGTGGCATGGGCGGCATGGACTTCTAAGCGGTTCAGGAGTCCGAGGTCCGGATACGCGACCTCGCCCGCGACGACCGGGCGGCCCTTCACGGGGCCGCCCGGTTTCGCCGTTCGCGGGGGCCTTCGGTGAGGGTGTCGCGGTGATCGAGCCACTCCCGGACCGCCTCCTTCACCTGCGGGGTGAGATCGCTGTCGGGGTGCTTCTCGGCCGGGAACCACCGAAAGTCCGTGTGCTCCTGCGACAACCGCACGGGCGTGCCGTCATGTGGCCGCGCGAACGTGAACTGGCGTTTGCGCTCGCCGTGCCGTGAGTCGTAGTCGAACCAGGTCACGAAGGGCTCCAACCGGAGCGTGGCGCCCACGGGTGTTCCGATCTCCTCTCGCAGCTCTCGGGCCAACCCGCCGAGGAGGGTCTCGCCCGGTTCCACCCCACCCGAGGGCAGGCTCTCCGCTCCGGGGAAGGAGGTCTCGTCGTCGCGACGGCGCAGCAGGAGGATCTCCCGACCGGAGTCCCGGTGGACGATCGCGCCCGCCGAGAACCCCTCGATCCCCGACCGTCGGGCGTCGTCGACGAGTGCACGCGTGTCCATAGGCTTCCTCACCGGGAGCCGGTCGGCTCCCCTGGAAACGAGCATGCGTGTGCCGGGACGCGTGCGCAACCGGCGCCCGGGGCACCTGTGGACGAGCCTTCTCAGGCCCGCAGCAGGGGCAGGTAGGCGAAGCCGAGCACATCCCGACCATGCAGACGGAGTCGCCGGTGGGTGTCGGTGCGCCGGATGACCTCCTCGAAGTCGGGGGAGCGGGGGTTGTCCCGGATCCAGTCCTCCACGCTCCACGCGTTGCCGTTCTCGAAGTGGTCCCACTCGTCCACCGTGGCCTCCGACAGGGAGTACAGCCGGAAACCATGGGAGAGCGCGAAGTCGACCAGGTCGGGCAATGACCGGTACTGGTCACGGGGGACCACCGCCATCGCGGTGATCTCCTCCTCGGTGGGCGGACGCTTCCAGTAGCACTCACCGAACAGCGCCCGGCCGCCCGAACGCGTCAGGTCGGCCAGGGCGGTGAGCGCGTTCCCGGTGTGCGTGACGGGGTCACCACCCCACACATGGGTGGCACCCACGTTGAACACGACGTCGCAGGGTTCGCCCCGCCACTCGCCGGCGTCCCCGACCTCCAGCTCCACCCGGTCGGCCAACCCCCGGGCCGTGGCTCCGACCCGACCATGCCGGATGTTCTCCTCCCCGAGGTCGATGCCGAACCCGGTGGCCGTGGGCTCGGTGGACAGGGTGCGCAGGAGGAGTTCGGCCCAACCACAGCCCAGGTCCACGACATGGTGCCCTTTCAAGGGGCCGAGCGAGTGGATCAGACGCGCGGCCCGCTCGTCTGAGAGGGGGCCGTTGAAGTCGAGATCGCGGTGCATGGGAGGAACCGCCGGGGAGGCCATCCGAGCAGTGTCCTTCGCTCCGACGGGCCCGTCCAATGTTTTTCCGTGCCCGTCAGGGTTATTGTGCGAAGTGTCGGGTGGACAGGCGCGCAAGGCGCTAGGTTCCTGTCCGGAGGTGCGAGGAAATGAGTCTGACGATGACGGAGACCGTTCCGGCGACGGGGATGTCGCGATGGGACCACGCCCTGAGCACCTGGAAGGAACTGGACGTGCCCGACGGCTGGCGGGCTGAGATCGTTGACGACAACGGAGTCTTGCTCGTGGCGCCCCCATCTGACCCCCACAACATCATCGCGGATCGAGTGAACCGCGCGCTGCTCCGTGCGGTGCCCGACGATTGGGGGCTCTATCAGACATTGGGCATTCAGTTGCCGGTCGTTGAGCGGCTCTACGTTCCGGATTTGGTGGTGATGCCGGAATCGGTCGTTCTCGATCCTGGACAGACTCCCAACCCGGCCGACGAGGCTGAACTGGTGGTCGAGATCGTCTCCAAGAGCAGCATGGACATCGACCGTAAGAAGAAGCTGTGGGGCTACGCGCACGCTCCTGTTCCGCTCTACCTGCTGGTCGACGCCTGGGACGAGACCGGACCTTCCGTCACGTTGTACGAACAACCTGGAAACGGTCGCTACAACCACGCCACCACCGTGGACTTCGGCGAGAAGATCCGGCTTCCGGAACCCTTCGACCTGGAGATCGACACCTCCCGGTTCCCTCGTCCGGAGCAGTGGCCTTCGTGAGTTCGCGAACCTAGGCGTCGCCGTGCCAGGCGTGCCACGGCAGGGAGCCCTACTCCCGCCGGGCCGGCCAGAGCAGGTAGTGGTCGGCCGAGCGGTGCTCGGGGGTGCCCGGGGCTGAGGCAAGTGGCGCACGTTCAGGGACTCTCACCAGGGGGGCCGGAGACGGCCACCGATTTTCTCGCGTACCGGATGAGGGGCCCGCGCGAGATCAGTCGTACACCGTGGAGCGGTGCCCGACGTGCGCCACCCATATGACGAGTTTTCGGTCTTCCACCGTGTAGATGATCCGATAGTCGCCCACCCTGAGACGACGTACCTCGGGGTTTCCGACCAATGCCGTGGTTCCGTGACCGAGGGGGTCATGCTCTGGTTCAGTGAGCTTACGGAACACCACCATGGCCATATTGCGTGGAAGTTCGCGAAGTTCCGAACGGGCTTCCGGTCGAAAGATCGTCCGGTGGTTCACCGGGACCTTCCAAGATCTGCGCCATGACTTCTTCCATCGGGGTCCCCTGCGCAGGGTTGCCCATGCGTTCCCGGACCATGCGCATGATTTCCTGCTCTTCGAATTGCTGGTATCGACGCAGGAGGTCGATGGGTACGACCGCTGCCACCTCTTTTCCTCGTCTGGTGATCACCGTCGGTGAGTCCTCACGATCCGCTCGGTCGACGACATCGGCGATGTGATCGCGTACCTGACGGATGGTCTCCACCCGCATTTCGCTCATGGGACCAATGGTGCACATGGACCACCCGGTACATGGCGAGAACGTGTCAAGGCGAGTTCGAGCCGTGGGGAGGCGGGAACGTGGATCCGGATCGCGCTGGTGGGGACCGTCTTCCTGCTCCCGTTCGTGCTCGGGGTGACCGTCGCGATGCTGCTCCTTCGCGACACCGGTTCCTGGCCGAAGAGGGCCCCCGACCCCGTGGAGGAGTCGGTCAGGTGACCAGACCGCGGGCGTGGAGCAGCCCCACCAGGTCGCGGACGGCGGGGGCGCACCGCTCGCGTTCGGCGTGGCCGATCCACTCCAGTTCGGTGATCTCGTTGTCGGCGACGAGTTCCCCGTCGTATTCGGCGGTGTAGCACACCAGTTCCACGCGTGTCCCTGGTGCCTGACCGTGCGCCTCCTGGTCGATCACCGCCACACGTTCGAACGTTCCTGGGCGCAGTACCGCGCCGACCTCCTCCAACGCCTCGCGCGCCACTGCCTGCTCATCCGTCTCACCCGGCTCTCGCTTGCCGCCGGGCAGGTACAGCCGGTCCCGGTCCTCAGGGCGAACGCACAACAGGCGCCCGTCACGTACGTGGACCCAGGAGAGCGCCTCGATGACGACGGGCGCTTCGGCGGTGGAGGAGGTCGAAGACATGTGGCCACTTTAGGCCGGACGGGAACCGGGCCGTTCGCCGACCCGAGGTGACGCGAAGCACTAAAATCCGGGGTGCCGGCGGTAGTCCACTCGCGCGTCCGACGGAGGCGTGCCACGGCAGAGATCGGACGTACATGACCCCCTCCAGCACCGGAACCGAACCCGGACTCGGCCCCGACCCCACCGGTGGGACCCCCCTGACGCGGGTCGCCCCGCTGCTCTCGGAGAGCTCCAGTGGTGGTGTCCCACCCCAGGCCACCGAGCGACGTCAGGCCGGCGAACGCGCCTACAACCTCTACAGCGCGGCCATCGGCGCCTGCCTGGCCCGGGAAGAGGACGATCCGGGACTGGTCGAACGCGCAGCCCTTCTCCTGGCGGAGGAAGCACGCCTGCCGTTCCTGACGTCCGAGGAGGTCGACCGGGCCTGTGCCGTCCTGCCCGGTGCCATCGCCGAGCTGCGCGGCGCACCGGTGCGAGGACCCGCCGGTTCCACCCCGGACGACCTGCGTGAGCTGTCCGAGGAAACGCTTGATTCCCTGTTCGACCTGGCCCTGCGGGACCGGCTCACCGGGACCCCGCGCGAGCATCCGCGACTGCTGCTGTTCGGCGGCCAGCCGGGATCGGGCAAGTCCACGCTCCAACGCCTGCTCCTACCGGTCCTGCCGGAGGGCACCGTCGGCTACGACGGGGACGACCTGCTGCGTCTGTCCCCCGACTACGAATGGGCGATGGGCGCCGACGACAAGGTCGCCACCGCATCCGTGTCCAAGCAGGTGGGCGCCTTGCACCGGCGGGCCGTGGAACACGTTCGTCGTGGTCGCTACGACGTCGTGTGCAGCCACCCCTTGGGTCGCGCCGACTGGGCCGCCTCCTGGGTGTCGGGCTTCAAGGAGGCCGGTTACCGGGTCGAGGTGGCGTTCGTGGCCACGCATTCCTCCAACAGCGGTTTCGCGATCGTGGACCGGCACGCCCGCGCCACCCGCGACCAGGGTTTCGGTCGATGGTTGCCGAAGACCCACCATGACCGCTTCTACCTCGGGGTTCCCAACAGCATCGAGTTCCTGGAGACCCATCGTCTGGTCGACTCGATGTACGTGATGTCCCGCGAGGGCGAGGTGCTCTACGCCGACCACCGGGACGGCGGAGAGTGGTATCGGGAGCCGTTCGGCCGGATCGCGTTGGAGGCCGAAAGGGGCCGACGCGAACTCTGGCGCGTCGAGGACGACGTCTAGGATCCCTGCCCATGGACATTTTCAACGCGAATCCCCTGGTGGTACGCCAACCCAAGCGCTTCATGGTCGACGTCTCCGACTACGAGGTGTACGACGCCTACGGCCGCCCCATCGCGCAGGTGCGCGAACAGGGAGCCGACGGCGGCATGCAGGTGCTCCGGGCCCTGTCCCGCAACACCGGGGGGTTCGAACGGCGCGTGCACGTCAACGACATGTACGGACGGACCGGGCTCGTCATCCAGAAGCACTGGTCCTGGATGACCGCCTCCACCAGCGTGAACCTGCCGGACGGCCGGTCGGTGGGGACCATCGAACAGGACCTGAAGTTCTTCGGCTCCAAGTTCACCCTGATGGACCCCTGGAAGCGAGTGGTCGGCGGTATCGAGGGCGACTTCATCGGTATGGACTTTCGGATCAAGGACCACGCCGACCACGAGATCGCCCGTGTGGACCGTCGTATGCCCGACCTGGGAGAGATGTTCACCGCGGCCGACAGCTACGCGCTGCACCAGCGCTATCCTTCGCTGCCCCAGCCCCTGGGCACGCTGGTGGTGGCCGCCGCCATCGTCATCGACCTGGTCCTGAAGGAAGGCAAGTGACCCGGCGGGCCCGGCCTCGGCCCCGGCCCGGGTCCACTCGCTTCGCGCGGCCCGGACCGTTCACCCCTCCAGGGCGGCCATGGCGGCGCGGTCCTCTTCACCGAAACGTTCCTCCAGGGCCTCGGGGGAGGCGTCCAGGTCGATTCGGGCCACCGGCACTCCCCGGGCGGACTCGATGGCGCCCAATCGTCGGGTCGCCCGGTCGGAGGCGTAGTCGAGCAGCTTGCCGGGAGGCAGTTCGTACCGCTGTGTCTCGGGGTCCTGGGAAGGGACCTCACCTTGTTCGACGGTGCCCAGCACGTGGGGCAACAGTTCTTCGAGACGTTCGCTCACCACGTCCCAGTTGCGGTCGTCGGCGGCCACGTGGCGCCGACAGGTGAAGGTCCCCCAGGCCATGTGGCGGCGCTCGTCGTCGCCGATCCGGCGGATGATCCGCCGCATCCCCGGGAAGATTCCGCGCACGGTGCACACGTGGTTCCAGGCGTAGTAGCCGGTCAGCGCGAGGGAACCCTCGATGATGTGGTTGTAGGTGACCGAGGCGCGCACCTGGTTGCGCGGGCTCGGGTCGTCCAGGAGCGCCTCCAGGGAGCGGGGGAGCTCCTCATAGAACAGCGCACGGTAGCCGGGGTTCTTGTCGACGAACCCGTGCAGGTCGTCGTGGACTCCGAGCGCGTCCAACCACAGGCGGAAGGCCTGGACGTGCTTGGCCTCCTCGAACGCGAACTGGGTCAGGTACATCTCGTCGCCCAGACGGCCCTCCGCGGCCATGGCGCGCAGGAACGGCTGAATGTCCTCGGTGACGGCCTCCTCGCCGGCCACGAAGAGTGAGCACAGCCGCAGGATCCGGGTCCTGGCCTCGTCGTCGAGCTTCTTCCAGTCCTCGGCGTCCTGTTCCAGGTCGATGTCGGACGGGTTCCAGAACTTCGCGTTGCCCTTGACGAACAGCTTGAGGGGGAGCGAGTCCCAGTTCAGGCCGCCGCCGCGCAGTGAGTGGAAGCCGTCGCGCCGGGGTCTGTCGGGGGTCGTCGTGGCCATGTCGCATACCTCCGTGGGGGGTGGGGTCGCACTCATGATTGGACACGAGGGCCTTCCGTGTAAACCCCTGGAGGTGGTCCGGGTCACCGCAGGCCCGGGTTCCACACGGATCGCCTGATGAGGGCGGGACCCGGTCGGAGTCGGCGGCGATCCGGCATCGCCGAAACGGTACGGTCGAAGGAATACGCTCGCTTGAACGATCCGATCGGGGGACGACGTGTTCTGTGGTGATCCCGGCAGTGCCGGCTACTCCGCGTGCGCCGCCCAGACCCAGCTCTTCGCGCTGGCCTCGGTGATCCCCGCACTGCTCGGCCTGGCCCTGCTGGTGGCCGCCTTCACGGCGCCCTCCGTGCGCGGGGACCGACTGCTGCGCACCCGGACCCTCAGCTACTCCCTCGTGGCCTGGGGGATCGCCGTGGGAACCTACGTGATGGGCGGCCTGCCCTCCCTGTAGTTTTGCGCCTCCGCTTCGCCGGCGGCGTGGTCAGATCTCCTCGCCGGCGAGCAGGTCCCCGGCGTCGGCGATCCGGTAGGCGTACCCCTGCTCGGCCAGGAACCGCTGCCGGTGGGCGGCGTAGTCCTGGTCCAGGGTGTCGCGGGCGACCACCGCGTAGAAACGGGCGGTCCGGCCATCCGTCTTGGGGCGCAGGACCCGGCCCAGCCGCTGGGCCTCCTCCTGCCGGGAACCGAAGGAACCCGACACCTGTACCGCCACACCCGCCTCGGGCAGGTCGATCGAGAAGTTCGCGACCTTGGACACCACCAGGGTGCGCAGCTCACCGGAGCGGAACGCGTCGTACAGCCTCTCGCGTTCCTTGTTGCGTGTCTCGCCCTTGATCACCGGGGCGCCCAACCGTTCCCCGAGTTCGTCCAACTGGTCGATGTAGGAACCGATCACCAGCACCTGGTCCTCGGGGTGGCGGTCCACGATCTCGCGCACGACCGAGGTCTTGGACTCCGTGGAGGCGCAGAACCGGTACCGGTCCTCCGGTTCGGCGGTCGCGTACGCCAGCCGCTCGGACTCGGTCAGGTCCACCCGGACCTCCACGCAGTCCGCCGGGGCGATCCACCCCTGGTTCTCCATGTCCTTCCAGGGGGCGTCGTAGCGCTTGGGTCCGATCAGGGAGAACACGTCACCCTCGCGGCCGTCCTCACGGACCAGGGTCGCGGTCAGTCCGAGGCGCCGCCGGGCCTGTAGGTCGGCGGTCATCCGGAAGATCGGCGCGGGCAGCAGGTGCACCTCGTCGTAGACGACCAGGCCCCAGTCGCGCGCGTCGAACAGTTCCAGGTGCGTGTACACGCCCTTCCTGCGCGAGGCCATCACCTGGTAGGTGGCGATGGTGACCGGCCGGATCTCCTTCTTGGTGCCCGAGTACTCGCCGATCTCGTCCTCGGTGAGGGAGGTGCGGCGCAGCAGCTCCGACTTCCACTGGTGCACCGAGACCGTGTTCGTCACCAGGATGAGCGTGGTCTTGCCGGTCATCGCCATGGCCGCCGCGCCCACGATCGTCTTGCCCGCGCCGCATGGCAGCACCACCACGCCGGACCCGCCGGCGTGGAAGCTCTCGGCGGCCTCTCGCTGGTAGCCGCGCAGGTCCCAGTCGCCGTCGGCCAGGTCGATCGGGTGCTTCTCACCGTCGACGTATCCGGCCAGGTCCTCGGCGGGCCAACCGATCTTCAGCAGTGCCTGCTTGAGGTTGCCGCGCTCGCTCGGGTGCACCGAGACGGAGTCCTCGCTCAGGCGTTCGCCCAGCATTCCCTTGAGCTTCTTGGCCCGGACGACCTCCTCCAGGACCGCGCGGTCGGAGGACTCCAGGAGCAGACCGTTCCGGGGGTCTCCCACCAGCTTCAGCCGCCCGTACCTTCCCATCGTCTCGGCGATGTCCACGAGCAGCGAGTGCGGTACCGGGAACTTGGAGAACCGGATGAGGGCGTCCACGACCTGCTCGGCGTCATGCCCGGCGGCCCGCGCGTTCCACAGGGCCAGCGGGGTGATCCGGTAGGTGTGCACGTGCTCGGGAGCACGCTCCAGCTCCGCGAACGGGGCGATGGCCCGGCGGCACTCGCCGGCCTGTTCGTGGTCGATTTCGAGGAGGAGGGTCTTGTCGGACTGGACGATCAAACAGGACACGCAGGGACCTTCCGAAGCGCGGTGAGAGGGGTGGCCTCCGGTGCAACACCGGACGCCGCCCGAACATGCCCGTCAGGAATCGATGGCGATCATGGTGATGACGAATCCGAAGAACAGCACCAGGAGACCTATGACCACGCCGTTGGCGATCCAGGCGTAGCGGGTGAAACGGGAGACCTTCTCCTGGTCGACCGTCTCACTGACCGCCATGATCGAGAAGATGAGTCCGATCGCGGCGAAGATCCCATAGCAGGAGATCACGAGGAGGATCGACGTGACCAGCGCACCGATCGCACCGCCCTTCGACAGCGGCGCCGGATACATCGGGTAGACCGGGTACGCCTGCGGCGGTGGGGGCGGGTAGGCGGGCTGCTGTGCCGTGTAGGGATCCTGGTAAGGGGCCTGGTAGGGGCCGGGCGGGGGCGGCCCGTAACCCGGTCCGTACCCTGGCCCGCCGTACGGGTCGGGAGCGGAGTAACCACCCGTGTTGTCGCCTTCCGGCGGTCCCGGGTTCCTGTCGTCGTACATGCCGTGCCTTAGGTGTTCGGGCTCCACGTCGGGAGCCGGGGGAGAGGGCGGTCAGAATCCGAGGAGCATGGCCAGGGCCGCGAAGACGATCACGGGGACCACGAAGACCACGGACAGCGCCACGTAAGCGAAGTTACAGGCCCAGGTGAAGCGGATGTACCTCTCCACCTGGACCGCGTCGGGGATCCTCCACAGGGCCATGATCCCGAGGATGACGCCTGGGACGTTGGCGACGAGTACGAAGAACCACAACCCGAGCGAGAGACCGAGTGCCGGGACGATCAGGGTGAGCCCGGCGACGACCAGCGCGGCGACGGCTCCGCCGACCCTGGCCGGGGGGCCGGAAGGGCCCGGGACCGCCGGGGCCGAGCGCGGCTCCGAGACGTTCGGCGAGCCGGTGGCGGCGGGGGGCGCCGTCGGTGGGGAGGGGGTCCCCGTGGGTGCGGCGCCCACGGTACGCATGGGGCGTCGGCGTGTGGCCGCCACGTGGGATGTGCCCTGCCCTCGTTCCCAGAAGGCTCGAGGATCGCTCCGATCGCTGCGCAAGGCCTACCGCGCCTCCCTGTCCAAAGACGGAAATGTCGGGTCCGATCCCTTGCTCGCATACCCGCCACCATGGGTTCGGACGCGGAACGGAGGTCCTCGGTTCCGCCAACCGGCGGTCAGTACTGCGTCACATCGACGATGCCCTGGATCCAGTCGCCCGCCTGCGTGAACATGACGAACGTCAACACCGCCATCACGAAGAACATCACCGCCGCGGCGCCCAGGCAGTACCAGGAGTAGCGGGTCAGGACCTCGGCCTGGTCCGGGCGACCCCGGTCCCGGGCGTGCGCGGCTCGGACCGCGAAGGTGATCCCCGCGATGCCGAAGATCCAGTTGGCGCAGCACAACGCCGTCACCAGGTGCAGGATCAGCGCCATGGTGGAACTGTTGGCGCCTCCGCCCGCGACGGGCGAGGAGGACGTGGAGCGGTCCTCGTCGCGTTCCCTTTCGGGCGCCCGGTCCCGTCCCACGGGTTCGCGGTCCTCCCTTCCCCGGTCACGGGGAGAAGAGGCTCCGGGGGGCAGCGAAGCGTTGCTCATTCGGGGTGTCTCTCGCCGTTGGTGGTCGACAGGGCCACTCTAGTCCGTGTCGTTCGGGGTGTGAGCGGGGTGAGGGGTCAGGAGTCGGGGGAGAGTTCGGCGACACCGGTGACCCGGTGGAGCGCGAACCGGTGCACGGCGTCACGGGTGGTGTCGTAGGCGGTGAGGAAACCCCCGTCCACACGGGTGGGCACCACGATCCGGCTGACCTGACGGCCGTCGGTGTCGGTATAGCCGATCCACACCCGCCGCTCGTCGGCCAGGACCCGTTCGAGCACTTCGGCGAGCGCGTTCGCGCGCGCCGCCGGGCTGTCGCTCTCGGGCAACTCCACCGGAACCCGTGCGACGTTGGTGGCCTCGTCCCCGGCGCGCAGCGCGCGGACGGCGGCGCGGGCGAGTTCCGGATCGCTGGAGTGTTCGGAGACGGGGAGCACGTCCGGTTCGGCGCGGCGTACCTCGGGCCGGCTCAACCTGATGGTCCCATCGCCCCTCTCTGCGACCGGGTGGTAACCGAGTCGGTCCAGGCGCTCCATCAGGGCGGCACGGGTGAGCCCGCTGACCACGACGGTGGGGGCCAAGAGCACCAGGTCCAGGTCGGTGGCCCGACGGTCACCGACCAGTTCGGTGAGCAGGGCGGGCTCGTCGCAACGCAGATAGCTGGCGGCGGACCCGGCGCGCAGCCTGCCGTGCCTGCGCCCCACGTCCGAGATCAGGTAACGCAGTGCCTGGGGCAGAGGCGTACGTGAGTGGCGTTCCAACATCGCGGTGAGGTCGGCGACCCCGCGTCCGGCGTCCAGTGCCCGGCGCACGGAGGACTCGGTGAATCGGTAGACCGTGGCACCGCCGGTGGACTCCACGTCCGCGGTCAAGGCGAGTTCGCGCGCCAGTTGGGTCACCAACGGCCCCGGGGCCACCGCGGTCATGTCGCCCTGCACCAGCACGTAGTCCAGCGGCTGGGGCAACTCGGTGGCCAGGAGCGCCGAGGAGGCGTCCTCGTCGCCGGAGAGCCAGGGGCGGGTGTGGGCGGCGAGTGCGCCCATCGCGGTCAGGCCCAGGACGGCCGCCTCGGCCACCGTCGCATCGACCAGTTCGGTGTACAGGGGCGTCTGGCGGCGGGGATACCGCCAGGCCAGACGGGCCTTCAGGGAGTCGGTCTCCGGGGCGGTCCCCGGAACCGCCGACGCGAGTTCGCTCAGCACGTCATGACGGACCTGCGGCGCGGCCGGGCGTGCGAGTCCCGGGCCGAGCACGTTGTACGAGCGTCCACCGGAGTCCTGCGCCCCGGCCAGGGACGGAACCCGGTCCGAATCCACCCAGGCCCGCACCAAACGCGACCAGCGACGTTCCGGAGGGCTCTCCCGCCACAGGTCGTACTCGCGGGTGGGCAGCCACTCCCCGGACAGTCGGTCATCGGTGGCGAGCAGTCCGGCGGCGCGGGCCGTCTCCAGGAACAGGGCGGCGGTCGTGTCGTCGGTGTCCATGGCCTGAGCGGCGCGGCGCAGGTCGCGCACGCCCAACCCCCCGTTGCGCAGCACCGCGGCGGGCTCCTGGGACCAGCGTTCCAAGAGTTCCTCGACGGCGCGCAGCACCACGAAGGCCTGTCCCGCGGCGGCTCGGGAGATCGTGTCGGGATCGACGGAACGCCCATCGAAGCCGGGTGGGGAGCTGCCGACGTCCTGGAACAGCGTCCCCGACCGCAGGAACAGCCCGACCTCGCGCGGCAGCGTCAACGTGTCGTCGCCGGTGGGCAGGAGCAGGCCACGGGCGATGAGGGAATCCACCGGCGAGGACGCCGTGGCGAGGGAGACCTCTCGTCGGGCGTCCGTGACGGTGCCGTTGGGCGGCCCCCAGGTGAGACTGTCCAGTAGCCGATGGGCGGAGGCGTCGACCTGTTCGACGAGGGCGCGTACCCGGTCGGGGTCGGATAGGACGGTGGCGACCGACTCCACCGCCGACCCGGCGGTGGAGTGGGGGACCAGGTCGTCGGCCAGACGTTCGACCGTCCCGTGCGGCAGGGCCGCCAACGGAACCCGCGCGGGCGGACCCAAGCGTGCGGGGTGCGGCAGTAGTTCGCGCAGGACCTGTACCGGGCGCAGCCGGCCCTGGTCGGGCCAGATCAGGGCCAAGGACCGTAGGGCGTCCAGGGCGGCGTCGAGAGGTTCCGTTCCGAGCACTCCGGCGGGGGTGAACCCGAGCCCGTGCGCGAGGTCGGAAGGGAGCGCACCGACCGGTTCCGAGAGTCGGTCGTCGCCCAGGGCGACCACGGACTCCAATACCTGGAGCGTGAACCGGTCCAGCCGTTCCAGGGCGCGCAGCGTCGCGTTGCGCGAGGTCGCACGGTGGGCCAGCGCACCGATGTCCACCGGGATCGGGCGACCCAGGTCGGGCCGGCCACGCAGGAGGGCGGTGAGTTCCTCGTCGGAGCGGGATCGCAGCCAGGACGTGAACGTGGGGGGACGCCCCGACGTCGAACCGTCGGGGCTGTCGCTTGAGGACTCGGGCCGTGCGTTGTGCGTCATCGGTTTCAACGCTAAGCGATCTTGCTCCTTGGATCGCACCGCCTCACCAACAGGCTCCCACGACACCGTGATCACACCACTTCAGGCCGATTCCAGTGAGAATTCACCGGCCGAAAATCGGTGGGGAGGGGTTAAAAGGCAGGTCAATGTGGGCCAATATGGGGCCATGACCCAGCGCTCGGAACAATTGGTACTCGACTATCTCTCCGAGGTCGGACTCGCGCTGTACGGTCGTGTCTCGGCGAAGGAACGGACCGCCTATCTGACGGCTCTGCGCGCGCGTATCGACGAGCGCAGAGATGCGGCCGGTGACGACGTCGACACCGTGCGGCGGATCCTCCGTGGCTTCGGAGCCCCAGAACACCTCGTACGGGAGGAGTTGACCGGGGAGGCCTTCGACCTGGAGGACGACGAGATGATCCCGGCCAAACCCAGGCACGCGGATCGGCCCCCACCGCCCTGGCGTGGTGGCCCCAGCCAAGGCTTCATGTCCCTGCTGGAGGGCCCCGCTCAGACCGAGTTGCGAATGGACGGTCGGACCAGGCACCGCAGGTCCGGGACGATGCGCAACGGCCTCCTCCTGGTCCGCCACCACACCCCCGAAGCGATCGCGCTCGGTGTGTTCGTGCTCGCGGGCGTGTGGTGGGACGCGGCCTTCGTGTGGGTCCTCGGAGCCGCGCTCCTCCTGCTCAGTCACGTGTGGGGGGCCCGCGACAAGTGGATCGGGGTGGGGCTTCCGCTCCTGGCCTGTGTGGTCGGGGTGGCCCTGTGGGACGGTGACGCGAAGTTCATCGACCTCTACATCCAGCAGGCCCTGCCCTCGACCGGGGTTCCGGCCCTGGGCATCGCCTCCCTCGTATGCGTGCTCTACCTCTTTCCCAAGGCGGCCCGCTCCGCTCGGGCCGCCGACCGGTCCGGAGACTGACCCGGACCGAGCGACCGACCGACCGAGCCGGGAGCCATCGTCCCGGACCCGTCCCCGCTGGTCACGCCGGTCACGCTGGTCATCGCTTGGCAAATCCTGGGAAATACCTTTTCCGGTCGGCCCGTTACGGAGCTTCCACGGTCGACGACTCGGGTAGTCAGATCGGTATACCGCCGTTCTCGCCACAGGACGGTCGTGTCAGGTGGTCCGGCCTCCAGCTCGGGCACCGAACCGTCGACGGAGTCCCCGACTCCGCCGAGTCCCGTCCCACACTCCGCACCCAGCGGTGACGGGGGCGACGTCGACACCAACGAGGCCCGGGTGAGCCACATCCGGGCCTCGTTCTCGTATGCGGCCCCTACTTCCTCTCCCCGACCCGGCCACGCACAATTCCCTCTCGCCTTGGGAAGCGCCCGGGTACTAGCCTTGACCCCGACTATGGAAACCAGGGGTCGCCGGGGCGGGGGAAAGGTGGACGACACCGTTTTCCACGCCCTCGCGTCGCCCGCCAGTGAAAGCATGAGGTCTCTACCGTGCCCACCGGCAAGGTCAAGTGGTACGACGGCGACAAGGGTTTCGGCTTTCTCACCCGGGACGACGGCGGTGAGGTCTTCGTCCATTCCACGTCCCTGCCCCCCGACACCACCTCGCTGCGTCCCGGCCAACGGGTCGAGTTCGGTGTGGCCGAGGGGCGCAAGGGTGCCCAAGCGCTGCAGGTGCGATTGCTCGAGACCCAGCACTCCGTGACCAAGGCGCGGCGCAAGAAGCCCGACGAGATGGTGGTCATCACCGAGGACCTCATCAAACTCCTGGAGAACGTCTCCAACAACTACCGTCGGGGCCGGCACCCCGACAAACGCGAGGCGGGCAGGGTCGCCCAGGTGCTGCGTGTGGTGGCGGACGACCTGGAGGCCTGACCGGTGAAGGGTCGTGGTGGCCGTCGAAGCCGGC
>NZ_BCSH01000038.1 GCF_001570765.1 Nocardiopsis listeri NBRC 13360 | reverse complement strand
TGGCCGTCGAAGCCGGCCACCACGCCCCCGGACCACCACCCCGGGTCCCCCCGAATGTGACGAATCCGGAGACGATCGTTACCGGAGAAGCGGGAGGAGGGGCGGAGAGCGGCCGGTTCCGGGCGGGCGCAACGACCTTCCAGGCAGACGGTGTGACAAGAGATGGCCAAGAGGTCGCAACCGGACGAATCTTGACCCGCGTTGTGGTCAAATCGGTGCCCGCGATCAGTGAGAATGGGGGACGTGAGCCCTTCTCGACGTTCTCCTGTACCGGACAAGGCATGTATCGACGCGGTGGATCTGGCCCGATCGGTGGCAGCGGAGGTCGGGCGACCCGAATGGGTGGGTGAGCACCTCACCGCCCAGGTCGAGGACACACGCCTGGTCACCCACTACTTCGAGTGCCTGGACCCCTCATACCCGGGATGGACCTACGCGGTCACCGTGGTACGCGCTTCGCGTGCCAGGAAAGTCACGGTCAACGAGGTGGTCCAGCTTCCCGGAGAGGGTGCGCTCATCGCACCCGAGTGGGTTCCATGGAAGGAACGAGTGCGCCCCGGCGACCTCGGCGCGGGAGACCTCCTGCCCACCGAGGAAGGCGACGAACGACTCGTCCCCGGTTACGCGCAGGTGCCCGACAGCGAACTCGACGCCGAGGGCATGGACAAGCAGATGGTGTGGGAGCTCGGACTGGGCCGTCGCCAGGTGCTCTCCGAAGTCGGCCGTGAACAGGCCGCGGAGCGCTGGTACAACGGCGACGCCGGACCGCGCAGCCCCGTCGCCACGGCCGCGCCGGCCCGCTGCGGCACCTGCGGTTTCATGACCCCGCTGGCCGGTGAGCTGCGTCAGATGTTCGGGGTGTGCACCAACGAGTTCGCCCCCGACGACGGCAAGGTCGTCTCGCTCGACCACGGCTGTGGCGCCCACTCCGAGGTCCGTCGACCCGGCCCGCAGAACGAGCCGGTCGCACCGGTCGTCGACGAGATGGGTTACGACCACATCGTTTTCGACGACACCACGGAACTGGAACTGGTCTCCTCCGACTCCTGAGAGTCCCACCACGGGCAGATCCACCCGGAAAACACGACACGAGGGCCCCGCCGTACAGCGGCGGGGCCCTCGCACGTCCCGGGCACCACGCGCCGCGCCGCTTCGACGGCCGAGGGACGGGGGCAGGGACGTGGGCTAGGGTCGAGCAGACCCATTGGCTCATCTCGCCCGGATCGTGCGCGCCCACGCGCCGAACCGATCGCACCGTGTGCCCCGCGCAGGAGGAGACCATCATGGCCGAGCCGGTGACCGCGTCGGTGACCGATCCTTACGACACCGCCGAACTACGCAGACGCGTGCTGTCGGCGTGGGCGGACGCGCCCGCCCGCTTCAGGGAGGACGCCAACGCCGAAGAGGACTTCGCGCTGGGCGGCTACCGGGACCGACTGGTGGTGGAGCTGGCGCAGAACGCCGCCGACGCCGCACGACGCGCCGGGGTACCCGGGCGGCTCCGCCTCGAACTGGCCGATGACCGCCTCACCGCGGCCAACACCGGCGCCCACCTGACCTCGGACGGGGTGGAGTCGCTCGCCACCCTGCGAGCCTCCACCAAACGCGGTGACGAAGGCTCCGTGGGCCGGTTCGGGGTCGGTTTCTCCGCGGTGGCGGCGCTCAGCGACAACGTCGTCGTGGACTCGGGGCACGGGGCCGTGCACTTCTCCGCCGAACGCGCCCGGGCCGTGGTCACCGACCTGCTGGGCGCCAACGGCACCCACGCCGACCTCGCCGACGAGGTGGCGCGGCGCTCGGGACACGTACCGATGCTGAGGCTGCCCTTTCCCGCCGACGTGCTGCCGGATCGCCCCGAGGGCGACTTCGACACGGTCGTCACCATGGTGCTCCGGGACGAGCAGGCCCGAGAACGGGCGCGGGAGCTGCTGGAGCGCACCGGTGAAGCGCTGCTGCTCGCCTTGGAGGGCCTGGCCGAGGTGCGCGTCGTGGTCGACGGCTCCGAACGACTGCTCACCCGCTCCGAGGGTGACGAGGCGGCCGGGATCGACCTGGTCACCACCGGCCACGGCGACGACGGCACCCGGGTCACCCACTGGCGGACCCTGTCCCGCTCCGGCGAGTTCGACCCCCGTCTGCTCTCGGATCGACCCACCGAGGACCGCGAACGCACCGCGTGGTCGCTGACCTGGGCCGTACCGATCGATGAGGATGGTCGAGTCGGGGCGCTGCCCGCCGACGTCGAGAGCGTCGTGCACGCACCGACCCCCACCGACACCGAACTCGACCTGTCGGCGGTGCTCATCGGAACGTTCCCCTTGGGTTCGGACCGCCGTTCGGTGCGGCCCGGAGGCACCACCGACCTGTTGCTCACGGAGGCGGCCGACGCCTACTGCGCGCTGCTGCGCCGCTTCGACCCCCGGGACGCCCTCGACCTGGTGCCCGCCACCCGGGTGGGCGGCGGCGCCATCGACGCGGTCTTCCGGGCCCGCGTCGCCGAACCGCTCCTGGACACCGCGTTCCTGGTCACCGCCGCCGGACTCCCCGTCGCGCCGCGCGACGCCGTCCTCCTGGACACGGGCGGTTCCAGTGGGGTTCCCGAACTCGTGGACCTGCTCGCGGAGTCGGCGCCACCGCTGCTGCCCGGCACGTGGAGCCCCCGCCACCCCGCGTTCGTCTCGCTCCGCGTGCACCGTCTGGGTCTGGCCGACCTCGTCGACCTTCTCGGGGACGCCCAACGGCCGCCTTCCTGGTGGGCCTCGCTGTACAAGGCTCTGGCCGGCGCGGGCACCGCCGGCGCCGACCTCGACGAACTCGGGGCCCTACCGGTGCCCTTGGCCGACGACCGGCTCGTTCGCGGTCCCCGCTCCCTGCTGTTGCCCACCGACGACTGGGCCCGGGTGGTCGACGCCGAGGGCGACCGGCTCGACCCCGCCGTCCTGGCGACCCTGGGCGTGCGCGTGGTCCACCCCGATGCCGTCCACCCGCTCCTGCTGCGTCTGGGCGCGGTCGAGGCGGAGGCCGCCACGGTGCTGGCCGACCCCAACACCGAGGGCGCCGTCCGTACGTCCCTGGACGCCGAGGATCCCGAACCGATCGCCGAGGCCGTCCTGGACCTGGTCGCCGCCGCCGGCGTCACCGTCGAGGACCTGCCATGGCTGTCCGAGCTCGCGCTGCGCGACGACGAGGACGGTTACTCCATCGCCGCCGAACTCCTGGTCCCCGGCGCACCGTTGGCCGAACTGCTGGTCCACGACGCCCCGTTCGGGACCGTGCACGAGGACCTCGTCCGCAGGCACGGATCCGACGCGCTGCGAGCCGTGGGCGCCCTGTGGGGGCTCACCGTGGTGCGCGCCGAGGAGGTCGCCCTGGGGGACGACCCGGGGTCGATCTTCGACGGGACCGCCGGGGAGGACGGCCCGGAAGGACTGGGGGACTGGTCCGACGAACTCCTGGAACGTCTCGGTGATCCGGAGTTGCCTCCGGTCGTCCCCGAGCTGGTGTGCGTGGCCGACCTCGACTACATCGCCGACGACGCCTGGCCCAAGGCGTTGACGATGCTCTCCTCCGGGTCGTTGCGCGTGGCCGTCACCGAACCGGCGCGGTTGTCGACGTCGGACGGCCGGGTCGTGGACGCGCCCTCCTACACCGCCTGGTGGCTGCGTACCCGCGCCCTGCTGAACGATCGCGCGCCGGTGGAGCTGCGCACCGCCGACGCCGACCCCGCGCTCCTGGGCCTGTACGACGAGGTGCCCGCCGGTATCGACCCCGAGTTCGCCCGGGCACTGGGCGTGCGCAGGACCCTTGCCGACCTGCTCGCCGACCCCGATGGTCCCGAGGACCTCCTGAAGCGACTGGCCGATCCGGCCCGTCACGTCGACCGTTCCGCCCTGCGGCGCCTGTGGACCGCCCTGGCGGATCTGGACGTCGACCGAGTCGACCCGCCCGACCTGGTGCGGGCCGTCCAGGCCGGATCGATCGTGGTCGCCGACGCAGGCGACGCCGTGGTGGTGGACTCACCGGACCTGCTGCCCCTGTTGGAGGACCGGCCGCTGGTGTTGGCCGCGGCCGACGTCGCCGAACGGTTGGCCGACGTCCTCGACCTGGACCTGGCCTCCGAGGTAGTCACCGCGAAGGTGAACTCGGCCGGGCGGATACGCGCCGTACCGGACGAGGCGGCGCTGTTCCTCGACGGTGCGGAGGGTTCGGACCGTACCTACCTGCACCATCGGACCCTCACCGTGGACGGGGTCGAGCTGGACTGGTACACGGGCGACGGAACGGTGCACGCCTCCGGCACGGAGGGGCTGGCCCGGGCGCTGTGCTGGCGTGCCGGGCAGTGGTCGCGCCGCCACCTGTTGGCGGCGGTGCTGCGCGATCCGTCGGCCGCGGCGTACCTGCTCGCCGAGTCCGACCTGGAGTAGGCAGTGTTTGTTCGGGGCCTCCGCTGGCGCTTCGGCCCGGGTTCGGGTCCTTTGCAGACGCTTCTTCATCGTCGTCCGCGCCGGTCGCTCGTTCCTCGCTCGCGGCTCGACTCCTCTTGCAGAAGCGTCTCCGGACCCGAACGGGCAACCCCCGTGGTTCACGAACCAGTAGATCTCGCCGCCGGCGGTGAAGGAAGCGCCCTTCTCCCCCCCCCGGTGGCGGGATCACGGCTCAGGCGAGGGCGTCCGCCAGGCGTGGGCCCAGACCCTGCTCCGGCTCGGCCCACTCGGTGACCTCCAACGGGTCGCCGACGGACACGGTGCCGGGGACGGTCACGGCGAACTTCGAGCAGAACGCCACGCCGCCGTCGTCCGCGCGTCGGTACCCGGCCAGGGCGCGCAGCGGTTCGGGTCCGCGCTTGTCACCGGTCTCCTGGTCGACGGTGGTCACCGCGCACCGGATGCACACCTTCGCGTAACCGAGCTCCGCGGTGCCCAGGCGGACCCTGCGCACCCGGTCCTCGGTGTGCGCCTCCGGCCAGCCGGACACGATGACGTTGGGTCGGAACCGCGAGATCGGTACGGGCTCGCCCCCGGTGGCGAGGATGCGTTCGTTGAGCAGGTCCAGTGAGGACAGCGAAGCCAACACGGCGGCGTGGCCGTCGGCGAACCCCGCGGTGCCGGTGGTCAGGCCACTGGTCTGGCGCCGGTGGTCGTCGGGCACTCGCACGAGCCTGCTGGACGAACCGAGCACCTCCGTCAGCCACGCGGCGGCCTCGTCGCCCTGGTCAACGCCCTGGAAGGGGTTCCCGTGCACGGTGACGTCCAGACGCGGGCCGTCGGCGGTGGTCTTGAGTTCGAGTGGTTCGGCCCCGGGGGTCCGCAGCGTCAAACGGGTGGCGTCGGCGTCGATCTCCGGGACGAGCCGCGCCATCCGAGGGTCCCTACGCTGACTGCGGAAGGTGCCGGAGCCGTCGACCACCATGAAGGAGCGGTCGTGGGTGAGACCGGCGGTGGTGACCTTGGAGGTCGACAGGGGGACGCCCGCGCACCCCTTCACGGGGTAGGTGACGAGCGTGCTCACACGGGCGATGGGTTCAGGGGCCATGCGACCAAGTTAGTGGAACCACCGATTCGACCACTCCGAACCGATCATCCCGAGCATCCCGATCGTCGGGACCGCCCTGATGGTGCGTTCCGTCGAGCGGACCGGCAGGATGGGAGTGGTGAAAGGGGCGTTCGTGAGCGACGTGAGGAATGGGACCGAAGCACCGGTCCTGGGCCCGGCCCGAAGGTGGCTGGTCCTGGCCGCGGTCTCCGCCGGGTTGCTGTTGATCTCGGTGGACATGACGGTGCTGTACACGGCGCTGCCCACCTTGAGCGCCGACCTCGGCGCGAACGCCTCCCAACGTCTGTGGATCATCAACGCCTATCCCCTGGTCATGGCGGGGCTGTTGCTGGGCGCCGGGACCCTCGGGGACCGGGTCGGGCACAAACGCATGTACCTGATCGGGCTGGTCCTGTTCGGTTCGGCGTCCCTGGTGGCCGCCTACGCCACGACCCCGGAGATCCTGGTCGCCGGGCGCGCCTTCCTGGCGGTGGGCGCCGCCGCGATGATGCCCGCCACCCTGTCACTGATCCGGATCACCTTCACCGACGAACACGAGCGCGGTATCGCGATCGGCGTGTGGGGGACCATGGCCATGGTGGGCGCCGCCGTCGGGCCGATCGTCGGCGGACTCCTGCTGGCGTACTTCTGGTGGGGCTCGGTCTTCCTGGTGAACGTGCCGATCGTGCTGGTGGCCCTGGCGCTGGCGGCCGTGGTCGCGCCGGGTGGCTCGGGCGGTTCCGACCGCCCCTGGGACCTGATCGGTTCGGTCCAGGTGATGGCCGGTCTGGCCGGCGCGGTGTACGCGATCAAGGAGGTCACCGGTCCGGAACCCCGGGCCACGGTGGGGCTCGTGGCGCTGGTGGTCTCGGTGGCGGGTTGGTGGACCTTCGTACGCCGTCAACGAGGACGCTCCTACCCGTTGATCGACTTCGCGCTGCTGCGCGACCCTCGCATCCTCATCGGGGTGTTGGCCGCGGCCATGGCGATGTTCGCCGTCGCCGGGGTACAGCTGGTGTTGACCCAACGCCTTCAACTGGTACTGGACCTGACCCCGTTCCACTCGGGGTCGGTGGTGGCCGCCATGGCCCTGGGCGCGCTGCCGGTCGGCGTCACCGCCGGGGCGCTCCTGTCCCGTCTGGGCACGCGTCCGGTGATCGGCACCGGTCTGTTGGTGATCGCGGCGGGCACGGCGTTGGTCCTGTTCACCTCGAACGCTCCGCTCGCCTGGACGGTCACCGGATTGCTGGTTGCGGGCGCCGGCACCGGGGCCGCGATGACCGCCGCCTCGGCCGCGATCGTGGGGTACGCGCCCGAACACCGGGCCGGGATGGCCTCCTCGGTGGAGGAGGTCTCCTACGAACTCGGCAGCCTGACCGGCGTGGCGATCCTGGGCAGCCTGCTCTCCGCCGTCTACGCCCGGACCGTCGCCCTGCCCGAGGGCGCCCCCGCCGAAGCGGCCGGTGGGCTGGACGAGGCCCGCGGGGTAGCCGCGGGGATGGAGGAGGACGCCGCGGCCGCGCTGCTGGCGGAGGCCGTCCACGCCTTCGACAGCGGCTACCGGGCGACCCTGCTCATCGCAGTCGTCGTACTGACGGCGAGTGGCCTGTTCGGTTTCCTGTACAAGCGGGGGAGCGCCTCGGAGACGACCCCCGCGCAAGGATGAGTCGCCCCCGTCGGGTCAGCGGGTGACGCGAAAGAATCCCTCGGAGATGAGGGTGCGCAGCGCGTCCGGGGTGCGTTCGCGGATGGTCTCCTGGTCCTCGCCCATGAGTCCGGCGATCGCGTCCAGCAACGGACCGACCGGCATGGTGCCGTCGCAGACGCTGGCCAGGGCCGCCTCCACGGTGCCGATCCGGGCCACCCGGTGCAGGCCCTCCCGCTGCCGGAGCAGGATCTTCTCCGGGTCGGGCGCGCCCGGCACGCCCACCCGCTCCTCGACCACACCGGGCGCGAGCGCCACGTGTGCCGCCAACAGGGCGGCGTCGGTGAGCCGCCGCGCGGTCATCGATCCGTCCACCACGTCCGGCAGGTAGCGCCCCACCGGCTGCTCGACGTCGTGCCGCAGTTCCTCGACCCGGACCGTGGCGTCCTGGGCGACGTCGTTGCGCAGACTGATCCAGCCGAACCCGATGCCCTTGATGCCCTCGCGCTCGAAGTAGTCCAGCCAGGCGTCGTAGCGTCGCGTGTACTCGGGGGTCCCGTGCTCGCAGGAGTCCCGCAGCCACAGTTCCACGTACTCGGCCGGGTCCTGGACGTCGCGCTGGACCACCCAGCCCGAACAACCGGTGCCGGTGATCCACCCGCCGACCCGGTCCTCCCAGTCGTCGCCGTCGGTGTGGGTCCAGTTGGCCAGGAACTGGGCCCAGCCGCCGTCGGTGAGATGGGCGGGGGCCTGTCTGACCAGTTCGGCGCAGACGGTGTCGCCCGGTAGGTCGGACTCGCGGTAGGTGTAACGGGCCGCGTCGGGGGTGATGACGAAGGGCGGGTTGGACACGATCAGGTCGAAGCGTTCGTCCTCGACCGGTTCGAACAACGAACCCTGGAGCAGACGGGCGTCGTGGACCCCGGACAGCGCCAGGCTGATGCCCGCCAGCCGGACGGCGCGCGGGTTGAGGTCGGTGGCCACCACCTCACGTGCCCTGGAGGCCAGGTGCAGGGCCTGGACCCCACAACCGGTGCCCAGGTCCAGGGCGCGGTCGAAGGGCCCGTCGACCATCAATCGGGACAGGTTCGCGGAGGCTCCCCCGGTGCCGACGACGTGGTCGTGGCCGGGGACGTCGCCGCTGCCCGGACGCACCTTGGGGTCGGACACCACGAAGCCCTGGCGGCCGTCCTCCAGCTCCCACGGGCCCAGGTGCACCAGTGCTCGGACCACCTGACCCTCGGGTCCGTCGTCGACGCGCACCAGGCCGGCTTCGGCGAGTTCGTCCACGGGAAGGATGCCGCGGGCGGCGCGGAGCGGGACGGCACCGCGTAGCCACCACAGACGCAGCAGCAGTCCGAGGCGTTCCTCTCCGCCGGTGGCGCGCAGGGCGGGCACCAGCTGTTCGCGGGCCAGGGCCTTTGCGGCGGCGTCGCCGAGCCGGTCGCGGACACCGGACACCGTGTAGTCGGCGTCGATGAGGATGCCGCGAAGACGGTCGGCGAGACCGCGCGGGAATTCTGTCTCAGACACCCGCCCATTATCGGGCAGGTTCACGGTGCGGCCGGCACAGGTCAAGGGGCCTTGGAACGGTCCTCGGTCCTTCCGGCGGCGTGCTCGGCCCTCTCCCCGCGGCTGTGGAGGAGATGGGGGATGTAGAGGAACCCGAAGACACCGAGGGCGATTCCGGTCACACAGACACCGATCCACCAGCGTTCGGAGTCGGGCAGGGAGTCGCCCATGACGAGCAGCACGATGAGCGCGACCGACCACGCGCCGGTGCCGATGGCGGCCGGCACTCGGTAGTCGGTCTCGTGAACTTCCGGATCTGGTCGGCGAGGTTTGCGCACGGGTTCAGGTTATCCGGTGCCGCCGGGCCGAGGGGGAAGGAGGCGTTGTGGGAGGTCGGAGCGGAGATGTGTTGCTCACACTTGTAGATCCGATCATCCGATCACATGGCGATTTGTACAAACCTGGAGTGACTCCAGAGGATGCTGTTGTACGAATATGCAACTAATCTGGCGCACAATCCTTGATGTCCCGTAACACGAGCAGGTCAGGCTGACGACGTGAACGCATCGAATCCATCCCCCACCGAATACACCAGACGGCCCACGGGGCCGGTCGACCGCTATTTCAAGATCACGGAGCGTGGTTCGACCCTCGGAACCGAGATCCGAGGCGGCATGGCGACCTTCTTCGCCATGGCCTACATCGTGGTCCTCAACCCACTGATCCTCGGCACGGCCGAGGACGTCAACGGGGACACCCTGGGGCTTCCGGGTGTCGCCGCCATGACCGCGCTGGTGGCGGCGCTCTCCTGTGTCCTCATGGGTGTGGTCAGCCGCTACCCGTTCGCCATCGCCGCGGGCATGGGCCTCAACGCGGTCGTCGCCTACGGGATCGCCCCCCTGATGTCCTGGGCGGACGTCTTCCTGCTGATCATCGTCGAGGGCGTCCTGCTCTTGATCCTGGTGCTCACCGGGTTCCGTACCGCTGTGTTCGCCGCGATCCCGCCCGGTCTCAAGGTCGCGATCGCCGTCGGCGTGGGTCTCTTCCTCGCCCTGATCGGTCTGGTGAACGCCGGCTTCATCCAGGCCGGCGACGGCACCCTGGTCCAGTTGGGCAACGGCGGCCTCAACGGCTGGCCCATCCTGCTCTTCGTCATCGGTCTGCTGGTCAGCATCGCCCTCTACGTGCGCAACGTCCGAGGCGCCCTGCTCCTGGGCATCGTGGTCGCCACGGCCCTCGCCATCGTGGTGGAGACCCTGCTCGGTGACGGCGCCGAGGGACTGGGCTGGGCGCTCACCGTTCCCAGCCTCCCCACCAGCGTGGACGACCTCGTGGCGGTGCCCGACGTCTCCCTCCTCGGTCTCTTCACCGAGGGTGGGTTCAACATCGCCGAGCGGTGGTCGGACGTCGGTGTCGCCACCGTGCTCATGCTGATCTTCACGCTGCTGCTGGCGGACTTCTTCGACACCATGGGCACCATGGTGGGTGTCGCGCACCAGGGCGGCCTGGCCGACGACGACGGCAACATCGAGGGAACCCGCGAGGTCCTGGTCGCCGACTCGGTGGGCACCATCCTCGGTGGTCTGGGTTCGGCCTCGGTCGCGACCCTGTACGCCGAGTCCGCCGCGGGTGTCGGTGAGGGCGCCCGTACCGGTATCGCACCGATCGTCACCGGTGCGATGTTCCTGATCGCGACGCTCTTCACCCCGCTGGTGAGCCTCGTGCCCTTCGAGGCCGCCACGCCGGTGCTGGTGATCGTGGGCTTCATGATGCTCACCCAGGTCACCAACATCGACTTCAAGGACCCGGCGATCGGCATCGGCTCCTTCCTGGCGATCATCATGATGCCGTTCACGTACTCGATCGCGAACGGCATCGGGTTCGGTCTGCTCGGCTACGCCTTCGTCATGTTGGTCACGGGGCGCGCGCGCCGGGTGCATCCGCTGCTCTGGCTCATCTCGGTGGTCTTCCTGATCCACTTCGCGGAACCGGCGATCTACGCCCTGATCGGCTGATCCCCCTCGGATCGAACCGCGTTCCCCGTCACTCATGGGGTCGTCCCACGAGTGACGGGGAATGGAAGCGGTGGTGAACGGCGTTGACTCAGATGATGAGTCAACGCCGTTTACTTCTTTGTTCCCGTACCTCCGCCACGATGCTGGTTTCAGCCCCCCTCCACGGGTTCGCCCGACAGGGGAGGGGATGATGCGACGTATCGCGATGTTCCGTTCGCTGGGCGTGCGCAACTACCGGATCTACGCCCTCGGTCAGCTCGTGTCCAACCCCGGCACCTGGATGCAGCGCATCGCCCAGGACTGGCTGGTGCTCCAGCTCAGTGGCGGCAGCGGTATCGCGCTGGGCATGACCACCGCCCTACAGTTCCTGCCCATGCTCTTCTTCGGGCTCTGGGGCGGGGCCATGGTCGACCGCTTCGACAAGCGTCGTCTGCTGGTGCTGACCCAGGCCTCCATGGGCGTGTTGGCCGTGGCGCTCGGTGTGCTGGCCACGCTCGGCGCAGCCGAGGTCTGGCACGTGTACCTCTTCGCCTTCGGCCTGGGCATGATCACCGTGCTCGACAACCCGGGGCGGCAGGCGTTCGTCCCGGAGATGGTCGACCGCGACCTGCTGCCCAACGCGATCGCCCTGAACAGCGCCAGCTTCCAGCTCGGACGGGTCACCGGACCCGCCATCGCCGGTCTGTTGATCGGCCTCATCGGCAGTGGCCCCGTGTTCATGATCAACGGCGCCTCGTTCGGTTTCACGATCGTGGCGCTGCTGATGATCCGCGCCGGTGAGCTCAACTCCACCGATCGCGTGCCACGCGGCAAGGGCCAGATCAGGGAGGGGCTGCGCTACATCGGTGGCAGACGCGACCTCGTCGTGCTGCTGGCCCTGGCGGCGTCGGTGCAGTTCTTCGGCGCCAACAGCCAGAACCAGATCGCGCTCATGGTCAACAACGTGTTCGAGAGCGGAGCCGAGGCGTTCGGAGTGGCGGCCGCGGCCCTCGCGGTGGGCGCGCTCGCGGGCGCGCTGTTGGCCGCTCGACGCGAACACCCACGGCTGCGACTGGTGCTCATCGGTTCGATGGGCTTCGGAGTCACCCAGTTGATCGCCGGGTTCATGCCCGGCTACGTGGCGTTCGTCGTGGTCCTGGTCCCCATGGGCGTGCTCTTCATGACCTACGTGACCACCCTCAACGCCACCTTCCAGCTCAGCGTCGACCCTCGGATGCGAGGACGGGCGATGAGCATGTTCCTGTTGGTGTTCATGGGCGTGGCCCCGATCGGCGCTCCGGTGGTGGGCATGCTCGCCGACGCGTTCGGTCCCAGGGTCAGCCTCATCGTGGGCGGCGCGGTCACCACGGTCGTGGTCGCCGTGCTCTCGGCCATGCTCCTGCGGATCAAGGGCGTCCACGCACGCGAACTGCTGCCGGCCCGCCGGCGCGGTTCCACCGAGGCCGCGGTCGACGGCGAGGTCACGGCGAAGCCCGGGTCACGGAACGATCCCGATGTGGAACGCATCGCGGCACCGGCACCGGAGGAGGCGCGGGGGGTCAAGCGGTGACCACCCGCGTGACCATGGACACCGAACTCACCACCAACAGCACGAGGACGGTGCGGCGGAAGAGTTCGGCGTCCAACCTCCGGAACAACCGTTCCCCGACGAAGGTGCCGAGCAGCAGGGCCGGGACACCCACCGCCACCAGGCCGCCCACCTGTGGGGTCAGCTGACCGCCGAACCCGAACCCCACCAGCGTCGCCGCGCTCGTGACGGAGAACGCCACCGCCAACGTGGCGCGTTGGACCCTCGGCGGGAGATCGGCCAGCCGGGACCCTTGGAGCCCGGCCACCAGGAGCGGCCCGTCGATCGCGGTCGCGGCGAAGGACGCGCCGGAGAGCACGCTCATCCCCGCCACCGCGCCCATCCCACCGGGCACCCGTACCCGCAGCCCCACCAGCAGGGTTCCCACGACCACCGAGAGCGCGATCAGCAGCAACAGCGTCGACTCGGGCACGACGTTGAGCGCCCACAGGCCGAACGGGACCCCGACGAGCACGCACCCCGACAACAACAGGGAACCCTTGCGGTCCACGTGCGCCCGGTCGCCGATCGCGACCCACAGGTTCAGTGGAACCGACAAGGTCGCGGCGAGCACCACCGAGGTCACCGGGTCCAACAGCAGCGCCAGCAGGGGGACGGACACCAGGGCGAAGCCGAACCCGGCGGCGATCCGGACCAGCGCGGCCAAGGTGAGCGCGACGAACACACCGGCGAGGACGAACATGGGGCGGCTCACGGGGAAGAGTTCGAAGGGGACCAGGAGACCCTAACCCGAGCAGGACGTCTCGCCTATCCGAGGAGGGGATGACCCCATGAGGTTGTTCGTCGCGCTGTGGCCTCCCCGGGAGGTCCTGGACGCGCTGGGCGAGGCCGTGCGCCGGGGCCGTGGGCACGAACCGGGGCTGCGCTGGACTCGACGCGAGGAGTGGCACCTCACCCTGTTGTTTCTCGGTGAGGTGGCCGACGAACGCGTCCCCGGACTCGCCGACGCGCTGGAGCGCGCCCTCCACGGCCGCCCCGCACCCCACCTGGCGCTCGACGGATGGGGTGCCTTTCCCCGAAGCGACGGTCCCGCCTCGGTGTTCTGGGCGGGCGTGGTCGGCCCACTGGAAGGGCTCGTCCACGACCTGACCGCGGTCGCGCGCATGAACGGGGTGCCCGTTGCCTCACGTCCCTTCGTGCCGCACCTCACCCTCGCCCGCGCCCGCCCATCGCGTTCACCCGCCGGGATCTTGCGCGCGCTGGGAGACCCGCCCCGGATCGGTTGGCGGGCCGATCGGATCGACCTGGTGGAGAGCCGGCCCGGAAGGGTGGACCGCTACCGGACCGCCCGGACCTGGCGACTACCCTGGGATGGCGAATCCCAACGAGCACCGGAGCGCGGTACGCCATGAGCATGCTGACCAACAACCGCAAGCAGCGCTGGCTGTTGCCCGTGGTGCTCGGTTCGATCATGGCCATCGTGATCCTGGGCGCCCTTCTGGGCTGATCGGACCGGAGGTTCCTCCCCGGGCACGGCTTGACCCTGACACCTGTGTCAGGGTTTTAGCGTTCCGGCATGTCCTCACGCACACCACGTCCGGGGTGGCTGCTCTGCCTGACCCTGGCCGCCTTCGCCGTCGGTACCGACGACCTGCTCATCGCCGGACTCCTCCCCGTCATCGCCCAGGACCTCGACGTGGGCACGGCCGCGGCCGGACAGTTGGTCACGGTCTTCTCGATCACCTACGCCGTCGCGGCGCCGCCGTTGGCCGTGGCCACGGCCCGCCTGCCCCGACGCGCCCTGCTGCTCGGCGCGCTCGCCCTGTTCGCGCTGGTCAACCTGATCACCGCCCTGGCCCCCGGGTACGTCGCGCTGATGGCGCTGCGGGTCTGCGCCGCGCTGGTGGCGGCCCTCATCACCCCGGTGGCCTTCGCCATGGCGGCGGGGCTGTCCGCGCCCGAACGCACCGGTCGCGCGGTCGGAACGGTGGCGGCGGGCCTCACCGTGTCGCTGTTCCTGGGGGTGCCGGCCGGCACCGTGCTCGGGACCGCCTTCGGCTGGCGCGCGGCCTTCGTCGCCGTGGCCGTCCTCACCTTCCTGGTCCTGCTCGCCTCGGCCGTTCTGTTGCCCTCGCTCCCCGGATCCTCGCAGACGGGCCCGCGTGAGCAGTTCAGGGCGTTGGCCCGTCCCGCGATCCTGTTCTGCGTCACCGGGACCGTCCTGGGTGCGAGCTGCGGTTTCATGATTTACACCTACGTCGCTCCGGTCACCGTGGACCTCACCGGTTCCTCGGGCGTGGTCCTGGCTCCCCTGATCGCCACGATCGGTGTGGCCGGCGCGCTCGGCACCCTGGTGTGCGGGCGGGCCACCGACCGGTGGGGCGCCGACCGGGTCCTGTTGGTCACCTTCGTCGGGATGGTCGCCACCAGTGTCGTCCTGGCGCTCCTCGCCCCGTTGACCGGGGGAGGGCTCCCGGTGTGGGTCCTGGGCGGGGTCTTCGCGGTCTGGGGTTTCGCCGCCTGGGGTTTCGCCGCGCCCATGAGCGCCCGACTGCTCCGCCTGGTCGGGGACGCCGGCACCGAGGCCCTCGCCCTCAACACCGGCGGACTCTACGTGGGCACGGCGGTGGCGGGGATGGTCGGCGGGGCGGTGGTGGCCTCCTCCGGGGGCGCGGCGGTGCCCGCGGCCGCCGCGGCCGTCGGACTCCTGGCCCTGGTGGTGATGGTCCTGTCCGTCCGTCGGTACCCCACCGAGGTTCCGGAGCCCCTGGTCCGCCAGGGGAGTGGAGCCTAGATGAGTGATTCCAAGGGGTAGCCGGTGGTGGTTGGTGGGTGTGGGGTGTGTTGGTGGGGCGCCTGGGGTC
>NZ_BCSH01000037.1 GCF_001570765.1 Nocardiopsis listeri NBRC 13360 | reverse complement strand
CATCATCTTACATGTCTCGGGGAGTGCCCGAACCATTTCGGTGAAGAAGAGGAAGTGTCTGACTCGAAGATCCGATCACGCCCACGGAGAACCCGTGTTCGATTCGATCGAGAAGATCTCGTCCCCCTCTCGGCCTTGGGCCGTTCGGAGGCGACTCGGAGAACATTACCCCCCGGCCTCCGACCGTGCAACCCGGAGGTCCTGTGCTGTGGGTCACATCAATTGAGGATCCGTCCGGTGCCCGTTCCCGGAGCCGCGTAGAGCCACTCCACCTCGATGTCGATCGCCGCGACGGTGGCCGGCGAGAACGCCGCCATGGCCTGCTCTCCGATGAATGACGCGGCCACCTGAGCGATGGTCGGGTTGTGTCCGACCACCAGGAGGGTGTCCACCGCCGGGTCCACGTAGGTGATGAGTTCCAGGAGGCCGTCCGGGCCGGCGAGGTAGGCGGCCTCGGTGTGGTCGACCTCCGGGGCCTGATCCATCGCGCCCAGGACCCCGTCCAGGGTCTGCCGTGTCCGTGCGGCCGCGGAGCAGACGACGTGTTCCGGTGCGTACCCCTTCTCCTTGAGGAGACGACCGACCCGCTCGGCCTGGTCACGGCCTTCATCGGTGAGGGCACGGTCGAAGTCGATCGACCCGAACCCGTCTTCGGCCTTCGCGTGGCGCATCAGGAGGAGCGTGCGACTCATGGGGACACCACCGTGGCGACCACCGCGAGGAAGGCCATGAAGCCGAACATGGCCCCAAGGATGATGAACAGTCCCTTTGCTCCCGACACCTCGACACAACTCCTTCGTTCGAGCACCGACGTCCGTTCCACCAGGGTAGGTGCGTGAACGGAGCGGCCGCCCGGAGGTCCCGGACGGCCGCTCGGCGAAGGTGGGGAGGCAAGAGGTCTCCCTACCCGGGGTCGGTGGGGTCAGCCCTTTCCGGTGTCGGCGGCTCGGGCCTCCTCCTTCCGGTTCCCTTCGGTGTCCTCACCCTTGTCCGCGGCGGTGTCGTCGCCCATCGCGGGCTTCTCGTCCCCGGTGACCTCGGTGTCCCCACCGGCCTCCGGGGCCCCCTTAGGGGTGGTCCGACCATCGATCTCGGCCAGGTCGGTCTCCGTACCCGAACCCCTGTTCTTCGACCAGAGCACCGCCCCGACGAGGATGCCGACCGCCACGACGGTCACACCGACCCGGAGGACCACGTTGTCCGCGTACATCACCACGGTGGGCGCCACGATCAGCGCGACCAGGTTCATCACCTTGAGCAGCGGGTTGATGGCCGGGCCCGCGGTGTCCTTGAAGGGGTCGCCGACGGTGTCGCCGATGATGGTGGCCTCGTGGGCGGCCGAGCCCTTGCCTCCGTGGTGCCCGTCCTCCACCAACTTCTTGGCGTTGTCCCAGGCGCCACCGGCGTTGGACAGGAACACCGCCATGAGCACACCCGCGGCGATCGCGCCACCGAGGAAGGCGCCCAGTGGCGCGTACCCGAAGGCGAAGCCGACGGCGATCGGTGCGAGGACGGCGAGGAGACCGGGGGTGACCAGCTCCCGCAGGGAGTCCTTGGTACAGATGTCGACGACCCGCGCGTACTCGGGTGTCTCGCTGCCGTCCATGATCCCGGGGCGGGTACGGAACTGGTTGCGCACCTCCAGGACCACCCGCTGGGCCGCCCGGCCGACCGCCATGATGGCCAGTCCCGAGAAGAAGAACACGACGGACGCGCCGATGATGACACCGACGAGGACGTCCGGATTGTCCAGGGACAGGGAGAAGATCTCGCCCTCGCCGAGGCGTTCTTGGACCGAGGTGCGGAACGCTCCGAAGAGCGCGGTGGCGGCGAGGACCGCGGTGGCGATCGCGATGCCCTTGGTGATCGCCTTCGTGGTGTTGCCGACGGCGTCCAGACCGGTGAGGACGTCGGCGCCCCTGCCCTCGACGTCCCCGGACATCTCGGCGATGCCCTGGGCGTTGTCGGCGACGGGACCGAAGGTGTCCATGGCGACGATGATGCCGACCGTGGTGAGGAGTCCGGTGCCGGCGAGCGCGACGGCGAACAGGCTCAGGGTGATGGAACCTCCGCCGAGGAGGAAGGCGGCGTAGACGGCGCCGGCGATCAGCAGGGCCGAGTAGACCGCGGACTCCAGGCCGGTGGAGATGCCGGACAGGATGACGGTGGCCGCGCCGGTCTCGGAGCTCTGCCCGATGTCCTTGACGGGGCGTTTGTCGGTTTCGGTGAAGTAGCCGGTGAGGAGCTGGATCGCCGCGGCGAGCACCAGTCCGATCAGGACCGCGACGATGGCGATGAACCTGGGGTCGGGGTCGGTGCCGGCGGCGGCGATCTCGTCGAGGACCCCATCGCTGACGCCCTTCAGCTGGTCGAAGCCGCTGGGCAGGTACCAGAGCGCGGTGCCGATGACGAGGACGGCGGAGATGGCCGCCGAGACGAAGAAGCCGCGGTTGATCGCGCTCATCGCCGTCTTGTCCTTGGCCCTGGGCGCCACGATGAAGATTCCGATGATGGCGGTGATGACGCCGATCATGGGGACCAGCAACGGGAAGACGAGGCCCTCGGTGCCGAAGGCGACACGGCCGAGGATGAGTGAGGCCACGAGGACCACCGCGTAGGACTCGAACAGGTCGGCGGCCATGCCGGCGCAGTCGCCCACGTTGTCACCGACGTTGTCGGCGATGGTGGCGGCGTTTCGGGGGTCGTCCTCGGGGATGCCCTGTTCCACCTTGCCCACGAGGTCGGCGCCGACGTCGGCGGCCTTGGTGAAGATGCCACCCCCCACTCGCATGAACATCGCGAGGAGGGCCGCACCGAAGCCGAAGCCCTCCAGGACGATGGGGGCGTTCTCCCGGTAGATGAGGACTACGAGCGCGGCACCGAGCAGCCCGAGGCCGACGGTGATCATGCCGGCGACACCACCGGTGCGGAAGGCGATGCGCATGGCGGCGTGGCCGTCGCTTTCGCCACCACCACGGGCGGCGGCGGCCACACGGACGTTGCCGCGGACCGCGAGCCACATTCCGATGAAGCCGGTGGCCGCCGAGAGCAGGGCGCCCAGGGCGAAGAACAACGATCGGCCGATGGCGATGGCCCATGTGTCGGCGTGCAGGAGAAGCAGTAGTAGCGGGATGACGACGATGAAGACCGCGAGAGTGCGGAACTGTCGTTTCAAGTAGGCAGCGGCGCCTTCCTGAACGGCGACCGCGATATTGCGCATTCGTTCGGTGCCCTGCCCGGCGGCGAGTACCTCACGTACGAGCATCCCCGCTACGGCGAGCGCCAGGAGCGCGACCACCATGACGACGATGACGAGGGTGAGGTCCCTGCCTTCCAGGGCCAGGGCCATGCCGCTATCCGCGGCGATGTTGAGCCCAGACAATCCGTCCTCCTTGAGACGGGCACATCCTTTTCGGCCCCGTCATCGAAGGTGTGCGGAACAGCCGCCTCTTGGGCTTCGGTGCCGCGCACCGCCGTATGCGTTCCGTCGTCCACAGGGGTATTGAACTGGGGAGACATCACGCGGGTCGGGGTCGAAGCGGTGCCACCTTTCTGTGTGGTGCACGCCGCCCGCGTCACGTACCGGCGAGCGGTGATCCGGGGATTGTACGCACGCGGAAGAATAATTGAGAGGGCCGGTTCACCATTTCCCCAAGTGGGGTCGAAGATGTGACCCCATGGTGATCTCGGGGTTCGGATTAATGTCTTTGTTGGTCTTTTTTGTCTCAGATAACATCGCATAACGTGATAGTGCCATGAAAATGACAAAACACGTATACGGGCACGAATCAGAAATCACCCTCTGTAGCCACTGGAGGCACAGGCGGGTCAGTGGTATCGCCGACCCCTGTTATACCGCTCTATTGGCGGGTTTCGGTCCGGACGGAATTAGGCCGTCCGGAGCCGCATTCCAGAGGGGTCGATACCGTCGCCGGAGGTGGCACGACCGCTGTCGAGGTCGTCGGCCAGACCCCGTGCGAACGCGGCGATCCCCACCACGTCCACCCCGTGTGGAGCGTCCGGGCCGAACTCCTCCACCCGGTCGGCGCCTCGTCGCAACAGGCGAGCCGCGCCCAACCGGTTACCGCGCTGGGCGTGGGTGACTCCGACCGCGGTCTGCGCAAGTCCGCGCCACAGCTCCCGCTCCGGCTCCGGGGACGACTTCCAGACCGCTTCGAGCACTTCGTGCGCGGTGAACGCGTAACCCTGGTCCAAGAGCCGTTGGGCCTCGCCCAGCCCTTCCTCCACGGTGAACTCCGCGTCGTCGGGCACACGTTCGACCTCGCCCCGACCACCACGAGGCATCGGGCGCCCGTATCGGTCACGAGGACGCTGATTCTGTGCCCGCCCGACCTCGTTACGGTCGCGTTCGCCCTTGGTCCGTGTCGTCATGGGTGCCTCCCCGCCGGTCGCCATCGATCTCCCGCAACCACCCTACGAGAGCCTCCGCGACCTGACGCGGTCGCTCCTCATGGGGGAAGTGTCCGGCCTCGGCCACCGAAACCCAGCTGTAGGAGCCGGTGACGAGTCGTGCCGAGGATCGGGCGACCTTCGGTGGACAGAGCGGGTCCAGGGAACCATGCAGTTGGAGGACGGGGACCCGCACGGTGGCGCGCATCCAGTGGGCGTACCGGAGGCCGTCCATGCGCCACCGCGACCGGAAGATCCAGCGGTGGTACTCCAGCGAGCAGTGCGAGACCTTCGGAATCGAGAAGGCGAGACGGTAGCGTTCCTCGGCCTCGCGGTCGGGCCATCCCGGGGCCGACCAGGCGTGGAGGAGCTCGCCCACACGGGCACAACCGTCGGCGAGCAGCCGGTGTTCGGGGAGGATCGGCACCTGGGCGCGGAGCATGTGACCGGCGCCGGGCCCCGGGAAGAGGAAGGCGCGGGCGGCGCGTCGGGGATGGGGGGCCGAAACCGCGGCCAAGGCGCGAACCGTACCCGGGTGATAGGCGGTCATGGTCCAGCCGATCAACCCGCCGATCCCGTGTCCGACCACGATGGCCTCGGCGGCCCCGAGGGCACGGACCAGGCCCGCCATGTCCTGCGCCAGACCCACCAGGTCGTACCCCCGTGGGGTCTTGTCACTGGCACCATAACCCCGCAGGTCGACGGCGACGGCTCGGTACCCGACCCCGGCCAGGGCGCTCATCTGGTCGCGCCACGTCCACCAGAACTGGGGGAAGCCGTGCAGGAGGAGGACCAGTGGACCTTCACCGAGTTCGGCCATGTGGAACCTGGCTCCGGCCGCGCCCACCGTCCGGTGGGTCCAGGGGCCGTCCACATAGGCGACCGAATCGTCCGGCACCCGCGGGTCGCTAGTCGTTCGTGACGGCGGTGGCCCCGCCGGCGGCGGAGGAGGCCCCGCCGGCCGCGGTGGTCTCGGTGACGGCCGTGGCCCCGCCGTGCCTGGGCGGACGGATCTCTCCACGAAGGATGCCCACGAGGCGGGAGGTGGTGATCGCCGTGCGGGCCAGGCCCTGGCGACGACGCAGGTTGATGACCGCGACCAGGATGAAGATCAGGGCGATCAGCAGGTAGAAGCCGGTGACGGCGAGGAAGGAGGTCCAGTACTGCCAACCGAAGACCTCTGCCAGGAAGAATCCGGCGGTGATGGAGAAGAGGATCGCCACGAGGTGCAGGATGACACCGGCGGCACCGAACTCACCGATGCTCTTGCCGATCTTGACGGCGTCCGCTTTGGCCTCGAGCTTGGCCAGCCTGATCTCGAGCTTGACCAGACGCGAGAGGTTGTCGGTGGCGTCGGTGACCAATTCACCGATGGAACGTTCGGGGTCGCCGGCAGCGCCAGGTCGGCCGGTACCCGGCTTGTCCACCATCGTGGGGGTTCCCTTCTCTCGGTCCGAACACGCGGATTATCCTCCGCATCCTCGCACATGCCATGCCACTGATGTCTCTCACGGCACGCAAAACGACCGGCTTCGGTTTCGGTGGTGGGTGAGCGGTCGACGGCGCCCCACCCCCGTAGGAGGGGAGGGGGCGCCGTCGAACCGTCGGTGATCCGACCCCTCAGCCGTCCGTCTTGGCCGAGGGCAACTGCTTGGCGATCACGTCCATGATCGACGAGTCGGTCAGGGTGGAGGTGTCACCGATGTCCCGGTTCTCGGCGATGTCGCGCAGCAGACGCCGCATGATCTTCCCGGACCGGGTCTTGGGCAGTTCCGGAACCGCGAGGAGGCGGGCGGGCTTGGCGATCGGGCCGAGCGAGCCGCCGACGTGGGTGCGCAGCTCCTGGACCAGGTCCTCCGGGACCTCTTCCTCCCCGCCCCGCAGGATGACGAAGCCGACGATCGCCTGACCGCTCACCTTGTCGGCGGCTCCGACGACCGCCGCTTCGGCGACCTTCGGGTGCGAGACCAGGGCCGACTCCACCTCGGTGGTGGAGATGTTGTGGCCGGAGACGAGCATGACGTCGTCCACGCGGCCGAGCAGCCACATGTCACCGTCCTCGTCCTTCTTGGCACCGTCGCCGGGGAAGTAGAGACCCTCGAAGCGTGACCAGTAGGTGTCCTTGTAGCGCTGGTCGTCGCCCCAGATGCCGCGGAGCATGGCCGGCCAGGGTTCACGGATGACGATGAAGCCGCCTTCGCCGTCGGGCACCGATCGCCCTTGTTCGTCGACGACGTCGGCCTCGATGCCCGGGATCGGTCCCATCGCGGCGCCGGGCTTGCCCGAGGTGACACCGGGCAGCGGGCTGACCATGATGGCGCCGGTCTCGGTCTGCCACCAGGTGTCCACCACCGGGGTCCTGCCGCCGCCGATGTTCTCCCGGTACCAGATGTAGGCCTCGGGGTTGATCGGCTCACCGACCGAACCGATGACGCGCAGGCTCGACAGGTCGTACTTCGCGGGGACCTCGTCGCCCCACTTCATAAAGGTACGGATCGCGGTGGGCGCCATGTAGGCGATCGTGACCTTGTACTTCTCGATGATCTCCCAGAAACGACCCTGGTGCGGGGTGTCCGGGGTCCCCTCGTACATGACCACGGTCGCGGCGTTGGAGAGCGGGCCGTAGACGATGTAGGAGTGACCGGTGACCCAGCCGATGTCGGCGGCGCACCAGTAGACGTCGGTCTCCGGCTTGAGGTCGAAGACCGCCCAGTGCGTGTACGAGGACTGGGTGAGGTACCCGCCGGTGGTGTGCAGGATGCCCTTGGGCTTGGCCGTGGTCCCGCTGGTGTACATGATGTACAGCGGATCCTCGGAGTCGTGCGCCTGAGGGGTGTGCTCGGTGCTCGCGGAGCCGACGGCGTCGTGCCACCACACGTCCCGGTCGGTCCATTCGACGTCCTGGCCGGTGCGTCGGACGACGAGGACGTTCTCGACGACGGGACGGTCCGCGACGGCCCCGTCGACGGCGGGCTTGAGGGCGCTGGGCTTGCCGCGCCGGTAGCCACCGTCGGCGGTGATGACGAGCTTGGCCTGGCTGTCGTCGATGCGTTGGCCGAGGGCGTCGACGGAGAACCCGCCGAAGACGACCATGTGCACGGCGCCGATGCGGGCGCAGGCGAGCATGGCGACGACCGTCTCCGGGATCATCGGCATGTAGATGGCGACCCGGTCGCCCTTCTTCACCCCGAGCGCGGTGATGGCGTTGGCCGCCTGGGAGACCTGGTCCTTGAGGTCGGCGTAGGTGATGGTGCGGCTGTCACCGGGCTCGCCCTCCCACTGGATGGCGGCGCGGTCACCGAGGCCGGCGTCGACGTGGCGGTCCACGCAGTTGACGGAGGCGTTGATCTTGCCGCCGACGAACCACTTCGCGTAGGGCGGGTCCCAGTCCAGAACGGTGTCCCACTCCCGATCCCACTGGAGCCTGCGGGCCTGCTCCTCCCAGAAGCCGAGTCGGTCGGCGGCCGCGGCGTCATAGGCGTCCGCCTTGACGTTGGCGTTCGCGGCGAGCTCCGCCGGCGGCGGGAAACTACGTGTTTCATGGAGAAGGTTGGACAGTGTCTCCTGGCTCGAGGGAGTGCTGTCGGCCACTGTGATTCTCCTTACGTTGGCGGTGGGCACCCAATTAATCATGTGACGCGGGGTGCGTGAACAGCCGGGTCTCGATCCAGCGGCGGTGAGCGCCGGGCGAGCGCCGAACGGTCGACGAACGGTCGTCGCTCCGCGATGAACGGTCTTCCCAGAACCTGTCCGGGCATGTGAGCGGCCGGCATTACCGCCGCGTAGTGTTGGTCGACGTGAGCGAATCGAGTTCTGCCTCCCTGTCAGACCCACTGTCCCGGATCGCCGAGCTGCCGGGGGTGAGCGACGCGGTCGACGAGACGCGAACCCTGGTCGACCGGCTGAGGGACCACCGGATCCTGCGTCGGCGCGGCAACGACGTGTCCCTGGAGTCCTCCTTGCGCGGCGCGTGCGCGTCGGCGGTACTGGAGGGCGCCGAGGTCTCGATGGACGAGATCCGCGAGGGGCACGTCTACGACACCCGGATCAAGGGTGCGCTGCGCATCGGCGGCGAGCTGGGCACGATGGTGGACACCTGGCCGAAGGCGCCCCGGCAGACCCTGGCGCGACTGCACACGTTGGCCGCCGCCGACGCGGTCTCCGAAGAGGCGCTGGGCCGCCCCCGCCTGGAGGGTGAACGGGTCGAGGATCCGCTGGAGCTGGGTCCCGCGCCGAGTTCCTCGGTGGCCTCCGCGCGGCTGGAGGGCCTGTACCGACTGCTGGAGTCCCGCACGAAGGTGCCCGCCCTGATCACCTCGTCGCTGGTGCACGGAGAGCTGATGGCGATCCGTCCGTTCGGATGGGGTGACGGGCTGGTGGCGCGCGCCGCGGAGCGCTTGACCCTGATCGAACGTGGCCTGGACCCGAAGTCGTTGGTCGCCTCCGAGCTGGGTCACCAGACGTTGAGGGACGAATACGCCCCCGCCCTGCGCGGATACATGGAGGGCACCCCGGAGGGCGTCGGCGGTTGGATCGTGTACTGCTGCCGCGCCGTGTTCGCCGGCGCCCAGGACTCCATGGCCACGTGCGAGGCGCTCAAGCGCGGCTGAAGTCGGACCGAACGCGCTTCGGTCCACTCCCTGTCGGACCTTGCGCGGGAAAGCTGCGAAGTTTCGCAATCGTCCATTAACCGACAAGTGGAACGGCCATTCGATATCGGTTCGGTCACGCTTGAACGTTGGACAATCTTTCAAGAATGCCACGGGCATCTGCACGTGCACGTCGAACGGCGCCTCGGGCCTTGGCCCGGGGCGCCGTTTCCGACCTTGGAAACGCGGGTTGTCAAGCGTCACCGATCCGTGGTCCGACCTGGTGGAACTCGATTCCACCAGACCTGGACAGGCCCTATGGGGCCCAGCGAGGCGTGGGCTCCCGCGACCGAGGTCGGGGTGGGACTCATGCCACCGTCCACTTTCTTTCTACGACGTACAACCACGCATCGAATAGACGGTTGACGGAGGTTTTTCCCCGGGATTCCCGAACCCATACGCGGCACTCGTGGTAGCGTTTGGCCCAGAAGTTGAGCGAAGGACGTTTGGCCCAGAAGTTGAGCGAAGGACCTAGATCCTCGGTGAAACCGAGGCGGAACGCCCCTTTCGAGTGGCTGACGGCAATACGGACACGCCGATCGGATGGTCCCACCGACCGTTCTTCGCACCAACGCGCACCAGCGGACCACCTCCGAGGTCCCGGGAGTTCGATGACCACTCCCGAAGGCCCTCCCTAGGAGAGCGGAACAGCCGACCCGTCCCCCCAGGGCCGGACCAGGGCCGCCCCAGATCCCCCTCTGGGACGGGGCCCGCGGTTTCCGCTCCGCCTCGCCTGCGGGGCGGGACACACGACAGCCCCCGTACGTATGTCCCGCCCGCGGGTAGAGGCCGCTCGATTCTCGGGGCGGGTTCCCCGGAGTTATCCACAGATCCGTGCACCCCACTTCTCTCACGCTTCGGTGTCGACCAAGGTCGAAAGGGTAGGTTCCCGCCCTCACCGGAGGTCCGATGGACGTTCCGCAGCGCCCCCTCATCGTCACCGCAGATCCCGCCCTCCTCGACGACCTGCTCCGGCTGGCCACCGCGGCCGCGACCGAGGTGGCCGTCGCCCCCGACCCCGAACACGCGTTGCGTTCCTGGCGCAGGGCACCACTGGTCGTGGTCGGCGCGGACCTGCGAGGGATCCTGGGCGCGGCCGATCCACCGCCACACCCTCGGCTGGTGATCGCCTCCCGCGCACCCGACGCCCCGGACCTTCGAATCACGGCACCGGACCGGTCCGAGGGGGGACACACCTCTCACGGACCACCCGCCGGGGTCACCACCGGCCCTGGACCTGCGGTGACCGGCCCGAAGGGGTCCGGCCCGAAGGGGTCCGGTCGACGAGGATCCGGTCGACGAGGATCCGGACTCGACGACGGTTCACCCCTCTACCTGCTCCCCCGGGACGAGTCGCTTCTGGTCGAACTGTTCGCCGTGGTCGGTGAGAGTCGGCCCGCGCCCACCGTGTCGGTCATCGGGGGACGCGGAGGGGCCGGGGCCAGCCTGCTCACCGTGGCCCTCGCCCTTGCCGGAGAGCGCGCCGGGCGTTCCACCGCTCTCCTGGACGCCGATCCCCTGGGTTGTGGGCCCGACATCTACCTGGGCTGTGACCACACCCCACAGAGCCCACGCACCGGTTGGAACGACCTGGTGAACCAGCGTTCCCGCACCCCCTGGCGAGCTCTGCGCGATGGACTACCCCACGCGGGTCTGGTGGACGTCCTCACCTGGGCGCGGGGCACCGGTGGGCAGGGGACGTCACTGCCCGTGGGCGCGGCCCGTTCCGTGCTGGCCTCCGCCCGACGCGGTTCCGATCTGGTGGTGATCGACCTGCCCCGGTCCTTCGACGCCGCCACCCGGGTGTTCCTCAACCACTCCGACCTCGTGCTGTTGGTCGTACCCGCCGACGTGTACGCGGTGGTGTCGGCGGCGCGCATGATCGAGGCGCTGCGACAGGAGACCGACCGGCTCCGGCTGGTGGTGCGCGGGTCGCACGGCGGCCTGTCCACTTCTGTGGTCACCGGAAGTCTGGGGGTGGACCTGGACGCGGACCTGCCACCGGAACCCGGGCTCTCCCGTGCCCTGACGGTGGGCGAGGTGCCCGCGCGGCACCCCCGGTCACCACTGGCCCGGTACGCGGACCGCGTGGTCGGGACGTTCTCCGGACTGCGGGAGGCGGGATGAGGCGGATCGAAAGGCTGTGGCACGGTTCCCCCGCCACCTCCGACGGCGGCGGGCCTTCGGGACCGACACCGGTTCCGCCACGCGGGAGCGGATCGGGACCGGATCCCGCGGGGAGCACCGTGGCGCCGGGGTCGATCTCCCCGGAGCAGCGCAAGGTCCTCCTGGAACGGGTCCGCAACCGCTTCGTGGCCAGTGGGTCTGCGATCACCCCCGCCAACGTGGCGACGGCCCTGCGCGCCGAGGGGACCCTGCTGGGCGGCACCGACATGCTCGAACTCACCCGGGCGCTGAGCGCCGACCTGTACGGGGCTGGTCCGTTGGAGGAACTGATGACCACCGACGTCACCGACATCCTCGTCAACGGCCCCGACCAGGTGTGGGTCGACACCGGTGAGGGGCTACGACGGGTCGGGCACGTGCGATTCGACTCGGCCGACGAGGTGCGTCGGCTCGCCCAACGGTTGGCGTTCCGCGCCGGCCGCCGGTTGGACGCGGCCTCCCCCTACGTGGACGCACGGTTGCCCGGTGGGGCGCGGCTCCACGCCGTGCTGCCACCGATAGCGGCGGAGAGCGCCTGTGTCTCACTGCGGATGCCACCGAACCGGGTCTTCGGCCTGCCCGCGCTGATCGAGTGTGGCACGTTGACCCCGTCCGGAGCCGAACTGCTCCGGGCCCTGATCACCCGACGGATTCCGTTCCTGATCAGCGGCGGCACCGGAACGGGCAAGACCACCTTGTTGTCGTGCCTGTTGTCCCTGGTGCCACCGGACGAACGGATCGTGTTGGCCGAGGACTCCCCCGAGCTGCGCCCCGACCACCCGCACGTGGTGCGGTTGCAGACGAGGCCGGCCAACATCGAGGGCAGCGGTGAGGTGTCCCTGGAGGCCCTGGTCCGTCAAGGGCTGCGGATGCGTCCGGACCGACTCGTGGTCGGCGAGGCCCGAGGGCCGGAGATCTTGTCCTTGCTGAGTGCTCTGAACACGGGCCACGAGGGTGGTGCCGGCACCCTCCACGCCAACGGGGCCGGTGAGGTACCCGCCCGAGTGGAGGCCATGGGCTGCGCCGCGGGGATGGAACGAGGCGCGGTGCACAGTCAGCTCGCAGCCACCGGGGTGCTCGTGCTGCATCTGATCCGGGATCGACGCGGGCGACGGCTGGCGGAGGTGCGGTCCCTGCGCCGTGAGGAGTCCGGTCTGGTCCGGGCCGAACCGGCGGTGGAGTTCACCCTCGAAGGTCACCGGATCGAACACGCGGGGGCGACGGAGCTGATCGAGCGGCTGGGGCCGGGGTGGCGACGTTGACCCTGCTGGTGGTCTGTTCGCTGACCGCGGCGCTGTTGTGGTCACTGCCCCGGACCGGCCGATTCCGGCTGGCCACGATCCTGCCCCGGTCCCGCTCTCGACGTTGGTCGCCACCCACGTTCCGGTCACCTCTGGCCGCCCGCCGGGTGGTGACCGAACGTCGGCGGGCCGTCATCACGCTCTGCCGGGTCATGGCCGCCGAACTCCGCGCCGGGCAGCCACCCGAACTCGCCCTTCGGGTGGCCGCGATCGAGGCCGGGCCACTCGTGGGAGAACCGGTCGACGCCGAGTCACTGCGTCGCGCGGCCGGCCGCGAGGAGGGGTTGTGGGAGTTGGCGTATCTGGCGGCGTGCTGGGAGGTCGCGTCGGAGACCGGGGCCGGACTGGCCGTCGTGGTGGACGACCTCGCGGCCAACCTGACCGAACAGGAGGAGCTGCGGGCCGAGGCGTCCGCCCGAACGGCCGGACCGAGGACCACCGCGGTGATGCTGAGCGGTCTTCCACTGGTGGGGCTGGCGATGTCGGCGGGCCTGGGCGGGGCCCCGTGGGAGTTCCTGTTCACCACACCGCCGGGCCTGCTGTGTCTGTGCGGTGGCCTGTCACTTGACCTCATCGGTGCTTGGTGGACCCTGCGGCTGGTGCGGGGCGCCGTGGACCGCCCATGAGCCGGGCGGGGGGCGTGACACGACCGGGGTCGATGGTGCCCACGGCGATCGAAGAAGGGGTGCGAGGGGTGGGGATGTTCTTCGAGGGACTGACGGTGGCGTGCGTGGTGGCCGCCGTATGGGTGCTGTTCCGTCCACGGCCGGACGAAGTACGGGAGGATCCACCACGCTGGTGGGGACGGCCGGCGGGGCCCGTGGTCCGGTTCGTGGCCTCGGCGATCGCGGTGGCGACCGTGACCGGACTGTTGGGGCCGTTCGCCGGGGCCGTCGTACTCGGCGGAACGCTCTGGTCGTGGTGGCGAGGGGCGCGAGCGCGGGTCGATCCGGACAGGCTCCCGAGCACCGCCGAGCTGCCGGTACTGATCGGTCTGATCGGTTCGGGCATCCGGGCCGGCGCGACCCTTCCCGCGTGTCTGGCCGCGGTGTCGGAGGCTGCCCGAGGTCCGTTGGGCGAGGAGTTGGCCGCCGTCTCCGAGCGGTTGCGGTTGGGCGCGGAACCGGACTCGGCCTGGCGTCGCTCGTCTCTGCCCGAGCCCTTGGTGGCGGTGGGGCGAGACCTGGCCCGGGCGGCCGACACGGGGGCACCGGTCGCCGACCTGCTCGACCGCCACGTGTCCGACCTGCGCCGGTCGCTGCGGGCCCGCGCCATGGCCCGCGTCGAGCGCTTGGGGGTACTGGTGGTGGCGCCGCTGGGCTTGTGCTTCCTGCCGGCGTTCGTCCTGATCGGTCTGGTACCCATGGCCGCGGAACTGCTGGGTTCGGCTCTGGTGCCCTGAGGCTCTGTCACACCGAGGATGGGGCTCCGGGAACGAAGGACGGTGCGTCGAGGACCATGACCGGTGGGTCTCGGCAGGTCCGAGCGCCCCGCGGGCCGATGCCCGGTTTCCCGTCACCGGGGGATCTCTCCCCCGGCCCGGCTCACGTCAGTGGATGTCGAGGTCATCGCTCAGGCGACGACGACCCAGGTAGAGCGGCGGAAATCGCGGCCAGCCCACGGCCAGGCGCAACCCGAGGGTGCCGGCCGCGAGCAGGAACAGCAGGGTGGTCGAAGTGACCCCGACGGCGCGCCCGAACGCGCTCGTGGCCGAGGCCTCCTCGAACGCGAGACCGTCCACGGAACCCGTCTCCTGAGGTTCCTCCACCTTTTTGCTCGGTGGTCGTTCACCGACGCCCTGGTCGTGGTCGACGGACGGGGTCGGACGCGTGGTCTCGGAGGCCCGACTCACCGTTCCGTTCTCCGTCGGCCGAGGCTCGGGGGACGGGGACGGGGCGACCACCGGAGCGGCGCTGTCCTCCTCCCTCTGCCCCGGTTCGGGCGTGGGTTCCGTTTCGGATCCGGCCTCGGGGCCCGCCGGCCCCGGATCGGGCACGGACGATGGTGCGGCCGATGGCTCGGACGTCGGTTCCGCCGGGGTCGGGGCCGGCGGATCGATGTCCTCGCCCGGATCCTCGAATTCGTCCGCGCGCTCCTTCGCGTCGTCCCCACCGGAGGCCTCGTCCTCCAGTACGGCGACACAGTCGGCGAGGGGCCCGAGGAAACCTGTGCCGGTATCCGCGTCAGCGTCGGTTTCGGCAACCGCGTCGGGTGCCTTCGCGTCCACGCCCGGGGACGTGCCTCGCCTGCTCGGCGGCTCGGGGAGCTCCAAGGCGGGGGTGGTCGGGGGCGCGGACGTGGGGCAGTGGGCGGCTCCATCGGTGGGCTGTGGGGGAACACAGAGTAGGAGAGCGCACAGAACAACGGAGTGAGCGGTCATTCCACCTCCTCGGTGGGGTCGTGGACGGGGCCGGCTCGGGCGACGGCCCGCAGGGTCACGGGGAGCAGGGACGAGGGCAGGACGGCCGTCACCGTGACCGTGTGGACGTCGAGCGCACAGTCGTCGAGGTCCGCGCCGTTGGCCGAGGCGGTCTCGACGGCCACCGCGCAGGCCGGCTCCTCCCCCTGATGGGCACGGGCCGCCGCCGCGAGCGCCGCCAGGTCGGCGGCGGCCCCCACCCGTTCGCGGTCCAGGACCAGCCCGGCGCCGGTCAGTAGCGCGTAGGTGAGGAACATCAGCACCAGGCACACGGAAACGCTCCCCGCGGTGCCGGCACCTACGTCGCCGCCCCTCATGGACCTGGTTCCAGGGGGACCGCGGCGCTGCCGTCGATCCCCACGGGCGGGGTGAGGGCGGGTCCGAGCCGGACCCGGGCCCGCACGGTGACGCGGGCCATGTCGTCGTCGTTGGTCAGGTCGATGTGGGCGCCGTTCGGAGCGGCTTTCAGCGCGAGGGCCCGGGCCCGTTCCGGTGGCTCGCCCCGGGCGAGCGCCCTGGCCCCGATCCGTGCCGCGTCGGCGCAGGAAAGCTGGGCGGCGGCCGCCGCGATCGCGCCGAGCGCGATACCGAGGACCAGCAGCAGTGCCGGAAGCACCATGGCCGTCTCCATCGTGGTGGAGCCGCGATCAGCGGTCGGAGCTGAGCGCATCGACGATGGTCGTGGTGAGGGCGGTCTGGACGGTGTCGCCGGTGAGGATGACGTAGAGGAGTCCGGCGAACGCCACCACCGCGAGGGTGCATATGGCGTATTCGGCCGTGGTCAGCCCTCGGTCGTCGAGACGGACGGGCATGGTCGAGCACGGGTAGGGGAACACGGGACCTCCCTGGGGACGGGGCGGACGAGGTTCCGCCCCATTTCCAGGTTGCGCGGTCCCGGTTCGTGATGGAAGTGACGATCCACAGCCTGTGGATAACTCCGCGCGCCACCCGAGGTCTGTTCCGGGACCGCCTCGGGAGCCCGGTGTCCGTCCCTGGTCGGAGATGCTTCCGGTGCCCGGTCAGTCGCCCTCTTCGGTGACCTCACCGAGGACCTCGTCCAGAAGCCGCAGCGCGCCGGACTTGCTCAACGGCTCGTTGCCCGTGCCGCACTTGGGCGACTGGACACAGGAGGGACACCCCTGTTCGCACTCGCAGTCCGCGATCACCGCCCGGGTCGCCGTGAGCCACTCTCGGGCGGCGGCGTGACCGCGTTCGGCGAAACCGGCACCGCCCTCGTAGCCGTCGTAGACGAACACCGTCAGGCGGCCGGTGTCGGAGTGCAGTGAGGTGGAGACGCCTCCGATGTCCCACCGGTCGCAGGTGGCCAACAGGGGCAGCATGCCGATGGAGGCGTGTTCGGCCGCGTGTGCGGCGCCGAGCAGGCCCACGTCCTCCTCGCGCAGCCGGTTCTCGCCCTCCTCGGTCAGCGTCCACCAGACCGCTCGGGTCTGGAGCGTGCGTTCGGGCATGTCGAGGGGCTGTTCGCCGAGGACCGAACCGGTGCGCACGTCGCGTTTGAGGAACCCCACCACCTGGCGGACCACCTCGACCTCGCCGAAGTGCACGCTCGCACCGCTCGGCCAGGTCTCCTGGCGCAGTACGGAACGGATGGTGATGTCCGTGGTGTCGCGCGCCCACGTGCTGTAGGGCGGCTCGGCGGTGTGCACCAGGGCCACGCCCTCGTCCAGATCGAGGTCGTCGACCAGGTGGGTGATCCCCTGATGGAGATAGACGGCACCGGGGTGAACGGTGCCGTGCGCGGCGGCCTCGTCGATCTCCCCGAGCAGTTGGCCGCTGCCCGTGTCGACGATCTGCACGGGTGGTCCCCCCGAACCGCGGATATCGGCGAGGTCACTGGCCCTCTCGTTGCTGGTCCAGAACCACCCCCGTGGGCGTTTTCTCAACAGCCCTCGCGCCACGAGTTCGTCGAGTCTGCCCGGCGTACTCTCTCCGAAGAGGTCGAAGTCGGCACGGGTGATCGGAAGCTCCTGGGCGGCCGCGCACAGGTGTGGACCGAGGATGTGCGGGTTTTCCGGGTCGAGGACGGTGGCCTCGACCGATCGTCCGAAAATGGCCTCGGGGTGGTGGGCCAGGTAGGTGTCGAGGGGATCGTCCCGGGCGATGAACACGGCCAGCGCGTCGTTGCCGCGCCGGCCCGCGCGCCCGGCCTGCTGCCACAGGGAGGCCAGCGTCCCCGGCCACCCGACGATGAGCACCGCGTCCAACCCGCTGATGTCCACCCCCAGTTCGAGGGCGTTAGTGCTCGCCAGACCCAGCAGCTCTCCCGAACGGAGTGCTTCTTCCAGGCGCCGCCGGTCATCGGCCAGGTACCCGCCCCGGTACGCCGCCACCCGTTCGGCCAGGTCGTGCTCGCCCTGCTCGGTGAGCATCCGCTGGGCGGACAACGCCACCACCTCCGCACCCTGCCGGGAACGCACGAAGACCAGGGTCCGCACCCGGTCCCGCACCAGGTCGACCAGCATCTCGGCGGCCTGGGAGGGTGCGGTACGACGGATCGGCGCGCCCTGCTCACCGGTGAGGTCGGTCATCTCCGGTTCCACCAGGGCCACGGACAGAGCCGGTCGTGGTGAGCCGTCCTCGGTGATCGCGGTCACCGGTACACCGGTCAGCCGAGTGGCGCTCTGCGCCGGGGACCCGGAAGTGGCCGAGGCCAGCACGAACACCGGTTCCGAACGGTAGCGGGCGCACACCCTGCGCAGACGCCGCAGGATCTGGGCGACGTGCGACCCGAAAACCCCGCGGTACCGGTGAGCCTCGTCGATCACCACGTAGCGGAGTCGCCGCAGGAAGCGGGCCCACGCGCCGTGCCTGGGGAGCATTCCGTGGTGCAACATGTCCGGGTTGGTGAGCACGTACCCGGCGTGCTCGCGTACCCAGGTGCGCTCTTCGGGGGAGGTGTCACCGTCATATACGGCCGCACGCATGCCGGGAAGCCCCAAGTCCGTAATCCATCGGAGTTGGTCCTGGGCGAGTGCCTTGGTGGGTGAGAGGTAGAGCACCGTTCCGCCCGCGTCGATCGCGTCCACGGCGGGCATAAGGAAGGCGAGCGACTTTCCCGAGGCGGTGCCCGTGGCTATGATCACATCGCGGCCCGAACGTGCGAGGTCCGCGGCTGCCGTCTGGTGGGACCACGGGTTCGTGATCCCCCGTTCGGCCAGCCGTTCGACCAGGTGGGGAGCTGTCCACTGCGGCCAGTCCCCGCTCACTCCCGCGTTCCGGGTCACATGCTCGATGTGGGTGACCTGCGGGTACCGGGTGTCGTCACGCCACACACCGGGGAGCACGGGCTCCGACCGCCTCATCGAGACCCCTCTCAGTGGACACGTTCACAGGGCACACGACCCTCCGGGCAAGGCTCGGGTACCGATGCGCATCGGTTTCAGTGTGACATCCGAGGGAAGAGTTGCGCGGGGTCACCGTTTTCCCGCCCCCAGGGCGGGCAGACACTCGGGATACCCGTGGTTGAATGCGTGCTGGTGGGGTAACGCCCGGCAGAGACCATTCGCGAGAATTCGCGGTTCGGCGCTGGAGGACTTGTGGACTTGAAGCTTGATCATTACACCGAGGGCGACACCGAGATCGTTGTCGTTGAGGGTGAGATCGATGTCTATACCGCGCCCCGACTTCGCGAGCTGCTCATAGACCTGGTGAACAAGGGCAACTTCTACCTCGTGGTCAACATGGAGAAGGTGGAGTTCCTGGACTCGACGGGACTCGGTGTGCTCGTGGGCGGGCTGAAGCGCGTCCGTGCTCACGACGGGACGCTGGACCTGGTGTGCACCCAGGAGCGGATCCTGAAGATCTTCCGGATCACCGGTCTGACCAAGGTGTTCGGCATCCACGACACGGTGCAGGAAGCCATCGACAAGCGCTCCGCGAAGTAGCCCAGAGCGAGCGATGGCAACCATCACGCTCACGATCAGCGCGCTCCCCGCTCACGTGCGCACGGCTCGGCTCATGGCCGCGACCGTCGCGCGGCGGGCGGGAATCGCCGCCTCCGCGATCGATGAGATCAGGCTGGCGGTCGGTGAGGCCTGCTCCCGGGCGGTGGCGGCTCACAAGCTGCACTGTCCGACACAGCCGATCCTGCTCCAGCTGATCGACGGGAGCGGAGCTGATCCGGTGTCGGAGTCCCGCACCGACACCACGAGCCGAGCAGCACGCGCCAACGGGAGCGCCACACGACGATTCGAGGTCGTGGTCTCCGATCGAGCCCCCTCCAAGGACTCGGACGAGACCTTCAAGCATGTCGAACCCCTACTCGACGGCCTTTTCCTCGATGGCGATGACACCCCTCCGGGGGGCATCTCCGGGTTCTCCCCCGGCCTCGGCCTTGCGGTGATCACCGGCCTCGCGGACGAGGTGAGCATCGAGCCGCAGGAACTGGGAACGGTGGTGCGCATGAGCTGGCCTCTGGGCACCGATCAAGCCCAGGATCCGAGCTCGAACTGAGGTTGTTCGGCGACCTGGTCTCCAAGGCCGGATCGACCGGACCGTCGAGATGAATACGACGAGGGGGCGCCTTCCCGGGCGGGAAGGCGCCCCCTTCGTGTTCACACTCGTCCGACCGCCCTGGTGGCCTCCGCCCGCCGGGACGCCCCGGAACCGGCCCGGGGCGGCGTTGTACGGCGCGCTGAGACCTGCTCAGTCACAGGTCTGGGACGAGACCTCGGAAGTGGCGGAAAGCCCTTCCTGGGCGTTCTCCGCGATCTCGTCGGCGGTCAGCACGTAACCGGTCTCGTCCTCGTTGGTGGCGGCCGCGAACACGACCCCGTAGACCGATCCGTCCGGGGCGAGCAGCGGGCCACCGGAGTTACCGGGACGCACCACCGCGCGAACCTGGTAGATCTCCCGGCTCACCTGCTGGGAGTGGTAGAAGTCCGACCCTTGCGCGGTCTGCTCGGCCCGGATACGCGCGGGCACCGCGGTGAAGCCACTGTTGCGCGGGAAGCCCGCGACGACCGCGTCGTCGCCCTGGTCCGCGTCGTGGTCGAATTCCAGCGGGTTCAGGTCCAGTCCGGGAACGTGCAGCACCGCCAGGTCCTGCTGGGCGTCGAACAGCACCAGGGTCGCGGGCAACTGGTGGCCGTCCCTGGTGACCACGCGCATGTCGTCGGTGACCCCGGCGACCACGTGCGCGTTGGTCATGATGCGGTCGTCCCCGTAGACGAACCCGGTCCCCTCCACGCGTCGCTGGCACGAGGGGGCCGTGCCCAGGACCTTGACCACGCTGCGGCTCGACTCGATGAGTTCGGGTGTGGTGAGGACGTCCGGGTCCGGCGGCTCCACCTCGGCGAGTTCCCCCGTGCCCAGACCACTGAAGACCTGCGGGAAGGCGCTCTGGTCCACCACCCGCCGGAAGGTGGAGAAGCCCTGGTGTGCGGCGTCGGGCATGAGCGTGTCCACCGATTGGAGGATCCGCGAGTCCCTGACCTGCTGTGAGACGTGTGGAAGCGCGGAGTTGGCGACCGTGCTGCCGATGAACCAGGCGACGAGCAGTACGGACAGGCCGCTGATGAGCGCACCACCCAGGGCGTCCACGACGCGCGCCGAATCCCAGGTGACCTTGTTACGCACCAGGGTGCCCAGGTAGGAGGCGAGGAACTGTCCGAGCGCGGCGGCCAGGAACACCACCGCGATCGCCAGCAACGCCTGTCGCCCCGGATCCTCGATCCAGTTCTGGATCGGTCCGGGTGCGGTCAGGGCGGCGATCACGCCTCCGCCGATGAAACCGACGAAGCTGAACACCCCGACGATGAATCCTTGTCGGTAGCCGGTCACCGCGAACAGCAGCAACAGGACGACCAGAACCGCGTCGAGCACGGTTGTCCTCCAAAAGGTGAGCGGTTAACCGACCGGACGCAGACCCTGCGGGGTGGCTTCGAACTCGTCTGTGAGACCCCGGACGCGCCACGGAAGTTCCCATCCACCGAGCACGAGAAGCTCGTCGATGATCTTTCCGGTGAAGCCCCACACGAGCATGCCGTCGACCCGGAAACCCGGGCCCCACATCGATCCGTCGCCGTAGCGCACCTTGACCCGGTTGGCCGGATCGGCCAGGTCGGCGATGGGGACGCGGGAGACCGCGGCGACCTCGTCGATGTCCGCCGCTCGCACCTCGGAGGGCTCGCGCCACCAACCGAGCACGGGGGCGACACGGAAGTCGCTGAAGCTCAGGTAGAGCTCGGGCAGTCGGCCCACCACGTCGATCCCGGCCGGGATCGCCCCGGTCTCCTCCTCGGCCTCGCGCAGGGCGGCGGCCTCGGGTGAGGGGTCGGTGAGTTCGATCCGGCCACCGGGGAAGGCCGGTTGGCCGGCGTGCCGGCGAAGGCCGGCCTTTCGCTGGATGAGCAGCAGGTCGGGTCCGCGGTCGGTCTCACCGAACAGGATGAGGACCGCCGATTCCCGGCCGCCTCGCGCCGGCGGGCGCATGGGTTCGGGCACCGGCATGGTCCGGGCGGCGTCCGCGAGGGCGGACAGCCAGAGCGGGGTCGAGTTCATGAAGGAACCTGTTCCGGGGTCAACGCGCCGTCGTCTTTGGCCAGGGTGTGGACGTCTCGCGGGACACGCGTCGCGCGAGATCGTCCGGGAGGTTCACCCGGGTGGTTCCCAACCGGTCATCTGATGGTGGGAGCTCTCGTGTTCCGCCACGGTGTCGAAGTCCGCCGGAGCACGTGGTCGGGCCCGAGCCAGGCCCGTCTCGGGGGCAGATGTGTGCGCACTCACGTGATCAGGGTACAAACTGCCGCCGGGTGCTTCCCGGGGACCGGCCCTCACCTGTGCGATGGGGCGGTCTCCGGTCGGTTCCGGGAACGTTCCCGGAACCGGCTCATGCGAACGAACGCATGCGCAACAGCTTCTCGGCGGTCGGCGGATCGGTGGGTCCCTCCCCGAAGGACGGGCACCAGTGCGCCACCACGCAGGCTCCACAGGCCGGGCGGCGCGCGTGGCAGACCCGTCGGCCATGCCAGACCACTCGGTGGGACAGCATCGTCCAGTCCTTGCGTGGGAAGAGCTCGCCGATCGCGTGCTCGACCTTGACCGGGTCCTCTTCCTCGGTCCACCCGAACCGTCGGACGAGTCGTCCGAAATGGGTGTCGACCGTGATACCCGGCACATCGAAGGCGTTACCGAGCAGTACGTTTGCGGTTTTTCGTCCCACACCGGGTAGTTTGACCAGGTCTGTGAGGTTTCCCGGAACCTCACCGCCGTGCCGTTCGCACAAGGCCTGACCCAAACCGATCAGGCTGTTGGCCTTGGCCCGGAAGAACCCCGTGGAACGGATCATCTCCTCCAGCTCCTCACGCCCGGCCGATGCGTAGGCCTCGGCGTCGGGATAGCGCGCGAAGAGCGCCGGAGTGACCTGGTTGACCCTCTTGTCGGTGCACTGCGCCGACAGGATCGTCGCGACCAGAAGCTCCAAAGGAGTGGTGAAGTTCAGTTCGGCGTGGGCGTCCGGATAGAGCTCGGAGAGCTCCCGGTACATCTTCCGTGCGCGTCGGACCAGCGCCAACCGGCTCTCACCGGTGGGCGTGGGCTCCTCCGCGAGTGCGTCAGGGGTGTCACGAGGCATCGTCACAGGGTAGGCGTCCTCCCGCGAGGGTAGGCCCGGATCGCTGGAACGGACGACGCGTCGGCGTTTCGGTCCGTGATCGGGATTTTGTGACCAATGTCCCGGTCATGCGGCGCGGATCGCCTTGGGACAGGCGGATGGCGACTAGGATCGTATGGGCTGACGTCGGCTGTTGTGGGCGCGTTGTCTTCCGGCGGACAAGCCGAGGTAACGGCCTGGTTTCCCACCGGGTTGCGATATACGTCACACTGTTGACGGTCAGGTTTTAGGAGGACGTGTGGACGAGATCAACGAGGTGCTCCGTAAGGCTCCTCTGTTCGAGGCGCTGGACGAGGAGGACACGGCCGCACTCCGCTCCTCGGTGAACGAGGTGCGTCTCGGCCGCGGTCAGACCCTGTTCAACGAAGGTGACGAGGGCGACCGCCTGTACGTCATCCTCAGCGGGAAGGTGAAGTTGACCCGCACGGCCGTCGACGGCCGCGAGAACCTGCTGGGCGTGCTCGGCCCCAGCGAGATGTTCGGTGAGCTCTCGCTGTTCGACCCGCGCCCGCGCACCGCGAGCGCCGTGGCCGTCACCGACTCCGTGCTCGCCGGGCTCGGCCACGACGACCTGCGGCCGTTCCTGTCCAGCCGCCCCCAGGTGGGTCTGCAGCTGCTGAAGTCGCTGGCCGCCCGACTGCGCCGCACCAACGACGTGATGGCCGACCTGGTCTTCACCGACGTGCCCGGCCGTGTGGCCAAGGCCCTGCTCGAACTCGCCGACAAGTTCGGCAAGGAGGGCGACGACGGCCTGCACGTCCACCACGACCTCACCCAGGAGGAGCTCGCCCAGCTGGTCGGCGCCTCCCGTGAGACGGTCAACAAGGCGCTCGCCGAGTTCGCCCTGCGCGGTTGGCTGCGAATCGAGGCCAAGGCCGTGGTGCTGCTCGACGTCGAGCGGATGCGCCGCCGCGCCCGCTAGCGGGATCGAGCACCCGATGACGCTGTGCGGCCGTCGCCCTTCGGGGTGACGGCCGCAGCGCTTTTCGGGGGTGGCGGTGTTCAGGGGGTGTCCGGTGGTCACCGGACACCGTGGCGTGAGGGTGCCCGGTTCGCGGACCCGGATCAGTCCTCGATCTCCTCGGGGAGTTCGCCCTTGACCGCCAGGTAGCGCAGTTGCGCCCGCACAGAGGAGGCCGCGGCCGGACGGATGCTCTCCACGACGTCCGGGTAGACCCTGTCGATGATCTCCTCCACCTTGGTGGACCCGGCCCGTACCGCGCCACGGATCTGTTCCAGGCGCGACTCACGGTGATCGATGTAGGAGTCGATGACCGCCAGCGGGGAGGTCAGGATCGGCCCGTGTCCCGGCAACAGCGTCCGGACCTGGTATTCCCTGACCAGGTCGCGCAGGCGGTACATCGATTCCATGTAGGGAGCCAGGCCGTCGTCCCCGTCGATCACGGGGGTCCCGTGTCCCAGGATGGTGTCGCCGGTGAGCATCGCGCCGTCCGACTCCAGCAGGAAGCAGACCGAGTCGTCGGTGTGCCCGGGGGTGGCGATGACCCGGAGTTCCAGACCGTCGGCGCTGAGCACCTGACCGTCCTCGAACCCGGACCCGCCCAAGCGCATCTTCGGGTCGACCGCGTGCACGGGGGCACCGGTCAGCTCGGCGAAGTACCGCGAACCCTCGGTGTGGTCGAAGTGCCGGTGGGTCAGCAGGGTCATCTGTACCTGGGCACCCTGTTCCTGCACCGTCCGGGCCACCCGTTCCAGGTGCCGCTCGTCGTGCGGGCCGGGGTCGACGACCACGACCCCCCGCGCTCCCGGTTCACGCAGGATCCAGGTGTTGGTCCCCTCCAGGGTCATCGGGCCAGGGTTGGGGCACAGCACGCAACCGGCGCGCAGCGTCCCGGAACCGTCGATCCTCATCGCACCTCGCTTCGCTCGCAGGAACCGGACCGGTCTGAAGGACGGCCAAGGAACCATGGTGGGATACCTGTCCGCGACCGGGCGTCCCCTACCGTCGAACGGCTCCACCGTGTCCGGCACACCGCCGGAGGGCCCCACGGTGTCGGCCTCAGGGCGCCGTGCCCTCAGGTCCTCGTGTTCGGTTTCGGCAACGGGAAGTCCGTGCCGTCCGGAGCGACCACACGGAGATGTCCGTCCATCTCCCGAACCTCCGGTTCGAGGGGAACGATATCCCGTTGGGCGTCTCGTACGCCTTCGAGGGTCCGATGGCCCGCCAGCTCCGCGCAAGCGATGACGGTGGGCGGCAGCATCGGCATCCGCCCCGCGTCCCATTCCGGGGCCACCACCGCGGGGTCGACCCACTGGGTGTGGTCGGCCTCCCCGCCCACGTCACGGGGTCGCTGCCCCGGGGGTAGTTCGGCGGTGAAGAACCAGGTGTCGTAGCGGCGCGGTTCCCGTGCGGGCGTGATCCACCTCGACCAGGCGCGCAACCACTCCGAACGCAGCACCAGGCCGCGCCGGGACAGCACCTCGGTGAACGAACGCGAGCGGTCGATGAGGCCGAGCCGGTCCCGTTCCCATTCGTCGGTGTCGGTGTCCAGGGTGATGGCCGTGTCACTCGCGTGCTCCGGTTCACTGGCCAACAGCACGCCGGTCTCCTCGAAGGTCTCGCGGACCGCGGCACAAACGAGGGCCCGGGCCATGGGCACGTCGACGCCGAGGATCCTGGACCACTCCTCGGGTGCCGGACCGGTCCACGGCAGGTCACCGTCGGCGTCACGCTCGTCGACCCTTCCTCCCGGGAACACGTAGGCACCCGGGGCGAAGCCCATGGAGGGAACCCTGCGCATCAGCAGGACCTCCATGGGCCGCCCTCCCGAGGCGCCCGCGGCATCCGTCACCGGACGCAACAGCATCACGGTGGCGGCGGGACGAGGCCGGACCACACCCTCGTTCTCGGTCATCGGAGCACTCCTGTCGTTCGCAAAAGCCACACCGTGCCCGCGCTACCCACCGGGAGCCGTCGGGGCGTCCTCGGGTCGGTCAACGGACCTCGACGATCATGTCGACCTCGACCGGGGAGTCCAGCGGCAGGGCCGCCACTCCGACGGCCGCGCGAGCGTGCACACCGGCCTCGCCGAAGATCTGGCCGAGCAGATCGCTGGCCCCGTTGATCACGCCGGGGTGACCGGTGAAGTCGGGAGCACTGGCGACGAAACCGCCGACCTTCACGACCCGCACGACCTTGGACAGGTCACCGATCTCCGCGCGCACCGCGGCGATGCCGTTGAGCACGCACACGGCGGCCAGCTCCTGCGCGGTCCGAGCGTCGACCTCGGCGCCGACCTTGCCGGTGGCGGGCAGCTTCCCGTCCACGAAGGGGAGCTGACCGGAGACGTACACGTGGTCACCGCTGAGGACGGTGGGCACGTACGAGGCGACCGGAGGCACCACCTCGGGCAAGGTGAGCCCCAGCTCGGCGATCCGCTCTTCGGGGGTGGCCATCGTTACTTCGCCCGCTTCATGTAAGCGACGTACTGCTGGTTGCGCGGGTCGGCGCCCTCGGGCAGCGGCGCGGGGACGACGCTGACGAGTTCCCAGCCGTCATCGCCCCAGCCGTCGAGGATCTGCTTGGTGGCGTGCGACAGCAGCGCGACGCTCTGGTACTCCCACTTGGTCATCTGGTCTCTACCCCTCTCGGTGACCGGCGGCCCGAAGGACCGCACCTCAACGCCGCCACCTTACTCACCCCGGCCCGTCCGGCGGACCAGGTGAACCGCCCACCCACCACCCATCCTCGAAGAGGGGGCCCACATAGACTCCGTGGGGTGAACGAACGTGAACACGGACCGCGTGGCGGTGGCCCAGGAGAAGCGTTCGCCGGCGCTCGGTTGCACATCGTGACGGGTAAGGGCGGCACCGGTAAGACGACGGCGGCGACCGCGTTGGCGTTGGCCCTGGCGACCGGCGGTGGTCGGGTGCTGCTGATGGAGGTGGAGGGCCGGCAGGGGGTGGCCTCCCTGCTCGGGAGCGCGCCCCTCCCCTACGAGGAACGCGTGATGCTGTCCGCGCCCGGCGGTGGTTCGGTCTCGGTGTTGGCGGCGGACGCGGAGGCGGCGCTGCTGGAATACCTGGAGATGTTCTACGGGATGCGCCGGGCGGGCCAGGCCCTCACGAAACTGGGCGCGGTGGACTTCGCGACCACCATCGCCCCCGGGCTGCGGGACGTGTTGCTGACCGGGAAGGCCACCGAGGCGGTCCGGCGCCGCGAGGGCGGACGTCGTTCCCCCGGCGGCCCGCACCAGTACGACGCGGTGGTCATGGACGCACCGCCCACGGGTCGCATCGGCCGGTTCCTGAACGTGAACTCCGAGGTGGCGGGGCTCGCCCGGATGGGACCGATCCACGAACACGCCGAACGCGCCATGTCGGTGATCCGTTCGGATCAGGCCAGGGTGCACTTCGTGACCCTGTTGGAGGAGATGCCCGCCCAGGAGACCCGGGACGGGATCGCCGAGGTCGAGGCCCTGGGCCTGCGGCCGGGCGCCGTCCTGGTGAACATGGTCGGCCCGAGGTTGCTGGAGGGGGTCGAACTGACCGCCGCGGCCATCGGCGAGCTGGACGAGGTGGCTCTCATCGACGGGCTGAGGGTCGTGGGGGCGACCGACCCGACGGGGCTGGCCGCCGACCTCGCCGGGGAGGTTCGGTCCTACGCGCTTCGGCACCTGCTGGAACTGCGGGTACGGGGTGAGTTGGAGGACGTTGGGCGCCCCTTGGTGGAACTGCCCCGGCTGGAGGGTGGGATGGACCGGGCGGCACTGACCGGGTTGGCTCGGCGGCTGAGCGAGCAGGGGGTGCGCAAGTGACCGGTGGAGCGCGCAGGGCCGACCCGAAGCCGATGGACGTGGACGCGCTGATCGACGATCCCGGAACGAAGATCGTGGTGTGCTGCGGCGCCGGTGGCGTGGGCAAGACCACCACGGCCGCGGCACTGGCTCTGCGCGCGGCCGAACGGGGTCGGCGCACGGTGGTGATCACCGTGGACCCGGCCCGGCGCCTGGCCCAGTCCATGGGGCTGGAGGAGCTGGACAACACCCCGCGTCCGGTTCCGTTGCCGCGGCCCGTCACGGCCGGCGGCGGTTCCCGGGACGGCCAGGCAGCACGGGTCTCCGGCGACGGGCAGGACGGGCAGGACGGGCAGGGCAGTCTGCACGCGATGATGCTCGACATGAAGCGGACCTTCGACGAGGTCGTGCGGGAGCACGCCGACCCGGAACGGGCCCGCCAGATCCTGGCGAACCCCTTCTACCAGACCCTCTCCACGAGTTTCTCCGGCACGCAGGAGTACATGGCGATGGAGAAGCTGGGCCAACTGCGCCAGTCCGGCGAGTGGGACCTGATCGTCGTGGACACCCCGCCGAGCCGCTCGGCCCTGGACTTCCTGGACGCGCCCAAGCGTCTCGGCCGGTTCCTGGACGGCAGGCTCATCCGCTTCCTCGGCCCGGCCGGTTCGGGCACCTTCCGGTTGTTGGGCGCGGGGATGAACATGGTGGGCTCGGTGGTGGGCAAGATCGTGGGCACCCGGTTCCTGAACGACCTGAGATCCTTCGTCGCCGCCTTCGACACGGTGTTCGGCGGGTTCCAGGAGCGCGCCGAACGCACCTACCGGTTGCTGCGCGCCCCGGGGACCGCGTTCGTGGTGGTCGCCGTGCCCGACTCCGACGCCATGCGCGAGGCCTCCTTCTTCGTGAAGCGACTCGCCGAGGACGCGATGCCCTTGGCGGGATTGGTCGTGAACCGCACCCATCCACTGCCCACGGGCCCCGGAGCCGATCTGAGCGCGGAGTGGGCCTCGACGGCGGCCGACACCCTGGCGGACACCCATCCGTTGGCCGTGGCGGCGTTGCGGTCGCACGCCGAACGTGTACGCAGGCGCGAGCGGGAACTATGGCTGCTCGAACGGATGACGTCCACGCATCCCGATACACGGGTGACGGAGGTGGCCGCCCGTCCGGAGGACGTGCACGACCTGGTGGGGCTGCGGGAGATCGGATCGGCTCTGGCGGGGGACGAACGGTAGGTGCCTCAGGCGCTCTGTCGTGTCCTCGCGTAGTGGGCCAGGTCGCCGGAGCCATCGCGGCGGGCGCCCTCCAACAACGGCCCCCAGTCACTGACACCGGGATGCTTTCGAAGTAGGGAACGACGTTCTCGTTCGGTCATCCCGCCCCAGACCCCGAACTCGATCCGGTTGTCGAGGGCGTCCGCCAAGCACTCGGTGCGCACGGGACAGCCCTGGCAAATGGTCTTCACCTGGTTCTGCGCCGCTCCCGGCACGAACAACGTGTCAGGATCGATTCGTCGGCACAGAGCCCGTGTCGTCCATTGATCGGTCCACATGTGGCCCACTTCCCAGACGTGTGATGGGTCTCGTGGTCACGGGTGGTCGATGTGCTCTGGTTGAGTGGAGGGGAGCACGGTGGCCTCCCGTCACCGGACGGGGTGGGTGACATCCTCGATGGCACCGCACCCCCACATCTCGAAAGTACGGTTCGGATCGCCGCGCCAACAGAACCCGGTCGACCCACATTCCATCTCATGGATATGGCCCGAGCGGGCCATTGCGTAACCGGTCGACCACTCTCCCGCGACCACGGCGGAGGGACTCGTCGGCCGAACCGTACCGGGATCGTTCAGCGATAACCGTGAAAAGATGGTCGTGGGGCACGGCTCGTGCGACGGCAGGGTCGATTCCGCATGAACAAGCGGCGTCCGACACCGATTGCACCGCTTTATCGCGTTCGCGGTCACTTAGTCTGATGGGGTGGGTCAGGGGACATTGCTTCAAAGAATCAGCCAACTGATGGTCGTCGGCGTGATCGCCGGTCTGCTCGTCGCCGCCTTGGCCATGCCGGCGGTCGGGGGCCTGGGGATCACGGCCAGGAACGTAGCCAGCGGCTTTCTCGACATGCCCAGCCAACTGGAGACCCCTCCGCCTCCACAACGCTCGACGATCTATGACGCCGATGGTGGCGTCATAGCGGAGATCTTCGACCAGAACCGTGAACTGGTCGACATCGAGGACATCTCCCCGAACATGACCAACGCGATCATGGCGATCGAGGACTCCCGCTTCTACGAGCACGGTGGCCTGGACGTGTCGGGCACCCTGCGCGCGGCCATCCGCACGATGGGCGGAAACACCGAGGGTGCTTCCTCGATCACACAACAGTACGTCAAGAACGTGCAGATCGAGGCGGCCACCTCCCAGGAGGAACTGGACCACGCCCGCGAGGAGACGATCGCCCGCAAGATCCGGGAGCTGCGCTACGCGGTCGCCCTGGAACAGCGGATGACCAAGGACGAGATCCTCGAGGGCTACCTCAACATCGCCTACTTCAGCGACGGCGCCTACGGGGTCGAGTCCGCCGCCCAGCACTTCTTCCAGGTGTCCGCGGCCGATCTCGAACTGCACCAGGCGGCGACCATCGCCGGTCTGGTCCGCTACCCCTACCTGTACAACCCCCGCTTCTTCCCCGAGCAGACCGAGGAGAGACGCAACGTCGTCCTCGACCGCATGGTCGCCACGGGTTCCATCACCGAGGCGGAGGCCGACGAGGCCAAGGAAGAGAAGCTCGAACTGGAACTGGACACCCCGCCCAACGGGTGCGTGCCCAGTGACCAGCCCTTCTTCTGCGACTACGTGGTGCAGGAGATCGAGCAGGACGAGCGGTTCGGCCCCAACGAGACCGAACGCGCCCGCTGGTTGCGCACCGCGGGCCTGGAGATCCACACGACCCTGGACCCGCAGACCCAGGAGGCCGGTCAGGCCGCCGTGGACAAGTGGGTGCCTCGTGAGAACGAGTCCCGCAAGGTGGCGGCCCAGGCCGTGGTCGAGCCCGGAACCGGCCACATCCTCGGCATGATGCAGAGCCGCAACTACGGGCCGGACGAGAGTCAACTCGGCGAGACGTCCATCAACTTCGCCACCGACTCCGACCGAGGCGGCAGCAGCGGCTTCCAGGCCGGTTCGACCTTCAAGGCGTTCACCCTGGCCGCGGCCCTCGAACAGGGCCTGCCGTTCAGCACCTCGTTCAACTCACCGAGTTCCACCACGGTGAGCGGGCAGACCGCCTGCAACGGCGGACGTCTGGAGAGCTGGTCGCTGAGCAACGCGGGCGACAGCAACGCCGGCAACCACAACATGATCTCCGGCACCAAGGCCTCTTCCAACACCTTCTTCGCGCAGCTTCAGGCGCGGGCCGGGCTGTGCAACACCATGGAGATGGCCGAGAAGCTGGGGCTGCGACGCGCCGACGGCACCCTGTTCACGGAGAACGCCAACTCGCTCGCCAACAGCAGCTTCACCCTGGGCAGCGAAGAGGTCTCCCCGCTGCGGGTGGCCAACGCCTACGCCACCTTCGCCGCCGGCGGCCGGTACTGCGAGCCGCAGGCCATCACAAAGATCGAGGACAACCAGTCCAACACCACGATCGACATCGAGCCCGAGTGCGACCAGGTCATCGATGAGGACGTCGCGGACGGCACCAGCTACCTGCTGACGCAGCCCTTCAACGGCGGTACCGCGGCCAGCCTCGGCATCAATCGACCCGCCGCGGGCAAGACCGGTACCACCGACGGTTCGGCGGCTGCCTGGTTCGCCGGGTTCACCCCGCAGATGGCCAGCTCCGTGTTCGTCGGCGACCCGCGCGGCCCGCAGCAGTACCCGCTGCGCAACGTCACCATCGGCGACCGACACTTCGGGGTCGTCTACGGGGCCACGATCCCCGGGCCCATCTGGCAGGAGACCATGCGTGGCGCCCACGAGGGCCTGGAGGTCGAACAGCTGGCGTCCGCGCCCGGCCGATTCGGCTCCACCTCCGAGCCGCGTTCCTCCAACGACGATGACGACGATGACGCCGACGAAGAGGCCAGCCCGGCCAGTGACGACGGCGGTGTGCCCGACGTGGTCGGCATGCCGGAGTCTGCGGCGGTGTCCGCGCTGGAGGAGGCCGGCTACTCCGCGAACGTGTCGGGGACCGCGCTGCGCTCCTCCGAGCCGGAGGGTTCGGTGGCCGCGGTGAACCCCGACCCCGGCAGCCGCCTGCCGGAGGGGGCCACGGTCAACGTCTTCCTCAGTGACGGCACCGGCCAGGAAAGCGCCGGAGGTCCCTCCGGGGACACCGACTGGCACCCGGTCCTGCCGGCCGGCCCGGTGAACAACGGCCGGAGCGAACAGGACTGACGCGGGTCCGAACACACGGGAAAGGGGGTGGGGTGACCTGGTCACCCCACCCCCTTTCGTTCTTCGAGCCCGTCCGTCAGGCCAGTCGGCTCTTGACCTCCGCGGCCACACGAGCACCGTCGGCGCGGCCCGCGACCTGCGAGTTGACCACCTTCATGACCTTGCCCATCTCCTTCATCCCAGAGGCTCCGGTCTCGGCGATCGCGGCGGCGACCAGCTGGGACAGCTCCTCGTCGGTGAGAGGCTTGGGCAGGTAGTCCGAAAGGATCTCGCTCTCGGCGCGCTCGTTGGCGGCGTCGTCGACGCGACCACCCTTGTCGAAGGCCTCGGCGGCCTCGCGGCGCTTCTTGGTCTCACGGACCAGGAGCTTGGTGACCTCATCGTCGCTCAGGGAACGTTGGGTGGAACCGGCCGCCTCCTCGGTGGAGATGGCGGCGAGCACCATGCGAAGGGTCGCGGTGCGCACCTTCTCACGCGCCTTCATCGAGGCGGTGAGGTCGGACCTGAGGCGATCTTTGAGTTCGGACATGACCTGATCCTATTGCCGTGACTCCCGCGCGGACCAACGCTTTGCGCACGGGACGGTTCCGGATCTGAGACGATCGATCGACGAAAGAGGAGGGCCGGATGAGCGTGGACGGTAGACGACTTCTGCGCGGGATCGGGCGTACGGCCGCGATCACGGGCGCGGTCGGTGTGGCCGGACTGGGGTACGCCTCGGTCATCGAACGCAACTGGTTCCGGCTGCGCAGGTACGAACTTCCCCTGTTGCCGGCCGGCAGCCCCCGGATGCGGATCCTGCACCTGTCGGACGCGCACCTGACGCCCGGGCGGAAGATGCTGATCGACTGGATCCGCGGACTCGAACGGTACGAGCCGGACCTGGTGATCAACACGGGCGACTCCCTGGCGCACCCGGAGGCCGTGGAGCCGTTCATCGACGCGCTCGGGCCGCTCCTGGACCGCCCCGGCGCGTTCGTGTACGGGTCGAACGACCTGTTCTCACCACAGCTGAAGAACCCGGCGCGGTACCTGTGGCGGACCAGTAAGAACGACTACAGGAAGCGTCGGGTGCCGGACCTGCCCTGGCGTGAGTTGGGCGCTTCGATGTCGGCGTCGGGTTGGCTGGACCTGAACAACCACAAGGGTTCGTTGAAGGTCGGCGAGCTGGACGTGGCCTTGGGTGGCGTACACGACTCGCACATCAAGCTGGACCGGTACGACGCCATCGCCGGCCGGGCCGACCCGAGCGCCGACCTGCGTCTGGGGGTGCTGCACTCACCCGAACCCGCCAACCTGGACCGGTTCGAGGCCGACGGCTACCAGCTCCTGTTGGCCGGACACACCCACGGCGGCCAGTTGTGCCTGCCGTTCTACGGGACCCTGGTGACCAACTGCGGGATCGACCGCAAGCGGGCCTGGGGGCTGAACGAGTACGGGAAGGCGTGGCTGCACGTCTCCGGCGGCATGGGCACGTCCCCGTACGCTCCGGTGCGGTTCTGCTGCCGCCCCGAGGCATCCCTGCTGGACCTGGTCCCGGGGCCCTGACCCGCACCGGAACAGTGTGGCGTGAACCGCGTCGCGAGCACTCCCCGAGTCCGCTAGACTTGGGGATGTTGCTTCGGGGTGTAGCGCAGCTTGGCAGCGCGCTTCGTTCGGGACGAAGAGGTCGTGGGTTCAAATCCCGCCACCCCGACGAGCACGAAGGCCGGTCCCACGGGACCGGCTTTCGTCGTCTCCGGGATCCTTCACCACCGGCTCTGGGTGATCAGCCGCCGGAGCGATCCCCGCCCGATCCGAGGGTCCGTCCGGCGTGGTCGAGTACTTACCCGACACATGATCCCACGTCGCTTCGGGTGAGCACGGGCCCCGCCTCCCGTCAAAGGGTGGGGGAACGCGTGCCGGTCCGGCCGTGGCGGGCCGGACCGGATCGGAACGCGGGGGTCAGGGGTTCGGTGGCGGGCTCGGAAGGTTACAGGGCGCCGACGTTGACGTCGATGCAGTTGTAGAACGCGTTGGAGGTGTCGGCGACGTTCCAACGGGCCAGGATGGTCTGTTCACCGCTGTACCCGGACAGGTCGACGTCGTGGGAGAAGTAGTCCGGCGGCTGGGCGCCACCGTCGTCGAAGCTCGCGACCAGCTCCCCGTCGATGAAGTACTCCCACGTGGCGGTGGAGTGGTTGGCCGTGATGATCCAGTCGAAGGTGGCGGTGGTGCCGACCGGGGTGACGTCCCAGCCATAGTCGTCGTCGCGGAGCTCGGCGTAGATCTCGTTGCCTCCGGCACAGTCCATCAGGCCCTTGGGGCCCTCGACGCTCTGCGGCTCCCACTGGATGGGACCGCACTCGACCACCCCGGCGTTGCACTGGGCCTGCCGGCTGGGCGGGTTGGAGATGTAGCCGTGGGCGCTGGCGGTGCCCGCGGGCATGAGGCCGAAGACCAGGGCGGTTCCGGCGGCGACGGCGGCGGTCGATCGGATCTTGCTGCGCACGGTCATGAATCGTGCCCTTCCTGGGGGTCACGACCCCGGAGGGTCGTAGCGGGATGACCCGGACCGGCACCGGTCCAGGGGATCGGGCGGAGGTCCCACGGCCGGTTAGTCCGTGGGTTCCGGGCTCGGCCGAGAACGGCCCCGTGGTGGTCGGGAAAGTCCTCCACCCGGTTGTCGAAGACGGTAAAGAGAGCGTCACGGCCCGTCAAGACCCCTGTTGGCCCGAGCCGGCTCCGGGGCCGTTCGGCGGGACCGAAACGGAGGAACCGGTTCCGGCCGCTGGTACTGGTGGGTTCCGGACGACATGAACGTCCCAACTGGAAAGACACCTTCCAGATCAGGTGCCGGTATGGAGCAAGGAGGAGCCGATCAGGCGCCCGGTCATGCGGAATTTCGGGTGGACCTCACCTTCAGGTGACAGTTGCCTCACCCTCGTCACGACGCGCTTCGGAACCGTCGCCTCCGGCGCTCCTCGGGACGCGCGCGTCATCACCTACGGATCCGGACCTTGACCTACCATCCAGACATGGACCGATCGTCCGACCAATCGATGCTGCGCCGGGTCCAGGCCGAGTCCGGACTCCTGGCCGGGGCCGGCTACGCGATCCTGCTCCAGATCGCCCACCCGTCCGTCGCCCAGGGCGTGTCCGACCACAGCGACTTCACGTCCCGTCCACTCGACCGTCTGCGCGGCACCCTGTTCTACCTGTACGGAACGGCGCTGGGAACGGACGAGGAGCGCGCGCGGGTCCAAGCGATCGTGCGGGCCATGCACCGCAAGGTGCGCGGGCCCGGCTACGACGCGCTCGACCCCGACCTGCTGTTGTGGGTCGGCGCGACCCTCTATCGATCGGGGGAACGGCTGCACGAGCTCGTCATCGGCGAGTTCACGCCGGGCGAGCGGGAGGCGTTCCTGGGGGAGGCCGCGGTGTACGCCACCGCGCTGGGCCTGCCGGAGGAGGCGTGGCCCTCGACCCCGGAGGAGTTCGAGGCGTACTGGGAGCGGAGCCTCGCGTGCCTCGATGTCGGACCGGTCGCCCGCGAGTTGGCCAACGGGGTCTTCCGGCCACGGAACCGATTGCTGTGGCCGCTCACCTTCGCCCAGCGCTTCCTCACCGGTGGGTTGCTGCCGGAGGGGCTACGTCGGGACTTCGGCATTCCGTGGTCGGCCACCAGGCAACGCCGGTTCGACCGGTTGATGCGGGTGACCAGGGCGGTGTATCCGAGGATCCCGCGTCCGGTACGGACCCTGCCATCGAAGCTGTACCTACGGTCGATGCGTCGTCATGGGGGCTGGAAGGCCCCGGGGACGAAGGGGACGAAGCGAAGGCGGAACGGCCGCCGACTCGTCTAACCGCCCAGCTCTCGGAGCGCCTCGCGCGCCTGCTCCGCCTCGGACAGGTCGAGTTCCTCGAAGGTCCGCAGGGCGTCGGTGAGCAGTTCCCGTGCCCGGCCCGGGGCCACCAGTGGTTCGGGGATCCGGCCCAGGGCGAGCGAGGCCCGAGCGGCGATGTAGCGCTCGTCCCGCTCGACGGCGGTGGCCAGAGCCTTCTCCAAGACCTCCGTGGCCTCGTCGAAACGGCCGGTCACGCTGAGGGTCGTCCCGTAATCGGTGAGGATCTCCGCGTCGCCACTTCGGTCGCCGCTTTCCTCCGCCAGTTCGAGGGCCTTCACATGGGCGGCGACGGCCGATTCGAACCTTCCCACGGCGCGGTGCGCGGCTCCGAACGAGTTGTGCACGAAGATCAGGTTCCCGACCAGCTGAAGCCGTGTGGACAGCTCCAGTGCCTCCTCCAGGTCCGCGAACGCGCGATCGTACTGTTGGAGTCCCACACACGCCTCGCCCATGACCCGCTTCACGTAGGCCCGGCCCTCCTCGTCGGAGTCACCCATGGGGGTCTTGAGCGCTCTTTCGGCACAACGCAACGCCTCTTCGTGCTCGCCCAGGGTCTGGCGCAGGACCGCGAGGTTCCCCCACTGCAGGGATTCGACCCTCGGATCCTCGGTGGCCGTCGCGTGAGCCAACACCCCCTGGATCGCCTCGGCCGATTCCCGGAACCTCCCCACGCGTTCGTAGACCATGGCGAGATTGGAGAGCGCCCGGACCATGCCCCACTCGTCCTCGACCACCTCCAGGATGTCCTTGGCCTCGGTCAACATCTCCAGGGAACGATCGAAGGAACCCGCGATGTAGTAGGCGATGCCCATCCCGATCAGGGTGACCGCGCGTCCACGTTCGTGTCCGCTTCCGTCGTTGGCGGCGAGGACACGTTCGTGGAGGGACAGGATCATCCCGGATCTGCCACGTATCGTGTAGAACTTCCAGGTCGCATCGGCGAGTCGCCAAGCCTCCTCCGCGCGTTCCTGTGCGGCGAAGTACTCGACGACCTCCGCGATGTGGTCCTGGTGGAGCTCGAACCATTCCTCGGCCTCGGCCCGGTCGTTCAGTTCCGGGCTGTACCGAGACGGCTTGACGAGGTTCTCACCGCTGTGACGTGGCCCGCCGAGAAGTTCCGCCGCCCGATCGGTGGTCGCGGTGAAGTAGTCGGCGTGGGCTCGTCGGGCGCGTTCGAACTCCATGACCCCGAGGTCCGTCCTCCCTCTCTGTGAGGCGAAGACGTGGATCAGGTCGTGGAACCGATAGACGTCGGCGTGGGGTTCGTCCAGCAGGCAGACACTCACCAGGTCCTGAAGCACCTCGTCGGTCTCCACCGGCGAGAGGGCGAGGATGGTGGCGGCCCCGTGAAGGTCGATGTTGCGGCCGAAGGCGGCGCCGAGCAGGAGGAAGGCCCGGTGCAGCTCCGGGTTGAGGCTGCGGTAGGAGAGGTCGATGGCCGACTCGACGCTCTGCCCGTCCACCTGAAGCTCCTGGAACTGGCGGTTCTGCTCGCTCAGTCGCCGCACCACGTGCGCGAAGGTCCACCGGGGCCGGCTCATCATCCGTCCGGCCACCACCCTCAAGGCCAGGGGCAGACCTCCGCACAGCCTGGCGACCTCTTGGGCCTGTTCGGGTTCCTGGGCGACCTTGTCCTCGCCCAGCACACGGGCGAAGAGTTCCAGGGAGGACTTCTTCTCCAGGACGTTCAGGGAGATGTACCGGGCTCCGCTGAGGCCCGACAGGTCGTTGCGCGAGGTGATCAGTGTCAGTGATCCGGGGGAGGCGGCCAGGAGCGGGGCGACCTGGGAGTAGGTGACGGCGTTGTCGAGAACCGTCAGGACCCGTCGCCCCATGAGGGTGGCCCGCCACAGCGCGGAACGCTCGTCCAGGGACTCGGGGACCTCGTTCGGGTCCACCCCCACCGCGCGCAGCAAGGCTCCCAGGGCGGTGTGGGAGTCCAGAGGCTCCTTGTCCAGGGTGTAGCCGTAGAGGTCGATGAACAGCTGCCCGTCCGTGTACTCCTCGGCCAGTTCGTGGCCCGCCCGAACAGCCACGGTGGTCTTGCCGACCCCACCGGTCCCGGTGATGACGCAGACCTTGGCCCGCTTCTCGTCGTGAGCGGCCAGGTCCAGGATGTGGGTGAGGGAGCTCTCCCGACCGGCGAAGTCGGGGATGTCCCGCGGCAGATCGTTACGGACGACGAAGCCGTCCTCCCTGCTCAACACCAGCGCACCGGACCCCTTCGCCGGTGTCTTCTCGACGCTGTGCGCACGCAGGATCTGTGTGTGCAGGGCCATCAGTTCGGGGTCCGGATCGACCCCCAGTTCCTCCGCGAGCCGGGAACGGATCGCCTCGTAGGCGGACAGCGCGGCGGCCCGTTCGCCACTCCGCCAAAGGGCGGTGATGAGGAGGTGGTGGATCCGTTCCCGCAGTTCCTCCTGCCGGGCGATGGGGGTCAGGTAGGCGACCACCTCTTTGACCCGGCCCAGTTCGAGCGCGCAGTCGGCCCACTCGGCCACGGCCGCCCAGCGCTCTTCGAGCAGCGGGGACACGATCGAGTAGAGGAGGTGTTCCGACCCGACCCCCGAGAAGGGGACCCCACGCCAGGATTCGAGGGCCTTGGCCAGCCGCGTCATGGTCTCCGGGGAGGCGACGCCCTCCGCCGACTCCCGAAGTCGCCGGAACCTGTACAGGTCGACACGGTCCGGGTCGATGTCGGCCAGGTAGCCGCCGGAGGTGGTTTTGATCATCCCTGGAAAGGAACGGCGCAGGTGAGAGATCTGTACCTGGATCACCGAGCGTGCGGTCCGAGGTGGATCGTCGTTCCACAGATAGCTGATCAATTGGTCGAAAGTGACCTCTCGACCGGCGTATACCAAGAGCACGCCCAGGACACAACGTTGTCGTGGTCCACCTACCGGAAGGGATCTTCCGTCCGACCACGCGGCAATGGGGCCAAGCACGCCGAAATCCACAAGTAGCAACCCTAGCAAGCCGCCACTCGTGGAATAGGAATATGGGGAGACCGTTCGCTCCGAGTACCCCCCTCCAGTCGGTACTCGGAACGTACGGCCCCGGAGGGGAGGACTACTTGTCCTCCTTCTCCTCCTTCTCCTCTTCGGCTTCGTTGGGAGTCGCTTCCTTCGGGATGGGCTCCTCCATGGGACGCATCTTGGCCTCGGGCGCCACACCCGCCACGATCGCCTCGAACCGCTCGTCCAGCGTCAGCATCTTCGGCACTCGAACTCCTCTTCTGACCGCACTCGTGTAGAGCCGCAATGTGGCCCTACGTCGTCTTCGAAGCATGATGGGACTCACCGCCCTCCGGCGGAAACGCCATCCGTGGTGCCCTCCGCCTGGGGGCTACCACGGATGGCTCGTGTCCGATTCGTCGCTGGACCAGCGGGCCTCCCACGAGCCGTCCTCTCGCGGGCACCGGTCTCAGCGATCGATTTTCACACTAGGGAGATCCTCTTCCGAGACGCTTACAAACCGCTTTCAGTTCGGAGGAAAAAACCCAAGGTCGTTCCGCGGACACCCATTGTTGACCTCTGGCATTAACGGGTTCAACCCCCGAACCGAATCCACACCATGCGTAGCCATTTATTCACTCCGGGTAATTATGGTTTCACCCTCGATAACCCGCCCCGTTTCCCGACCCGAGCGCCCCTCGAACCGCCCGACCGGACCTTCACCCTCGAACGACACCGAAAATCGCCAGGACCTGCGAGAATTCGCGACCTTGTTCGACCGGTTCCGGACGTTTTGAGGTGCCCACGACCCATTACCTCTAGACTTTCGCCTCGTGGTGCACCATCTCAGCGCCGCGGAGGAACCACGGCGCTCCCCCCTACCCGCGAACCCCTTCGCGAGGTTCGCCCTGTTCTCCCTGACCGGCGCGGCCTGCGCGGTCGGTCTCCTCGGTGTGGCCGCGTTCGGTGGGCTCGACACCCACGACCCGATGGCCGACCCGGCCGAGCCGGGTACCGAGCTGAAGAACGACCTCATCACCGTGACCCCGCACGAGGCGCGTGTCCACACCGACGACCTCGGTACCTACCTCCAGGTCAAGGCCGACATCGAGCTGCGCGGCTCCGAACGACCCGTTCCGATGGGCAACGTCGGCGGCGCCCTGGTGGTGCACGCGGAACCCGGCGGGCAGAGCGTGAAGGGGCCGGAGATCGACTACGAGCGTCAGCCGACGGGTTACGTGTCGCACCTACAGCCGCACTCGGTGGAGGAGTCGGCCATCCTGTCCTGGGAACTCCCCCGGAACCTCGACGTCGACGACGTGGAGAGCCTGGGTTTGGCGCTGCACGAGATCGAGGAGCTCCAGACCACCGGTGGCACGGGGACCCTGTGGGTCGGCACCAACGATGTGGCGGGCGCGGTCTCGCTCCCCCTGGGCGGGGGCTGAACGAAGATGAACCGGCCCCTCACCGTCGTCGTCTGCCTGCTCCTGGCCGCCGGCATCACCCTCTGCCAGCACTTCGTGGTGGCCAAGGACAAGATGGTCGAACCCATCGGCACGTCCGGGTCCGCCGAGGAACCCGTCGTCACCGACGACTTCACCCTGGAGATCGACCGGGTCGAGCTGAGCACGTCCCTGAGCGCCACCGACAACTTCGGTGAGAGCACGGAGCCGGCCGAGGCCAACGGCGTCTGGGTGCTGGTCTGGGCCCGCATGACCGCCGAGCACACCACGATGGTCCATTTCCCCGCCGAGCTGCGGATGAAGGACGGCACCACCTACTTCGAACCGAGCTGGTTCCCCGACGCGATGGACCGTGCCACCCTGTCGCCCGGTCTGCCCCTGTACGGCGCGTTCGTGTTCGAGACGCCCGAGGAGGAGATCGACGAGCCCTCCCTGGTCGTCACGAACGCCCCCGGGTTCGAGGGCCGCCTCGGCGCCCAGGCCGTAGTGGACCTGAAGCTGACGGACACCTCGCCCTCCGACGAACCCGCGGAACTGCTTCCGCCGCAGATCCAGGCCGGGGAGAACATCGATGCATCCGAATGATCCCCGCAGACAAGGTCCTCAGCCGGGCACTCAGCCCCCGTATGGGCGCCCTAACCCCTCGTACGGCCCGGTCGGACCGGGGGGACACCCATGGCCGCCCCAGGGGCCGCCTCAGGGCCGACCTCCCCGGGAGGGGCGGCCCGCCGGAGGGCCGCCCACGAGCCCTCCCCCTCCGATGCCTCCAGGCCCCGGAGGGCATCCCGGTCAGGGTGGGCAGGCCACCGGCGCCCAGGTCCCTCCAGGACACCCCGGACCGCACTGGGGACGGCCACCCCGGAACCACCCGTGGAACCCGGAGGCCCGGGACCCACGTTCGCCCCGGACCGCACCGGGCTCTCGCTCGACACACCACGCCCGTCCCTCGCCCTACTCCGGTCGACCACGCCGCGCCCTCCCCCTGTGGAAGCGCCTGCACCTGCCCTACGTGGCCGCCTTGGTCGTGCTGTTCCCGATCATGGTCGGGTGGCCGTACCTGACGGAGACCAGGGAAGTGAGCGAGCGCGGTCTCGTCCGCCCCGAGCCTCGGGTCGTCGAGGGTTCGACCGCGACCATGGCCGGCAGCGAGTGGGAGGTCCTCGGTTACCTGGTCGGTTACGTGGAGGGGCAGACGCCACCACCGAAGGGCGTGGAACTGGTCGACGTCGGCTTCAAGGTCACACCCGAGGACGACGACGCGGGCGAGCTGCTGAACGCGTACTGCCGCTTCCGCGCCATGGACGAGGACGGACGTACCTGGGAACCCACCACGGAGTACGCCATGCGCGACCTCTCCGAGGACCAGGGCGTGACCATGAGCGGTTGCTCCGACGCCGACGCGGCCCCGATCCCGGCGGGCAAGGAGCAGACACTGGTGCTGTCCTTCCTGGTTCCCGAGGACGTGGCCGAGGAACTCGGGTACGAGGTCACCGTGACGACCACGGGCGACCTCGACCGTCCCAGGCCCCAGGCCCTGCTCTTCGAGGCCGACCCCCTGGAGTGATCCCGACCGGTGAGGGGGCTTCCTAGGAGGCGTGTCGGGCCGGGTGCCACAGGTGCCGGCCCACACTGTTCTCCTCCGCCTTGCGCAACGCGATCTCGAAGGCCGCGGCCAGCAGGCACAGGCGGAACAACATGTGCAGGGCGTCCACGGTGAAGTCGATGGGCCGCAACCACGGCCAGAGCTCACCCTGGAACTCGCCCGGGCCGAGCAGGACGAAGAGTCCCCGGTTCAGTTGGCTGAACGCCATGTCCAGGAAGACGAAGTACAGGCAGAAGGTCAGGTAGAACACCGGACCCGCGCCGAGCACGAAGCGCCCGGCGTTGAGCAGGGGCGTGAACTTGTCCCGGAAGTCCGAGTCCGCCTGCCGTCCGAACACCTTGCCCAGCCTCGCGGCGAGGTTGACGGCCACTCCGACCCGGCCACCGCCGCGGCGCTCCTCGAAGAGGGAGTCGTGGTCGTCGATCTGGGCCCGATAGACCACCGCTGTGATGGTCAGCCACAGCATCGGGCCGAGGAAGCCCTCCTTGACCGATGTCCACACGGCGGTGATCGCCGCGACGATCCCGGCGGAGAGCTCGGGCACGTTCAGCTTGATCCCGAAACCGTCGATGGCGTCCTTGAGCGTGGTCTCCACCCCGACCCAGGCGGCCCGGTTGCCGACCCACTCATGGGAAAAACCGATGAAGACCCCGACGGAGAACAGGGCCAGGAACATCCAGACGCCCTCGAACAGCGCCGTGAGGACGCCCAGGACCGGATTGCGCCCCGACTCGTAGAAGTATCCGCACACGCGCCGCAGCAGCCAGGCCACGACCGCCACCACCAAGGGCGGACCGAACCAGCCCAATTCGGTCGGGGTCGCGAAGGCCTCGACGCCGCCGGTGTTGAGCAGACCGATGCTGTAGGTGTCGTACTCCTCCTTGATCAATCCCCAGGCCCCGTAGAAGACCAGGAACGGCATGATCGCGAGGGCGACCCCGTCCACGACCCGACGTTCCCGTTCGGCGAAGCCGGTGCGTTTCCCACGTCGGACGACCTCGGAGTGCAGCTCCCTGTCCACCATGGGGAGCCCCGGGCGTAGGAGCTGGAACATCACCACGAAGGTCACCAGGGTGATCAGCAGGGTGAGTCCGAGGCCGGTCAGGGAGAGGGTGGGGTTCGCGTCGGTGAGACCCACCAATCCGCGCATGAGCCAGCTGTGCAGCAGCATTCCGCCGGTGTAGACGCACAGCAGAGGAGCCCAGTGGCGGCGCACCAGGTCGAGAGCGTAAACCGGCAGGAGGGCTGCGGAAGACGTCGAGGGGGCCATAGGTTCAAGAGGTTAGCGGGATCCGCCGAATCGGGCTCCCGCTGTCCACAGGGTGCGATGGGCGACCACGCACCTGAAGCGACCGGGCTGATCGGAGGGCTTGATGCAGGAGGGCGACGGAAACGGCTGGGTGAAACTGCCCGACGGCTCCCGAAGGTGGGGACTGTACGGCGCCGCCGGGCTGTTGTTGTACGCCACCGACGCGGCCGGTTCCGGCCACGTGCTGCTCCAGCACCGTGCGGGGTGGACACACATGGGCGGAACCTGGGGCATCCCGGGAGGTGCGCGTAATCGGGACGAGACTCCGCTGGAGGCGGCCGTACGCGAGTTCCGAGAGGAGGTCGCGGGCGATCTCGCCGACTACACGGTACTGGCCCGACACGAACACGACCTGTCGGTGTGGCGCTACGACACCTTCCTGCTGCGGGTCCCCGCCCTGGCTCCGTTCCGCCCCGGCAATTCGGAGAGTGAGGAGATCCGGTGGGTTCCGGTGACCTCCACGGAGTCACTCCCCCTGCTCCCGGCGTTCCGCACGGCCTGGCCAGGTCTGCGGGCCGACATGGAGGGCGCCTACGACGATCATCCACCGAATCCGGGTGCTTCGGGCACTTCCGTGGACGTTTGATCGTTCTTGGAGGAGAGGCGCCCCGTGCACTGGTTCGGGGCTTCGAGCCGTCTTTTCCCGGCGCGCCAGGTGCCGGGGCCCCACCTCCGGGGTAAGTCAGGGACGAGCCCTGATGCGTGGGACGCCCCGACCCACCATCCTGGTGGTGGAGGGTCCCGCGGCGAGCGGAGGCCACGCGAACTCGACTGGAGCTGTGAACATGACGCTGGAGCGCGGTAACGCATTCACTCCCGTCGCCTCGGCGACGATGATCTGGCCGTGGGGGGCCTCGGTCGTGGGCGGCTCCGTGGCCGGCGCCCTCTCCTTCCTGATGAACTTCGGCCTGGCCGGGATCCCCGGCGCGGTCACGACCGGCATCTTCTTCTTCGCGCTGATCGGCGGAATCGGCGGTGTGATCAGCAAGAAGAGCGACCGTCGGGGTCGCCGTTGGGCCGCCAACTACCCGTTCCGCTACGCGGCCGCGCCGGCCGTGTTCGCCGGTGGCGCCACCGCCATCATCAGCTACATCGGGTCCGTCATCGGCAGCTTCGCCATCTTCAGCGGACTGTTCGGTGGTCTCTTCGCCGGTCTGGGTGTGGGCCTGGTCCTGTGGCTGATCATCGGCGTCGTCGCCGCGGTCGCGGGCAACAAGAACTGAGCGGTCTCCGACGGGTGGTCGATCACCTCGGCCACCCCGCACGGGACGGGCATGATTCGGACAGGTGTGTGAGCGGTCTTCCAGGCCGCCCTGACGGTGGCGGGGAACAAGAGGGCTTAGGCTCGTTGTTTCCGCCCGGGGCGGAACAAGACACTCACCTAGGGGAGACAACCGGCGCCGATGACTGAAGCTGCCCGTCAGAAGATGGTCGAGCGGGTCCGCGGGCTCCTTCGCATGGCGGAGGACCCCGCGGTCACCGATGCCGAGAGCCAGGCGTTCACCGCCAAGGCCGCCGAGCTGATGACCCGCCACGCGATCGCCGAGGCCGAGGCCCGCGCCGAGCGGGGCGAGGAACCGGACACGATCAGCCGCATGGACTACGCCGTTTCGGGGGCGGGCGGTCACGGCAAGTCCCGGGTGCGCGCTCTCGCCGACATCGCCGCCGCCTACGGGTGCCAGTCCGCGGTCCGGGGGAACAACTCGGAGAACACCGAGCGCGTCATCATCCTGGTGGGTACCGCCAGCGCGCTGGACGCGCTGCGGATGTTGTTGCCTTCGATCTCCATGCAGATGGAGGCCTCCGCCCGGTTCATGAGTTCGGCGCACATCACCGACATTCGAGAACTGCGCAACTACACACGGTCGGCCTTGGAGACGGAGCGTAAACGCTACTACCGTTCCTTCGTCCGTGCCTACGGGCAGGCGGTGGCCGAACGCATTCGAGAGTTCCGCGCCCGATTGCAGAGAATGGCCGCGTCCGAAACCGACTCCGATGGCGTTACCGACGGTGACGAAAGCGGTTCCGCCCGTGGGGCGGCACTGGTCCTGCGCGAAGATGTGCATCGGGTGAACGAAGAGTTCCAAAAGCAGTTCCCACAGTTGCGTAAACACCGCCCCGAGCGCACCCACAGCGCCGCCGGGTACCGGGCCGGATACCGCCGCGGACGCCAGGCCGAACTGGGCCTGGACACCCCGGTGACCAGTGGCGGAACGTCCACTCTGGCCGAAGGCGAATAGCCACTCACGCGGAGTTGTCCACAGGCTGTGCACAGTTTCCACAGGAACACCGTTTTCCCTTGTCACAGCGGAGAACAGGCCGTTTCAAAGGGCTCTTCGACCCTTCTGCGCGACCGATCACCCCGGGTTATCCACAGGCTGGGGAGACAGCCTGTGGATAACTTGTGGACGGCCCTGTGGACGGTTTCCCCAAGAACAGGGAATCCGCTGGTCAAGTACTACGCAATGGCTGGACCAAGTAGTGGAACGAGGGCTCTTCGCCCTCCTTCGCCGGAACGTCGGTGAACACCGCGGGTTTCGTCGGTTCCGTGAAGTTGAGGTAGGCGGTGGTGGTGCCCACCCCGGAGAGCCCGTCGACCAGGTAGTCGGGCTTGAAGGCCACCCTCAGGGGATCGCCCTCGTACCCCACGCCGATGGCCTCCACCGCCTGGGCGTCCTCACCCGAACCGGCCTCCAGAACGACCTCACCCTCCGTGAACGCCAGCCGCAGAGGCGTGTTTCGGTCCGCCACCAAAGCGACCCGCTTGATCGCTTCCAGCAACGGCCCCACGGCGACCTCGGCCCGCCCGGAGAAGTCGGTGGGGAACCAGGACGCGTACTTGACGAAGTCGCTGTCGATCAGCCGAGTGGTGGTGTGTCGCTCGCCGTTGGCGAAGCCGATCATGCCCTCGCCCGGTGACAGGTCGACACCCTCCGCCACGGCGTACGTGGACAGGGCGATGTCCACGTTGGAGTGGCCGATCAGCCCACGCACGGTGTTGGCGAGGGTACGAGCGGGGACCAGGGCGGACACGTCCACCCCGGGGTCCTCCGGCCGCCACCACAGTTCGCGGACCGCGATCCGGTAGCGGTCGGTGGCCACGATCTTCAGCGCCTCACCCGTGAAGTCCAGGTAGGCGCCGGTCAGCATCGGCAGGGTGTCGTCCTTGCCGGCCGCCGGGGTCACCTGACGCACCGCGGCGGTGAAGGCGTCGGCCGGCACCGAGCCGATCCTTCCCGGCATTCCGGGAAGCCCGGGGTAGTCCTCCAGCGGCATGGTGATGAGGGTGAAGCGGGCGGCGCCTCCGCGCACGTTCACCTTCGGGCCGTCGGTGTCGATGTGCACGGAACCGGACGGCAGGTTGTTGACGATCTCGGCCAGCAGACGCCCCGGTACCAGTACCGCGCCGGGTTCCTCCGACAGGACCTCCACCGATGCCCTGGTCGAGACCTCGTAGTCGAAACCGGAGAGATGAAGGGTGGTTCCGTCCTCGGAGACCTCCATGCGCATCCCGGCCAATACCGGTACGGCCGGCCTGGTGGGCAGCGCCCGCGCGGTCCAGGAGACCGCCTCCGCGAACGCGTCGCGATCCACTCGTAGTCTCACCGCACGGCCTCCTCTTTCAGCCAGGTTCCCTTTCCAGGTCAACGTACCCAGCGGTACCGACAATCGGCAGCCCCGAGCGGGATGGGGAAGGCCCCGGTCGGGCCGGCGGAAGGGGTGGCGGACCGGGGCCGGCTTGCGGGGTGGGTCAGCCCCTGTTGGGCTTGAGCGTCCAGGTGACGGTCATCTTTCCGGTGACGGTGCCGTCCTCGGTGCGCAGCTCCACCTCGATGGGGAACTCGGGGCGCTCGCCGGCGTCCAGTTCGGCCACGACCTGCTCGCGCGGGTGGGTGAGTGTGGCCTCCGCGATGACGTCGCCCAGGGCGATCTGGAGGAAGTCGACCTCGACCCGGCTGGGGAAGGGCACCGCGCGGTCCAGTTGGTCCCCGAAGTCACCGATGATGATGGCGCCGGACGCGGACTCGGCCAGGGTGAACATGGCTCCCGTGTGGGGTCCGCCGATGTGGTTGTGGTGGTTCGCGTTCTCGGGCAGGCGCATGACCACGCGGCCGTGCTCCACCTCGACGAAGCCGATCCCGAGGTGCCGCGCGAAGGGCACGGCCGCGAGGAACCCGGACTTCACGAACTCCGCCGTACCGGCGTCCATTTTCTCCATGGCAGGTAGGTTACTCCCGAGTAACCCAGATGCGCCATACCTCCCGGTACCCCTGCGCCGAAGCTCCCGCTGTGAGCTACCATGTCTGGCGGAGAGAGCCACGGCTCTCGCCTGGAGGGTTCGCATAGCGGCCGAGTGCAGTGCTCTTGAAAAGCACCAAGTCCTTGACGGGGCTTCGTGGGTTCAAATCCCACACCCTCCGCAGAGTCCCCAGGTCAGAGGCCCACTGGGGAAGAAGAAAAGGCCGGTGAGCCGGGTCCATCGCACATGGACCGGCGCATCGGCCTTCGTCGTTCCCGAGGTCGGTGGCCAGCGCCTTCCGCCAGACGTCCTCCATCACGCCCACGAGCTCGTCCCACCGGACCGGGAACAGGCGATCGTCGGGCCGCTTCGTGCAGGTCAGCGCCGCGTTGTGCGGCACGTGCGGTATCCGGCTCGTTGATACCTGCGGACTCGGAGAGGACGAGCGGTACAGGTCGGCGGGTGCACCGCCAGAGGACTGCCGCGCGGAAGGCCTCGATGGCCTGTGCTCGTGGTCCATCGACTTTCGTCGGTGACGAGCCGTTCCCGGGTGCCCGAGAGCCCTACTATCGCCACCCCCGGTTTCGTCAGCCAGGTGGATCCGCCCGCGGTGCTCCCCTCACTAGATTGCCACTCGAACGCCAGCCGATAAGCGCTTCCGGCCGTGGAGTACGAGACCGGTGGCCGAACGAGCGAGGAATGCGCAGTGGGAAGAGCGAACATATTGACGGGAGCGGGAGCCGCCGTGGTCACGACCGGCCTCGCGCTCTCCCTGACCGGCGCGCTACCGTCGGATTCCTTCGCCGACGACCGACAAGAGCCCGCCGAGGACCGGGCGTTGGCCGCCTTCCACGACCAGAACGTGGACTGGGAAGAGTGCGAGGACTTCTTCCTCACCGGTCTCGACTGCGCGACGGTGGAGGTGCCACTCGACTACGACGCCCCCGAGGGCGAACGGATCCACGTGGGGGTGAGCCGCCGGCCCGCCCAGGTCGACGAGGGGGAACGACAGGGCGTCCTGTTCACCAACCCGGGCGGACCCGGTGCGACCGGGCGTTTGACCGCGGACGAGATCGGCTCCACCCCGCTCGGAGAGGTCTACGACGTCATCGGCATGGACCCGCGAGGCCTGGGCGCCTCGACCTGGCTCGACTGTGAGATCGACCCTCCCCTCCTTGACACGCACCCCACCGACGAGGAGCTCGAACAGCACTTCGACGACCAGCGCGAGTACGCCAAGGCTTGCGACGAGGCCGATGGCGACCTGCGCCCCCACTTCACCACCGCCAACACCGCCCGCGACATGGACGTCGTCCGCGCGGTGTTGGGGGAGGAACAGATCGACTACCTCGGCGCCTCCTACGGCACCTACCTGGGCGCGGTCTACGGAACCCTCTTCCCCGAGCGACTCGACCGGGCCGTGCTCGACTCGGCCGTCGACCCCGACGGGGTCTGGCGCGAGAACTTCCTGTCCCAGTCCCAGGCCGCGACCGACAACGTCGAGCGCTACACGGACTGGCTGGCCGAGCGTGACGACGAGTTCGACTTCGGGGCCACGCGAGAAGAAGTCTTGCGCTCGTTCGAACAGACCTCCGAGCGGCTCCGGGAGGAACCCCGGGAAGCCGAGAGCGGGATGATCTACGACGAGGACTACTTCCGCAGCCTGGTGAGCATCTCGGCCGACGACCAAGGGGCCTGGGACGAGTCGGCCTTGTTGTTCAAGGCCCTGGTCGAGGAGACCCCCCTTCCGGAGGCCCCCGAGCCCCCGGGGGAGCCCGACATGCCGATGCCGCCGGAGGACCCGGAGGAGGCCGAGGAACAGCTGGGACGGCTGGAGGGTCCCCCGCACCTGGTCTGGTCGCTCCTCTGCGAGGCCGAATGGCCCACGGATCCCGATCAGTACCGGGCCGACGTGCGCGAGCTCCGGGAGTCACACGACTTCGGTCAGGCGGCGTCGCAGGCCGGACCACCGGTGTGCCTGTTCTCCGAGAACCAGCCGACCGAGCCCACCGTCGACCTGACCCGCGAGTGGGAGACCCCGGCACTCGTCATCGCCGGCGAGTTCGACTCCAGGACCCCGTACCAGGGCGCGGCCAACATGGCCGATCGGCTCGACAGCCCGCTGGTGAGCGTCGTCGACAACGGTGGCCACGTCTACTACGGCTCCTCCCTCACGGACGACGAAGGGGACCAGATGTACCCGTGTGTCGCCGATGCGGTGGAGGCCTACCTCATCGACGGTCAGGAGCCGCAGGACATCGACTGTCATGACCGTCCCCGACCGGGCGAGGACGCCCCCTAGTCACGAAGTCGTTCGGCCAGGCGTTGAGGCAGGCATCGATCCCGGCCTCAGAACGCAAATCTTGAACCTTGGATGTCGACCGGCTGTGCCGGACACCGGGCCCGTCCCTCTTCCAGACGGGGAAGGAAGAGGGACGGGCCCAGCGTGTGTCCCAGCGGAGCCCCGCGCAGAGGGGCGCGGAGATCTCTAACCGCTGCCCGGCTCCGTTAAGCCCCATTCGCGCTTGAACCGCTCGCCTTGTCGTTGCCAGGCACGTTCCTCTTCGGGGGTGAGGGGTGCGTTCTCGGGGTCGGGACCAGAGGGAGCACCGTGATGGCGGCGCAGGCTCGCTTCCAGGAGTTCCGGGGTGGGTTCGATCTCGCTGCGCCAGTGGCTGCGGGGGTTGTGATGGGTGGCCATCCAGAACCGGCCCGTCCAAGCGAAGCGGTGGGTGCGCCCCCAACGTTCGTACAAGCGCGCCAACACGACGGAGGGCGGTTCCCAGGTGTCGCCGCCGGCCTCCATGTGGTCACCCCCGTGGCCGGTGAGCAGGCAGCAGCGGCGGGGGGAACCGCATGCGTTGAGGTGCGTCTCGGTGCACAGCGGGACCGGAGCGTCGGGGAGTTCCTGCCGCGGCCTTGGTGTGGGGCGCGGGTTGGTCGGGTCGCTCATCTAGGCCGCCACCGGGATGCGGTGGAGACCGTCGAGAACCCGAAGGAGCAGGGGGAGGTCGTCCATGGGCGGACGGGGCTGCGGAATGTGGGGCGTGCGAGTGGCCGGCCACAAGTGGGCGTAGGCACGCACCCGGGAGGCACGGCGGGGGCGGCGCTGACGGAGCACCTCTTCCGTGCACCGGGGCACGGAAGCCGGTCCGGACTGGTTCAGGTATCGGGGCGCCATGGACGCACACCTCCTGGTTCGGGTGCCGGCTGGGAGGGCCGGCGCTGCATTGGGTAAAGCCATCTTCTACTCTGGTCGCCAAAATCGCAATGCCAAAGTTTTATTTGGTCGAATATACTTTCCGTGGCAGCCACGAAAAATGTTGGTGGATGCGCAAATGACCCAGAGTGCGAGGTTCGACGTAGGATCGGCCCAGCACCGACCCCGAAGGAGCGATGTGTCTGGAAGCCCCACCGTCCGCAGGCGTCGACTGAGCTACCTACTTCGTGGGCTTCGCGAAGAAGCCGGGGTCACTGCCCAAGCGGTCACGAAACAGCTCGGGTGGTCGCGGGGCAAGCTCACCCACATCGAGCAGAACCAGTGGAAAAGGCCGAGTGCCCGAGATATCGAAGATCTTCTCGACGTCTATGAAGTGACCGATGACGATCAACGTTCGGAGTTCCTGGCCCTGGTGAAGCAGGCCAGGAAACCAGGATGGTGGGTGTCCTACTCGGATGTGCTCGGCAGCGGAACGTTCGTCGGTTTGGAGGCCGAGACCCGCTCGATCAGGACGTTCGAGGCACTGGCCATCCCCGGTCTGCTCCAAACGGAAGAGTACGCCCGGGCCGTCGTTCGCTCTGGTGGGGTCACCGACGAAGACGAGCTTGACCGGCGGGTGCAGGCGCGCATGCTTCGCAAACAGGTCTTGGCCACCCCGGGCGCCCCGCTGTACTGGGCCATCATCGATGAAGCGGCCCTGCGCAAGAGCGACTCAGAACAACTCCAGCACCTTTTGGACGTACAGACTCCCCGGCTCGGGCTCCAGGTGATCCCCGACAGGGTCGGACCACATGCCGCGCTCACAGCGCCGTTCGTCATCTTGGACTTTCCAGGAACCGACCCGTCCACGGTGTACGTATCCACCTGGTCGGATGAGCTCTATCTGGAAGAACCTCATCAGATCGAGGCATACGAGACTCTGTGGAGGCACGTCCAGGCCACCGCGCTCTCGGTAGAGGATTCCCTGGCGCTGATCAGATCTCTGCTCGACTCCCCGACGTAAGGAAGCGGCACTCCCATGAGCAGCTTTTCCCACCTCACACCGACAACCTGGAGAAAGTCCTCCTATAGCGGCGCCCGCGACCAGAACTGCGTGGAGGTCGCCGACCTGCCGTCCGCAGCAGCGGTACGCGACACACAGAATCGCGAGGCCGGGAACCTGGTGTTCGTGTCCGCTGAGTGGTCGGCGCTGCTCCGTACCGTCCGCGAGTAGTCGAGAAGGCGGAAGGCCCCGACCAGAACGATCGGGGCCTTCCGCATGCATTACCCAATGCATTTCCCGAGGACACTCTATCCCGCTCCGGCGGCGTGGGACAGGCGCCCTTGTCGACTAATCGTCTTCGTCGGCGTGCTTGGGCAGGACCACGACCGGGACCTTCGACCGGTGCAGGATCCCCTGGCTGACCGAACCCAACAGCAGGCCTCGAACGCTCCCCCGGCCCCGCGAACCGACGACGATGGCGTCGGCGTTGGTGTCCGCGGAAGCCTCCAGCAGAGCGTTCACCGGGTTGGACTGGGTCCGGACCACGGAGACCTGGACGTTGACGTCCTCGCGCTGATCGTCCATGACGTTGGCCAGCAGCTCGGCGACGAGCGCCTCGGACTGCTTCTCGAAGACGTCGTCCTGGGGCTGGTACCCCGCCGAGGTCATGGCGACCGGGTCATACGGGAAGGGCACCTCCCAGCTGTTGACGACGACCAGTTCACCCTCGGTCTCGGCGGTGAGTTCCACCGCCAGTCCCAGGGCACGGCGGGCGTTCTTGGAGTCGTCCACTCCGACGACGACGCGGTCCAGCCTGGTCCTGGTGGGCTTGCCGTTCTCGGACGGCACCACCACGACGGGGCAGGGCGCCTGAGCGGAGACACGGACGCTGACCGAACCCACGAAGAGGGCGGCCACGGAACCGAGTCCCCTACTGCCCAGAACGATGAGGTCGTGCGGGTGGCTCTGCCGGATCAACGCCAGCGGAGCCTCCTCCAGCGCGGTGACGGTCTCGATCGTCAGCGAAGGCTGTAGCTTCTCGGCCTTCTCCTTGGCCGCGGTGACGACGGCGTCCGCCTGACCGGACATCTCGTTGGTCGGCTGGAAACGCTGCGGCCCCCCGTAGGCCGAGACGATCAGCGGCATCCCCAGGGCGTGGACGATGTGAAGTGAGACGCCGCGTCGAACGGCTTCGGCCGAGGCCCATTCGAGCGCGGCCTGAGACTGGTGGGAACCGTCGACACCGACGACCACCTTGTTGTCTGCCATGAATCCCCCTTTGCGCTGCTGCCCATCATCACCGAGTAGAGCAAATTCATGCGTGAACGGCACAGGCCGAAGGTCACCGAAGCGTGCCCATTAGTCTGTTTCGTCCGAATGTGGTGGCAGGACCGCCACCGGAACCTTCGCGTGGTGCAGGACCCCCTGGCTCGTGGAGCCCATGATGAGCCCCCGCACCCCTCCTCTTCCTCGGGACCCCACGACGAGGAGGTCGGCGTCCCGTGAAGCACGGATCAGCGCCTCGACCGGGTCGTCCTGCATCCGAACGGCGGAGATGTCCAGGTCCTCGGTCTGGTCGTCGACGACCTCGGCGAGCACTCCCGCGACGATCTCCTCGGACTGGCGGTCGAACACCTCCTCGTGCATCGCCTCGGCGTCCACCGCCAGGGACTCGGCGTCCTGTGGCAGGGGCACCTCCCAGCTGTTGACCACCTCGACGGAGGAACCGGTGAGCAGGGCGTGCCGCAGGGCGAACCGCAGAGCCCGTCGCGAGGACTCCGAGCCGTCGACACCGACGACGACCTTGCCGTGATGTCGTTCGTTCCCGTCCCCGTCCTCGGGCACGACCACCACCGGACAAGGGGCGTGCGAGGCCGTGCGGGAGCTGACGGAACCGAGCATGATGGCCCGGACCGCCCCCAATCCCCGCGAGCCGACGACGATGACGTCACCACGCGCGGCCTCGTTCAACAGGACCGCCGGCGCGTCCTCGGGCGCGAGGACGATGGCGACGTCCAGGTCGGGGCGTGCCCCACGCGCGTACTCGGCGCTTTCGGTGAGCAGCCGGTGGCCTGCCTCACGAGTCCGGTCGTCGGCCTCGTACCTCTCGGACTCGCCTGAGGTGAAGACGCCCATCACCATGGGCATGCCCAGGCCGTGCACGATCCGTAGCTGTTCACCTCGCCTGGCGGCCACCTCCGTGGCCCACACCAGCGCCGCGTGCGCGGCCGGTGAGCCGTCCACCCCCACGATGATCGCCGGTGGGCGTTCCTGAGCGTTCATGTCCACCCCTTCCCCTCCCTTGCATTGTCGTGCCCGCCCACCCATAAACCAGAGGGGTAGGGGCCAAGCGTCGCCTCCCCCTCCCCTGGGCCTCCCCCGGGTCAGCGGTGGTGGGCGAAGGCCTCCCCGACGTTCGCGGCCAGTTGCAGGTAGGCGTCCTTGGTGGCGGGGGCCAGGCGGTCGAGGTCGACCTCCGCGCCCTCCTCCAGGTGACCGTCCCAGGGAACCCGCACGACCGAGCGGCATCGTCCGGCGAAGTGGTCCTCCAAACGGTCGAGGTCGACGCTGCTCTTGCTGTTGGAACGCACCATGGACAGCACCACGACGGCACCGGCCACGAGAGCGCCGTGGCCGTGCGCTTCGAGCCAGTCCAGGGTGGCGCTGGCGCTGCGCGCACCGTCCACGGATGCGGAGCTGACCAGCACCACCTGGTCGGCGAGGCCGAGGACACCGCTCATGGCCGAGTGCAACAGACCGGTGCCGCAGTCGGTGATGCAGATCGAGTAGAAGTGCTCGACGATGCGGGCCACCTCGCGGTAGTCCTCGTCGCTGAACGCCTCGGAGACCGCGGGGTCCCGGTCGGAGGCGAGGATCTCCAACCGGCTGGGCGCCTGGGAGGTGAAGCCACGGATGTCGGCGTACCGCGACACCAGGTGGCGCTCGTTGAGCAGGTCGCGGATGGTGGCGGCGGTCTCCAACCGCACCTTGTCCGAGAGGGTGCCTCGGTCGGGGTTGGCGTCGACGGCCAGGACCCGGTCACCGCGCAGGGAACCGAGTGTCGCGCCGAGGGCGACGGTGGTGGTGGTCTTGCCGACACCGCCCTTGAGGCTGAGCACCGCGACCCGGTGATGTCCGGTGGCGACGGGGGTGCTGGCCCGGGCGACGAGTTCGCGTTCGCGCAGGACCTTGGGGGACTCCCCCGGGTTGATCAGGCCGAGGCTGGCCGTGTGCACGGCGCGGCGCCACCCCCCGGTGGGCCCTTGGCGCCGGTTGCGGACCAGGGTGGCGGCGTTGAGCGCGTCGGAGGTCACCCCGGGTTCGTACTCGGATGGTCGAAAGGACGAAGAAGTACCCCGGGAGACAAGGTCACCGCCGCGTTCCCGCTTCTCGGTGCCCTCCGTCGGCCCGGTGGGCTCGATCGTCCCGGTGGACCCGGTGGACCCAGTGGTTGCGGACGGACCGTTCCGGCCACTGGAAACCTGACCGGAACGGTCCCGAAGGGGTTCGGCCCGTTCCACCGGCTCCGGCGAGGCCACGTCCGACCGTTCGGTCCGCTCCGCCTCCAGGGGCGGGAGTTGTTCGGGTTCGGGGACGTCCGAGTCACCTCGTATCCGGCGGGGGCCGAGCGGGTCCTGGTCCTCGCGACCGACCCGGCCGGGTCGTGAGGGCCGTGGCGGAATCCGGGGCTCCTCCTCCCGCCACGGGGTGTCCCCCGACCCGCTCCGGCGGACGCCGGGCATGAGCCGGACCGTGCCGCCACCCGTCTCCGCCGGCTCGTCGCCGGTGTCCTCGTCGTTGTCGTCCTCGACCCCGGCCACCGACTCCGCTTCTGGATCCGGTGCGGCGTAGGCGGTCCCGGGCACCGGCGGTGGGGTGTCCTCGGGCAACCGGGCGTAGGGCGGGGGCGGGGGAGCCTCACCCTCGAACCCGCCGAACCACTGCTCGCGGGGGCTGGGGGTGGAGGGGCCCGGTGTGGACTCGGTGGCCGGTTCGTCGAGTTCCTCCGCAGCGCCCAGGGGACGCCGGATCGGCTCGGATCGGTCCGGCGACTCCGACTCGGCGCCTGACCCGTTGTGTTCGTGCTGTGCCACCGGGGTTTCTCCTGCGTCAAGGGGCTTGCTGTGGAGGTGGGCCCTCCCGTGGGAGATGTCGGGATCGAGCCCTCGAGGGGTCTCATACCCCTGCGAGCCCACCCAAGCATCCTTCCCGGTCACCTGAACAGTCTTCGATCCTTCCGATGTACTCCACGGGTCGGTCATGGGTACTGTCGCCCCATGCACGCGATCCGAATCATCGAACCCGGCGGCCCCGAGGTCCTGTCCTGGTCAGAGGTACCAGACCCCGTCCTCAAGGAAGGTGAGGTCCTGGTGGACGTGGCGGCCACGGCGGTCAACCGCGCCGACGTCGCCCAACGCCAGGGCGACTACGCGCCCCCGCCCGGTGCCTCCGAGTACCCCGGGCTGGAGTGCTCGGGAACCATCGTCGAGGTCGGTCCCGGTGTCGAGGGCAGGTCCGTGGGCGACCGGGTGTGCGCCCTGTTGTCCGGTGGCGGCTACGCGGAACGGGTGGCGGTACCGGCCGGCCAACTCCTGCCGATCCCGCCCGGCCTGGACCTGGTGGAGGCGGCGGCGCTGCCCGAGGTGGCCTGCACCGTGTGGTCGAACCTGGTGATGGCGGGCCGGTTGAAGGCCGGCGAGACCGTCCTGGTGCACGGCGGCGGCAGCGGCATCGGCACGTTCGCGATCCAGTTCGCGCGCGCCATGGGCGCCCGTGTGGCGGTCACCGCGGGCAGCGACGAGAAACTCGCGCGCTGCCGGGAACTGGGCGCCGAGATCACCATCAACTACAGGACCGAGGACTTCACCGAACGGCTGCGCGCCGAGGGCGGAGCTGACGTCGTCCTCGACATCATGGGCGGGTCGTACCTGGACGCCAACCTGCGTTCGTTGGCCACCAACGGCCGGCTGGTGATCATCGGCCTGATGGGCGGGCGCCGTTCGGAGATCGACCTGGGCCGCATGCTGGTCAAACGGCTCTCGGTACAGGCGACCACGCTCCGTTCCCGCCCGGCCGCGGAGAAGGCGGAGATCGTCTCGGGAGTACTGGAGCAGGTTTGGCCGTTGGTAGAAAATGGAACCATCCGCCCCGTCATCGACCGTACGGTGCCCCTGCGGGACGCGACGGAGGCGCATCGTGTCATGGAATCGAGCGCGCACACCGGCAAGATCCTTCTCGCCCGTTGAACGCGTGCCGAACACAGCCGAACTAGGGGATCGATGAGCAACGCAGACGAACAGAAGGAGCCTCGGGTCCTGGTGGTGGGCGCGGACGCCGATCACGAGGACGACGGGGGCGAGGGCGCGGAGGAGACGCGCTCACTCGCGGACATGGTGGAGCAACCCGCCAAGGTCATGCGGATCGGCAGCATGATCCGTCAACTCCTTGAAGAGGTGAAGGCGGCTCCGCTGGACGAGGCCAGCCGCTCCCGGTTGAAGGAGATCCACACCTCCTCGATCAAGGAGCTGGAGGACGGTCTCGCGCCGGAGCTGATCGAGGAACTCGAACGGCTCACCCTGCCCTTCGCGGACGGAGCCGCGCCCAGCGACGCCGAGCTCCGGATCGCCCAGGCACAGCTGGTGGGTTGGCTGGAGGGCCTGTTCCACGGCATCCAGACCACCCTGGTCGCCCAGCAGATGGCCGCCCGTGCCCAGCTGGAGAACATGCGCAAGGCGCTGCCGCCCGGCGTGGCCGGTCTCCAGACGCAGGGCCCCGGTGGCCCGGGTGAGGAGCAGGACCGTTCGAGCATGGGGTCGGGCCCCTACCTGTAGGCGTCGCGCCCCGAGCTCCGCCCGAACGAACGGGAGCCCGGAGGACCTCGACCGAGGTCCTCCGGGCTCCCGCGTGTTCGTGTGCGAGCGTGGGCGCGCTACCTCTTCTTGCCCTTGGGAGTCTGGATCGGCTCCAGGACGTCCTTGCCCAGGTACGGGCGCAGCGCCTCGGGGACGACCACGGAGCCGTCCTCGCGCTGGTGGTTCTCCAGGATGGCGACGATCCACCGGGTGGTGGCCAACGTGCCGTTGAGGGTCGCGGCGAAGCGCGGCTTACCGTCCTCGTCGCGGTAGCGGACGTTGAGACGTCGAGCCTGGAAGTCGGTGCAGTTCGAGGTGGAGGTCAGTTCACGGTAGGTCTCCTGGGTGGGGACCCACGCCTCGCAGTCGTACTTGCGGGCGGCGCTGGTGCCCAGGTCGCCACCGGCGATGTCCACCACGCGGTAGGGCAGGTCGAGCTTGTCGAGCATCCGCCGCTCCCAGGCCAGGAGCCGCTCGTGCTCCTCGTGGGCCTGGTCCGGGTGGGTGTAGACGAACATCTCCACCTTGTTGAACTGGTGGACGCGGATGATGCCCCGGGTGTCCTTGCCATAGGAGCCGGCCTCCCGACGGAAGCACGACGACCAGCCGATGTACCGGTTGGGCAGGGCGTCCGCCGGCAGGATCTCCCCACCGTGGTACCCGGCCAGGGCCACCTCCGAGGTGCCGACCAGGTACAGGTCGTCCTCGGGCAGGTGGTAGATCTCGTCGGAGTGCTCACCGAGGAACCCGGTGCCCTCCATGGTCTCGGGCTTGACCAGGACCGGGGGGATCATCGGGGTGAAGCCCGCCTCGATGGCCTGGTTCATCGCCATGTTGAGCAGCGCCAGCTCCAGCTGGGCGCCCACGCCGGTGAGGAAGTAGAACCGGGCGCCGGAGACCTTGGCCCCGCGCTCCATGTCGATGGCGCCGAGCATCTCGCCCAGTTCCAGGTGGTCGCGCGGGGTGAAGTCGAACTCGCGGGGCTCACCCGAGGTCTCCAGGACCACGAAGTCGTCGACGCCGCCCTCCGGGGCGCCTTCCTCCACGAGGTTGGGCACGCGGGCCAGGACGGTGTCGAGCTCCTCGCCCAGTCGCCCGGCCTCCGCCTCGGCCTCCTTGACCTCGGCGGCCAGGGACTTGGCCTTGGTCAGGAGCTCCTCGCGCTCCTCCGGGGACGCCTTGGAGACGGACTTGCCCACGCTCTTCTGTTCGGCGCGCAGGGTTTCGAACCGGGTCAGCGCGGAACGGCGACTGGTGTCCAGTTCGAGCAGTCGGTCGGCGACGGAGGGGTCCTCCCCGCGGGCCCGCTGCGATGCACGGAGTCGGTCGGGGTCTTCTCGAAGAGCGCGAAGGTCGATCACGCCTTGCAGGTTACCGCCCGCCCAGGTCCGGCCCCACATCTTTATCCCCGCGGTCACGTCATGAACGGCTCGTTCCCCCGTCTTCCTCCTAGGAAGGGCCGCCGGGGAGAGACACCGGCGGCGCGTTCGGAGCTTGGGGGACTGTCGTGAAACCGCTGGGTGAGATGACGACCGGGGAACTCACCGAAGCCCTGGAAGCGCTGGACGACGCGGGTTCGCAGGACACCGCGCTGAGGTTGGCGCTGTACCTGGAGCTGCGTCGGGCCGCGACCGAGGAGTGGGTGTTCGACGAGGAGGACCTCTCCGAGACCGGTTGAGCGCGCGGTCGGGCGACCGCCGGTGAGGTGGTCGCCTCAGTCGATCACGCCGGAGCGGACACGGGCGAGCCAGCGCTCCGCCTCGGCGAAGTCGGCGTCGGTGGCCGCGCGCGGCCGCATCGGCGGGTCGAGTTCGGTGCCCTTGCTGCGGCGCGGATAGCTGCCGAGGAACCGGACGTCACGGCAGACCCGACGGATACCCATGAGCGCTTCGCCCACACGGGCGTCGGCGACGTGTCCTTCGGCGTCGATGCTGAAGCAGTAGTTGCCGAGGCCGTCGCCGGTGGGGCGCGACTCCAGGCGGGTGAGGTTGACGCCGCGGACGGCGAACTGGTTCAGCACCTCGATGAGCGCGCCGGGGTGGTCGTCGGCGATGAAGGCGACCAGGGAGGTCAGGTCCGACCCGGTGGGTTCGGGCAGGGCCCCGGCCCGCGACAGGTAGATGAACCGGGTGGCTGCGTCGGAGCGGTCACCGACCCCGGTGGCCAGCGCGTGCAGCCCGTAGCGTTCACCGGCGATGACGGCGCAGATCGCGGCCTCGTAGGGCGATCCGGGTTCGGAGACCGCGCGGGCGGCGGCCGCGGTGGAGGACACGGTGTGGGTGTCGGCGTCCGGGAGGTTCCGGGACAGCCAGCCACGGCACTGGGCCAGGGCGTGCGGGTGCGTGGCCACCCGCTTGACGTCCTCCAACACGGTTCCGGACCGGGCGAAGAGCGCGAATTCGACCGGAACCGCGGTCTCACCGGTGATGAGCAGGGGTTCGCCGTTGATGAGTTCGGCGATGGTGGTGGTGACCCCGCCCTCGACCGAGTTCTCCAAAGGTACGACCCCGCCGTCCACGGTGCCGGCGCGAACCGCGTCGAAGACCGCCGCCACTCCATCGCAGGGAACGCGGGCTTGCGCGGGAGCGTCGGGGCGCAGCGCGCGTAGGGCGGCCTCGGTGAAGGTGCCCTCGGGGCCGAGGTAGGCGTAACGGTTGGGCATGCTGTTCAGGCTATACGGGACGTGTGGAGCAGATGGGATCAGTTCCGGAAGTCGGGAGTCATGGATTCCGTCATCTCGGAGTCCGGGGTCCTGGGTTCCGGGGCGCGCGCCTCGTCGGCGCCGTCGAGACCCGACTCGATCGTCTCCTCCGCCTCGGTCCCCTTCTCGGGTTCAGGCACCACGGTGACCAGGTCCTTCTCCGTTTCCGCGAGTACGGTGTCGTCTTCTTCCCGCGCCGGCTCGGGTGATGTCGCGCCGATCCCGTCGCCGAGTCGCGCGGACCGGACCACCCTGCACTCCTCGGGGCTGAGCTGGTCCTCGGGCTCGCCCCGGGTGACGACCTTGGCGTAGGTACGGGTCTCGGTACGCCCGTTTATGGAGGTGACCACCACGCCGTCACCGTGGCTGTTGAGCAGGGCCAAGGAGAAGGAGCGTGCGCCGGTCATCTCCTCCAGGGCGTCGTAGTGCAGCACCGCGACGTCGCGGACGGTACGCGGGTCCGAACCGGTGGCGTTGACGGCGAGCGCGCGTTTGGCCAGGGTCCGGTACTCGTCTTGGGCCTCGCGGGCCCGAAGCAACGCGTAGCCGCCGACGGCGAGGCCGCCCAGTCCGATGAGCAGTCCGATGAGAGCCAAAATGGTAGTGAACACAGCGTGAGCGTATCGCCACGCATAGCACCGAGGAGGTTACTCTTAGCGTTTTTTGCGAGTAATCTGCCCGATTTTCCCGGGTATTTCCCGACCAGTGTCCTGCACACCACCGACCGTGCGTCCCCACGTCCGATGCAGGGCCGGACGCAGCTCCCGGGAGGTCAACGCCCTGGCCACATCCACGAACTGGTGCGCTCGGTGTATCTGGGCCCGCAGGTCCGTACCGGTCGCCCGGTGCTCCAGTGGCACCTCGACCTCCACCACACGGAAACCGGCGCGCAGGACGTCGATGCTCAGCCCGGTCTCCACGCCGAACCCCGGGGCCAGTGGTCGCGCCGCCTCGAATGCCGAGCGGGTCAAACAGCGCTGTCCGTTCAACGGCTGCTCCGGCTCCCAACCGGTGGCCTTGTGGACCCCGCTCCGGGCCAGGCTGACCACGAACCCGTGGCCGCCGAGGCGTAGACGAGTGGAGGGGAAGAGGGCGACGGTCATGTCCGCGGTGCCCTCCAGCACCGGTGTCACCAACGGGGCGGCGCCTTGAGCGCTACCGGCGAGGTCGGCGTCGAGGAACAACAGGTGGCGCGGTGGGTGCACGGTTCCCGACGCCGCCTCGTGTTCCTCCACCAGGCGGATCCCCTCGGCCCCGGTCTCCATGGCGGCGCCCTTGCCGCGGTTGCGGCTGTGTCGGAACACGCGGGCCCCGGCGGCCAGGGCCAGGGCCACGGTGTCGTCCATCGACCCGTCGTCGACCACGACGACCAGGTCCACTCCGGGAAGTCCGCGCGCGGCGCCGACGGTCGCTCCGATGCGTTCGGCCTCGTTCTTCGCGGGGATCACCACCGCGACGGCCGCACCGGCCGCTTCTCCGGGCCGGTACGGCTCCTGGGGCATGGCCGCTACTGTGCCGTGCCGGTTCCCGCGGCCACCGGCAACACGTCGAGGTCGGAGTGAATGGCGAAGACCTCATGCAGCCCGGTGACTTCGAGGACCTTCATGACCGCGGGCCGGGGCGCCACGATCTCCAGGTCACCGCCCTTCTCGCGGGCGCGCTTCATCGCCGCGAGCAGGACACTGATCCCGGTCGAGTCGCAGAACTCCGTCCGGGACATGTCCACGAGCAGCCGTCGTGTCCCCTCCTCGAGGGAACCGACGAGCTCGTCGCGCAACTGGGGTGCCGTGTACAGGTCGACCTCACCGCCAACGGTTACCACCACGACGTCATCTTGAGATCGGCTCGATATCTTCAACTCCACAGTCGTGACTGTAGCGCCCATGAAAGAGCCGGGCCACCTCGCCGACGGCGTTTCGCGCCATCAGTCAGGTTCATCCACTCCTGGGCCCATGACCAGGGACGGAAGCGAGAGTGAGGCCGGTCAGAGCAGGGCTCCCCAAGCCGGTTCGTCATGGTGGACGTCCAGATCGGGTTCGGCGACGCCTCGGTCCTGGTCACGACGCGCCCGCTCCAGGAGGGAGACGGGTGAATCGGTCACGGCGTCGTCGTCATCGCCGGGCAGGTCGTCGGTGGTGATGTCCAGGACCGCCCAGACCGTGGTCGTGGTCTCGTCCCTCTCGGTGCCCCAACGTCCGGCCAGGGTCTGGACGATGCCCAGGCCACGGCCGCCCAACCCGGAGATCGAGGGACGGAACACCCTCGGCGTGGTGGTCGACCCACCGTCGCGGACCGCGATCTCCAACCGGGCGCCGGAGGCCTCCTTGTCCGCCGCCAACCGCCAGGAGACACCCACCGTGTCGTCGGGCAGGGGACCGGCGTGACGGAGCGCGTTGCCGACCAGCTCGCTGAGGATCAAGGCGGCGTCGTCGACCAGGGAATCACGGATCCGTAGGGACCGCAGATCCGCGCAAAGGTCGTGTCTGGCGTCGGTGACACTTGCGGGAACGTAGGGAAGGGTGACGCTTCGCTCGACTTCTCGAGGATTCTGGGGGTCCTCGGCGTCGAGTGGGGTGTGGTCTCCTGTCACGGCTTTCGTCCCTGCGCGTTCGTGCTTATCAGCCGGCCCGGAACCCGCCCATTGTATGCCGGCGAATTCCACCAGGGGTGGAAATGCCCCGAACACCCGGGGAGGAAACCAATCCCGAGGTGAAACTACGGACACGTGCCCCTCGACGATGCGTGCGGCCCCCTCATCATCTGAATTCCAGGGTTTCTCGGGTTTCCTGAGAGCACTGGTGCCCATGGGTTCTAGGTTCTGTTCGTCAACCACGGGGGTCACCCGTTCGGGCGCCGTCAGGCCGTCCGTCGAGGGTGGTGGCGGGCGACGGGTGGGACGAAGCGCTAGCGGAGGCTCTCAAGAACACTGCCTAGGCACGGGCAGAGGACACCCCTTCGCCCTCCCCCGGGACGTGGGATTCGGACAGGACCACGTCCGGGCCGGGATCCTCGCCTCGATGCCTGGGAACGGTGACCCGCATCCGGGTGCCCTTGGTCAACCGCTGCGCGGTCACCTCACCACCCTGCTCCCGGACCAGCTGGCGCACGATGTACAGACCGATACCGAGCCCTCCGTATCCTCGGCGGTCGCCCCGCTCCCCGCTCTGGAAGAACCGCTCGAAGATCTGTTCCTCGTCACCGGGGTCGATGCCGACGCCCTCGTCGTCCACGTGGATCGTGAGCGTGTCCTCGTCCACGTCCACGTGGACCCGCACCAGGCCGCCATCGGGCGAGAACTTCAGCGCGTTCTCCAACAGCTGGTCCATGACCATGCCGGTGACCAGTGGATCGCCCACGGTGCACAGCGGGCCCTCCGAGTCCAGCACCAGTTCCTGGCCCTGGGCCAACGGCCGGAACGCCGCCACCGACTGGCCGAGCAGTTCCACCAGGTCGAACGGGACCCGGTCCAGGGTCATCTCGCCGCTGGCCACGTCCGAGCCCAGCCGAAGCCGCTCCACCAGCTTGGCCAGTGCCCGTGCCCGGTCGAGGATGATCTCGCTGGCCTCTTGGCGCCCGGCCGGTCCCAGCCGTTCGCCCTTGCGGGACAGCATCGCCGCGTACCCCTGGATGACCGTGACCGGGGTCCGCAGTTCGTGTCCTGTGCTGGCCAGGAAGAACTCGCGTTCCTCCTCCAGGGCCTTCTGCGCCGTGATGTCGCGGAAGTCCACCACCCATTCGTCGGTGCTGGGGATCCTCGCCATGAGGATCTCCAGCCAGCGACCGCCCTCGTTCTTGTGCTTGACCGGGTCACCGTGGGCCACCGGGATCGGGAAGGGCGGGTGTTTGCCCTCCATCTCCTCGAAGGTGTAGCCGGTGAGCTCTGTCGCGGAACGGTTCCACTTACGGACCTTGCCGTTGATGTCCAGCACCGCGATTCCGTCCGCGCTGGAGTCCGCGACCGCCTGTTCCCGCGCCCGCTGCAACTTGAGTTCCTCATAGGCCATCGCGTTGCCGATCGCCACCCCGGCGTGCGACGCCAGGAGTTCCAGCAACTCCAGCTCCACGTGCCCGACCTTGCGCCGGCTGTACAAGGCGTACAGCGCGCCATAGGGACGCCCCTGGGCGTTGGACACGCACAGGGCGATGGTGTGGAGTCCGGGCAGGTCGGCCCAGATGAGGTCCTCCAGGCTGCGGGTGTCGCTGTTGGCCAACAGCACGGACTTGCCGCTGCGCAACAGCTCACCGAACAGGCTGGTCTCCAGCGAGGCGCTGAACCCGTACAACTCGCCGGACAGGTGGGTGAGGCTGACCAGCCGCACCTTGTCCTCCTCCAACAGCACGAACCCGCCGGCGTCGGCGCCGGTGAGCTCGGTGAGGCTGCTGGTGATCCGGTCCAGGACCGACTTGAGACTGAGCTCGGCGTTGATGTCGGCGACGACGTCGGTGAGCCGGCGGACCAGGCGGGCGCGTTCCATCGCCGAGGTCTGCGCCTGGGATTCCTTCTCTCGGGGGTAGAGGACCAGCACCCACCCGGTGTGCCGGCCCTGATCGTCGTACACGCACCCGGTGCTGACCCGCACGTCCAAGGCGGTCCCGTCCCGGCGCATCCTGCGGCTGAAGATGGTCAACGGGGTTCCGGCGCGCACCTGTTCGAGCACCGCGCCGTGCTCGGGCCTCAACTCCGGCGGGACGATCGGTAGTTCACCACCGATCACCTCGTCCGCGGACCAGCCGAGCATCCGTTCGGCCGCCGGATTCCAGAAGGTGACTCTGCGCTCGCCGTCGATACCGATGACCGCGTCCGCCGAAGAGGCGAGCATGGCTTCGGCGCTGAGGGGCGCGCGCTCGGAACTCACGTCGTCATAGTGCCACTCAGGAGCCTCCGAGTGGCAGACCTTTGCGCAATCCGTCCGGATTCGGCGCTCAGATCACCCGGGGCTCGCTGTCCGAATCGGTCTCCATGTCCCGTCCGGCCTGCTCCCAGGCCTGCATGCCGCCGGCCACGTTCACCGCGTCCCAGCCGGCCTGGTTGAGCGCCATGGTGGCCTGGGCCGAGCGCCCGCCCGCGCGGCAGACGACGTAGACCTTCTTGTCCTTGGGCACCTCGGCGACACGATCGCCCAGTGCGCCGAGAGGGATGTGCACCGCGTCCGGCGCGTGCCCCGCGTTCCACTCGTCGTCCTCGCGGACGTCGAGGAGGTAGCCGCCCTCGGGTACCTCGCCGACCAGCACCTCTGCGACCTGTCGACCGAACATGTGACCCCCTGTGTCAGGTATGTACAAAGAATGTGAGAACCGGAGGAACCGAGTGATCCGGCTCTCCGTCGAATCGGTATGCGTACGCACACCTTCGCAACGGCCCTGCCGACCCGCCTCGCCGCTCTCGCAGCCCTTGGCCTGCTTATCACGGCCTGCGGCAACGAGCCCGCCGAGGTGGACGCACCCACCCCCGGCGCGGGAGCCCCCGAAGAGACCGAGACCGACGCCACCGACGAAGACGATGAGGACGCCGAGGACACCGACGGTGGCGATGCCGCCGTGGAGCTCGTGATCGAGACCTCGGTGTCCGGTGAGGACGACCTGCCCGTCCAGGAGGGCTTCGAGGAGGGCACGTGGACACTGACCTGCTCGCCCGCCGGGGGTGACCACCCCGACCCCGAGGCCGCCTGCGCCACGATCGACGAGATCGGGACCGAACCGTTCACCATGGACACCTCCGACATGGCGTGCACGATGCAGATCGGTGGCCCCGAAGAGGCCCATGTGACCGGTCACATCGAGGACACCGAGATCGACACCGAGTTCAACAAGCGCAACGGATGTGAGATCGCACGCTTCGGCGACGTCGAGACCGTGATCGCTCACTGATCCCCCACTGACCCGAAGGCTCCGAAGGCTCCGAAGGCTCCGAAGGGGCGGACCGAACACCGGTCCGCCCCTTTTCCATGCGTGGTTCCGTCTGACCGAAAGTTTCGGAAATCCGTCGGTCGCGGGTTCCCCCGACCTCGCCTCATCCACCTCCGATGATGCTTGACGGCCGGGGCTTCTCGGAAAAGTGTGGCCCCTCCTCCGAAGGGGGTTGACCCTGCGGGGACGTGAACGTACATTCACCGGCAACAAGTTTCGCGAAAATTTACGAAACTTTCGGAGCATGCCGGCCCCCCGACGTGCCCCGTGTCCCCACCATGGAAAGGCACTCCTTGACCAGGTCATCCGCCCGCCCCACCGACACACCGCCGGTGCCGGCCGGCCAGCACTGGCAGGACCCCACCGCGACGACCGACGAGCGCGTCGAGTCACTCTTGTCCGCGATGACCATCGAGGAGAAGGTCTCCCAGCTGTACGGAGTATGGGTCCAGGCGAGCTCCGGCGGCGGGCCCGTCGCCCCGCACCAACACGACCTGTCCCAGGAACCCCCCGCCTGGGACGAGGTCGTCAAGGACGGGCTCGGCCAGCTCACCCGGCCGTTCGGCACCGTACCGGTCGACCCCGTCGAGGGTCGCGCCTCCCTGGCCCGCAGCCAACGCGAGATCATGGCCGCCAACCGCTTCGGCATCCCGGCCGTGGCCCACGAGGAGTGTCTGGCCGGATTCGCCGCCTGGACCGCGACGATCTACCCCGTGCCCCTGGCCTGGGGCGCCTCCTTCGACCCACCACTGGTCGAACGTATGGCCGCGCAGATCGGCCGGAGCATGCGCACGGTGGGCGCCCACCAGGGACTGGCGCCCGTGTTGGACGTGGTGCGCGACGCCCGTTGGGGCCGTACCGAGGAGACCATCGGTGAGGACCCCCACCTGGTCGGCACGGTCGCCACCGCCTACGTCCGCGGACTCCAGTCCAGCGGGATCGTGGCCACCCTCAAGCACTTCGCCGGCTACTCGGCGTCCCGTTCGGGCCGCAACCTGGCACCGGTCTCCATCGGCCCCCGCGAGTTCGCCGACGTCATCCTGCCCCCGTTCGAGATGGCGGTCCGCGACGGTGGGGCCCGATCGGTGATGCACGCCTACAACGACAACGACGGGCTGCCGGCCGCCGCGGACGAAGGCCTGCTCACCGGGCTCCTTCGGGACACCTGGGGTTTCGAGGGGACCGTGGTCGCCGACTACTTCGGGATCGACTTCCTGCACAAGCTGCACGGGATCGCCGGGTCCCCGGCGCACGCGGGCTCCTTGGCCCTGTCGGCGGGCGTGGACGTCGAACTGCCCACCGTCCACTGCTACGGGGACCTGTTGGTCGAGGAGATCCGCGCCGGCCGCGTCCCCGAGGCGACCGTGGACCGGGCCGCCCGAAGGGTCCTGCGCCAAAAGTGCGAGCTGGGCATGCTCGATCCGGATTGGTCCCCGGAGGGGGACGGGGACGAGGTCATCGATCTGGACCCGACCGAACACCGCGCGCTGGCCCGCCGGCTCGCGGAGCGGTCCGTGGTGCTGCTCGACAACTCAGGCGCCGCCCTGCCGTTGCCGGAGGCCGGAGACCACGGCGCCGCGGACGTGGCGCTGATCGGCCCGCTCGCGGACACCGAGGACGCCATGCTGGGCTGCTACTCCTTCCCCGCCCACGTGGGGCGCCGCCACCCCGGCACGGAGACCGGGGTCGCCATCCCCACCCTGGCGTCGGCGCTTCGTGACGAACTGCCCGGGCACCGGATCACCCACGCCGAGGGTTGCTCGGTGGACGGCGACTCGGTGGACGGATTCGACGCGGCGACGGAGGCGGCCCGCTCCGCGCGCGTGTGCGTGGTCGCCCTCGGAGATCGCTCCGACCTGTTCGGCCGCGGCACCTCCGGGGAGGGATGCGACGCCACCGACCTGCGTCTGCCCGGGGTCCAGCAGGACCTCCTGGAAGCACTCGTCGACACCGGAACCCCGGTGGTGGCGGTGGTCTCGAGCGGGCGCCCGTACGTGCTGGGGCCGGTGGCCGACCGTCTGGCCGCCGTCGTCCAGACGTTCCTTCCCGGGGAGGAGGGCGGTCCCGCGCTCGCCGGGGTGCTCTCCGGTCGGGTCGAGCCCGGTGGGCGCCTGCCCGTGTCGATCCCCCGGGACCCCGGCGGTCAGCCCGCCACCTACCTGGGGGCACCGCTGGCCGGGAAGAGCCAGGTGAGTTCGGTCGATCCCACCCCGCGCCACCCCTTCGGGCACGGCCTGTCGTACACGGACTTCGAGTGGACCGCCCCCGAGGTCGAGGGCGCTCCGGCCACGGAGACCGCGGTCGAAGTCGCCACCGACGGCGAGGTGACCGTCGGCTGCACCGTCCACAACACCGGCTCCCGGACCGGTTCCGAGGTCGTGCAGCTGTACCTGTCCGACCCGGTCGCCCAGGTGACGCAGCCGGTGCGCCGCATGATCGGCTATGCCCGAGTCGACCTCGAACCCGGACAGGGATCGACGGTGCGCTTCACCGTTCCCGCCGACCTGACCGCCTACACCGGCCGTGACCTGCGACGCGTCGTCGACCCCGGGGAACTCGTCCTCGGTCTGGCCGCTTCCAGCGCCGACGTTCGGCACACCGTACGTGTACGTCTGACCGGCCCCACCCGGGTCGTCGACCACCGGCGTCGACTCGTCTGCGACACCCGTGTGGAACCGCTCCTCGGTCGGACGCCACGTACCTGAGGAGGGGAGCCCGCCTGGGCCCGTTCCCGGGGGGAACCACCGCCTCGCACCTGTGGGCCTACGACCGGCTCACCCAGCGGGGGTCCGGGGTTCCCCCCACCCGCGCGCCGCCTCGTCCGAGGGTTACGTCGTCCTCCACGGTCGAGCCGGTCCGCGACAGGGCCGACAGGGCCGTGGGGTGCGGCATCACCACGTTCAGCGGGCGTCGTTCAATGGACCAGGAGCGCTCGGAGGCGTTTGAACGCACTTTCTCAGAGTGATGGAGGACACTTATCGGACGCCACCCCGCTCACCACAACAAAGGATTTCAGAACGGTCATATGCGGTGGTCTTCAGACCTGGGACCTCGACGGTGCCACCTTGATCCACACCCCGTGACCGGTTCCGGCCCCGGAGGGCGGGTTGCCCCGAACCTAACGATCCAAGATCGTTGATACCGCTTGCCCCCGATTACGGCCCACCCGAAAAGAGCCCCCATGAGCACCATCGACACCATCGGGTGTAGCGCGACAGGAGGTGACGGCCAAGGGCCGCGACCGAGCGGCGTACCGGGAGGTTCAGGAGCTCGTACCGCAGAGGACACGACGAAGACGACCCCGGTCGCAAGCCGAGCTTGCTTCCAGGGTCGTCTATATTCAAGTGGGCGAGGAGGGATTTGAACCCTCACATCCTTTCGGACACACGGACCTGAACCGTGCGCGTCTACCGTTCCGCCACCCGCCCGAGTGACTTATCCAATTATAGTGCCAGGTGATCCGACGTTCTTCCGGTTCGTCCTGGCGACAAGAAAAAGACTAGCACGGGCTGGAGGCGGCTCGCACATCGTTTGTGGACGGCCCCGATCCTGGCCGTCCAACGCCACTGACGGGGGTGCACCTGAGACCAGGGGCGCCTCGGCCCGGTTACGATCGTCTACACATACGGAGTGGAGTACAAAGGGAGGTACCTCGTGGGAGTGCTCCAACGCTTCGAGCGCAGGCTTGAGGGCATGATCGAAGGCACCTTCGCGATGGCCTTCAAGTCGGAGCTCCAGCCGGTCGAGGTCGCGAGCGCCGTTCAACGAGAGATGGACGAACGGGCCGCCATCGTCGCCCAGGGTCGGACACTGGTCCCGAACGACTTCATCGTCGAGTTGTCGGCCAGTGACAAGGAACGCCTGGAGGTGTACGCCGACAGCCTGGGTCAGGAACTGTCGAAGCTGGCCCGTGACTACGCCACCGAACAGGGTTACTCGTTCGTCGGTCCGGTACGGGTGCAGTTCCGCTCGGACGAGGGTTTGAAGACCGGGCGGTTCCGGATCCGTTCCGGTGTCGTTCGCGGGAGCCTGGTGGAGGGCGGTGAGCTCCGCCAGCCGGTGGGCGATCCGGCTCCGGGCTCGGCGCAGCCCCAGACGGGTCGTCCTCGTCTGCTGATCTCCCCCGGTGGGGCGACGGCCGAGGGCAACATCGCCAGCCAGGGCATGCAGCAGTCGTTCGAACTGACCACGCCGGTGACCCTGCTGGGGCGCGGCACGGACTGCGACCTGCGCCTGGTGGACAACGGTGTCTCCCGTCACCACGTGGAGATCCGCGTGGACGGCGACGAGGTCATCCTGGAGGACAGGGGTTCCACGAACGGAACCTTCGTCAACGGGCAGCAGGTCAGGCAGGCACGGCTGGTGGACGGTACCCGGATCAGTCTGGGGCGCACCACCATGACCTTCCGCCGCGACTGACCGCTCCCCCGACAGGTCACCGATTCCGGTCCCTCCCGGACCGCAACCAACCACTTCGCTTCGGCATCTGAAGGTTCGGGTCCGGCGGTGGGCCGACAAGGAACCACTGTCGGAGGATCCGGCCGGGAGGGTAGTCTCCGCGAAGACCTGACCGATCGGGCAAAATGGCCGCGGCCGGCTCTGGGTCGCGGACAGCGACCTGGACTCACCGACCCGAAGGTGGGGCAGACACGGTGGCGGCGCCGATGACCGCCACCCCGGCCGAAGCACGACAGGGGCTGAAGAGCAGTTCGATGTCCAACTTGACCCTCATATTGATCAAGATCGCGTATCTCGCGGTGCTTTGGCTGTTCGTCCTCATGGCGGTCGGCGTTATCAGTACGGACCTCTTCGGACAGTCGAAGAGGAAGTCCCGCAAGAAGAAGCCGCGATCGGCTCCGCGCCCCGCGCCGCGTCGTTCCCCTTCCTCTGCCTCCTCTCAGGGACGTTCACGGGCATCGCGCAACGAGCCCACGGTGCTGGCCGTGACCCAGGGCCCGTTGACGGGGACGACGGTCAATCTGTCCTCCCAACCCATCCTCATCGGCCGCGCTCCCGATTCGACGTTGGTCATCACCGATGACTACGCGTCGGGGCGGCACGCGCGCGTTTACACCGAAAGCGGCCGCTGGTTCGTCGAGGACCTCAACTCCACCAACGGCACCTACCTCGGCCAGCAGAAGCTGAACCGCCCCCAGCCCATCACGGTGGGTCAGCCCATCCGTATCGGCAAAACCGTCCTGGAACTGCGCAAATGACAATCGCTCTCCGATACGCGGCGTACTCCGACGTAGGATGCCTCCGCGAAGGCAACGAAGACTCCGGTTACGCCGGTCAGCACCTCCTCGCGGTGGCCGACGGCATGGGCGGGTACGCGGGCGGAGAGGTGGCCAGCTCGATCGCGATCTCGTCGATCCGCAGCCTGGACACCTCCGACGATCCGCGGGCCGAAGAGATGGCCGAGGTCCTGCAACAGGCCGTCGAGAAGGCCAACGAGTCCCTGGCCCTCCGGATCCGGCAGGAACCCCAGCTCGAGAACATGGGCACCACCCTGACCGCCATGCTGTGGTCGGGTTCACAGGTCGCCCTGATCCACATCGGTGACTCGCGCGCCTACCTCATGCGAGGTTCGCGGTTCGAGCAGATCACCCACGACCACACCTTGGTCCAGACCCTCGTGGACGAGGGCAAGATCACCGAGGAGGAGGTCGCCACCCACCCGCAGCGGTCCCTGATCCTGCGCGCCCTGGACGGCAAGACCCCGGTCGACCCGGACATCTCCATCAGCCGCGCCAAGCCCGGCGACCGCTACATGCTGTGCTCCGACGGGTTGTCGGGCGTGGTCAGCAAGAAGACCATCCACGAGACCCTGGCCACCGAGAGCGACCCGCGCGCGGCCGCCAAGAAGCTCATCGAGCTGGCGATCCGCGGCGGCGGTCCGGACAACATCACCACCGTGGTCGCGGACGTCATCGAGACGGACGGCGACCACGAGGGCCCGACCGTCGGCTCCCAGGTCGTGGGCGCCGCGGACCAGCGTGACGTGGCGACGGGCCCGAACGAGACCAGCCCCGCCAGACGGGCGCAGGAACTTCGCGGCAGCGGCGGCGACACCGCCGAGATGGACCCCATCGACGAACAGGCACCGCCTCCACCCGGTACGTACGGCGCGTCTCCCTTCGAGGAGCGCGCCTACGACGACTACGAGGCCTCGCCCCCTGGCGACCGGGACCCGGAGCCCGAGTACCGGACCCGTAGCTGGTGGCCGATCATCCTCGTCTTCGTCATCGTGGTCGGCGCGATCGCCGGTGGCGGCTACTACTTCGGTAGCCGGTACATCGATGATCAGTACTACGTGGGCGTCTCCGCCGACGGGGAGAACGTCAGCATCTACCGCGGTATCGACACCAACATCGCCGGAGTCGACCTGTCCGAGGAGGTGGAGAGGACCGATCTCCGAGTGGACTCGCTCGCCCCCACCGACCAGGAAGCCCTCCAGAACAACATCGATGCGACAGACCTCGCGGACGCCGAGGCGAAGGTCGAGGACCTGCAAGGCGAGGTCGAGGACTCCGAGCGGACCCGGACCGACTCGGGTGGCCAGGAGACCGAGACCGAGGAATCGGGGTGACCCATTGAGCACCACGAAACCCGAGGCACCAACGGCGCTTCCGCCGGTCAAACGGCGCAACGCCGAGCTGGTCCTGGTCCTCATCACCATCTTCATCATGATGAGCGCGGTAGCGACCGCGGGGCTGAACCTCAACAACCAGGTCCCGGGCGCGATGTGGGGCTATGGCCTCATCTTCGGCGCGCTCGCCCTCGCCACGCACGTGGCGCTGCGGTTCATCGCCCCGTACGCCGACCCCCTGATCCTGCCCTGTGCACTGTTCCTCAACGGGATCGGTGTGGCGATGATCTGGCGCCTGGACGCGGCGAAGTCCGGCGACATCGAGCACGCCGGCATCGGCATGCAGCTGGTGTGGACCGCGGTCGGCATGGTCCTGTGCATCGCGCTGCTGTTCTTCCTGAAGGAACCGCGGATCCTACAGCGGTACACCTACCTGAGCGCCCTGGCCGCGATCGTCCTCATCGCGCTGCCGATGATCCCGGGCCTGGGCATCAGTGAGTTCGGTGCCCGACGGTGGATCGGCATCGGTCCGTTCACCATGCAACCGTCCGAGTTCGCGAAGATCGCACTGGTGATCTTCCTGTCCTCCTATCTGGTCACCAAACGCCAGGTGCTGTCGCTGGCGGCCAAGTCGATCAAGGTCGGCCGGTTCAAGATCCTGGACCTGCCGCGCGCCCGTGACTTCATGCCGATGGTCGTCGGCTGGGTGGCGGCGATCGGTCTGCTGGTCATCACCAAGGACCTCGGTTCCTCGCTGCTGCTCTTCGGCACCTTCCTGGCGATGCTGTACGTGGCCACCCAGCGATCCTCCTGGGTGTTCATCGGCCTCACGGTGTTCATCGGTGCGGCCACCGCGGCGATGTACATCTTCTGGCACTTCCGCCAGCGCGTGGACATCTGGTTCCACGCCTTCGACCAGGAGGTCTACGACCGGCTGGGCGGCAGCATGCAGCTGGTCCAGGGCATCGTGGGCATGGCCTACGGCGGCCTGTTCGGTACCGGGTTCGGTGGCGGCCAGGCGCACAAGATCTTCGCCTCGGACAGCGACTTCATCTTCGCCTCACTGGCGGAGGACCTGGGCCTGACCGGACTCATGACCATCCTGATCGTGATCTTCCTGTTGGTCCAGCGCGGTATGCGCATCGCGCTGGCCTCCCGTGAGCTCTTCGTCAAGATGTTGGCGAGCGGCATCGCCTTCGTCATGTGCTTCCAGGTGTTCGTGGTACTGGGCGGCCTGACCAGGATCATTCCGCTGACCGGTATGACCACACCGTTCCTGGCCGCGGGTGGCTCCGCGTTGATGGCCAGCTGGTTGATGGTCGGTCTACTACTCCGAATGAGCGACAACGCGCGCAGGCCCGCGCCACAGGCCATCCAGGACGAGGGGGCCACACAGGTGATCCGACGATGAACACACCCATCCGACGCCTCAGCGTCTTCTCGATGATCCTGTTCGGTGCCCTGATGGCCCAGCTCACCTGGATCCAGGGCTTCCAGGCCGAAGCCATCCGAGACCACTCGCTCAACACCCGCCAGTACAGCGAGCGACTCACCGAGATGCGGGGACCCATCGTCGTCGGTGGGGAGAACGTCGCCTACTCCGAGAACATCGCCGCCGAGGACGACCCGGCCCGCTACCAACGCGTGTACGAGGGCGGCCCCCTGTACACGCCGGTGGTCGGTTCCTTCCGCAGCTACGGTGCGGACGGCATCGAGAAGAGCGAGAACGCGCTGCTGGACGGCACCGACGACCGGCTCGCGGTGCGCAACTTCCGCGACGTCATCACCGGCCGTGAGCCCGAGGGCGCACGCGTCGAACTCACCATCGACCCCGCCGTGCAACAGGCCGGTTACGAAGGCTTCGAGCAGCTGGGCATGAACGGTGCCGCGGTCGCGATCGACCCGAGCAGCGGGGCGATCCTCGGCTCTGTCTCCTACCCCTCCTTCGACGCCAACGAGGTCGTGAGCATCGAGGAGATCACGGACGCGGTCGCGAACTTCGACACCTTGGCGGCCGACGAGGACCAGCCGCTGCTCAACCGGGCGCTGAGGGAGCGTTACCCTCCGGGTTCCACGTTCAAGGTCGTGACCGCCGCCGCGGCCATGGAGCACTTGGACGCCGGGCCGGACTCCACCATGGACGCTCCGGACACCCTGGAACTCGGTCACCCGCTGCCCAACGCCACACCCGGTGGTACGTGCAACGGCGGGGATCCCGACACCCTGGCGCACTCCATCCAGATCTCCTGCAACACCTCGATGGCCAACTGGGCGATCGAGATGGGCGGTCAGGCCCTGGCGGACCAGGCGGAGGCGTTCGGCTTCCACCCGCAGGTCACCGAGGACGAAATGCAGGTTCCGCTGCCGGTCATCCCGAGCTACGCCCCCGTGGAGGAGGACCGCAACATCCTGGGCCGCGCGGGCATCGGTCAGTCCAACGTGGAGGCGACACCGCTGCAAATGGCGATGGTGGCCGGGGGCGTGGCCAACTCCGGTGAGGTCATGCACCCGTACATGGTGGACTCGGTGCGCGACTCCGACCGCACCGTCGTCACCCAGACCACACCCGAGGTCTACAGCCAGGCCATGAGCGCCAGCACCGCGTCCGACCTGACGGACATGATGGTCCGGGTGACCGGGCCGGACGGCTCCGGAACCAACGGAGCCATCCAGGGCATGGACGTGGCCGGCAAGACCGGTACCGCCGAGACCGGTGGGGAACAGGGCACCCACAACTGGTTCATCGGGTTCGCCCCGGCCGACGACCCCCAGGTCGCGGTCGCGGTCGTCATCGAACACGGTGGCGGCAGCGGTGGCGAGCTGGCCGCGCCGATCGCGCGAAACATGATGGAGGCAGTGGTTCTGTAGTGAACGCCTACGAACCGTCTTCCCGGAACGGTCCCGGTGACCTCACCGGGACCGTTCTGAGCGACCGATATCGGCTCGAGGAGCAGATCGGCTCCGGCGGCATGGGCACCGTGTGGCGGGCGACCGACACCCTGCTCAACCGTTCGGTGGCGGTCAAACTGCTTCATCCGGCCCAGATGGCCGAACCGACCGCGCGTGAACGGTTCCGTACGGAGGGCCGGATCACCGCCGGTCTGTCCCACCCGGGGATCGCGCAGGTCTACGACTACGGCGAGGAGCACGGGCGTGCCTTCCTCATCATGGAGCTCGTGGTCAGCGAACCCCTGTCGCAGGTATTGCGGGAACAGGGGGGGCTGAGCTCGGACCAGACCCTCGACTTCGTGTGCCAGGCGGCCAAGGCGCTGGCCGCGGCGCACGCCCGTGGCGTGGTGCACCGCGACATCAAGCCGGGCAACCTGTTGGTGGCCGAGGACGGACAGCTGAAGCTGACCGACTTCGGCATCGCACGCGGGGACATGTCGGTGACCCTGACCCAGACCGGCATGGTGATGGGCACGGCCCAGTACATCTCACCGGAGCAGGCGTCGGGACGACCCGCGACCGCGGCCTCGGACCTGTACGCGCTGGGTGTGGTGGCCTACGAGTGCCTGGCCGGGCAGCCGCCGTTCACCGGGGACAGTCCGGTGGCGTTGGCCCTGGCGCACACGCGCGACGATCCGCCCTCCCTGCCCGAACACGTCCCCGCGGACATCGACGACCTCGTCTTCTCCATGTTGGAGAAGGACCCGCAGGATCGCCCCTCCTCAGCCGGGGAGGTCGCACACCTGGCCGCGGTGATCCGCTCCAACGCCGGTACCGGGCCACCCACCCCCTCCACCGGATTCAACGGCATGGCCCAGACCAGGGTGGTCGGCGCGGTGCCCGATTTCGGCCCCCGTAGCGGCGCCACCGATCAGGTACGGCGAACCACCGGCCAATCTCCCATACCCCCTGATCAGGGCATGGATTCCACTAGGCTGACGGAGAACCCGGACTCTGGTCGGCGGGTCAGGATGCCGGTCGTGCTCGCGGCCGTGGCCGCGACCGTCCTCATCGTGGGTGCGGCGGTGGCCGGGTTCATGATGGCTGACACCGGAACCGAACCGGTCAACAACAGCGACCGGCCGGCCGTCACCGATGAGTCCCCTGCTCCCAGCCCCAGCGAGGAACCGGAGGAGACCGAGCCGCCCGAGCCCCTCGATCCGGTCCCGGACACCCCTGAGTGGACTCCGCCCCCTCAGGACTGGGACCAGACCGAGGCCCCGGGGCATGGTGAGGGTGAGGAGGAATCCCCCCCGCCAGAGGAGGATGCCACCGATCCGCCCGAGGAAGACGTCCCCGATCCGCCCGAGAACGAGGATCCCGGCGGTGAGAACCCCGGCGGTGAGAACCCCGGCGGAGGTGGCGGCGGAGGCGGAAGCGGAGGCGGCGACGGCGCCAACGGGGAGGGATCCTGATTCCACTGCGAAGACCAGAGCCTGTGACCATGCAATGAGCGAGAGACGCTCAGGGTAGGCGGCGGCCCGCGGGCGGCCACCGGAAGACACGAGGATTAGTGCACGACATGTCCCAGCCCCGGCTCCTCGGCGGACGCTACGAACTCGACACGGTTGTCGGGCGCGGTGGCATGGCCGAGGTATACCGCGCTCGCGACCTGAGGCTCGACCGGCTCGTCGCGATCAAGACCCTCCGACACGACATGGCCCGGGACCACGTGTTCCAGGCACGGTTCCGCCGTGAGGCCCAATCCGCGGCGTCCCTGAACCACCCCGCGATCATCGCCGTCTATGACACCGGCGAGGACATGATCGATGGCGTGTCCATCCCGTACATCGTCATGGAGTACGTGGACGGTCGGACTCTCAAGGAACTGCTCGACGACGAGCGCAAGCTGCTGCCGGAGCGTTCGGCGGAGCTGGTCGACGGCATCCTCAAGGCCCTCGAGTACAGCCATGACAACGGCATCGTGCACCGTGACATCAAGCCGGCGAACGTCATGTTGACCCGCAACGCCGACGTCAAGGTGATGGACTTCGGCATCGCGCGGTCCATGGGCGACGACCAGGCGACGATGACGCAGACGTCGCAGGTCATCGGCACCGCTCAGTACCTGTCTCCGGAGCAGGCCCGTGGCGAGCGCGTCGACCCGCGCAGTGACATCTACTCCACCGGTTGTGTGCTGTACGAGCTGCTCACCAGCCGGCCGCCGTTCACCGGCGACTCCCCTGTCTCCATCGCCTACCAGCACGTCCGTGAAGACCCGATCCCGCCGTCCGAGGTGGACTCGCAGGTCCCGGAGTGGCTGGAGGACGTCACCCTCCGCGCCATGACCAAGGACCGCGAGGAGCGGTACCAGAACGCAGCGGAGATGCGCGCCGACATCCAGCGCGGCATGGCCGGGATGCCCACGCAGGCCGGCACCATGGCCATGGCCGCCGCCGGCGCGACCACGGCGCTTCCGCCCACGAACGACGACCGGTACGACGACTACGACGACGATTACGACGACTACCGGGATGAGAAGAAGGGCGGGAACAAGACGGCCCTTTGGGTCCTGCTCGTCCTGGGTGTCATCGCCTCGATCGGTCTGGTCGTCTTCCTGATGACCCGGGACGGGACCGAGGAGATCGAGCAGGGCACCGTTCCCGACGTGGCCGGCCAATCCCAGGAGGAGGCCGAGTCGGCCCTGATGGCGGAAGGCTTCGAGACCTTCACCGTGGACACACAGGCCGACGACGAGGTCGAGGAGGGTACGGTCATCGAGACCGACCCGACGGCCGGTACGGAGGCCCCGCTCGATGAGTCCGTCGTCATCATGGTCTCCTCCGGTCCCGGCGCCCTGGAGATCCCGAGCGTGGAAGGGCAGACGGAGGCCGACGCGCAGTCGGCCCTGAGCGAGGCGGGCTTCGAGAACGTCACCACCGAGCCGCAGGCCCACGAGACGGTGGCTCAGGGCAACGCGATCGGTACGGATCCGTCCGCCGGCAACGAGGTCGCCCCAGACACCGAGATCACCCTGCGCGTCTCCTCAGGACCCGACCAGGTCGGGGTTCCGGACTTGCAGAACATGTCCCGTGACCAGGCCCAGAACGCCTTGGACCAGGCGAACCTGGTGGCTCAGTTCGAGGAGCAGGAGAACCCGGACCACCCGGTGGACACCGTCATGAGCCAGTCCCCCTCGGCCGGCCAGAACGTGAACACCGGTACCACGGTGACCGTGACGCTCGCCATCGCTCCGGCGGACGACGAACCGTCGGAACCCGAGGAGCCGACCGATCCCGATGAGCCCACGAACGGTCCGGAGATTCCGAGCCCGCCGGATCTCCCGGGCCCGCCGGACGACGGTTTCGCGGTCCCGCGCCGCGGCTAGAGGACGCGGGACAGACATGAGAAGGGCCGTACCCGGCGGGGTGCGGCCCTTCTCGCGGTCATGGGACCGTTGGGGTTTCGGGACCTCCCCGGCGGTGACGCCCGCACCGGCCGGGGCGTAGACTGTGGGCCTATTCCGAACCGCCCCACAGTCCTGGAGCAGCGACCGTGCCCAAGTCCCGCAACGATCGCAAGAAGAAGGCCGTTTACACGCCGCCTCCTTCCAAGGAGCAGCCCAAGGTCAGTCCCCGTTGGCTCGTGCCGACGATGCTGGGCTTCTTCATCGTGGGCATCCTCTGGATCGGCGTGTACTACATCGCGGGTTCCCAGATCCCGTACATGCAGGACTGGCACAACTGGAACCTGCTGATCGGGTTCAGCGGCATCATCGTCGCGGTCATTCTGTCGACCCGCTGGCACTGACCCCCGCCACACCCTGACAACGGCAGGGGCGTTCGCCCCGCCTTGATCCGGTTTTCCACAGAGTTATCCACAGGGCGTGGATAGCTCTGTTCGACGTACTCGAAAGCCGGTTCGACCTGGACATACGTGACGGCCCCCGGAGAGCGCGCTCTCCGGGGGCCGTCACATGAGTGCTCAGACCAGGAACGTCGTCCACAGGCTCGGAGCCACCAGGGTCAGCACCACCAGCAGGACCACGAAGGCCGCCAGGAGCAGGGCGTGCACCAGGGTGCGCCGCCCCGCCGTGGCGTCACGGCCCGGCAGGTAGGCGAAGACCGCCCCGATCAGCAGCCCCCCGACCAGACCACCGATGTGGGCCGTCCAGGAGATGTTGGGGACCAAAAAGGTGATTCCGAGGTTGAGGGCGAGCAGCACCATGATCATCCGCGTGTCCAGCCGCAGCCGTCGACCGATCACGAACACCGCGCCGAAGAGCGCGAAGATCGCCCCCGAAGCACCGACGGAACCCGAGTCGGGTGTGGCGAGCAGACTGAGCACCGAGCCCGCCAGAGCGCCCAGGATCCACAGGGCGAGGAACCGCCCGTGGCCCAGCCACCGCTCCAACTGCGGGCCCAGGATGAACATCGCGTACCCGTTGAACAGCAGGTGGAAGACGCCCGCGTGCAGGAACGCGGCGGTGATGAGTCGATACCACTCGCCGTACTCGACGACGCCGTATCCCCACATGCTGAACAACCCGGTCAACGGCGACATCGTCGCCTGACCGATGGGGTTCGAGGTCCCCAGTTGGAGTACGAAGCCCACCACCATCATGACCAGGATCGTCCAGGTCACGTACGGCTTGGCGACGACCTTGCCCCCGAAGGTGGTCCGGGTGGACCGCACCTTGCGGTTCCCCTCCGCCACGCACGAGGGGCACTGGAACCCGACGGACGCCTCGACCATGCAGTCGGGACAGATCGGTTTCCCGCACCGGGTACAGCTCACCCCGGTCTCCCGGTCGGTGTGCCGGTAACAGGTGCGCGGCGCTCCGGCGCCCGGTGTGGATCCGGAGGGAGGGGGAGAAGCGGTCATGGGCGTCTGGTCACTCCTTGGTTCTCACCGTGTCTTTAACGGGTGATCTCGACGCTGTTGATCACGATGTCCTCGCGGGGACGGTCCTGCGCGTCGGTGTCGACCTTGCTGATGCCGCTGACGATCTCGGCGCCCTCGACGACCTCACCGAAGATGGTGTGGCGACCGTCGAGCCAGTTGGGCTCGGTGACGGTGATGAAGAACTGCGAGCCGTTGGTGCCCGGACCGGCGTTGGCCATCGCCAGCAGGAACGGACGGTCGAAACGGAGGCTCGGGTGGATCTCGTCCTTGAAGGTGTAGCCGGGGCCACCGCGACCGGTGCCCAGCGGGTCGCCACCCTGGATCATGAAGCCGTCGATGACACGGTGGAAGATCGTGCCCTCGTAGAGGCTGTTGTTGGACGGCTTGCCCGTGGCGGGGTCCATCCACTGCTTGGAGCCGTCGGCCAGCCCGATGAAGTTGGCGACCGTCTCCGGCGCCTGCTCCTCGAACAGCTTGACGACGATGGTTCCCTTGGAGGTGTTCAGCCGCGCGGTGGGCTGACCCGTGGAGTCCGACACCACAGTGCCTTTCGATCGAGTGAGATTACGTGCTCACGTTACCGTTCCCTCCACGGCGGTCAGGCAGATCCCGAAGGGCCGCACACAGTGTCGAAACGTAGATCACAGACGCAGAGGACGTATGTTGAGATAACACCCGGATAACGGGGAAGGACGACGAGCAGCACCATCCATGGTCTGACGCGTCGACCATCGGGTGGAGAATCCGTACGAACAGGCGAAACGATCAAAGGAGCTGACGACGTGCCTATCACTGCCAAGCGTCGCAAGGCACGCAAGGAGGCGGAGGTTGCCCTCGCCCGCCTGCAGGACCTGGCCAGGGACCAGGCCGACCGATTCGGCCCCTACGCAGACCAGGCCAGGGACCAGGCGGCCCTGAAGCTCATCCAGGCCCGTGGCTGGACCGCACCTCGGTTGGAGAGCGCCGCGTTGCGTGTCGAGGACACCGTGGCCCCGCGAGTGGCCGGCCTGCTGACCACCGCCGCCCAGCGGATCGACCCCAAGCCCGCACGTCGTGGGCTGCGGTTGTTCCGCGGAGGTGGCCGTCGGATCCCCCGCGGTGTCGTGATCGGCGGCGCCGCCCTGGTCGGCGGCGTGGTCGTGTACTCACTGATCCGCCTGCGCCAGGCCTCCCAGGACGCCGAATGGCAGGAGCACCTGGACCAGGCCCGCGAACAGGTCCGTGAGACCCGCGAGAACCTGGGGGAGAAGGCCGCCGAGGTGGCGGACGAGGCGGCCGAGAACGCCAAGACCGCCTCCGCCAAGACGAAGGAGAAGGTGCGCGCCACCACCGGTGAGGGTCGCGCCAAGGACAACGGCCGGCCCGGCAAGTGATCCTGTACCTCGGGCCCGGGGATCTCCTCCCCGGGCCCGAGGTGTGTCATCACTCCTGGTCGTCCTTGATGAAGCGATAGGTCAGCGGGTAACGCCACCCGTTGCCCATGATGTTGGTCGCCGCCGCCATGACCGGCAGGACCAACCCGCCGATGGCCACGGCGATCAGCAGCAAGACCGGGAGGACCAGGGCCGACAGCACCACACTGCTGAGGATGGCGACGAGCCACCAGAGCTGGAAGTTCAGCGCCTCCAGCGCGTGCCTGCGCATGAAACTCGTGCTGTTCGGACTGACCAACAGAACCAGCAACGGCCCCAGAAGCGGGAAGAAGAACGCCGAGGCGTGACTCAGGCCGGCTCCGACCTTCTCCACCGGATTGTCGGTCCGCATGTTCCGTAGGTCGTTCGGACCACGCTTGCCACCCCGGGACCGTTCCTCCCGGGCCTGCCCGGGAGGCGTGTTCCCGTCGAATCCCTGAACACCCAGGTCCGTGGTGAGCGGGACGAGCTCCGAAGCGACCTTGGCCCGCATCGCCTGGTCGATCCGTTCGTCGAACTCGTCCTCCTCCAGCTGCCCCTTGGCGTATGCCTCGCGCAGGACCTCCGCCACGGCGTCCCGGTCCTGGTGGGTGAGACGTACCTGTGGCCTTGGCTCGTTCGGGACCCATGGCCGCGGGTCCCGCCGGCTCTGCTCTGACATCCCCACTCCCAAAGACTGTGTGGGGCTCGACCGTACGAGGATGATCGCGCCCTCCTCCATAATGCGGCATGGAGACGGGTGCGGATATGGGGGTCGTCCCTGATCCTCCCCTGATCCGCCGGTCCTCCGAAAGGAGGTGGCGGCTTCCGACCATCGGCCCGTCCAGCCGGGTCGGCATGTCGATGAATCGGGTTGGTCCCCTCGCTCCGCGCCCGGCCTCCCTCACGGCCTCGCGCGAGCATCCTCGTCACGATCGGCGTCGGGGCTCCCCTCCCCAACGCCCTCCTCGGGTCAGTGCCCGGCGGCGACGGCCGGTTCGCCGTGCACCGGCTCCTGCTGGGTCCTCTCCTCCTCATAACGCTTCTCGGCGCTGGTGAGGAGGTCATACCAGCTGGTGACGTCCTTGCGACGACGCAGTAGAGCGCGGCGCTCGCGCTCGGTCATACCGCCCCAGACTCCGAACTCGATCCGGCTGTCCAGCGCCTCGGCGAGGCACTGGGTCCGAACCGGGCAGCCACGGCAGATCAGTTTGGCACGGTTCTGCGCGGCACCCTGGACGAACAGTGCGTCGGGGTCGATTTCGCGGCACTTGGCACGAGCCGCCGTCTTCTCATTCCACATGTTGCCCCACTCCCAAGATCAGCATGTGTGGTGATCGAAACCCGCCGACCGGCTGTCGGCGGGCGAGGGGTTCAGCGGACCGATCCGAGGACTTTGCAAGAGGCCGGACGGGGGGCCGTTCGGCTCACCTTCGGGGGTCGTTCGTTTCGGCGTGCTGTGTTCCTCGTTGTCGTTGGTGTCGAAACTACGGATCGTCCCAGTTCACCAACAGACCCCAAGAGGCCTATTTCTCATATGGCCCACTAGGACCATTGCCTCCACTGGAAGTGTCATCATACACACACGGAGAGTCACTACATGTGATAGGAGCCCTCTCCGGGGAAAGGAGGGAAACCTCCCCTTCGGACCATTCTTCCACAACCTTAATGACCTGCGACTTCATGCCATCTCGTGAGCAGGACGCCCCACACGGACAGGCCTGACCGAACCGGGCGGGCAGGACACGAACCCACCCGAACGGACTAGAGAACGCCTTCCGATGACCACACTGCGCAATCCCACCACCCGCCCTTTCCCCACCTGCATGGGGCGCCCAGGAACTACTATTCAGTAACCTAGACAAATGCGCCGGCACGACACCCGGGACCTTCTTTCCAACCGGAAGAAGGTCCCGAAAAATGGTTTTTCCGACGAATTATTCCCAGGGCTCAGTGGCCGGAAGCACGGCCCGGAACTCCCACGTCAGGTCCTCCGGGCCCTGCTTCGCGTCGCCGAACAGCCTCATGTGGTGGTCCGGCTCGAACAGTTTCACCACCGTCAGCCGTCGGCGTTCTCCACGTCCAGATGGGCACCCCGGCGCTCGGGGCTCCGATCGCCCGGTCGGCCACCGGGTCGACCACGCCGTCGGCTCCCACGACGATCACCAGGTCGACGTTGGGGAAGTCGGCCGCGGCCAGGCCGCACCCCGGCACGATGACCCCGTCCCGGGTCCTCTACAGCACCACCGGCGGCCGTCCCGAGAACCATCCGGGTGTAGTCCACCAGGCCCATCTCGACCAGGGTGACTACCACGACCGGCGTGACACCGACGTGGCGAGGAGCTCCTCCGTGTCCACAAGCGTCGCCTCGGCCCGGCGGTGATCCTCGTCGTCGCGTCCGGTGGACAGTGGCCTGGACGCATGGACGGCCGCGAGGGGACGCCTGGAGTCAGGGGGGAGAGGAGTGGCCGCCGGGCGGCTCGAACCGACCACCGGCCCGCGCCGATGGCCCAGATCACACCCGGAAAGACGAAACGACCCTGCCGGCGCGTCGTACGCGCGAGCAGGGTCGTCTCGAAGAGGAGTGGAGCCAAGGGGAGTCGAACCCCTGACCTCCGGTATGCAAAACCGGCGCTCTGCCAGCTGAGCTATGGCCCCGTTTCGGTTCCGGGCCTGACCCGTTCACCATTGCAGAGCATACCCGTATCGGAGGGTGCTCCGGGCGCACATGACAGAGGGCCGGACACAGCACAAAGCCGTGGGTCGCACCACGGGGTTGTCGGCCCACCCACGTCTTCGTGTCACTAGCGGACGCCGGGCGACACACGTGGTGTGCACCGTCGAACCCGCGACGGGAAACCCACCGGCCCCCTGTCGGTGGCCAGGAGGGTCCGCGATCAGCTCTCGCTGGCCGCGGTGGCTTCCGTCCACAGGTCGAGCTCGGCGCGGTCCGCCTGGATCTTGCGGTAGACGGCGAAAGCCCCGAGGGCCACCAGCGCCAGAACGATGATCTTCTTCACTGTCCGGACCCTTTCTCAGTTGGAAAACCGGTCGTACACACGGGCTCCCGCCATTGGGCGAGGGCACCGAGGGCAACTTTATGAGGTTGTCACCTAGCAGACTAGCAAGCTATTGCGGGCGGTCCCTGCCATCGTGGACCGATTCACACCGGGTTTCTCGAGTCGGCCCACTTCGGACCCTCAGGTGAGCAGTGCCATACGGCGCAGAATCCCCTTGGTGGCCTGAGGGTCCACGGCGATGCCGGTGAGCCGGTCCCAGACCCCATGGCAGAAACGGACGGCCTCCTCCGACTCGACGATCGCCCCGCCCTGGGTCGCTTCGACGTAGGCGAGGTCGGCCTCGTCCTCCTCGAACCCCATGATCGAGAACGGGCCGGCCAGCCCGGGGTGGGGCCCGGCCGAGGTGGGGAGGAGCTGCACCGTGACGTGGTCAGAGCCGGTGGCGAGTTCGACCAGGCGCCCCGCCTGTGCCCGCAGCAGGGAGAGGTCCGCGGAGACACGCTGGAGCGCGTCCTCTTCGATCACGGCGTGGTAGCGGCCCAGAGCACCGGATTCGAGGATCTCCTGGCGTTTGAGGTGCGCTGCGACCATGCGTTCGGCACCGTGGTCACCATGGCCGAGGGACCGCGCCACCGTGGCCGTGTAGTCCGGGACCTGGAGCAGGTCGGGGACGAGGATCCCGGCGTAGGTGCGGATGGTGACCGCTCCGGCCTCGTTGCCCACGTAGGCGGAGGAGAGAACGTCCTCGTACTCCGTCCACCAGGGACGAAGTCGGGATTCTCGAACGAGGGTCAAGATGGCCTCTCGTCGACCGCCGGTGACCCCGTAGAGCTTCAGCAGGGCGGAGATCTCCATGACCGAGGGCCACTTACGGATCCCGGTCTCGATGTGGCCGAGTTTGGCCGGCGACCACTCCAACTCCTCGGCCACGTCGTTGAGGGTCATCCCCGACCGCACACGGTGATGGCGAAGTTCGGCGGACAGACGCCGTCGACGGACCGTGGGACTGGTCATAACACTGATCCAATGACGCAGAGTGTCGGAAGTGTCCCTCCAGCGAAACACGATGCCTAGCATCTAGCAATGAGTTTCTAGAAAACCGCTGCGGATTCGATGCAACAAGGGCGACGTGACTCGCTTCTCCTTCGCCGATTCCAGGTATTTGTTACGATGGGTGAGCGAAAGTTCGGTGTTGGGTGGTCACATGACCCACAAGAGGTCGTTCACTCGTCGTGGCCCTCCCATGACGCGTCGGACCCAACCGGGGCGCGCCAGGAGGCGCGTACGATGCAGGAGGTGTCCGCCACGGCGGGCGTACCCGCACATGTAGAGGAAACCCATGAGCTACCCGCTTGACGACGCAGAGCAGCTGATCGCGAACGCGGAGGCGGAGATGCCACCGAGTACCCGGTCCCGTCTCATCGCGAAACTCCGTATGGGTAAGCACATCGACGACGCGGCAGCGGAACTCGGGATCGGCCCCAAACAGGTGTTCTCGACCGCCCGCGTCCTCACCGCTTTCGGCGACCAGCTGGACGCCACCCTCACCGAGCAGCGTGACCCCTCGCTGCCGCACGGCACCGTCACCGGCTACAACAAGCGCTGCCGTTGCCCCGAATGCCGAGCCGCCCTCCAGCAGCGCATCTGACCTCTTAAAGGCCGATGTCCGCTTTCGGCCACCCGTCTCCACCTGCGGCAACGGGTTGTTAACCCAGACTTCTCGAAGCAATACGGTTCTCCGAGGCTTATCAGCCGTGGGTTCTGGGGAGATCGCTGACATGAACGAGCACGTGGACTGGTCGGCGATGAGCGAAGACGATTTCGTTGCGCTGCTGCGGCAGCTCATCGAGGCCCCGGAGGTCGACGAAGACTAGGGGCTGTTTCTCCGCCACGGGCCTGACCTGGCCCGTCGAGTACGACCCGTGCCCACCACGGGTCGGTTCCCCCCACCCCTGCGCCTCACCTGGTGTTATCGGTGGTAGTCGATAGCGGTCGCCGACGTTGTCATGTCGCGGCCGTTGTCGCCGTTGTGATCGTTGTCGTGGCCGTTGTGGTCGTTGTCGTGGTTGGTGGCGCCGTTGTGGTCGTTGTCGTGTCGCGGCCTTGGTCAGGGACGCAGGGGCGTGTTCACGGACCTCAGCAGCCACGACGTCAGTAGCGACGACGGTGGAGAAGGCTCTCCCTACAGCACCCGCACGCGGCTCTGGACCTGGGCTGAGACGGAGTCGAAGCGGGGCTTGGGCAGGGCCTTCTGTCCAGCCCCTGCCCAGGGGCTTGGACAGGGGCTGGTAGACCGCCGGGTACGGTCATGCCTTGGCGCTGGCTCTAGCCCCCTTCAGTGGCCCTACAGGCAACACCTCGTATCACCGCTGGCCGAGGTCATACCGGTGACCTGATGCGCCTACCCATCCCGACCTCCCGGTCACTGCCGGCTTATCCACAGACGTGGAGTTCGGGGTGGTGGTGGGGTTGGTGGGCGTGATCCCATTGATCTTGGGGGAGCCGCTGGTTTCGCCGGTTTCGTGCTGCCCTGGGTGGGCGTGGCGGGTGGTTGGTGGGGCGCCTCGGGTCGTGATCCTGCTGGTTGTTGGGCGGGGTGGGGGAGAATG
>NZ_BCSH01000036.1 GCF_001570765.1 Nocardiopsis listeri NBRC 13360 | reverse complement strand
CCGCCAAGCGGACGGCGGAGCCGGGACGTTCGGGAAGGTGTCGCACCCAGCCGTCATCGGTGAGGTGGACGGTGACCCGGCGGTAGCCGAACTCCACGGTCACCGATCCGTCGTCGGGATTCTCCCAGGGTGCGAGCCCGCGTCGCCGCAAGGCGGAGAGCAGCGCACACAGCGCGATTTCTTCTGAGTCTGTTACGGGGTCTTTACGAGGAGTCATGGTCCGATGGTGTGCACTCCAAGAGGCATCTCACAGGGTTTCGATCAAACTTGGGATTTGCTGTGCGAGGTTGGAGTCTTGAGGGTAAAAATGAAGACGTGGCCCCCAATGATTTCGCCGAAGCCCTCGCTCGATTGCGTGAAGTCGCAGGTCTCACCCAGTTGCAGTTGGCCAAGAGATCTCAGACGGCGCACTCATCCGTGAACCGTTGGGAAAAGGGTGGCTCCCTCCCAAAACGGGACAACGTTGAAGCCTTGGATGAAGCCCTACAAGCAGACGGGACACTGCTGGCGGCTTGGCGTGCCGTGACCACGGGCAACGGATTGCCTGAGTGGGCCAGGAACCTTGACGCCATAGAGAGAGCGGCAAGACAGGTGACGATCGTGGCTCCCGCGCTCGTGCCCGGCCTGCTTCAGTGCTCCGAGGTGGCTCGGGGGGTGTTCCGGGCGGCGCATCCGCTCGCCACCTCGGACGACCTCGACCGATTGGTCGCGCTGCGTACCGGCAGGTTGAAGGAACTCCCCGAACTGGAAGTGACCGCTGTCTTTCCGGTGACGGCCGTCTCCGCTCTCACCGAGCCGCTCCGTCGGGCCCAGGCGCTTCATCTCATTGAGTGGGTCGAAACCGGGCGTGTGGGCGTCCATCTCGTACCAGAGGGGACAACGCTGCTGGCGCCTTCCGCTCCACTGATGCTGTTCCGTCTCGCTTCGGGGGAACTGGCGGTCGTGAGCGATCACGCTGACGGTAACGTGATCCACGAAGACGGTTCGCATGACAGGCTGTCCAGTCAGGCCACCGCAGCGCTGGCAGCGTCTTTGCCACTCACATTCTCACTCGAAGTACTGAGGACGCTCACATGAACACCACCTCCGAATGGCACAAGTCCAGCTACAGCGCTAATGGTGGAAACTGTGTCGAGCTGCGCGAGGGTGTTGACGGAGCGGACGTGCGTGACACCCAGAACCGCGAGGCCGGGCACCTGACCTTTGCCCGCGATGAATGGGTGGCATTGCTGTCCGGGGTGCGCTCCGACTTGCGCTGACTCATAAACCACAACGGCCCTTCGCTCCGGCGAGGGGCCGTTTCCGTGTTGGAGGTCCTCAATCCATTCCTGGATCCGGTGCTGTCTTCGTGGAGCCTCGCCTATCGCTGGTGGCCGGCCCGTGAGGAGTTGTCGAAGTGCCTCACTTAGCCGTCTCGCCGCAGGCCCCCGCAACGGCCCTTCGGTGATCAGCGGGCGAAACGCTTGAGAGACTCGGTGTCCAGGGCGACCCCGAGGCCCGGAATGGGGACGGCCTCGCCATGGAAATGGGTGCTGCGTTCCAGGTACTGACCGTGGGCGGGGCGGCTGTGGACTACGACGGTGTTGGTGTCGCGATCCACCAGCAGGTAGACGCCGATGCCTGTCGCCGCGTAAGCGGCCGGCTTCTCGACACGGTTCCGGTCGTGGGCCTGCCCTTCAGGGCAGGCGTATGCGAGGGGTCCCGCAGAACCTACCCGGGCCGATCGCCGGGCTCTGTGGAATGGCCTCGCCGAGCGTGTTACGCGAAGGGTCGAAGGTGGCCTTGAAGCGGGTCGGGGCTTTCCAAGGCCCATCTTGGAAAGGGGTTTGGGTAGGAATCCCAGCTCTCACTGCGGTCAATAAGCTGGCATATCGATCCAAATCGAACCAATCGGGAAATGCCGACATTGTGAACCGGTGGGGCCAAACTCCACTCTCGGGCAAGTGTGGATTTGAGGCTCTCCTGACTGTTCCGTGGGTCAGCTTCGGCCGGGCAGGTCGGGACGGTAACCACCGAGATTGAGCATGGCCAGAGCGATCAGAGGCTCGGGACCATGGAACCCGAACGCGACACGCGTCAGGAGCCGGATCTTGGTATTGACCGACTCCACCAATCCATTGGACAGCCCTTCCTCCAACGACGCATGGATCGCCCCGAGATGGCGACGGATCTTGCGCCCCAAAGCCACGAAGACATCCAACCGACTCCGACTCGCCCAGGCCAGCCACCGATCCAGCGCCCTCTTGCCTTCCTCACCCTTGACCCTGAAGACGAAACGCAGACCTTCCTTGAGTAGATAGGCCCGATACAGGTGAGGGCTGCTCGCCTCGATCCACGCAAGCTTGGTCCGCTGGTTCTCGGTCAGGTCCTCGGGGTTCTTCCACAGCGCGTAACGCGAGCGCTGGATCTTCCTGGCCTCGCCCTGGGAGAGGTTGTAGCGCAACCCCACATGACTGCCGGCTGCTTTCATCCCGCCCGGCTTACGGCGGGCCTGGTTCCACACCTGGCGACGGACCTCGTCCAGACACTGGGTAGCCCAGGCAACGATGTGGAAGGGGTCGGCGCAGACCACCGCTTGCGGGGCACGCACGGCAACGGTCTTACTGATCCAGCTGGCCGTGTCGGCCGAGACATGGGTGAGCTGGGCGCTACGCTCAGCGCCCAGCTCGTCGAAGAACGCGCTCAACGTGGCACGGTCCCGGCCGGGCCGGGCCCACACCAACCTGCCGGTGTCGTGATCGACGACCACGGTCAGGTACTTGTGTCCCTTGCGGTAGCTGACCTCGTCGATACCGATGCGGGTGAGCTGGGCCAACCGGTCCACACGCGCGTCGATATCGGCGCAGACCCGGGTGATGATGCCGCCCACGGTGCGCCAGGCGATGCGCATCAGCTGGGTGATGGCGCTCTTGGAGCACTGGGTGGCCAGCCAGGCCACCTGCTGATCGAAGGCATGGGTGTGTCCGGCGCTGTGGCGGGCCCAGGGCACCTGGCGCACGGTGGGGCCATGGGTGGGGCAGGCCACGCGTGGGGCGTCGGCTTCCAGAAAGACCTGGGTGGTTCCCAGGTCCAGGGCCCGCCACCGTCGACGGCCCTGGCCACGGTCGTACCAGGGCGCGCGGTGCGCGCACACTCCACAGCGTCCCTTGGTGGGTCGTCGTGGCCGGATATGAGCGACCACGGCGGTGGTGTCCTCGTTGAACTCGACGCTCTCGATGACGATGTTGTTCACGCCCAGCAGGGCACGCCATAGGGTGGTCTCACGCACGCCGTTTCTCCGCTTTGTGGTTCGGTTCTAGACAAGCCAGAACCTAAGCGGGAGACGGCGTGCGCTTGTTCAGGCGCGCTTGGCCACCCACACATCAGTCACAAGAGCCGGATTTGAGAGAAAGACCCACGAACTCGGTTTAGTTCGGCTAGCTTGAATGTCGACAAGAAAAAACCCGACCGGGTGCAATCAACACCAGGTCGGGTTTTGGTCGACGCCTGCGCAAACAGGTGTGTCGGCCGTGCCACCTACCTGTACGCACCAGGAAGGCGACTCGCCGTGAACTCTACCGCCTCGGCCCCCGCCACCACAGCCCAATCGCCGAATCCGCCCGGTCTTTCTCCGGCCCGCAAGCGTCGCAAGGGTGAGTTCGAGGGCATCGGCTTCATCCTCTCCCTGTGGGTTCAGCGGCTGTACCGCAAGGGGCGGCTGCCCACGGCCCGCTCGTTCCTGTTCCTGGTGGCCCTGGCCGAACTGGTGGACGTCGACGGCCGCTGGAGCTTCTGTTACCTGGAGAACCTGCCCGAACGCTGCAATGGGTTCCTCAGCGTCAGCAGCATCAAGCGGGCCATCGAGGACCTGATTGAGGCGGGTCTGATCCGCAAGTTGAGCCGTTCGGAGACGCTGGACTTCTTCGCCGCCGACATCGCCCGTGGCCGTTCCATCTACCGGCTGCCGTGCGTGCTGGAGGTCCTGGTCCCGGCCGAGGTCTACCCCGAGCCGGTTTTGGCCGAGATCAACGCCTGCCGGGAGAGCCTGGGGGAGGAGCCGCTCACCCCGCACAATCGTCCCCCTTTGAAGCGGATACCGAAGGCCGGGACCCGAGCTCAGAATGGGCTGGGCCCCAGCTCAGATCGAGCTACAGACTCTTTTGATGGCGACTGTTCGGGGAATGGGGTGGGTGGTTCCGTCCGTGGCAGCGAAACCACAGAGGAAGAAAATCGGCAAAGGCGGCAAAAGTCGGAAAACGGACCGCACGGAATCATCGATCGCATTCATGATCGGTTCCTGTCCGATCCGCAAGCCGACCGACAACAGCTCGGCGAAGCGGTGGACCACCTCCTGAGTCAAGGCCTGAGCGTGGGGCAGACGCGAGCCCTACTTTCGGGGCTCGACGGGGTGCGGCGGCCCTTCCCGGCCCTGATGATCCGAATGCGCAGTCTGCAAGCCGCCCACGCGTTCCTGGCCGGAACCCTGGGCAGGGGCATGGACGCTTCGGGGCCCTCGTGGGCGGGACCGCCCACGATTTGGCCGACCACCGGCGAGCCCGAACCCTTCGCCCTACCCGAACGGTTCCTGCTGGACAGCCAGGGCAAGGCCGACCAGACCTGCCCGGTGCACCAGAGCACCCGTAACGAACCCGGTGGCACCTGTGCGATCTGTGGCCGGCGGTGTCGGTCGGTGCCGAACGAACTCATGCACGATCCTCTGCCGGAAACGACCGCTCCATCCGAGGACCGGAGGTCCGCTCCCATCGCACTGAAAGCGGTACCGGAACTCCCCGCCGTCCCCGAGGAAGGGCTGGATCCGGCACTTCGAGCGCTCATCGCCGCCTCCTTGGAGAGGGCGGGCGGATCGGCTCCGCCGCCGCCCTCGGTACCCGACGCCGGCCCATGGAAGACCCTGGGCTCGGGCATCTCGCCCACGAGCCGGACCGTCCTCGACGGACTGCGCACGGAACTCGGCAAGGGGCGCGCCGAGGGCCTGGTCCCGCCACCACGAACGGCCCTGGATCTGACGACTGCGCGGGCGATGTGGGTTGTTCCGGAGTCGTCCGGGACATGATTGGTCCTCCACGATGACACCCGATGTAATCTACGAGGTAAAGGTGCCGGGTCGGTGGCGTCGCACGATCGTCCCCGGACATGCGAAGACCGGGGTGGCCACCTGGACGGTGGGGCCACCCCGGTCGGGTCACACGCTCCCGGTTCGGATCACTGCGAGGCGAGCGCCCCGGTGATGGAGGTACGCGCCGCCCGGCGAGCGGGCAGCAGGGAGGCGACCAAACCGGCCACGATCGCGATGGCCAAGAACGTGGCCACCTGACCGATGGGGAACCCGAAGACGATGTTGGGCAGGGTCGCGGAGATGGCAGCCCAACCGAATACCACGCCGAGCAGGACACCGATGCCGGCACCGATCAGGCACAGCAGCACCGCCTCGACCCCCAACATGCGGCGCATTTGTGCCTTGTTCAAGCCCAGGGCCCGCAGGATCGCGGACTCGCGGGTGCGCTCCAGCACCGACAGCGCCATGGTGTTGGAGATACCGAACACCGCGATGATGATGGCCAGACCGAGCATCGCCGCGATCGCGTAGAAGGCGATGTCCAACATGTCCTCGAACTGCTGGCGCATCTCGCCCATGGACATGACGTTCAGAGTCGGGTGGTCGTCCACCGCGGAGTAGACGGCCTCGCGCAGCTCCGAGGACGAAGCGGAGTCACTGCCCCGGACCATGACGCTGGAGTCACCCGTGATCTCGGGAACCACCTGCTCGTAGTCGGCCGGGTCCAGGTTGACGCCGTAGAACATCCCGGTGCCCGCGACCACGGCCGCGATCTCGAACTCGTGTTCGGGATCGCCCAGGGAGATGGTGTCGCCGGCTTCGAGGGACTCCGCGCGCCCCTCGGTGATCAGCACGCTGCCCGGGCCGAAGTCGGTGAGGTCGCCCTTGACCACGTCGACCTCGACCTCCTCGCCCACGGTGGCGCCCACGTAGGTCGATACCGGGACGGTTCCGTCGTCGTTGGCGATCCTGTCGTCACCGCTGTCCACGGAGTCGGAGCGCTGAGCGAAGACCTGATCGATCTCCGAGCGCGACGACAAGTCCGATCGCACCGACTCGGGGATGGTGCTCAGGTCGGTGCCGCCGACCTCCTCGGGGGTCTCCTCCGTGCCTTCCCCTTCGGCGTCCGGGCTCTCCAGGTCCAGCATCGGCGAGAGCTGGTAGTCCACGGGGTACTTACCGTCCAACTCCTGGGCGATGCTCTCCTGCATGGTCGCGTTGATCACCGAGTATCCGGTGATCAGGGTGGCGCCCACGGTCAGGGCGATCATGGCGGTGGCGGCGCGGCGCGGGCTGCGGGTGGAGTTGTCCACCGCCAGCCTGCTCGGCACACCGACGTGACGCAGCGGGACACCGATCAGACCCACGATGGCGCGCACCAGCAGGGGGCCGAGCACGACCACGCCCAGGAAGGCGACGATGGCGCCGACGGCCACGATCCACATCGCCGAGCTGTCGGGGTCGCCCTGCAGCCCCAGCACCACGATCCCGCCGGAGACCAGGAACAACAGGATCCCCATGACCGCGCGCAGCTTGCCGGTGCCCTTCTCCATGCCGGCCGCGGTGGCGCTGGTGCTCAGCGCGGCCAACGGGGGTACTCGGGTGGCGCGCATGGCCGGGACCATCGCGGAGAACACGGTGATGGTCACGCCCACGGTCAGACCGATGATCACGGCGGTCGGGCTGATCACGGTGGCGACGTCCATGTCCTCACCCATGAGTGGGCCGACGAAGCGGAACCCCACCATCCCGAGGCCGACTCCGGCCAGTACGCCCAAGGTCGAGGCCACCAGGCCGACCACGAAGGACTCGGTCAGCATGGAACGGAAGACCTGGCCGCGCTTGGCTCCTACGCAGCGCAGCAGGGCCATCTCTCGCTGGCGCTGGGCGACGAGGATCGCGAAGGTGTTGTAGATGACGATGCCCGCGACGAAGACGGCGATGAGCGCGAACAGCATCAGGCCGGTGCGGATCATATCGGCGCTCGCGCCGGCCTGAGCGGCCATCTCATCACCGAACTCGGTGGAGGTCTTCACGTCGGCGCCCTCGCCGAGCACCCCGGCCACGGCGGTAGCGAGGTCCTCTTCGGAGGTCCCGTCGGCGGCCAGGGCGTCGATCTCGTGGTAGCCCTCGGCGCCGGTCACCGACGCGAAGGCCTCGGGGGTCAGGATGAAGGCCCCACGGTAGCTCAGCTCGGAGCCCACCTCCACGTCGAGCAGGCCGGTGACGGTGAACTCCTGCTCCTGCTGCTCGGCGTCGAGCACGGTGACCGAATCGCCCACCTCGAAACCGGTCTGGTCACTGATGGTGGTGGCCAGAACCATCTCGTCGTAGCTGTCGGGAAGTTCCCCCTCGGTGATCTCGTAGCGGGTCACCTCTTCCACGGCCATGGCCTCGGGAGGAACATGACTGAAGGCGCGTCCCTCGGAGTCCAGAAGCAGGCCGGGGCCTTGCCGAACCCCGTCGGCATCGGCGACCTCGGGCAGGTCCCGGATCTGGTCGAGCTGTTCTTGGGTGAAGGGCTCCGGGTCCTCCCAGGTCCCGTCCTGGGGCTCCGGGATCTCGGGGGTGGCGATGGTGTCAACGCTGGAAGCCGAGCCCATCACGGACTTCTCGTAGCTGGCCTTGAGGGTGTCGGCGAAGACCATGGTGCCGGAGATGAACATGACTCCGAGCAGGATGGCCAGGGTGGTGGTGACGTAGCGGGCCTTGTGCAGTCGAAGGCCGGCCAGGGTGGTGCGCAACATGGTGGCTCAGGCCTCCAGCTTCAGCAGGCGCTCGGAGACCAGCTCGGCGGTGGGGTCGCTGACCTCGTCCACCAGACGCCCATCGCGCAGGAACACGACACGGTCGGCGTAGGAGGCGGCGACGGGGTCATGGGTGACCATGACGATGGTCTGGTTCAGATCACGAGCCGAATCGCGCAGGAAGGCGAGGATCTCGGCGCCGGAGCGGGAGTCGAGGTTACCGGTGGGCTCGTCGGCGTAGACCACCTCGGGGGCGTTGAGCAGGGCCCGGGCCACGGCCACGCGCTGTTGCTGACCACCGGAGAGCTTGGTGGGCAGGTGCCCGAGGCGATCGCGCAGCCCCACCACGTCGACGATGTGGTCGAAACGGGCGGGGTCGACCTTGCGCTTGGCGATCTGCGAGGGCAACAGGATGTTCTGCTCGGCGGTCAGCATCGGCAGCAGGTTGAAGGACTGGAAGATGAACCCGATCCGGTCCCGACGCAGCAGGGTGAGGTCGCCGTCTCGCATGCCGGTGATCTGGGTACGACCCAGGTGCACGCTGCCTGAGGTGGGCACGTCCAGTCCGGCCAGACAGTGCATGAGGGTGGATTTACCGGACCCGGAGGGGCCCATGATCGCGGTGAAGGCACCGCGGTGGAAGTCGACGTCGACGCCGGCCAGGGCGTGGACCTGGGTGCCGCCGGTGTCGTAGGTCTTGGTCAGGGCCCGGGCCACCACGACCGGAGGGGCCTGGATGGGGGACTGGGATCGTGCTGACGGCATGCTCACGGCGGGTGACTCCTGGATGGGGCGGTGACTGGTCGGCGCCGGTCGGGAGATGCCTCGACCGGGCGTGTCCACCACGCTAGGTCCGTGAGGGCGCCCGACACCTCCGCCCACGGGTCGAATCGGGGGGCGGCCAAAGGCATGGTGCCGGGCGGGTTCGCGACGCCTAAGTGGGGGAGCACCCCCTACTTTCGTCGGGGGTTCCACCGAGGATGCGTGCCGGCATGGGTGTGCACGGGAGCGAGGAGCCGGTTACCTCAGGTTCTTCGATTGTGAATCTACGTCGTCAAGGTGCCGGTTCGAATGTATGCGAATCTTCGACCGCAACGTGCCGTCGAGTCAGTCCGGCCAGGAGTTCGGCGAACCGTTCGAGGTTGGCGTGGGTGGCCGCGTCGTCACGGTGGGCGAGCCACGACCACGCCACACCGTCGAGGTGGGTGGTCACGAGTTCGGCGATCGCGCGTTCCTCGCACAGGTACTCCAGGCCGGCTTCGTCCCTCAGGCGCGTGATGTACTCGGTGGCCCTGTGGAGGGAGGCCCGGTGCTGCCACGCGGGTAGTTCCTGGAGTTCGGGGTCGCGGAGCACGAAGCTTCCGAGGTCGTACAGGACCAACTGTGCGTCGGGGTCGGATTCGATTTGGGCCCAGTAGGCGAGCAGCAGTTCGCGGATGTTCTCTCGTGGACTCGCCGCAGGGGAGATCTTCGGCCAGGTGTCGTCCAGGTCGATCTCCATGTCGCCGGCGAGCAGGGCCGCGTAGAGCTCTCTTTTGGAACGGAAGCAGTAGTGGAAGGCCCCGTGCGGCATGCCTGCCTCCGCGCAGATGGCGCGGGTGCTCGTGCCGGCGATCCCCTCCCGTTTCATCACGTTCAGCGAAGCGGTGAGTAGTCGCCGACGGCGTTCCTCCGCGCTGAGTCGCCGGTGGGGTTTGTGCTTCTCCTGCTCACTCATGGGTCGAGAATATCAGTTGGCCACGTGACTTGGTCAAGTGGCCAAGTCGCGTGGGTCCGGTTGGTCGCTCCGATGGGCGGCGCACGGGAGGGGATGGTGCTCGACGGGGCTCGCGGCTCGGTCGTGCTCGTGCGGGGGCGGTGCCCTCGAACGTGGAACCACATCCGCTTCGGGGGTAGCGTCCGGGGTTCGCGACAAGGAGCGGAGCACACATGACCAAGACTTCCCCGGGTGGCGGGTTCGCTCGGATCAGGCGGGCGGTGTTCGTCCGCCACTCGAATCCGTGGAGCGCATGGAGCAGGTGGGCCACCATTCCGCTGGTCCTGCTCCCCGTTTGGACGCGTGGTCGAAGGCAGGCCGTCGCGGTGGCCGTCTGGTTCGTTCTCAACCCGGTGATGTTTCCTCGACCCGCCCATGAGCGGGCGTGGTCGACGCGGGCGATGCTCGGTGAGGAGCGGTGGATGCTGGAGCGGCCCAGGGACGCGGCCCTGGCCGTCAACGTCGCGGCCACGGCCGCCGCCGTGGTCGCGTTGATCGGGGCGAGGTACCGTCGCCCGTTGCCCACTGCGGTGGCCTGTGCGGCGCAGATGGCGCTCACGCTCGTGTACTGGGAGCAGATGGCCCGCTACCACGATCGTTGCCTGGAACGGGGAGAGCCCGCGCGGTGACGACCTCGAAGAGTCCTCGACTCAGGGGCGGTGGCCCAGGGCGCGCAGGAGATAGGGCAGCAGGCGGTCGGCTATGTCGTCGCCGTGGTCGCGGCCGCCGTCGTCCGGTAGGAGGAAGGTGTGGCTGACCATGGGGCCGATGACCATCTCGGCCACGACCAGGGGATCCTCCACCGGCGGGATCTCCTCGCGCAGCACACCGCGCTCCAACAGGGACAGGACCCGTCCCTGTAGGGGCAGGACGAACGCGTCGAACAGGACGTCGGCCAGGGCCCGGTTGTGGGCGGCCTCGCCCAGGATGGCGCGCAACAGCAGCCCGGAGGGGCCCTGGAGCGCGGCGGCCTTGTCGTGCAGCAGGGCGCCGAGGTCGCCGGGCAGGGTGCCGGTGTCGTGGTCGGGCCCCAGGTTCTCGGCCCAGGCCTGTGCGGCCCCCACGACCAGGTCCTGTTTGGAACTCCAGCGCCGGTAGAGGGTGGCGGTGGAGACACCGGCGCGTCGTGCGACGGCGGCGGTGGTCAGTCCGCTGTAGCCGTTGAGGCGGAGTTCGGTGAGGGTGGCGTCCATCAGCGCGCGGTCCCGGCCGGCGTCGCGGGGTCTTCCTCGTGGGGCGGCCGGTGCGGTCGTGCCGGGCGGATGGTCCGTCGTCATGGGATGAATCCTAGCGGCCGACACCTGGTGAAAACGAAACGTTTTCGTTTAGTATCCGTGGCATGGTTAACACCGACTCCTCCCAACCCCTGACATTGGCCACCGAGATCCCGCCCGTGGTCGCGCGTCTTCGGTCCACCTTCGACAACGGCCGGACAAAGCCGATCTCCTGGCGAAGGGCCCAGCTGCGGGCGTTGCGCCGGATGCTCACCGAGGAACGTCCCGCCTGGGACAAGGCCTTGAAGGACGACTTGGGCAAGCCCTCCCTGGAAGCCCACATCACCGAGATCGGGTACGTGGTCAACGAGATCGACCACATGCTGAAGAACCTGGCATCGTGGCTGCGGCCCAAGCGGGTGGGGGTGCCGATGGCACTGGCACCGGCCAAGGCGCGATGGGTGCGCGAGCCGTTGGGCACGGTGCTGATCATCAGCCCGTGGAACTACCCGCTGAACCTGGCGTTGGCGCCGTTGGCCGGCGCCATCGCGGCGGGTAACAGCGCGGTGATCAAACCCAGCGAGCTGGCCCCGGCCATCTCCAGCGCGCTGGCCGAGTTGGTGCCGCGCTACCTGGACACCGAGGCCGTGGCCGTGGTCGAGGGCGGGGTGCCCGAGAGCACCGCCCTGCTGGAGGAGCGGTTCGACCACATCTTCTACACCGGCAACGCGGCGGTGGCACGGATCGTGATGGCGGCCGCGGTCAAGCACCTGACACCGGTGACGTTGGAGCTCGGCGGCAAGAGCCCGGCGGTGGTGGAGCCGGGCGTGGACCTGACCACCACGGCTCGGCGCCTGGTCTGGGGCAAGTTCACCAACGCGGGACAGACCTGTGTGGCCCCGGACTACGTGTTGGCCATCGGCGACACCGCTCGGGGGCTCCAGCGTGAGTTGGCGAGGGCGATCACCGAGATGTTCGGGTCCGACCCCAAGACGAGCCCCGACTACGGGCGCATCGTCAACGAGCGGCACTTCGACCGGCTCAGCGCGTTGTTGGAGAGCGGCGAGGTCGTCGCCGGTGGGCGCACCGATCGTGGGTCGCTGTACATGGAACCCACGGTGTTGGGTGGAGTGGACCCCGACAGCCCGGTGATGGCCGAGGAGATCTTCGGTCCGATCCTGCCGGTGATCACGGTCCCGGACCTGGACGCGGCGATCCGGTTCGTCAATGAGCGGGACAAGCCCTTGGCGCTGTACGGGTTCACCGACTCAGAGGCCACCAAGCGACGGTTGACCACCGAAACGTCCTCGGGCGGGCTCGCGTTCGGGCTGCCGATCGCGCACCTGGCGGTGCCGGACCTGCCCTTCGGTGGCGTGGGCGAGAGCGGGATGGGCGCCTACCACGCGGAGACCTCCATCGACACGTTCTCACACGTCAAGTCGGTGTTGGACAAGTCGTTGGCGCTGGACACGATGAAGCCGGCCTACGCCCCGATCACGGCGTTCAAGGAGAAGCTGATGCGTCGGATGGTGTGAGGCGCCGCTCTCGCAAAGGGCGGCCGGGCGGTCCGAACGCCAGGGGGATCCCCGCGTGCTCGGACCGCCGTGCGTTACCCCGACCGTTCGGCCCCGCTCGGTCAGTCCAGGGAACGGGCGTCGGAGTAGGCGGTGCCGGCCTCGACCTCGGAGCCCATCATCTCGTCGACGGTCACGAACTCGTAGCCGTCCTCGGTGAGGGTCTCCAACACGTCGGGGATGGCCTCGACGGTGGTCTCGTGGATGTCGTGGAAGAGCAGGACGCTGCCCTCGTCGGTCTCCTCGGCGGCGATGTCCACGGTGGTCTCGGGGTCGCGGTGCTGCCAATCCAGGGTGTCGACGTCCCACAGGAGCATGGGCTTGTCGATGGTCTCGCGGGCGGTGTCGCTGAGGGAACCGTAGGGCGGACGCATGGTGGTGGGCATCCGACCGGTGACGTCCTTGATGGCCATGTCGGTGCGCTGGAGGTCGTCCTTGATCTCGCTCGCCGACAGGGTGGCCAGGTCGGCGTGGTCCCAGGTGTGGTTGCCGACCTGGTGCTCCTCCTCGACCATGCGCTCGACCTCCTCGGGGTGGGAGGCGAGCTTGGAGCCCAGGACGTAGAAGGTGGCCTTGGCGTCGTTCTCGTGGAGGACGTCGAGGAGTTCGTCGGTGTGCTCACCGGGGCCGTCGTCGAAGGTCAGGGCCACGCACTTGACGTCGGCGCAGTCGGGTCGGGTGCGTTCGGTGTCCGCGACCGCGGGAAGGGTGGTCAGGGTCAAGAGCCCGGTCGTGGCCAATACCCCGCCAGTGGCGGCCTTACGCATCAAAGAGGTAACGTTCACGCGTCGAAATGTATGTGAAGTTTCGCGTGGGGGCAAAGGTAAGCCCAGCTCAGAGCATCGAAGTGAGCAAGGACTCCCCGCCCCGCCGGGGAAATGGGACGAAGATCCCGCCGTGTCCCCAGAGGCGCGGGATCCGGACGGCGCACGAAGAAGGGGCCGGGGCGTGGTCCACGCCCCGGCCCCTTCGACCCCCGGTCAATTCAGTCGGGCGTCGGTGACGACCTCGCCCGCCTCCATACCGTCCAACCCGAACAGGTCCTTGACCGTCACGAAGTGGTAGCCCTCCTCGTGCAGGCCCGCCAGGACCTTCGGGATGGCGTCCACGCTGGACTTGTGGATGTCGTGGAAGAGCACCACGCTGCCCGCCCGGGTCTCGGCCAGGGCGTGCTCGGACACGGCCTTGGTGTCGCGGCTCTGCCAGTCCAGGGTGTCCACGTCCCACAGGATGAGCGGATGGCCGGTGGCGCTGCGCACGGTGGCGTTGAGTGAGCCATAGGGCGGGCGCATGGTCACCGGTGCCTCACCGGTGATCTCCTCGATGGCGTCGTCGGTGCGCTGTAGGTCCTTTCGGATGGCGTCGTCGGACATGGTGGCCAGATCGTCGTGCTTCCAGGTGTGGTTGGCGACCTCGTGCCCCTCGGCGGCGGTGCGCTCGACCACGTCGGGGAACTCGCCCACCAATGAGCCCAGGACGTAGAAGGTGGCCTTGGCCTGGTAGTCGTCCAGGCTGTCCAGTAGCGCCTCGGTGTGCTCACCGGGGCCGTCGTCGAAGGTCAGGGCCACACATTTGGCCTGGGCACAGTCCAAGGTGGTGCCTTCGGTGGTGGCCTCGGGCCCCAGATCCAGGCTCTCGGCCGAGGCGTTGCCGTGGACGGCGGCGTCACGGGCCTGGTAGCCCAGTTCGGACAGTGTCTCCTCGGCCATCTCGGGTTCGATGGGAACCAAGGCCTCGTCGTCGTTGTCGGACCCGGGCACCTGGTCGGGGTCCATGCGTACGGCCAGGCCGCCGGCGGTGCTGAAGGCCAGGTCGGCCAGTGGCGAGTCGGCCCAGGCATCGGCCACTTCTTGGGCCTGTTCGGGGTCGGTGAGGTCGGCCTCTCCCGGAGGCAGGGCCGCACGTTCGTCCCCGTCGGAATCGTCGGAGCCGTCGTCCTCGGAGTCCTTGGAATCGTTGGAGGAGTCGGCCGGGGCCGGCTGCTTCTTGGTGTCGCGTCCCTCTTCCTCTTGGGTCTGCTCTTCGGCGGCCAGGGACTCGGCGTAGGCGGCGACCTCGCCGAGCGGGTCGGGCAGTTCCTCGTCGGTCAGTTCGTATTCGTCCCGCAGGACATCGACCAGGTTCACGTGTGCCTGGGCCAGGGCCTGTTCGTCACGGAACAGGGAGGTCCAGGGCAGCACCTGCTCGCCATGGGCGTCGTACCACAGCGTGGAGGACCGGGGGCCCTGAGCGGTGGAGTCGACGACGTTGAGGCGTAGGCCGATGACGTCGGCGGAAGCGGCCAACAGTTCGGTGTCCTGGGTCAGTTCGGGGGAGCCCCCCTCGGGTGCCTCTTCCAGGAAGGCGGTCTGGCGTTCGGCCATGGTGGTGCGCACCTGGATCGAAAGCGGGTGCGACTCACCCAGGACCGGATACCGGTAGCTCACCGTGTTGTGGTCGGTTTCCACGGACACGGTGCGCGTGTGCAGGTCCGGTAGGTCGGCGGAGATGAATCCGATGGCTTCGGCGTAGGGCTCGGTCGTGTCCGCCGCCTGGCAGCCGGGGAGTAGAAGCAGCCCCAGGGCGCTACAGACGGTGACTTTTCGTTGCAGTGAGGTGGCAATCACGGGTGGACCATATCGAAGGAGAGGGTCCCCGAGTGGGACGCAGAGCAACCTTACTGTTTCAAAGAGTAATAAATCGCCCCATCGCGGGTGGAATGCGAAGTTCGGTGGCCCGACACGCGACCGGGCGTGTCGGGCCACCGGCGGTACGCCCTACTCCGCCACCGCCGCGGCCACGAGCAGGCGCAGCTGTTCCACCATCGGCACGTGCTCCTCCGGTCGTGTGGTCAGCGGCAGGTGCACGTGGCCCGAGCGCGCACCGGCGCCGGTCCGATCACGCAACACGGTGTTGCGGTAGGCGATCTCGTTGGACAGGTAGTCCCCGCCACCTCCGGCCCGGGCCCGAGAGCCCTCGCTCGGGCCCCGGGGGCTCCTCACCTCTTGGTCCTCGTGGGCCGGTACCTCGACGACCTCGGTGTTGGCCACCACGGTGAAGGGACCGGAGGCCGCCTCCACCATGCGCTCCACCGGCAGGGACGAACGCGTCCACTGGGGACCCGGGCCATCGGGCAGCGGGATCTCTCCGCTGCGACCCACACCGACGTTGTCCGGGCCGCCCCCACGCCAGGCGCCGTTGAACACCTCCAGGTCGAAGCGGCCGGGGCGACCACGGCTCAGGGTCAGCGCGGCGTCGACGACACCGTGCCGGGTGGCCAGGGCGTCCTCCACCAGGCCGTGGGCGAAGTCGTCCCAACGCACCGGGAACAGCGCCGAGCGCACCACCGCGGTGCGCTCTCCCACGGGGAAGGTCCAGCCGTGCAGGGCCAGGGCGGCGGCACCGGAGGGGTTGGAACACTCCAGGTCCTCCTCCAACCCGAAGGGGTCGAAGCCGGTCACGACCACGCGCACCCACCGGTCTCCCGGTGGGAACTCCAGGTCGGTGATACCGCGGGAGGCGCGTTCCCACAGGCGCAGGAGTGCGGCGTGCTCGTTCGGGTCGAGCTCGAAGGTCGGGTTCCATGCGCGCAGACGCGCCGAGAGGGTGAGCCTGGCCCAGTACAGGGGGCGGTCGTCCACGGGGCCGTTGGCGGAGGTGCGGGTGGCCTCGGTCCACAGGCGGGAGGCGTGGGAGGTGACCACCTCCCGAGCCTGTTCGTAGGTGGTGGAGTCGCGCAGGTCGGCGTTGAAGAGAGGATCGGCGGCGTCGAATCCGGACCGGGCCAGCGACCTTCGGGGGAAGGGCAGGTGGGCACGGTCCTCTTCGAGGGTGGTGGCAGGGTGCACGGGGTGGTCTGTCTGAGTCGGGGACGGGCCCGCCGAGTCTAACGTTCACCGGTGACGAAAAAACCGTGAAGGCCCGTGGGGTGGGGCGAGAGTGACGATGGGTCTGGTTTGTGGGGCGTGGAGTTGGCAAGGTGTGAGGTGTCCGTCGTCCCTCTCAACGGAGAGAGCAAAACTGATGACCAACGGTTCTCTACCCGACACGCAGGTCCTCGCCGAACGCGCGCGGACCGCTTTGGAACGGTGCGGTGTGACCCATCTGCCCGAGCCGGTCGGGGCGAGCGGGCGTGCCCGCACACCGATCACCGGGCAGGATCTGTTCGACGTGGAGTTCGATACCCGCGAAAGCGCCGAACGGGCCGTGACCGAGGCCGCCGAGACCTTCACCTCCACCTGGCGTGAGACCCCCGCGCCCGAACGCGGAAAACTGGTGCACCGTCTGGGCGAGTTGCTGCGCGAACACAAGGAGGACCTGGCCGAGCTGGTGACCATCGAGGCGGGCAAGATCCGCTCCGAGGCGCTGGGCGAGGTGCAGGAGATGATCGACATCTGCGACTTCGCGGTGGGGTTGTCGCGCCAGTTGTACGGGCGGACCATGCCCTCGGAGCGTCCCGGACACCGGCTGATGGAGACCTGGCACCCCTTGGGGGTGGTCGGGGTGATCACCGCCTTCAACTTCCCGGTGGCGGTGTGGTCGTGGAACACCTGTGTGGCCCTGGTGTGTGGTGACACGGTGGTGTGGAAGCCCTCGGAGACGACTCCGCTGACGGGGTCGGCCTGCCACGGGTTGTTGATGCGCGCGGCCGCGGACGTGGGCGCCCCGGCGGGGGTGCACCGGGTGGTGTTGGGCGGAGCCGAGGTGGGTTCGGTACTGGTGGAGGATGCCCGGGTGGCGTTGGTGTCGGCGACCGGCTCCACGGCGATGGGTCGTGCGGTGGCACCGAAGGTGGCGGCTCGGATGGGCCGGTACCTGCTGGAACTGGGTGGTAACAATGCCGCGGTGGTGGCGCCCTCGGCCGACCTGGACCTGGTGGTGCGCGGCAGTGTGTTCTCCGCCGCGGGTACGGCCGGTCAAAGGTGTACGACGCTGCGCCGGTTGATCGTGCACGAGGACGTGGTGGAGGCGGTGTGCGAGCGGGTGGTGGACGCCTACGCCCAGCTGCGTGATCGGATCGGTGACCCGTATCAGGATTCGACCCTGGTGGGGCCGTTGGTGGGTGAGCACGGCCACAAGGCGATGGTCTCGGCGTTGGAGCGGGCCCGGGGCGATGGTGGGCGGGTGTTGGTGGGTGGTGGACGCCGGCTGGAGGAGGAGGCCGGTGACGCCTTCTATGTGGAGCCTGCCGTGGTGCGTATGCCGGCCCAGACCGAGGTGGTGCGGGAGGAGACCTTCGCGCCGATCCTGTACGTGATGTCCTACCGCACCTTCGAGGAGGCGGTGGAGTTGCACAACGGGGTGCCGCAAGGGTTGAGCTCGGCGATCTTCACCCAGGACCAGGCCGAGGCCGAGCGTTTCCTGTCGGCGGCCGGATCGGACTGCGGGATCGTCAACGTCAACATCGGTACCTCGGGGGCCGAGATCGGTGGGGCCTTCGGTGGGGAGAAGGACACCGGCGGGGGACGAGAGTCGGGTTCGGACTCGTGGAAGGCGTACATGAGGCGGGCCACCAACACCGTCAACTACGGCGGTGAGCTGCCCTTGGCCCAGGGTGTGGAGTTCTTGTGAGGTGATCGGCGGGGCCCGTCCCCGAGGGGCGCGGGCCCGGTCGGGTCGCTCGTTCTCGGCCGGGCGACGACACCGACCAAAATAGACGTGCCCAATAGTGTTGCGCACAATCGAATTCTGTTAGCGTGGCCGAAGAACACCGAGACGCGCACCGTGGGGAGGGAACATGGCGGGCACCGAGGAGGGGGACCCCCTCGCTCTGGACAACCAGCTGTGCTTCGCCCTCTACACCGCATCCCGGGCCCTGACCGGGCTCTACCGGGAGATCCTGACCGACCTGGAACTGACCTACCCGCAGTACCTGGTGATGCTGGTGCTGTGGGAACGGGGAACGTTGCCGGTCAAGGAACTGGGGCTGGCGTTGAGCCTGGACACCGGTACGCTCTCGCCCCTGCTGCGCAGGATGGAGAGGGCGGGGCTGCTCACCCGCAGACGCGGACCCGAGGACGAGCGCATCGTCCACGTGGCCCTCACCGATGAGGGCGAGCGCCTACGAGAGCGCGCCGAGGGGATTCCTCCCCGTGTCCTGTGCGCCACGGACCTGCCCGAGGGCAAGGTCGAGGACCTGCGTGCGCTGCTCGAGCACGTCACCCGTTCGGTGACCGCCCGGGCGGGACACCGAACCACACCGCGAACGGGGCCGGGCGAGCGGCTCGACCCCTGAGGAAGGGACAAGTCATGGCTTTCCAGAAGATGTACACCGCCAAGGCCACCGTCACCGGCGAAGGCCGCAAGGGCTCGGGCAAGACCGACGACGGCCGCCTGTCGGTGGACCTGTCGGTGCCCAAGGGCATGGGCGGCGACGACGGCCCGGGCACCAACCCCGAGCAGCTCTTCGCGATCGGTTACGCGGCCTGCTTCCACGGTGCCCTGAAGAAGGTCGCCGGTCAGAGCAAGGCCGACGTGTCCGGATCCAGCATCGACTCCCAGGTCACCCTGGGCAAGGACGAGGGTCTGGACCTGGTGGTCGACCTGACCGTGACCCTGCCGAACCTGTCGCAGGAGGAGGCCGACAAGCTGGTCGAGGACGCTCACCAGGTGTGCCCCTACTCGCGCGCCACGCGCGGCAACATCGAGGTCAACCTGACCGCGAAGACCGCCTGAGCGTAGCCGCTCGACCGCGGGGCCGTACCCACCATCGGTGGGTGCGGCCCCGCTCGTGCGTATCGGGTTCCAGGCGTGGCCGTACCGCCGGGGAAGGCACAGGCCGGCACGGCCGCGCCACCGGCCAGGACGGGCCCGCTCGGGAGGGGGCTCGCCCGGCAGCAGGGCGGCCCGTGTGATGGCCATGACCGGTCGGGCGGGTCGGACCTGACCGACGCGGGCGGTCTCGTCGAGGGCGCCCGTCTGCTGGACCGGATGCCGCCCCTGGGGCGGGTCTTCAGACGGTCCGGTCACCCTGCTTGGGACGGGCACGCAGGTGGGCCTTCTCCCCCTGGGCACCGAAGAGGCTGAGGAACTCCACGGTCTGTTCGTCGGCGGCGCCGAACCAGTGGGGGACCCGGGTGTCGAATTCGGCCGCCTCACCGGCGCCCAGGACGAGATCGTGCTCACCCAGGAGCACGCGCAGGCGTCCGTTGAGGACGTAGAGCCACTCGTAGCCCTCGTGGGCCTGGGGGTCGGGTTCCTGGCGTCCGGGGCCCGCGGACAGGACGATCTTGTAGGCCTGGATGCCGCCGGGGCGACGGGTCAGGGGGATCATCGTCATCCCGCCACGGGTGGTGGGGCGCAGGTGCACGCGCGGGTCGCCGGTGGGTGGCGCGTCGACGAGTTCGTCGAGGGTGACCCCATAGGCGCGTGCCAGGGGCAGGAGGAGTTCGAGGGTGGGTCTGCGCTCGCCGGTCTCCAACCGTGACAGGGTGCTGACCGAGATGGCGGTGGTGGTGGCCAGGTCGGACAGGGTGATGTCGCGTTGGGTGCGCAGGGTGCGCAGGCGTGGCCCGACGGAGTTCAGGGCCTGGTCGAGGTCGTGGTCCATCCCCACATTTTGCCATAGCGGCAACAGGACTTGTCGTATTTCGGGGGTGGGATGCATCGTGGTCCGTGGAGGTGGTCCACAGTGGACGATCAGGTCGAGGACTTCTACGAGGTGTTGGTGATCGGCGGCGGTGCGGCGGGGCTGAGCGGGGCGCTCACCCTGGCCAGGGCCCGACGGTCGGTGCTGGTGGTGGACGCGGGTGAGCCGCGCAACGCCCCGGCGGCCGGGGTGCACGGTCTGCTGGGTCTGGAGGGAACACCCCCGGGTGAACTGTTGGAGAGGGGTCGTGCCGAGGTCCGCTCCTACGGGGCCCACGTCACGCGGGGCCGGGTGCGTTCGGTCGAGGGTGAGGCGGGCGCGTTCGTGGCCTCGTTGGAGGACGGGCGCGCGGTGAGAGCGGCCCGGGTGCTGGTGGCCACCGGGCTGGTCGACGAACTGCCCGACATCCCCGGACTGGCCGAGCGCTGGGGCCGGGACGTGCTGCACTGCCCCTACTGCCACGGATGGGAGGTACGTGACGAACCCATCGGTGTGCTGGCCACCGGGCCGATGTCGGTGCACCAGGCGCTGATGTTCAGCCAGTGGAGCGCGGACGTGCTCTTCTTCGCGAACGGGACGACGGTGGAGGCCGAACAGGCCGAGCGGCTGGCCGTGCGCGGCATCAAGGTGATCGAGGGCCGGGTGGTCGGGGTGGAGACGGTCGCGGACGCCTTGGCGGGGGTACGTCTGACCGGGGGAGAACTGGTGGAGCGCGGAGTACTGGTCGTGGCCGGCCGGATGGTGGCCAGGGTGGACTTCCTGGCCCCACTGGGCCTGACTCCGGTGCCCCATCCCATGGGAGTGGGTGAGCACCTGGCGGTGGAGGCCATGGGCCGCAGCGCGGTGGAGGGGGTGTGGGTGGCGGGTAACGCCACCGACGTGTCCGCCCAGGTGGGGGCCGCCGGGGCGGCCGGAACCCTCGTCGCGGCGCAGATCAACGCCGACCTCGTCAACGCCGAGATCGACCGGGCCCTGGCCGCGCCGCGCGCCTTCTCGGCCGAGGCCGAGCGTGAGGTGGCCGCGCGTGCGGAGCAAGGGAAGTTGTGAGCAACGACGACGGGGGGACGCACGTGAGGGGCGAATTCGACCGGGAGTTCTGGGAGGAGCGCTACCGGGACGGCCACGGGCACGGCGAACATGGGCAGAACGGGCCGGGGGAGCCCAACCCGCAGCTGGTGGCCGCCGCCCGCGACCTGGCTCCGGGTCGGGTGTTGGAGGTCGGTGCGGGGCTGGGCGCCGACAGCCTGTGGCTGGCCCGGCACGGCTGGGAGGTCACCGCGGTGGATATCTCCGCCAACGCGTTGGATCGGGCCCGGGCATCGGTGGGGCGGGTCGACGCCGAGGCGGCCGCACGTATCCGGTGGGTGCGGGCCGACGCCACCGCACTCGAGCCGCACTTGAGCGGATTCGACCTGGTCACCAGCCACTACGCCCACCCCGAGGGCCCCTTCGCGAAGCTGGTGGAGCACCTGGCCGATCGGGTCGCGCCGGACGGGCGGCTGCTCATCGTGGGCCACGACCCCTCCGACGCCCACGGGCACGCCCCGCACGCCGGCCACGGACGCGCCCACGTGGCGCCCGAGGAGGTGACGGCGGTACTGGGAACCGACCGGTGGCGGGTGCTGGCGGCGGAGCCGCGCTCGCGCACGCGCCGTCGTGGTGACGGCACCGAGGTGACCATGACCGACGCGGTGGTGCTGGCCCACAGGGTCCGCTGAGGGGTGTGGGGTCCTCCTTCCCTCCCGTTTCGAAGGAGGACTCCCCCCAAGGGGTCACAGGTCCCGGTAGGCCGCCAGCCGGCGTTCGAAGACCACGTCCACCGGATGGGCGAACAGGCGGGAACGGTCCAGGACCATCACCAGCTGTCGGGTCCCCGGCCTCAACAGGGCGGTGACGGCGTGGGCGAAGGACTCCGGTTCCAGTAGGGGATCGGCGCCGAGGACCAAGGGACGACGGACGGACTGCTCCAGCCGGGCCCAGCCGCGCTGTTCGTCCCAGGTCAGCAGGACGTCGTCGTGGTCGGGTCCGTCCAGACGCACCAGCGCTCCGCGGGTGTCGTTTCGTTGCAGGTGGCTCTCGGGGAAGTGGACCCGCGGGGCGTGGTCGACCTCCTTGCGCAACCGTTCGGCGCACGCGTGCACGTAGGCGTGGTGGTTGAGCGGCCAAGGAGTGGTGTTGACGTCCACGTACAGCAGACGGGACGAGGATGGGGGCATGCTCACCTGTCGGACTCCTGTTCGGGAGTATCCCCGTCGGGGGCACGGGTGCCGGACAGGACGGTGAAGAGTACCGTGACGGCGTATCCGGAGTGGTGGCCGCGCAGGGTCACCACACGTTCGCGGCCCTGGGAGCGTTCGCGCCTGGCCTCGGTGGGCGCGTGCAGGCGGGCGCGCCAGCGGGAGACGACCCCATCGGGGCCGAACAGCGAAGAGGCCGGACCGCCGCCGTGCACGGCGGCGTAGTGGACAGTGGTCAACCCGTTGGTGTCGGTGACACACGTGGTCAGGGCCGGCCACAGCCCGGGGTCCCCCTCGATCAGGGCGGCCACGTCGCGAGCGCACGCGGTCAGTCTGCGAGGTCCGGAGACGCAGGGCTCGATCGGTCGGGTCGGTTCGCGTCCGGGAAGGGCCGGAATTTTTTCGGTTATGGGTAGTGTATTCACGGGGCACCACCTTTCAACGGTGTCTGTGATCCGTGCTCGTGGTCGATTCGGGATTCGCGTACGGCGTTGTCGACGTACTTGTTGAGTGATTCGCACGTGATTCTACGAATCCATTTCTTGGGTCCGATCTTCACCGACTCGAGTTCTTCGCTGTAGCAGAGGTCATAGACCACACGCTCTGATACATCGAGTATTTGGGCGGCTTTGCGGACACTGACCAGGAGCTTTTTCTGCTCGATGACGCGGAGTTCCCGCGGTGGGGTCATAACGTGAACCTAGCAATCGCAGTGAAGCGTGTACAGGGGCGGGTCTTGAGTGAACAGGGCCTGGTAATTCCAAAATGTCAGGGATCGGGACCAGGGTCCCTACGGTTCTTCCCTCCCGAAGACCTCTTCATACTCTGCGAGCCCTTGCACCCTTCGAGTAGGGGGTTGACACGACCGGAGTTTAAAATGGAGGAAGATTTTTTCGGTCGACGAACGCACGATGATGACGGCCGGGCGAGTATGACACGAGCGGGGGCGCACGTCCGAAGACGCTCGCCCCCGCTCACGGTGTGGTTCGGGCTGCCTTGCGCAGAGGAAGCAGCCGATCCAGCAGGTCCTCCAACGTCACCGGACCCACCAAGACGCCTTGCCGGTCGCGGACCGGGCACAGGTGGGAGCGGCCCTCGCGTCCGTGCGGTTCGCCCACGGGTTCACCGTGGTCGGTGATCACCGGGCGCGGATGCCCGCTCTCTCGACCCACCACGATGATCCGCCTCAGCACGGTGTCCAGGGTCGACAGCACCACCCACGGCACCGTCCAGGGCATCGGTCACGAGTACGTGGGTGTGCTCCAACGAGCGGACGGCCACGACCACACCTGGAAGGGGAGGGGCGTTTCCTCCCGGACCTGAAGGACCGGGTTCCCGGGCCCGACGAACAGATGAAACGGGGAGGGCCCAAGAGCCCTCCCCGTGGTGCCCGTGCGCGCCGCGCGACGGCGCGCACGTCAGGCGGCGGTGTCCAGCAGCAACAACCGCTCCAGGATGTCCTGCAGGGTCACCAGCCCCACCAGGCCGTCCTCGTTCTCGACCAGGGCCAGGTGGTTGCGGCTCTCCCGCATGATGCCCATGGCCGCGTACATGGGTGTGGTCGGATCCAGGGTCAGGACCGGACGCATCAGGTCCTCGGCGGTGGTGTCGGCAGCGCCGGTCAGGGCCTCGCGTACGTGCACGACCCCTATGGGCTGCTCGTCCTCCATCACGACCAGGCGCAGGTGCGTGGTCTGTCGGGAGACGCGCTTGATCTCCTCCACACCGGCGTCGGGTCCCACCCAGGCGATGTCCTCGCGCGGGGTGATGTGCTCGCTGATGGGCTGGGAGTTGACCTCCAAAGCGGTGGCCAGCTGGTCACGACGCTCGGAGTCCAAGGCACCGGCCTTGGCCGAGTGCTCGACCAACTCGCGCACGTCCTCGGGGTTGTGCCCGCTGGCCATCTCGTCCACGGCCTCCACACCGAAACGGTGCAGCACGGCGTTGGCCATGGCGTTGAGCATGACGATGATCGGGCGGGTCAGCCACATGAACGCCCGCATGGGGACGGCCAACATGGTGGCGGACTTCTCCGGGTGGGAGATCGCCCAGGACTTGGGCGCCATCTCACCCACGATCAGGTGCAGGAACGTCACGATGATCAGGGAGAAGACGAAGGAGAGCACGTATCCCACCGATCCCGGCAGGGAACCGAAGAGCGGCTCCAGCAGGTGGTGGAAGGCCGGCTTGGAGATGGCACCCAGGGCCAGGGTGGCCAGGGTGATGCCCAGCTGAGAACCGGCCAACAGCAGCGACAGGTCGCGGGCGCTCTTGAGAGCGGCCCGGGCCGAGGCACTGGTGTGCGCGGCTTCCTCCAACCGGTAACGACGAGCCGCCACCAAAGCGAACTCGATCGCCACGAAGAACGCGCTCAACGCGATGAAGACCACGGTCAGCGCCATGGCCAACCACACGTTCATCTCACTCATGCCCGCACCTCCCGTGCGTCCTCGCCCTGGATCTCACGCAACCTGACCTCGATGCTGGAGGGCACGTGCCGTTGGACCGCGTGGACGGTCATGGTCAGCGCCATGTCGGGATCGTCGTCATGGGCGCTGGAGGGCCGGGGCAGTGACAGGTCGACACGGTCGCCGGCCTTGGGCAGTCGGTGCAGCTCGTGGATGACCAGACCGCCCAGGGTTTCGTAGTCGCCATCGGGCAGGTCGTGGCCGATGAGCCGCTCGACCTCGTCGATGTGCAACCCACCAGGGACCAAGTAGCCGTTGTCCCCACCGAGCCGGGCGGGCGACTCCTCCTCGGGGGTGTGCTCGTCGGCGATCTCGCCCACGAGTTCCTCGGCCAGGTCCTCTGTGGTGATGACACCGGCCAGACCGCCGTACTCGTCGACCACGCAGGCGAACTCCTCGTCGACCTCGCGCAGTTGGCCGAGCACCCCGGGCAGGGGCAGGGACGCCGGGACCATCACGGTGGGCCGGGCGATTTCGCTGACGCGCACGCCGGCCAGGTCACGGTCGCCCAGGGCGAGCACGTCGCGCAGGCAGATGACACCGACGATGTCGTCCACGCCCTCTCCCAGGACGGGGAAACGCGAGTGTCCGGAGGACATGTGCTCCACGACCAGGCTGACCGGGTCGTTCTCCTCCACCGTGGTGACCTCCGGACGGGGGATCATCGCGTGCTCGGCGGTCTGGTCGTGGAAGTCCAGGGTGCGGTCCAACAGGGTGGACACCTCGGCGGGCAGGTCCCCGCTCTCCCTGGACTCGGCGATGATGCGTTCCAGGTCGCGCGGGGTCGCCGCGTGCTGGACGTCCTCGACCGGAGTGATGCCGACAGCCTTGAGCAGCAGGTTGGAGGCCTGGTCGAACAACCAGATGACGGGCCCGAAGACCTTGAGGTAGATACCGGTGGACATCGCCAACCAGCGGGCCACGGGTTCGGGTCGGGCGATGGCCAGGTTCTTGGCGAACAATTCACCGAAGACCATCTGCACGACGGTGGAGAAGATCAGGGCCAGGGCGGTGCCGATGGCCAGGCCGGTGCCGTTCGGTACGCCGGCCTCACCGAGCAGCTCTCCGACCCCGGTGCCGATCATCGGTTCGGCCACGTAACCGACCAACAGAGTGGTCACCGTGATGCCCAGCTGGGCGCCGGAGAGCATGAACGAAGTGCGATTGGTGATCGCCAGGGCCCGTTTGGCCCCGTTGTCACCGGCCGAGGCCCGCGCCTTCAGGCGTGAGCGGTCCACGGCCATGTAGCCGAATTCCTGGGCGACGAAGTATCCGGTCGCCACGGTGATCAAGAAGACCACCAGCGCACCGAAGGCGATACTGAGGACGGTGCTCATCGGGCACACACCGCCTGGGTCCGTCTAAGGGCCGAGTTCTTTCGAAGGTGCGTGCCCCGCCAAGAAGGGGGCTCGTCTGTGTCGGAGTCACAGCATCCACGGGGGATGCTGCTGGTACTTCGGGACGAATCCACTGTTCCTCTCTCCGCGCCGTAGCGCCTCGGATGATGTGATGGTTGTGGAATTTGGGGTCGAAGAGGATACGTCCGGGGACGGTGAAAGATTCCCGCCCCGTGACGCTTCTTCGTTTCAGGAACCGATGGGGTCGTCGACTTCGTCGCCGAAGCCGACCCACTCCCTGCGGCGGGCCTCGGTCAGGGCGATGGCGGTGGCCACGGCCACGTTGAGCGAGCCGACCCGACCGATCTGGGGAATGTAGGTGATGGCGTCGGCGCCGTTGAGCAGTGCGGGAGAGCACCCGTGGTCCTCGGCGCCCACGGCCAGACACACGTCGGGTTCAAGGGGCGCTGCGTGCAGGGGGACTGCGCCCTTGGCCAGCTCCAGGGCCACGACCTTGTAGCCGTCGGCGCGGGCGGCGGCCAGGGCATCCGCGGTGGTGGACAGGCGCTCGTGGGGGACCTTGGCTCCGGTGCCCAGGGCGGTCTTGCCGACCTTGGGATCATCGGGGTCGGCGCTGTTGCCGGTGAGCCAGAGCCGGTCCACGCCCAGGGTGGCGCAGGTGCGCAGGATCGAACCCAGGTTGAAGGGTTGGGTGACCGACTCGACCATCAGGGACAGGCGTCCTTCGGTGCGCCTGCGCCACTGGCGGTTCAGGCGTTTGACGTCCGTGGGACGCAACTGCGTGCTCAACTGCGGTGTGTTCCTCGTCGATGGGGGCCGGGTGGTCCGGCGCTGGCCGCTCAAGCGTACCGTTCCGTGCGCCGACCTGCACGTGTGGGGACGGGCATGGTGTCCGAAAGGGGGATTTTCCCGGGTTCAGATGGTGGGCGCGGGGTGCACGGTCAGGACCCGGAAGCCGGCGCGCGAGGTGAGCCGTTCGGTGGGGTGGCCCTGGGCCTCCAGCCACCTCTGTAGGGAGTCCGAACCCAGGTGGCGCTGGACGACCAGGTGGGCGACCCCGTCGGGGGCCAGGCGGGACAGCCAGGTGAGCAGCAGACCGTGCAGGACGTCCTTGCCCACACGGATGGGCGGGTTGGACCAGATGACGTCGAAGGGCCCCTGAAGGTCGCCGGCCCCGGGCGGGGTGTCGGTGCCCTTCCCCTGTTCCAGGGCCAGGCCGCCCTCGGGGGTGACCGTGGCGAAGCGCGTGTGGTCCATCCCGTGTTCGGCGGCGTTGCGGCGGGCCAGGGACACCGCGCGGGAGTTGACGTCCACGCCCAGGACGCGGGCGTTCGGCGCCCGGTGGGCCAGGGTCAGGGCGATGGGACCGTAGCCGCACCCCACGTCGAGCAGGTCGCCCTGGGGTGGCGGCGCGGGAACGCTCTCCAGCAGGACCCGGGTGCCCAGGTCGATCTTGTCCGGGGAGAAGACGCCGCGGTCGGTGTGCAGACGCAGGTGCATGTCGGGCAGGACCAGGTCGGCCGTGGAGGGCCGGCTGGCGGCGTCGGGATCGGAGTCGAAGTAGTGCTGGGCCACGCCGTGACGTTACCAGGGGTGGAGAGATGGTCCGGTGGCCAAAAACCTCGCCAACGGGCGGGAACGAAAAGGTCAACCCTCGACGGGGTCGCGGGTCCGGGCGCGATGATGGAGGTGGGCGAGTTTCGTGGGGGACCCGGCCGGCCCTGGTCGGCTCAAGGGTTCGACGCGAACATCGAACACTCACCGCACACGAGGGGAGATCGCCATGCAGACGACGAAGCGGTGGAACGTCGACGTGGTCGTGGCCGAGGAGAGCGAGGGGGAGACCGCTCGTACCTGGGCCGAGGTGGGGCTGGAGGCACAGGACGGTACCGCTTTGCGCGGTCACGGCATGGCCCGCAAACACCCTTGGGACGTGGACATGCCCGAGATCGGCGAGGAGTTGGCGGTCTCGCGCGCCCTGTCGGACCTGTCCCGACAGCTGCGACAGGTGGCCGCCGAGGACATCAACGACAACACCGGTTCGCCCTGGCGACCCACGTGAGCGGACTCCCATCGGTCGGCGCCCATAGCGGCCGACCGGCGGGGGATGGTGTGAGCAGGCCCTCGGCGTGTGCCGGGGGCCTCCTCCTGTGTCCGCCTCCGTGACCGGATCGGGCCCCTCACCGATCTGGAACGGTCCAAGGTCCAGAGCGTGCCCGGGCCCAAAGGTCGGTCACATCATGCACACTCGAAAAGTCGGATCAGTCGACCAAGGAGAGCTTGTTGGCCACCTCTTCCGGACCGCAGGCCGGACCGGCCCGGGTTTTGAGCACTGTCGACGCGGCCGCCATCGGCGTCGCGGCGATGCTCGGTGCCGGTGTTTTCGCGGTCTTCGCACCGGCGGCACTGGGCGCCGGTGCCTGGCTTCCGGTCGCCATCGTCATCGCCGGGGCGGTCGCCTATTGCAACGCCATCTCCTCGGCCCGGTTGGCCGCCCGTCACCCCGAGAACGGCGGCACCTATGTGTACGGGCGCGAACGCCTCGGTGAAATGTGGGGGTACCTGGCCGGTTGGTCCTTCGTGGTCGGCAAGGTCGCCTCCTGCGCGGCGATGGCGTTGACGTTGGCCACCTACGTGTTGCCCGGGTGGGAGAAACCCCTGGCGGTGGCCGTGGTGGTGGCGTTGGCCACGCTGAACCTCCAAGGGGTGCGGCGTTCGACGGTGGTGGTCAAGACCCTGGTGGTCCTGGTACTGGCGGTGCTCGCCGCGGTGTTCGTGGCGATGGTGCTCAGCGGACGCCTCGCCGCGGTCGCCGAGGTCGACGGCATGGGCCCTTGGCCCGGGTCCTTCGGCGTTCTGGGCTCGGCCGGGATGATCTTCTTCGCGTTCGCGGGATACGCGCGCATCACCACGCTCGGCGGGGAGGTGCGCGATCCGCGTACCACCATCCCGCGGGCCGTCACCTTGGCGCTGGGCGGGGTTTCGGTGCTGTACCTGGCCATCGGCACGGGGCTGCTGATCGTGCTGGGGCGCGAGCGCTTGACCACCTCGACCGCGCCGATGGTGGACGCGGTACGGGTGGCCGGGTTCCCGATGTTGGTGCCGTTCGTGGTGGCCGGCGCGGTGCTGGCGTGTACCGGGGCCCTGCTGTCGTTGTTGTTGGGGGTCTCACGCACCGTGGCGGCCATGGCCTCGGACGGCCATCTGCCCCGCTGGTTGGGGGCCTCCCACACCCGGTTGGGGGTCCCCCACCGTGCGGAGATCACCGTGGCGGCGGTCGTGATCGTCCTGGTGATGGTGGTCGATCTGGCCGGGGCGATCGCCTTCTCGGCCTTCGGTGTACTGGTCTACTACGCCATAGCCAACGCCTCGGCGCTGCGGTTGGGCCCGCACGAGGACCGGCCGCCGTTGATCGCCCCGGTGGGTGGCCTGGCGGGGTGCGTGGTGCTGGCCACCAGCCTGCCGTTGCCGGTGGTGGCCATCGGTATGGCGGTATTGGGCGCGGGCGCCGGCGTGTGGTGGCTGCTCCACCGGACGTCCTCCTGCTGAGGAGCGTCCGGCGGTGACCCGCCCGCGAGCGGGCCGGAGTGCGAGGAGTGTCGAGGTGGGTCAGCGGTCCGGACGGGAGACCAGGAGGCCCATCCCGACCCGGGCGGTGGTGGACAGGCGCAGACCGGGGAGTTCCTCGGGGGTGAACCAAGCGCAGTCGCAGGTGGAGCCGTTCTCCTCGGTGACGTGGGCCCGGGTCGGCGCGCCCACGTGCACGTGGGAGAAGACCCAGACCGCGTAGATGTCCAGGGCCGCGGCGGGTGGCCTGCGGTGGTGGGCGCGGACCGAGACGAGTTCGCCGACCACCCCGTGTTGTCCTGTCTCCTCCAACACCTCGCGGCGCAGCGCCGCGCGCACGTCCTCGCCGGGGTCCACGCCACCGCCGGGCAGGTGCCAGGTGCCGGCGCCGGGGAAGCCCTCGGCGATCTTGCTGAGCAGGATGCGCCCGGCCGGGTCGGTGACGATGCCGTAGGAGGCGAATCGGCGTAGCCGGGGCAGGTCGTTCGGCCCGGGACCGGGTTCGTCCTCGGCCAGCTCGGGCGCGGTGGGCGTCAGACCCTGGACGGGCACCACCGAGGGCCAGGCCGAGCGCAGCTCGGGTCTGGTGTAGACGATGCGGTCCACGTGCAGGGCCCGGCTGCGGGAGAGGCTGACGGTCTCGGTGACCACGTCCAGGGCCACCAAGGGGACGTCGGCGGCCAACGCGCCCAGTTCTCGAGCGAGCTCCTCGGGATCTTGACCGAAGCGTACGCGCGCGCCCCGAAGCTCCGGGCCGTGAGGCCCGGAGGTGATCAGGTGGACGGTGACCCGACGGGCCAACACGTCGTCGGGAAGCATCAGATGCCGCCGGCGGGAGCGGCCAGTCCGAGCATGCGCGGCAGGCTGTCCAGGTCGGTGATGGTGGTCAGACCCTCCAAGGGCGGGCGCCCGGTGCGGTCGATGATGACCGGGTGCATGCGCGCGGCGGTGGCGCCCACGGCGTCGGCCTGGATCTGGTCGCCCACGTGCCAGCAGGCGGAAGGGTCCACGCCCAACCGCTGGGCGGCGAAGTGGAAGATGCGCGGGTCGGGCTTTCCCGCCCCGGCGGTGTCGGCGCACACCACGGTGTGGAAGTAGCCGGTCAGTTCCAGGGCTTGGAGCTTGGCGTGCTGGAGGACCTCGATGCCGTTGGTGACCACGGCCAGTCGGTAGCCGGCCCGGCCCAGCGCGGCCAGGGTGGTGTGGGTGTCGGGGTAGACCTGCCAGGCGGAGCGGTGGGCGTCCAGGTAGAGGCGGTAGAGCTCGTCGCAGTGTTGGTCGGCGATGTCGCCGTGGCCGGCCTGGACCGCCAGGGCGCGGATGCGTTGGCGTCGCTGTTCGTCCAGGGACAGGTGCCCACGCAGGTAGGCGCCGAAGGAGATCTCGGTCTGGGTGTCCCACAGGGCGCGGGCGGAGCCGAAGTGGGTGTGTCCGATCCGCTCCATGACCGTGCGCAATCCGGTGGAGGATGCGGCGACGTCGTCGATGAGGGTGTCGTCCAGATCGAAACAGAGCGCGGTCGGGGGTGCGGGTGTGTTCGGCATCGTTCCTCGTTGTGGCTGGGCATGGCAAACATGCCAACGCTAACCGGTTACATCAGAGGAATTGGTGTAAAGGGCGCCTAAAGGGATGTGACCAAAGTCACCATCCCTTCGGGTGGGTCTCGGATCGATCAGGGAAGGCGCTGGAACCACAGCAGGGACGTCAAAGCGGTGGCCATCGACAACAGGAGCGCGACCATGACGAAGCGCGTGACGATCTCCTCATGGACGTACTCGGTGCCCAACGAGGAGCCGATGTCCTCGTAGACCTCGTCCAGCTCGGTCTCGCTCTCGGCCTCGTAGAAGTGACCGTCGGTGTCCTGGGCCAGACCCCGCAGGGCCTCCTTGTCGATGTCGGCAGGCACCTGGTAGCCGTCGATCTCGATCATCGCCGCACCACTGCCGAAGGCGATCGTGGAGACGGGCACCTCCTGCTCGGCGGCGGCCGCGGAGGCCTGGGCGATGTCGCGGCCGCTGGTGTTCTCGCCGTCGGAGAGCAGCACGATGGCCGAGGGCGGAGGGTCCTCCTGCGCCTCCTCGTCGAAACCGCGGATGGCCTCCATCGAGGCGAAGACCCCCTCGCCGATCGCGGTGCCCGGGCCCAGCCGCAACCCCTCGATGGAACCGGTGACCGCGGAGTGGTCCTGGGTGGGCGGGGAGACCACTGTGGCGGTGGAGGAGAAGGAGACCAACCCGACGTTGAACCGGTCGGGCAGGGTCTCCACGAACCCGCGCGCCGACTCCTTCGCCGCGTGCAACCGGTCGGGTTCGATGTCGGTGGCGGCCATGGACAACGACACGTCCACCGCCACGATGATCGTGGCCCGCTCACGCGGGGCCTCCACCGGCATCGCCGGGACCGCCATGGCCGCGATCAGGACCGCGACCGTCATGGCGAACAGACCGGCCGGGACGTGCCGACGGACGTCGGGCCGGTGCGGGGCGACCTGGTCCAGCAGTTCCAGGTTGGTGAAGCGCAACGTGTAGTCGCGCCGCTGACGTTGGGCGAACACGTAGGCGGCCACCAACACCACGATGAGCAGCAGCCACCAGAGCCGCTGGGGTTCCAGGAAGGTCATGGCGGCCTCAGTCCCCCGTCAACGTCGGCGGCGTGGGGCCCTCCCACGCCTTGTGCGCGTCGGCGCGCCTCACCGGGGAACCCCCGGGGTGTGGCGGGCCATGTGGTGCGCGGTACGTCGTTGTCCGATCACGAACCGCGCGATGTCCAATACCCAGTCCCGGTCGGTGCGCAACACCAGGTGCTGAACGCCGCAGCGGCGCAGTGCCGCGCGGATGGCCTCACGTTGGGTCGTGGCGGCCTCACGGTACCGCTCGCGCACTGCCCGGGTCAGACGCACGTCGCGTACCCGACCGGTGGTCGGATCGCGCAGGGCCACGTCGCCCACCTCGGGCACGTCCAGTTCACGGGGGTCCAGGACCTCGACCACCAGTACCTGGTGGCGCGCGGACAACTGACGTAGAGGACGTTCCCAGGTGACGGTGCCACCGAAGGCGGGGGTGTCCAGGAAGTCGGAGACGACCACGCGCAGGCCGCGTCTGCGCCGGGTGTGCACCAGATCGGTGACGGCGTCGGCCAGGGTGGCGCCCTCGGGGTCGATGGCGCGCTGGTCGCCGGTCGGGGCGGCCGCGATGGTGGCCAGCAACGCCAAGAGGGCCTCCTTGCCCGAGCGGGCGGGCCAACGGCGCACTCGACCCTGGTGCAGGAAGTGGGCACCGAAGCGGTCGCCCACTCGTTGGGTGAGCAGGTTGGCGGCCACCAGCGCACCCACGGCCACCTCGCGTTTGGAGTACATACCGGTGCCGAAGTCCATGCTGGGGGACATGTCCAGCAGGGTCCAGCTCTCCAGTTCGCGGTCGGCGACCAGGTCGCGCACGTGAGGGACGTCGGTCCGGGCGGTGACGGCCCAGTCCATGTGACGCACGTCGTCCTCGCCGGGCTGGTACAGGCGCGCCTCGGCGGCCTCCGAACCCGGCCCCAGGCGCAGCCCCAGGTGTTCGCCGTGCAGCAGGCCGTCCAGGCGTTGCACGATACGCAGGTCCAGGCGGCGCAGGGCGGCCCGGAGCCGGGGGTCGGTGCCGATGGCGGGTGCGTTCACGGTCGGCCTCCCCTCATCGGTGCGAGGCGAAGGACGCGGTCTCGCCGGAGGGCGGTTCGTCCCAGATGACCCTGGGCGCCGGGACGGTGGACAGGATGCGGTCCACGACCTGGCCGGTGGTGATGCCGTCGGCCAGGGCGTCGAAGGTCAGTACCAGACGGTGGGCGATGACGTCGCGGGCCAATACGCGCACGTCGTCGGGCAGCACGTAGTCGCGTCCGCGCAGCAGCGCCAGGGCGCGTGCGGCGGCCACCAACCCCAGGGTGGCGCGTGGGCTGGCGCCCACCTCCAGGGCCTGGCGCAGGTCGGGCATCTGGTGGTTCTCGGGTTCGCGGGTGGCCATGACCAGGCGCACGACGTAGTCGGCGATGAGCTGGTGAACGTGCACGCGTTCGGCGTCGGCCTGGAGCTCGCTCAGGGTGACCGGGTCCAGGACCTGGTGCGCGGTGGGCGGCTCGGAGCTCATCCGCCGTAGGATCTCCATCTCCTCATGGGCCTTGGGGTGGTACACGTCGACCTTCATCAGGAACCGGTCGCGCTGGGCCTCGGGCAACGGGTAGACGCCCTCGGACTCCACGGGGTTCTGGGTGGCGATGACGATGAAGGGCGAGGGCAGCGGGTAGGTGGTGCCACCGATGGAGACCTGGCGTTCGGCCATCACCTCCAGCAGGGCCGACTGGACCTTGGCGGGCGCGCGGTTGATCTCGTCGGCCAGCACGAAGTTGGCGAAGACCGGACCCAGTTCGACGTCGAAGCTCTCGGTGGAGGGATGGTAGATGCGGGTGCCGACGATGTCGGAGGGCACCAGGTCGGGGGTGAACTGCAGGCGGGAGAACGAACCACCGGTGACCTTGGCCAGGGTGGACACCGCCAGGGTCTTGGCGATGCCGGGGACGCCCTCGATGAGGCAGTGTCCACGAGCGACCAGGGCGATGAGGGAGCGTTCCACCATGCGTTCCTGGCCGACGATGACGGTGGAGACCTCGTGCAGCGCCGCGCGCAGCAGTCGGGTGGGTTCCCCCGGAGCGTTGTCCGGTTTCGGAGCGGAGGAACCGTTCCCGGGTGAGGTTTCTGCCATGTCCCGCCTTCCCAGTACGTCGGTGCCGACCGTGAGGGCACCATGAGGAGTAGGTTTTGGATCACCTGTGGGCGACACTACCTGTTTCCGGGGCCGTGGTTCGGTTCACGGCACGGGTGGTGGGAACGATGGCCGTCGCTCGTGGGGCAGGTCGATGGAAGGGGGTACGTCGATGTCGGTTCCCACGATGGGGCTGCACGAGGGGGATCCGCGTCAACTGGGCGGGTATCGGTTGTCGGGTCGGTTGCGCGAGTCGCGGCTGGGCGTGGTCTACCTGGGCAGGGACAAGGCCGGGCGCCAGGTGAGCGTGGCCATGCTCAACGATGCCGCCGGGATCGACGAGCCCACCCGTGAGCGTTTCGCCCGGGAGGTGGAGCGCGGTGACCAGGTGGTGGCGGCTCGCACCAAGGGTCGTTCGGCCCTGTGGGTGGCCTGTCCCCATCAGGAGGGTTCGGAGGAGGACGCGGGGGCGTTCTTGGAGCGTGCCGGTCGGGGTGGTCCGGTGGTGCGCAGTGGCCCGATGGTGATGCCGCACTGGGCGGGGGAGCGGGGCGTGTCGGCGGTGCGCTGGAGCGGCCTGACCGGTGCGCGCGACAGCAGGGTGGCCCGTGGTGAGGCCAACTGGTGGCTCATCGGTGCCCTGGGGGCGCTGTTGTTGTTGTTGTTGCTGTTGGTGTTCGCGCTGTACCTGTGGTTGATGCAGTTCCCTCAGCCGGAACCGCCCCCGCAGCCCGAGCAGGAGCAGGCCGAGGAGTCCGACCCTGAGCAGGAGCCCTCACCGGGGGAGGAGACCGAGCCCACCCCGGTGCCGACGTTGCCCGGTCCGGGGCAGGACGGCGAAGAGGAGTGGGGAGAGCAGCCCGAGGACAACCTCTGAGCCCGATGGAGCCGGGCGTGGGTGGGGTGGGGGGAGGCCGAGGTGGTCGAGGGCGGGTCTTCCCGGGGGAGGGCTCGGGTCCTCCCCGCCGGTTTCGGGATGAGCGGCCGAGATCCATGGGAAGCATGCGCGGGTTCTCTGTCCCACCGGTATAGATCTACGTCATAAAGGTGGAGTAGCTTTTATGTAAAAGCTACTCTGAAAAAATGAATTCGAGCGGCTACGCCGCCCACCTCTAATTATTTTGCTCAGAGGGTTGTTGGGCGTGTCGTGGTCGAGGTGGAATGGTTCTAGAACGTGTTCAGGGGTGGATAGAAGACGCTGTCGTGACGATCGGTGGATGGTGGCGAAGGTCGACCGGCTCGATCCGGCAGTGGGCCGCTGACGCGTTCCTCGCCCCGCTGGTCCTACTCGCGATCGGTCGGTCGGCACCGCGGCCCACGCCGCGCGCGTGATCACCGGAACTATGCTGGCCGCTGTGCTGAAGAAAGTGATCGCGACGCGGTACGTGCTACCGCTCCGCGAAGGAGGTTCGCTCCCCGGTCTGGTCGAGGCCGACGACCTGGGGATGTACGTGGTCAAGTTCATCGGGGCCGGGCAAGGGCGCAAGACCCTGATCGCGGAGGTCATCACCGGTGAGTTGGGGCGTGCCCTGGGGTTGCCGGTTCCCGAGCTGGCCTTGGTGGAGTTCGATGCCGTCATCGGTCGCGGTGAACCCGACCCGGAGGTCCAAGAGCTGCTCAAGGCCAGTGAGGGGCTGAACCTGGGGATGGACTTCCTGCCGGGTTCGTTGGGCTTCGATCCACTGACCTTCGAGGTCGACCCGGTCTTCGCCGGGCGGGTGCTGTGGCTCGACGCCCTGACCGGCAACGTGGACCGTTCCTGGCGCAATCCGAACATGCTGATGTGGCACGGTGCGCCCTACCTGATCGACCACGGTGCCACGCTGATCTTCCATCACTCCTGGGCCAACGCCGACCGGTTCGTCTCCCGCCCCTACGACGCCTCCGACCACGTGCTGTCGAGTTTCTCCCCGGCGTTGGCCGCGGCCGACGCCGCGCTCGCGCCGTTGGTGGACGAGGAGCTGTTGCGCGGTGTGGTGGAGCTGGTGCCCGACGTGTGGCTGGAGGAAGAACCCGGGTTCGATACGCCCGAGGCCGTGCGTGAGGCCTACGTTCGCCATCTGCTGGCCCGTATGGCCGATCGTTCCTGGCTTCCGGAGGTGGGCTCATGAGTGAGCGCTACAGCGTGGTGACCACCGGTCAGGTGGGCATCGAACGTGATCGGGCGGTGTTCGAGTACGCGCTGCTGCGTGTGGTGCCGTGCCTGGAACGTGGTGAGTGCGTCAACGCCGGGGTGATCCTCTACAGCCAGGAGCGCGCGTTCCTGGCCGCGCGTTGGGACCTGGACGAGGACCGGCTTCGTGCGTTGGATCCGGGTGTGGACGTGGTGGGTGTGCGTCGGGCCCTGGATGCGGTGGAGCGGATGTGCCGCGGTGGGGAGGAGGCCGGGCAGGCCGCGGGGGAGCGTCCCGGGCCGCGGTTCCGGTGGCTCACCGCTCCGCGGAGCACGATCGTGCAGGCCGGGCCGGTGCATGGTGGTCTGACGTTGGATCCGGAGACCGAGGTGGAGAGGTTGTTGGACCGTCTGGTGCGGTCGAATATCTCCTCCGGGTAAGGGACATCACAGGTTTCGGTGTGGTCGGGTGGGGAGCGAATCGCGTCCCTTCGGTGTTGCTATGGAGTGGTTAGCACCATCTGGTGCGCTTCCCCCGTCCCGTCCCCGTTCCTGAAGTGGAGTTCCCGTGCAGACCTCGACCACCCCCACCCCCTCGGAAGAGGTGGCCCGGCCCAAGGTGCGATCGCGTCGTTCCATCGCGTTGTTGGTGATGGTGCTGGGTGTGCTGACGGCCACGGGCCCGTTGGCGACCGACATGTACCTGCCGGCGTTCCCGCAGATCACCCGGGACCTGGGCACCTCCGAGGCGCAGATCGGGTTGACCCTGACGGCGATCATGCTGGGGTTGGCCGCGGGGCAGCTGGTGATCGGGCCGATGAGCGATGCCTGGGGTCGGCGGCGGCCGTTGCTGGTGGGGGTGGCCCTGTTCACGGTCACCTCGGTGTTGTGCGTGTTCGTGCCGAACGTGACGGCGTTCATCGTGCTGCGGTTCGCGCAGGGTGTGGCCGGTGCCGCGGGCGCGGTGATCGCGCGTGCGGTGGTGCGCGACATGTTCCAGGGCGATGACGCGGTGCGGTTCTTCTCGCGGCTGGCGCTGGTGATGATGTTGGCGCCGTTGCTGGCTCCGATGGTGGGGGCGCAGCTGCTGCTGGTGGGACCCTGGCAGTTGAGTTTTTGGGTGCTGGCGGTGATGGCGGCGCTGAGTTTCGTGCTGGTGTTGTTCTGGCTGCCGGAGTCGTTGCCCGCCTCGGAGCGTCGGGCGCAGGGGCCGCGGGTGTTGGCGGCGACGGTGGGTTCGTTGGTGCGGGATCGGCGGTTCGTGGCGCCGGTGCTGTCGCTGGGGCTGAGCTTCGGGATGTTGTTCACGTACGTGTCGGCGTTCTCGTTCGTGTCGCAGAACGAGTTCGGGGTCTCGCCGCAGACGTACGGATGGTTGTTCGCGGTGAACGCGTTGGCGTCGATGTTGGGCACGCAGGGCAACGGCCTGTTGGTTGGTCGGGTGGATACCAAGCGTCGGCTGCTGATGGGGCTTCTGTTGGCGTTGGTCGCGGTGCTGGCGCTGTTGGTGTTGGCGTTGACCGGGGCGGCCCAGCTGTGGATGGTGTCGGCGCTGTTGGCGATGATGATGCTCAGTGTCGGGTTCATCATGCCGAACGCGACGGTGTCGGCTCTGGACGGTCAGCCGGTGGCGGTGGCCGGTACGGCTTCTGCGTTGATGGGTTCGTTGCAGTTCGCGTTGGGTGGTGCGATCGCGGCTTTGGCGGGGTTGACGCCTTCGGGTGAGGCTTCGTTGGTGAGCATGTCCGTGGTCATGGCGTCTGTGGCGGTGTTGTCGTTGCTTTCTTTCGTGTGGGGTGCGCGAGTAAAGGTGGGATGAGCCGGCGATCGGGGGTTTCTCCTAGGTTGCCGTTCGGTGGAGAAATGGGCACAGTAGGGCTCGATTCCCCGAATGAGGCGGGTGGGGACGGTGCGGCCCGCCTTCCGACGTGGCAGAGGATGAGTTGGTTATGGGCGAGACCCCCGGTTCGTTGGCGCGAGAACAGTCCGGGTTGGGCGACCACGTCTATGACGTGGCGACCTCTGACGCGCACTCCCAGGTGTTCTCGGTTCTGGTGGAGGACCGTTGGGAGCGTCTGACGGCGGGGGAGTTCGCGACCGAGGTGACGTCGGTGGCCAAGGGGCTGGTGGCCGCCGGGGTTTCCGATGGCGATCGGGTGCTGGTGGTGGCGCCTTCGAACCACGACTGGGTGCGTTTGGCGTACGCGGTGTGGTCGGTGCGCGGGGTGTTGGTGCCGTTGCCGGTGGAGGCTTCCTCGGAGCGGTTGGCGCATGTGGTGCGTCAGGTGCGTCCGGCGGTGGCGGTGGTCGCCGGTGAGCGGGCGCATCGTGTCGTGGTGGGTCTGCAGCGGGAGATGCCGGATCTGGGGCGGGTGTGGCGGTACCAGGAGGCCTTGCCGGATGTGGTGGGTCTGGGTGCGTACATGGACGCCACGGCGGTGCGTTTTCGGCGGGATGAGGTGGTGCCGGAGGATCCGGCGGTGGTGTTGTACCCGGTGAGCACGGAGTCGCGTTCGATGCGTGGTGTGGTGCTCTCGCACGGGGCGTTGTTGTCGTCGGCGGCGGATCTGGTGGATCGGATGTGGCCGCGGCTGTCGGAGTTGGCCGCGGGGCGGGCGAGCGCGGTGATGGATCTGCCGTTGTCGCAGTTGCCGGGGTTGTCGACGATGGTGGCGTGTGTGGTGGCCGGGGTCCGGTTGGGTGTGGCGGCGCCCGGGCGGTTGCGTGCGGAGTTGGTGCGCTTCAAGCCGACGGTGTTGGTGTGCACGGCCAGGGATCTGGAGGGTGTGCACGGGGCCGAGCGGGCCACGGCGCATTCGACGGACTGGGACTCGGTGGGGACGTTCAACGCGGCCATGGACGCCGCGGTGCAGTTCGACCAGGCGAAGAAGAAGGGTGCCTGGGCCCGGTTGTCGCGGTCGATGTACGACTGGTCGTTCTCCAAGATCCGGGATGTGTTGGGCGGTCGGGTGCATCTGGCGGTGTGCTGGGGTGGTGGGTTGCCGGAGCGGTTGGACAGTTACTTCGGTGGTGTGGGTGTTCCGGTGATGCAGGTGTACGGCATCGCGGAGGCGGGTGGGGTGTTCAGCGCCAACGCGGTGGGGGATCGTGTGCCGGGGACGGTGGGTCGGGTGTTGTCCGATCGTCGTTGGTGGGTTTCGCCCGAGGGTGAGTTGCACCTGCGTGGTGGTGCGGTGTTCTTGGGGTATTGGGCCGATGTGGAGGGGACGCGGGCGGCGTTCCGTGAGGGTTGGTTGGCCACGGGTGTGTTGGCCGATGTGGACGAGGCCGGGTTCGTGAGGGTGCGGGGCCGGGTGCGGGCGCAGGCTTCGTTGGAGCCGGTGCCGGGGCGGTTCGTGCCGGGGCGGGGCGATGGGCCCGGGATGGAGCCGGAGCGTGCCCTGAGCGCTGTGCCGGAGGTCGTGGAGCCGGTGGTTTCGGTGGAGGAGCCCGGGGGGTTCGAGGAGCCTTGGGTGTCGCAGGCGCGTGTGGTGCGGGCCGAGCCGGAGCCGGAGTCGGTGGAGTCGGGTGTGGTGGCGCGTGCCGATGAGGTGGAGCGGTCCTCGGACGCGGAGTTGGTGGCCGGGTTCGAGGAGCGGTTGCGGGCGCATCCGTTGATCAGCCAGGTGTTGGTGATAGTGGAGGGGCGTCCGTTCGCCAGTGCGTTGGTGACGTTGGTGCGTGATCAGTTGGAGTACTGGCGGTTGGTGAACGGGCGGCCGTTGTCGATGGCGCCGGAGGAGATCGCGGGGGATCGGGATCTTCTGCGTGAGGTGCAGGGGTTGGTGTACGAGGCCAATCGGAGTGTGCCGCGGCATTTGGCGGTGCGGTCGTTCCATGTGTTGGCCGAGGAGTTCACGGTGCAGTCGGGGTTGGTGCGTCCGTCGGGTGAGTTGCGGCGGGAGGCGGTGTTGCGTGCGTTCTCGGAGGAGATCGACGGGTTGTATCGGGTGCGTCGTGATTAGTGGTTGTTGAGTGTGGGTGGTTGCGGCCGCGGTCCCTTGGGGCGCGGCCGCTTCGTTGTGTTCGGGGTGGGTTCTGGTGGAGGCGCGGGGCGAAGGTCGTCTATTGGTGTGGGTCTTGGCCGTTGAGGTAGGCGAGGACGGCCAGGACGCGGCGGCTGTCGTCGGAGGAGGGTGGTAGGTCGAGTTTGGTGAAGATGTTGTTGATGTGTTTGCTGACGGCTTTTTCGGTGATGTAGAGGCGTCCTGCGATGGCGGAGTTGGAGCGTCCTTCGGCCATTTCGGAGAGGACTTCGCGTTCGCGGGGGGTGAGTTGGGCCAGGGGGCCGCTCTGGTCTTGTCGGGCCAGGAGTTGGGAGATGACGGCGGGGTCCATGGCGGTTCCGCCGGAGGCGACGCGGCGGACGGCTTCGATGAACTGGTTGACGTCGAAGACGCGGTCCTTGAGGAGGTAGCCGACGCCTCCGGTGTCGTCGGAGAGGAGTTCGCGGGCGTAGAGCTGTTCGACGTGCTGGGAGAGCACGAGGATGGGCAGGCCGGGGATGTGGGCGCGGGCGGCTATGGCGGCTTGGAGGCCTTCGTCGGTGAAGGTGGGGGGTAGGCGTACGTCGACGACGGCGACGTCGGGTTTGTGTTCGGTGAGGGCCGTTTGGAGGTCGGGGCCGTTGTCGAGGGCGGCGACGACGGTGAATTCGTGGGCTTGGAGGAGTCTTATGAGTCCGTCGCGGAGGAGGGCAAGGTCTTCGGCGATGACAACGCGCACGGGATCTCCAGGGTGATGATGGTCGGTCCGCCTGTGGGGCTGGTGATGTTCATGGTGCCATCGAAGGCGTCGAGTCGGCGTGCGATGCCGTTGAGTCCGCTTTCGGGGGTGGGGGTGGCTCCGCCGTGGCCGTTGTCGGTGACGGTGATGATGAGGCGTTGTCGGCCGTGGTTGATGTGGATCCAGGCGTGGGTGGCGTTTGCGTGTTTTGCGGTGTTGGTGAGGAGTTCGGCGATGGCGAAGTAGGCGGCTGATTCGACGGGGTCGGCGGGGCGGCCGTGGAGGTGGGTGGTGACGGTGATGGGGAGGTTGTGGGTGAGGGCGAGGGCTTGGACGGCGCCGGGGAGTCCGCGTTCGACGAGGACGGGTGGGTGGATGCCGCGGACGAGGTCGCGGAGTTCGGTGAGGGCTTGGCGGGTGGTTTCGCGGGCTTCGGTGAGCATGGTGCGGGCGGCTTGTGGGTTGGTTTGGACGAGGTTTTCGGCCATGCCGAGGGTCATGCCGAGGGCGACGAGGCGGGCTTGGGCGCCGTCGTGGAGGTCGCGTTCGATGCGGCGGATTTCGAAGGCTTGGGTGTCGATGGTGTCGGCGCGGCTGGTGGCGAGGTGGGCGACGCGTGCGGTGAGTCGGGCTTTTTCGGAGGGGGCGAGGATGAGGCGGGAGAGGCGGGTGCAGGCGTTGGTGGTGTGGGGGGTGAGGGTGTGGGCGAGGGTGGCGAGCAGGGCTGCGGGGATGAGGGCGAGGAGGGCTTGGGGTTGGGTGGTGGCGGTGAGGCCGTAGAGCTCGTGTGTGTGGTGCCAGAGGAGGAGTGCGTAGAGGGTTTGGTAGGTGGCGTGGGCGTAGAGGAGGGCGGGGATGAGGGCGAGGGTGGTGAGGAGGGGTGAGGCGGTGAGCCAGAGGAGGTCTCTCCAGGTGGCGGGGTCGGTGATGATGATGCGGACTCGGGTGATGATGCCGGTGGGTGGGAGGGGGCGGTAGGCGGCGGGGACGGGGGTTTGGAGGATTTTGGTGAGGGTGGTGCGTTGGGCGTTGGCGATGGTGCGGAGGGTGAGGGCGGTGAGGATGATGAAGGGGAGGCCGACCCAGAGGAGGGTGAGGAGGGCGGAGGCGAGGACGAGGGGGAGTAGGAGGAGGGCGGCTGTGTTGTGGGAGATGAGGAGGAAGAGGTAGGCCCAGGTGGTGGTGTGGGGTCCGCGGGGTGTGCGGGTGGTGGGCATGGTGGGTGTCTCTTCCTGGGTGGGTGGGTTGTTGGTTTCTATTGTGCGTGGTCGGGGTGGGGTGGGTCGGTGGTGGTGGCTCCCTTGGTTGGTGTGGTGGATGGTGGGGCTTTGGTGGGTTTTTGGGGGTGGTTGGGGTGTTGGGGGTGGTGGTGTGCGGGGTGGTGTGGTGGATTTTCGGGGCAACTCGCCGGGTGCGATTTCTCGTGTGTTGCCGCGACCTGTGATGATCGTGGGTGTGTGGCGTGAACTGATCTTGGAGATGTATCCGGAGGCCGATCTGAGTGATGCGGCCGATGAGGTGATGCTGGCCGAGGTGGAGAAGCATTTGATGCTGCCTTTGCCGTTCGAGTTGGCGTCGTTGTTGCGTGAGACGGATGGGGTGGTGAACGAGTACGGGGATGAGGTGGTGTGGGGTGCGCGTCGGTTGGTGGAGGACAATCTGGCGATGCGTGGGGAGCCGGATTATCTGGAGTTGTACGCGCCGTTCGATGAGATGATCTTCTTCGGTGATTCGGATATGGGTCCGCAGTTCGCGTATGTGCATACGGACTATGGGCCGGGGATCGTGGTGTGGGATCATGAGAGTGATCGGCGTCGGTTGGTGGTGGTGTCGTTGCGGGACTATCTGGCGCGGTGTTTCATTCAGGGCAATGCGTGGTTCCGGTAGTGGTGGATGGTTGTGGGTGGCGGGGGTGACCTGCCGGTTCATGCTAGTTTTTCGGGTGTGGCGGTGTTTGTACCGTCTGTTGTCGCCTGTCCGGAGAGTAGAGCCATGTCGGAGCAGTCTGTGCCCGTGCCCGTGACCGTCGTCCAGGGGCGGGAGGTGGCGGATTTCCCTGATCTTGCTCCGGAGGCGGCGCGTGGTCGGGTGTTGCGGGTGACGGTGACCGGTGAGGATGTGTTGCATCGGGCCGGTCGTGATGTGCCCGAGGAGATGTTGGGTGGCGCGGAGTTGTCGCGGTTGGTCGATGACATGTTCGTGACGATGTACGCGGCCGAGGGTGTGGGGTTGGCGGGTAGTCAGGTGGGTGTGGACTGGCGGGTGTTCGTCTATGACTGTCCTGATGATGATGGTGTGCGGCATGTGGGTCATGTGATCAATCCGGTGTTGGATGAGCGTGATGTGGCCGATGCCGTGGTGGTGGACAACGAGGGGTGTTTGTCGGTTCCGGGGCCGCATGCGGAGTTGGGGCGGGCGGAGTCGGCGACGGTGCGTGGGGTGGACAGGGATGGTGCTGAGGTGGTGCTGTCCGGGAGTGGGTATTTCGCACGGTGTTTGCAGCACGAGACCGATCACACGTGGGGGCGGTTGTACATCGATCGGTTGTCCAAGCGTGAGCGTAAGCGGGTGTTGAAGAAGATGAACGAGATGGCCGACAGTGTGTTCGCGCGGCGCCAGGAGCGGGCGCGGGAGTTGGAGGCGTACTCGGCCGGTTAGGTCTGGTGGTGTGTGCGGCGGGCCGCGAACCCTGTGGAGGGGTTCGCGGCCCGCCGCGTGTGGGGGTGGTCGTCGGGGGTCGAGGAGGATTACCACAGGATTTATATGGGCCCCGAACACGAAGGAGAGCCCATGCCCCGTCCGAAGATCCGTCTTACCTGCTGCTTGTGCGGTAAGACCATCGCCCAGAGCGGTCCTGCTCACCCTCTGGACTCCGAGTGGCGGTGCCACCAGGCCCGCGCGCGGGTGAGGGGCGCCAACAGCGCGACCGGCACCAGTGCGAACACCACGCGCAACAGCGGGGTTCGAGCCGGTGAGATCAGGTCGGTGGACCAGGACATGAACAAGAACGAGGTGCCCCAGAACAGTCCCAAGAGCACATAGGCCGCCGTGGCGGCCGAACGTGACACGCTCACGGCACCAGCACTTGCCCGCTGGCCGCGCCCTCGACCGACTTCACATAGGCCCGGGCCACCTCGGACAGGTCCACCGGCACAAAGCCGGGGAAGAAGTCGCCGTAGTCGTCCAGGCTCTCGGTGAACACCGAGGGGCTGACGGCGTTGATACGCTGCGGGGCGATCTCCAAGGCGGCGGCGCGCACGAAGGCTTCCACCGCGCCCCCGGCCATCGCCGCCGCGGCCCCGGTCACGATGGGCTCGCGGGCCGGGATCCCGCTGATCAGGGTGAACGAGCCGCGCGGATTCACGTGCTCTGAGCCGGTGCGTACCAGGTTGATCTGGCTGAGGACCTTGCCGTGAAAGGCCGACAGGTAGTCGCCGGGTTCCAGGTCGGCCAGGGGCCGGTAGGGCACATCTCCGGCGGCGCTGACGACCGCGTCGACTTCGCCCGCGCGCTGCCACAGTTGTTCGAGGTTGTCGGGGTCGGTGATGTCGCAGCGGATATCGCCCGAGGTGCGCCCGACGCTGATCAGTTCGTGTCCGCGTTCGGTCAGGGTGTGGTGGACGGCGGCCCCGGCCTTGCCGGAGGCTCCGATGATGAGGATGCGCATATGTCCAGGCTAGAAACGTCTGGCCTGGTGAGAGAAATACACACGCGCACGGATTCATACAGTGGACGTATGAGTGTGGAGTTGCGTCACCTGCGCGCCCTGGAGGCGCTCGACCGGGCCGAGACGTTCACCGGCGCGGCGGCCGAACTCGCCACCACCCAGCCGACCCTGTCGCGCACCATCGCCCGACTGGAGCAGATCACCGGCGTCCGCCTGGTCGAGCGCACCACCCGCCAGGTGGCGCTGACCGAGGCCGGGCACCGCTTGGTCGGCCAGATACGCCCGTTGCTGGACGGCATCGACCGGGCCATAGAGACCGCCCGATCGGGGGAAGCGTCCGCGTTGCGGTTGGGATGGGCCTGGGCCGGGCTGGGGCAGCACACCGTGCCCTTGATCCGGCGGTGGCGAGAACGTTCGGCCACCCCCGTGCACATCAGCCGCCCCGCCGATCCCGAAGCCTCCTTGGCCGCGGGGGAGTTGGACGCGGTGATCGTGCGCCGGGTCTTGCCCGATCAGGTCGCAGACCCCGCCCTGACCAGCGCTCACCTGTTCACCGAAACCCTGGTGGCTGCCGTGGCCGCCGCGAGCCCGCTCGCTACAGCCGACAAGCTGGGTTTGGAGGAGCTCGCCACCCACCGTGTGGCGCTGTGCGCGACCGCGCCCACCGCGACCGTGCGCCTGTGGGAGCACATCGCCCCGACACCGGCCACGGTGACAGTGGCCAACACCGATGAGTGGCTGGCCCGTATCGCTATCGGCGACGCCGTCGGGGTGACGGCCGCTGCCACCCGCTACGGGCACACCTGGCCCGACGTGGTCTACCGTCCCGTCTGGGACTCCCCGCGGGTCGAGGTCAGCCTGATCTGGCCCTCAACGCGCCCCCACCCCGAGATCGAGAGCTTGGCCGACCTGGCGCGGAGCTACCTGCGCGAGGTCACCGAACAGAGCACCCCACCCTCGGTGTTCGCCCTGAGTTAGGTCGTGGTTTTTGAACGGGTGAGGTCGCGTAGCCGGATCCGGATCGAGGCCACCTGCACGGTCCCGTCATAGACCACGGCCTTCTTACCCCGTGGGCCCGGCTTATCCGCGCCGCTACGGCCGCCTTCGGCGAGGTGCTAGGGCCCGCTGTGGTTACTCATGGGCCTGCCTTACCGCCCAGCCGAGTTGAGTGGCGGGTGTGTGCTTGCTCGCGGCCAGGGTGAAGGCCTTGGGGGCCGTAGTGGGCGATCTGGTCTTGGGAGAGGTACTCATGCGGCATGGCCACGAACGTAGGGGCTGAGAACTGGGCAAATCGGTCCCGTCATCGAACCGTCGCCCAGGTCATGGCTCTACCGCCAAATCCTGTAGCAATCCTCCTCGACCCCTTGTTCGGGTCGTGGTTCTGTGGGTGTTCTTCCACGGCGGGTGCGGGTATGGGTGCGGTGGGTAGTGGTTCGTGGCCGTGGGGAGTGGACGGTGGGTCGGTCGCGGAGGGTGCCATTGGTCTTCTGTCTGGACCTTTTCGGGTGCCTATGGGGCTCCATTGGGGGTGGGTGGCTCTGGTGGTGGCCCTTTTTGTGGGGTGTGTGGCCTTTTCGTGATCTTTGAGGGCGGTAGATTGCCCGGCATGCACAACGGGGATCAGGTCGAACAGACCTCGACACGAAGCGTGGTCATCTACACCGACGGGGCATGCAGCGGCAACCCTGGACCAGGGGGTTGGGGTGTGTGGCTGCGTTATGGGGAGCACGAGCGTGAGCTGTACGGGGGCGAGGCCCAGACCACCAACAATCGGATGGAGTTGATGGCGGCCATCCAGGCTTTGGAGAGCCTGACCCGGCCGGTGCCGGCGATCGTGCACACCGACTCCTCCTACGTGCGCAACGGCATCACCTCTTGGGTGCACGGGTGGAAGAAGCGTGGCTGGACCACCGCGAGCAAGAAACCGGTCAAGAACGTGGACCTGTGGCGGCGTCTGGACGAGTTGGCCGCACGTCACGAGGTCGAGTGGCGTTGGGTACGCGGCCACAGCGGGGACGAGGGCAACGAATACGCCGATGAGCTGGCCCGGCGCGGGCGCGATGAGGCCGCCGCGGGGTGAGGCGGTGACGAGGAGGGGCGGGTGGGCCGTTGTGGCCGGCTCGCCCCCCTTTTTTGTTCAGCGTGGGTGGTGGCGGCCAGGAGCAGGCCCATGGTGGGTGCGGCCAGGCGTGTGGTGAAGGCCAAGGGGATGCAGGGGGATGTCGAAGGTGCCCAGGAGGGGAGAGCACGTCCAGCAGGAGTGGGACGCCGGTGGCCGCGATGGCGGCGACGATGAAGTGGCGGGGCGGGGTGGTGTGGTGTTCCCCGGTGGGGTGGGTGTTGGGGGTCAGGTGTCGGGTTCGATGAGGCGTTCGACCATGAGGCGGCGGGGTCCGGGGCCGGCGGCGGCGAGTTCGTCGTCGGGGTTGGACAGGGTGCAGGAGTTCAGGGACAGGCAGCCGCAGCCGATGCATCCGGTCAGGTCATCGCGTAGGCGGGTGAGTTGGGCGATGCGGGTGTCGAGTTCGTCGCGCCATTGGGCCGAGACCGAGGCCCAGTCGGCGCGGGTGGGGGTGCGGTTCTCGGGGAGTTGTTCCAGGGCTTGGCGGATGCGGGCCAGGGGCAGACCCACGCGTTGGGAGATGCGGATGAAGGCCACGCGGCGCAGGGTGTCGCGGTGGTAGCGGCGTTGGTTGCCGGTGGTGCGGCGGCTGTGGATGAGGCCTTGGCGTTCGTAGAAGTGCAGGGCGGAGATGGCCACTCCGGAGCGTTGGGCGACCTGGCCGACGGTGAGTTCCTTGGTTAGGGGTGCCACGGGTCCAGTTTAGGGGGCCGGTGGTGTGGGGGTGCGGATGCTTTGGAGGGCGTACAGGCGTGCGTAGGCGCCGCCGCGGAGCAGGAGTTGGTGGTGGTCGCCGGTTTCGGTGAGGTGGTCTTGGTGGAAGAGCAGGATGCGGTCGGCGGTGCGGGTCAGGGTGGGGTGGTCGGTGAGGGTGAGGTGGGCGGTGGTGGGTGTGGGGGCCGGTGTGGGGGTGGTGGGGTGGTCGATCAGGAGTAGGTGGGCGCCCATGGTGTGGGCGTAGAGGGTGCGGGCCTGGTGGATGTGGGCGGCCAGGTGGGGTGGGAGTTGGCTTGTGGGTGTGGTGTGGGGGTGGTGGGCGAGCCCTGAGGTGGCCAGGACCTGGTGTAGGCGGGGGTCGTGGGGGTCGGGGTGGGTGTGGCCGGTGATGGTTTGGGCCAGGGTGGGTCGGGCGGGTGTGGTGTGGATGCGGGTGTGGGTGGTGATGTGGCCGTGGGTGGGGTGGATCTGGGCGGTGAGTAGGTGGATCAGGGCGTGGCGGGCCGGGGTGCTCAGGTTCAGCAGGGCGATGTGGTGGCCGGGGTGGATGGCCAGGTCCAGGCGTGGCAGGTGGGGGTGGGACACGTCGTGCAGGTGCACCAGGGGCCCGATGGTGGCGGGTGCGGATGTGGTGTGGTGCAGGCGGGTGCGGTCGGAGAGCCTCACGGGTGTCCGTTCGTGTGGGTGGTGTTCTCCTGGGTGGGACTGCTCGGGGTGGTGTGGAGTTCGGATGGTTTTCGTGTGTCGGGTCGTGTTCACAGCGTAAGGGTGGGGTGGTCGAGAAGGGGGTGAGGTGGCGCGCGGGTGTGTCCGGATGGTTGGGGTGGGTGACCTTGTGGTCGTTTTCGAGGTGCGGTGGGGTGGTGCGTATGGGAAACGGTGTGTGGCACGAGGTGGTCATCGTGCTTTTCGATGGGATGCAGAGCTTGGACGCGACGGGGCCGTTGGAGGTGTTCGCGGGGGCGGCGCGGGCGCCGGGGGCGCGGTATCGGGTGCGGACCGTCTCGGTGGGCGGCAAGACGGTGGTGTGTTCGTCCGGTTTGGGGTTGGTGCCCTCGATGGCGGTGGAGGAGGTGGGGCGGGTGGACACGTTGGTGGTGCCCGGTGGGGAGGGTGCTCATGATCCGGATGCGTTGTTGGTGGGTGTGGTGCGGGAGTTGGCGGGGCGGGCCGCTCGGGTGACGTCGGTGTGTTCGGGGGCGTTCGTCTTGGCGCGTGCGGGGTTGTTGGAGGGGTTGCGGGTGACCACGCACTGGCGGCACTGTGCCCGGCTGGCCGCTGAGTTTCCGGGGTTGGTGGTGGAAGAGGACGCGGTGTTCGTGCGGTCGGGGCGGGTGTGGACGTCGGCGGGGGTGACTTCGGGGATCGATTTGGCGTTGGCGGTGGTGGAGGAGGATCTGGGGCGGGCGGTGGCTTTGGAGCTGGCGCGGACGTTGGTGGTTTTTCTGGTGCGTCCGGGTGGGCAGTCGCAGTTTTCGACCCAGTTGGCGGTGCAGGTGGCCGAGCGGGTGGAGGTGCGGCAGGTGCGGTATCTGGTGGATGCCGATCCGGGGGCGGATTGGTCGGTGGCCAAGATGGCGGCTCGGGCGGGGTTGTCGGTGCGGCAGTTCTCGCGGGTCTTCACCGCTGGGGTGGGGTGTGGTCCGGGTCGGTACGTGGAGCGGGTGCGTTTGGAGTGGGCACGGCGGCGGTTGGAGGAGGGGTCGACGTCGGTGGAGGAGATCGCGCGGGGGTGTGGGTTCGGTACGGGTGAGGCGTTGCGTAAGGCTTTCGTGCGGCGTCTTGGATGTTCGCCTTCGCGGTATCGGGAGCGGTTCTGGTCGGGGGCGGTCGAAGACGTGAATGGGGGTGCGGGTTAGGGTGCGCGGCGTCGGGTGAGTCTTGGTGGAAGCGGGTGTGCGGTGCGGGGCGCGGAGCGGGTGGCTCGGGTGTGGGCGCACATGGCGGTCAACTTCGAGCAGGGTGATTCGCCTGGTTATGCGGAGATCGCGCGTGGGGTGGCCTGGGACGCGGAGTTGGTGGCAGCGGTGTCGTCGCTGCCGGAGGGCAAGTGGCAACCGAACCTGTGGTTGGGGGCGGTGCGTTACCTGGGTGGGCCGGTGAGCTCTTTCGCGGCGTGGCGGGCGTTCGTGATGGAGCACTGGGAGAGGGTGGTGCGGGTGGTGCTGGAGCGTTCGACCCAGACCAACGAGGTGGGGCGGTGCGCCACCCTGTTGCCGGTGTTGGCGCAACTACCGGGGCCGTTGGCGTTGATCGAGGTGGGGGCGTCGGCGGGGTTGTGTCTGTACCCGGACCGGTACCGGTATTCCTTCGATGGGGCGCCGCCGTTGGGTGCGGGGCCCGGGCCGGTGTTGGAGTGCGTCACCGAGGGTGGGGTTCCTGTTCCGGATCGGTTGCCGCAGGTGGTCTGGCGTGGGGGGATCGACCTGAATCCGTTGGATGCGGGGGATGAGGGTGATGTGGGGTGGTTGGAGGCGTTGATCTGGCCGGGTGGGCAGGAGGCGGGGCGTTTGGAGCGGTTGCGGGGTGCGGCGGGGGTGGTGGCGGCCGATCCGCCGGTGATGGTGGCGGGGGATTTGTTGGAGGGGTTGCCCGCTCTGGTGGCGCGGGCGCCGGAGGGGGCCACGGTGGTGGTGTTGCACAGTGCGGTGTTGGCGTATCTGGGGCGTGAGGAGCGGGAGGAGTTCGCGTCGTTGGTGGGTGGGTTGGGTGTGCGGTGGGTGAGTAACGAGGGGTGGCGGGTCTTCGCGGAGTGGGAGGGTGCGCGGCCGGCGCAGGAGGGCCTTTTCACGTTGGCGTTGGATGGGCGTGTGGTGGGTCATGCGGGTGAGCATGGTCGGCGTTTGGTGTGGGTGTGAGGTGATGGGCCGGGGGCTCCACACGTGCGTGTGGAGCCCCCGGCCTTTTTGTGGTGTGGGTCAGTCGAAGTGGTAGGCGTCGACCTCGGCGATGAGGGCCTCGCGGCGTTGGGGGGTGAGGAAGGAGGCGGTGAAGGAGTTGCGGGCCAGGGTGCGTAGGTCTTCGTTGGTCAGGTTCAGGTGTTGTTGGATGCCCAGATAGTTGTCGTGGACGTAGCCGCCGAAGTAGGAGGGGTCGTCGGAGTTGACGGTGACCAGGAGGCCGGCGTCCATCAGGGCGGGTAGGGGGTGCACGTCCAGGGTGGGTACGGCGCGCAGGCGCACGTTGGAGAAGGGGCACACGGTCAGGGGTGTGCGGGTGGTGGCCAGGTGGGTGAGGAGGGCGGGGTCGTCCAGGGCGCGGATGCCGTGGTCGATGCGTTCGGCGCCCAGGTGGTTCAGGGCCTGCCAGATGTAGTCGGCGGGGCCTTCTTCGCCGGCGTGGGCGACGCGGCGCAGGCCCAGGTCGGCGGCGGCTTGGAAGACTTCGGTGAATTTGGTGGGCGGGTGGCCGATCTCGGCGGAGTCCAGGCCTACGCCGGTGATGTGGTGTAGGTGGGGGCGGGCGGCTTGGAGGGTGTCCATGGCTTCGGTGGCGGGGCGGTCGCGAAGGAAGCACAGGATGAGTTCGGTGGAGATGTCGTGGCGGGTGTGGGCTTGGTCCAGGGCCGAGACCAGGCCTTGGATGACGGTGCCTAGGGGGATGCCGCGGTTGGTGTGGGCTTGGGGGTCGAAGAAGATCTCGGCGTGGCGTACGCCTTGGGTGGCGGCGCGGTCCAGGTAGGCGGTGGCCAGGTCGTGGAAGTCCTGTTGGGTGCGTAGGACGTCCATGAGTCGGTAGTACAGGTCGAGGAAGGATTGCAGGTCGGTGAAGTCGTAGGCGGTGCGTAGGTGGTCGACGTCGGTGTAGGGCAGGGTGATGTTGTTGCGCCTGGCGAGGTGGAAGGCGAGTTCGGGTTCGAGGGTGCCTTCGATGTGCAGGTGGAGTTCGGCTTTGGGGATGGCCATGTGAGCCCGCGATCCTTGTGGTGTGTTTGTCAGGGTTTTGGTCATTGTGGCTGATAGTGGGGTGTGCCTGGGCCGGGTGGGGGAGCGGCGTGGGACACACCCCCGCGACGAAGAGGTGGGGCGCCCCCGTGGTGGGGGCGCCCCTTGCTCGTGTGTTGTGGGTCAGTGTTTGTCGTCGTTGTGGCCGGGTGTCCAGTTCAGGGCGCTGGCGCGTTCCATGAACTCCTCGACGGTGATGTCGCCCTTGGCGAAGCGTTCGGCCAGGACGGTGCGGGCTGTTTCCTCCGGGCGTGGGGTGCGCGGGTGGGCCCAGGGCGGGGTGTGGCCCTTGCGGCGGGCGATGGTGAAGACCAGGGCGCCCAGGATGAGCAGGGTGAGCACACAGAACATGAGGACTCCCGGAACGAAGGGTGGTGGCCCGCCCTGCCAGTGCGGGGCGGCGGCGATGAGTGTTGCGGCGTTCATGGGCACCACCTTGGGTGGTGGGGTCTGTCGCGCGCATCGGTCTGGGGGCGGCTGTGTTCCTACGTTGGTGGGCGTAGGTGAAGATGCGTCCGCCGCACCAGGCGTGAGGAGGGGGTGGGTGTTTAGGGTCGGGGTGTGGCAGAACGTGTGAGCAGGGGCGCCGTGGTCGTGGATGTGGCCTTGGGTGTGGTGCTGGGGGCGTTGGTGTTGGTGTGGTCCCGGGGGTCTTTGGCCTGGGATCGGGCCGGGGGTGGTGTGGGGGGACCGCCTTGGGGTCGGCAAGGCCCCGGGTGGGAGCAGGTGGAGCAGGTGGCCTTGCCCTGGGGTGTGTGGGCGGGGGTGGTGGTGTTGGTGGTGGCGGTGGCGGTGCGACGGTTGTGGCCGGGGCCCGCGGTGGCGGTGGCCGGGGTGGGTGCGGCGCTGGTGATGGCCGCCGGTGTGGGGATGGGGCCGGGGGTGCTGATGTGCGCCCTGGTGGTGTTCTCGGCGGGGCTTCGTTTGCCGCCGGGGGTGTTCTTGGGTTGGGCGGGGCCGGTGGTGGTGGGTGCGGCTCTGTTCTCGCAGGTGGGGCGGCCCTGGTGGGGGTGGGGCGATGGTTCGGCGCCGGCGGCGGTGGTGTTCGCGTTGGGGTCGATGGCGGTACCGGCCGGGGCGGGGGTGTTCGCCAGGGCGCGGCGGGCCGGGCGTGAGCGTGAACGCTCCCAGGAGTTGGCGCGTTCGCGTTATGAGGAGCGGTTGACGATCGCGCGGGAGGTGCACGATGTGGTCGGGCACAGCCTGTCGGTGATCAGTATGCAGGCGTCGGTGGCGTTGCATGTGGTGGATCGGCGCCCTGAGCAGGCTCCGGTGGCGTTGGCGGCCATTCGTGATGCGAGCCGGGAGGCGTTGGAGGAGTTGCGTGGCACGTTGGCGGTGTTTCGGGATGGGGGTGGGGCGGGTCGGGGGCCGGTGGCCGGGTTGGATCGGGTGGAGGGGTTGGCCGAGTCGGTGCGCCGGGCCGGGCATCGGGTGGAGGTGGTCTGGGAGGGTGAGCGGACCTGGCCGGGTTCGGGGGTGGAGGTGGCGGCGTTTCGGATCGTGCAGGAGGCGTTGACCAATGTGGTGCGCCACGCGCCTGGTGCGGGTGTGGTGGTGCGCGTCGGGTGCGGGGTGGATCGGGTGGTGGTGGAGGTGGTCGATGAGGGATCTGGTGGGGTGGTCGTTGAGGGGATGGGGATCGCTGGGATGCGTGAGCGGGCTCGGGCGGTGCGGGGAACGGTGTCGGTGGGGGTGGCCGAGGGTGGTGGTGTGCGGGTGCGGGCGGATCTTCCGGTGCGGGGGAGGCGGTGATGGTTCGGGTGGTGGTGGCCGATGACCAGGCGTTGGTGCGGATGGGGTTGCGGGTGCTGTTGGAGGCCGAGTCCGACATGGAGTTGGTGGGTGAGGCCGCCGATGGGGTGCGGGCGGTGGAGTTGGTACGTGAGTTGCGTCCCGATGTGGTGTTGATGGACGTGCGTATGCCGCGGCTGGACGGGTTGGCGGCGTTGCGGATCATCGGCGCTGACCCGGATCTGGTGGCGACCCGGGTGGTGGTGCTGACCACCTTCGAGTTGGACGAGTACGTGTTCGAGGCGTTGCGGGGCGGCGCCAGCGGGTTTTTGATCAAGGATGGGGAGCCGGAGGAGATGTTGGCGGCGGTGCGGGTGGCCGCCAGGGGGGAGGCGTTGTTGTCGCCCTCGGTCACACGGCGGGTGGTGGCCGCCTTCACCGAACGTGGGGGCGGGGTGGGCGGGGTGGTCCCCGACGTTGGGGTGTTGACCGAACGTGAACGTGAGGTGGTGGGGTTGGTGGGTGAGGGGTTGAGTAACGAGGAGATCGCGCAACGGCTGGTGGTCTCCCCCGCCACCGCCCGCACTCATGTGTCCAGGGCGATGGTCAAGCTGGGGGCCAGGGATCGGGCCCAGTTGGTGGTGTTCGCCTTCCGGGCCGGGCTGGCGCGCTGACCCGCGCCCGGGTGTGGTGGGGCTGTGGTGTCACAGGGTGCGGAAGTGATCCATGGCCTGGGCGACGATCTGTCCCAGGCCGGCGACGTTGGTGGTGTGGGCGGCCTCTTCGACGATGTGCAGCTTCGCGGCCGGCCAGTGTGCGGCCAGGTCGTGGGCGGTGTCGGCGGGTCCGCTGATGTCCAGGCGGCCGTGGGCCAGGACCGCGGGCAGGTGGGCGATGCGCTCCACACCGTTCAGGAGCTGTCGGGGGGTGAGGAAGCAGTCGTTGGCCCAGTAGTGGGTGACCAGGCGGGCGAAGGTGGCGCGAAAGGTCGGGTCGTGGAAGCGGGGGTGGGGTGTGTGGCCGGGGGCGGTGGCCACGTGGGTGTCCTCCCACTTGCACCAGGCTCGGGCGGCCTTGAACCGGACTTGCGGGTCGGGGTCGGCCAGAAGGCGTGCGTAGGCGGCCGGGAGGTGGTGGGGGTCGGCGTCTGGGCCCGCGGCCGCGCGGAAGCGTTCCCATTGGTGGGGGAAGACACGGCGCATGGTGTGGGTGATCCAGGTGATCTCATCGCGGGTGCCGGTGGTGATGGCGAACAGCACCAGGGCGCGCACGACCTGGGGGTGGGTTTGGGCGTAGGCCAGGGCCAGGGTGGATCCCCAGGAGGCGCCCAGTAGGTGCCAGCGGTCGATGTTCAGGTGGGTGCGCAGGGCTTCGAAGTCGTCGATGAGGTGGGCGGTGGTGTTGGTGGTCAGGTCGGTGGTGGGGTCTGCGGCGTTGGGTGTGCTGTGTCCGCTGCCGCGTTGGTCGAGCAGGATGAGTCGGTAGTGGTGGGGGTCGGTGAAGCAGGACCATTTGTGGGAGGCGCCGGAGCCGGGGCCGCCGTGGATGGCCAGGACGGGTACTCCGTGGGGGTTGCCGGTTTCTTGCCAGAACAGGTGGTGGCCGCCGGGGCGGGGGAGGTGGCCGTTGGTGTGGGGTGTGGTGGTGGGGTGCACGTGGGGGGTCCTTTCGGGGCTGGGTGGGTGTGGTGGTGGGGTGGCCGGTCCGTTCTTGTCGTTCTGGTCGGAGTATCACTTGTGCGGGTGGGCCTCGCCGTGTTCTGGGGGTGGGATCCGCCAGGTGCCCGGGGTTGAGGAACATCGGAACAGGATCCGGCGCTAAGCATGTCGCCCCTGCTCATACCTTCTGTGGGCGTGCCCGTTGAATTCCTTACCGATGAACAGGCGGCCCGCTACGGCCGCTACATCGAACCGCCCTCGCGCACGCAGCTGGACCGGTTCTTCTTCCTCGACGACGCCGGCTGGGAGCTGATCGCCCCCATGCCCGCTGACGCAGGGGTCGAGGAACGTCCGAACAGGATCCGGCGCTTAGCGCGGGTCTTCGTTCCGATGTTCCTCACCCCCCGGCACGTCGCTCTCGGTGCCTGCGCGCCTCGATGCCGGTGCCCTTGAGCGCGGTGGCCACGTCGGCGTCGAAGTCCTCAGGTTTGACCTGGTCGACCAAGGCCAGCAGGAAGCAAGGAATAGTCAAAACCTGTGGATCGGCGTGTCGTGCGACTTGCCTTTCTGACTTCTTATCGGATCACTCGACGAGCTGGCCGCCGTAACGTTGGCAGCAACGTGAACGCCGATCAGTCGCGCGCGCCAGCGGCCGCGGCGTCGTGCAGGACGAAGGTGGCGAACCCTAGCTCGCGTCGGGCGCCGCTCAGCCAGGCGTCGCGATTCTCACGTGCAGCGGCGAATGCCTGGTCACGATCCTCGATCGTCGAGGCCTCCCGCACGGCCCAGTCGACGAGCGACCCGGTCCAGCTGAACTGGTAGTCGTCCCACTCGGCCAACGTGCTGACGTGCCCGTACGACGGCTCCAACCCGTGCTCATGGATGGCTCGCACGAGGCCGGCGAGGTCGGGATAGGCGTCGGCGGAAACCTCAAGCGCTGCCAGCGCAGAAGCCGACGGGGCGCCCTCCCAGATGCTGTCGCCAATGAGCGCTTGGCCACCGGGGCGTAGGTGCCGCCGGACAGCGCCCAGCATGTCCTCCAGCCGGCCGAAGGCGTGGCTCGCACCGACGCACAGCACCACGTCGAAGACCCCGTCGTTCCAGGTGGCGGCATCCATCTCGATCCAGTGCACCCGGTCGCTCAGTTTCCGCTCGTTGGCACGCCGCGCGGCAGTGGTTGGGAGCATGTGGTCGATCCCTACGCCAGTGATTCCGGGGTGGGCGAGCAGCAGCTCTTGCAGCCACTCGCCCTCGCCGCACCCGAGGTCAACGGCGCGGGCACCGTCGCTTGGGCTCAGCCAGCCGACCAGTTCGCGTAACCGCTCGGGCGCCACCGGCGCCGCGATCGGATGGCGCAGGTGGGCAATGTCGAAGATCTCAGAGCGCTCCATCTCAGCGACGCTACAGTAGGATTCAGCCGAGGCTGAGACGCCCCAGAGCGAGGAGCGTGGTTCCCGCCGCACCGGCAGCGGGCGTGGTAGCGGCGCCACTTGGAGTCCAGGGCCGCGTAGACCAGCCGGTCGCCGTAGTGCTTGGTATCGCGCGTGAATCCAGACCCCCGGCGACCTCGCCGGGCGGGCGCCGAGCCTGCACCTGCCCGCCCAGCAGACGAGGCGCGGGCAGGTGCTGACGCAGCGCCGTCGGCTCGAACTCGTGCGCAAGGTCCTCAACAGCGACTATCCCGCCCGGTTGCAGATGGCGGCCTGCCTGATGCTGCTCTACGCGCAACCGGCCAGCTGAATCGTCCGCCTCACCCTCGACGACATCACCCGTGACACCGACGGGGAGGTCGTCATCCGTCTGGGCGAGCCGCCCACACCCGTCCCCGAACCGTTCGATGAGCTGTTCCTCCAGGCCAAGGAAGAGAGGACCAGTTCGGCCACGGGCACCGACCTTGACAGCCGCTGGCTCTTCCCCGGCCGCCGGGCCGGGCAGCCCATCACCCAGCGGACGCTGGCCAACCACATCCGCGACCTCGGCATCCCGGCGCAGGCCGCACGAACCGCGGCCCTGCGACAACGCGTCCTCCAGGCACCCGCCCCCGTCATCGCCCGCTCGCTGGGTTTCCATAACGTGACCACCACCCGGATCGCCGCAGACGCGGGTGGCCCCTGGAGCCGTTACGCCCCTGACCACGACTCTCCGTGATCACTCAGCAGGAGCCCGGTCTCGAATAGGCGCTACTCGGATACGCGAGCATGCCAGTCTCAACCCCCATACCGGTGACCCGATCACCAGCCCCGCACGGATCGCATCTCCTTCTCCGTGATGACCGCCGGCCCGTCCGGCAAGTGATTCATCCAGTCCTCGATGCCCGTGTTGGCGAGAAAGAGGTTGACCGCCATGCTCCCCACATTCTCCACGGACAGACGGAAGGACCACCCGACGTCGTCCTCCAGGGGCACGGCCAGGACGCTGCGGTCGGAGTCGCCCATGGACGCTCGGTCGGCGATCACCACCACGTCCGTGCCCCCATTCTCTTCGTCCTCGTTCTGGCGGACGATCGCCATCACCTGCTCAGGCGTGGCCCCCGCGAAAGCCGGATCGTCCACGATCTGCACGCAGCTCTGGTGGTCCTCGGGGGTCTCGATCCAGGGGTCGGGACGGTCCGCGTCCGCCACGAGCGCGGCCCAGGCGTGGTCGTCGCTGAAGTCGGTGCGCACGAGCAGCCCCCAGTCGTTCTGGGTGATCACGGGCAGGGGTGCGGCGGGCGGCTGGTAGAGGGGCGGGGACGCCGCGGTCTCCAGGACATCGCCCATCGGCTCGGGCAAGCTGTCCACCCAGTCCTCGTAGGACTCGCCGGGGTCGAGTTCGATCTCGGCGGCACCGCTCTTCGCGTGGTGATCCAGGGTGTGCTCGATGCTGGGGCGGTGTACAACCAGGTAGGTCATGGCCGCCTGACGGGGCGTGACGCGGAAACGGTAGAGCTCATCGTCGCTGGGCCGGAAGGCCATGAGCGGGCGCAGGTCGGAATCGCGGGTGGTGCCGCGGTCGGCGATCAGCACCAGGTCGGGAACCCAGGCACCCGTGCCGTCCAGGGCCTGGGCCACCTCTGCGGGGTCGGCGCCCCGCCAAGCGGGGTCCTGGACCACGAGCAGACGCCGGGTCATGGGCCCCTGAGCCAGGGGCAGGGGCTGTCCGGAGGTGTGGGCGACCATACCGGGCAGTTCGCCCATACGGGCGAGCACGTCGTTCCAGGCGTGGTCGTCGCAGTCGCCGCGAACCAGCAGGGCGCCGGGCACGCGCCCGGTCTCACCGTCGGGCAGCGGGGGCAGGGTGGGGTACATCAGGGGGGCCTCTTCACGGGGGCGGTACAGGTCCGTTCCGTTGTACCGGGCGACCCCGACAAACCGGCGGGGCCGGCCGTGGGGGCATCGACGAAGGTCCGCATTCTCCGCCCCGGACAGCACGAAGCCCCCGCCCCGGGACAGGTGTCCTGGGGCGGGGTTCCAAAAAACGGTGCGTTGGGGGTCTACCGCCACGTCCTGGAGCGGTCCTCCTCAACCCGGGGGTTGAGGAGGACCGGAACGAAAACCCGTGCTATGGGCTCACCGGGTTACTCGTCGGCGGGGCGGCTGCTGACCGCGGCTTCGATGTCGGCAGTGATGGGCAGGGTGTAGCGGCGGGTGGTCTCGGGGGTCGAGACTGGCGGGAGTCGTCGACCAAGTGTTCTGTATTCTCCGTAGCTCCTACTGATCTAGGCACCGTGCGTCATGGTTGCCGAAGACGAAAAGGACTGGGTTGCACTCGCCTGCGTGTGCTTTGTCGCGGAGGTCCGCTGTCAGGACTATGGGGCTTGCGATCCCTGTGAGCCTGGGGATGTCAGTGCCAGGTGGAACCGGGTGTAGTTAGGGAAATCCGCTACAGGAGTGAATCCGAGTCGGCGCAGCAAGGCGATGCTGGAGTCGTTGCCGTGGGTGACGCCGGCGAACATGTCCGTGGCGCCCAGGACAGTGGAGGAACTCTCGATGAGCGCGGTGCAAGCTGCGCTTGCCCGTCCTTGCCCGGTGGCGGTTTGGGCGAGCCAGTAGCCCAGGCTGTAGTGGGGTGGAGCGACGGCGATGATGCTGGCCTGGCCCACCAAGGTGTCGTGTAGCCGTATGCCGTAGGCGCGCTCCTTCTTGCCGGGGTGGGCCAGTGCCTGCTCGATCTCCCCTGCGGGTGCCCTGACCTGGTCGGTGAAATCTCCATGGCGGGTCAGATGAGTGCGGTTGGCTCGCAGAAGAGCCTGGTAGTCGACCGAGTCAGCGGGGGTGAGCACGCGCAGGGACACCCTGGGAATCCGAGTGGGCAGCGTTTTCGGTAGGGCGTCGAGGGAGAGGTGAACCATGGCGGTCACGGTAGACAGACCAGGGCTCCCAGACCACGGAATATCGCGTTGACCCCGCACGTCTGCTGGTGGGTGCTCATCCGCTGGGGGCGTAGCGGTTCCAGGTCCCGCTGGCCTCGGCAACGACTCGGGTGGTGGTCTTGGTGTGGAACCCCAGTGCCTGGGCGATGACCGGTGCGGGGGCCTGGAGCACGAGTTGACGCAGTGCGGAGGTGCGCACCGCTGTTCCGGGGATACCGATAACCGGCGTGGCGGACGGCTGACCGACCGGGCGGTGAACCTGCTCCTGGACCAGCTCGCCGCCGACGCCGACCTGGTCGGCGAGAACGGCCGCCCCGCGCTGTCGGCACACGTCCTGCGTCACACTTTCGGCACCAACCTGACCCGCAGCAGGGTGGACGTGGTGACCGTGGCCCAGCTCATGGGCCACAAGAGGTTGGAGACCACCCGCCGCTACACCCTTCCCACCCAGGCCGACATGGAAGCCGCCGTGGCCCACCTGCCCACTGACGAGTGATCACCGCCTTGAGGGCATTTCTTCCACCTTTCCACTGAGCAGCCGCCAAGATGGCCCCCATGGCGAGCATCCGGCACCCCATGTGGCAGAACTCCGCGGTTGAATCGGTCTGCGCAGTCCTGGCCGGCACGGATCATCCGGGCCTGTCCGGCTCGGAGATCACCACGCTTCTGAGCGTGTCACGGGTTTCCGACGTGGACCCCAGCACGAGCAAGAGGAAGCGGCTCTGGGCGGCATTGATGACCCAGCAACAACGGGACCAGGCTGCGAACTGCATCATCAAGTTCATCACCGAAGCCATGGCTCCAGGGCGCTACGTCCAGAACCGTGCTCGCTTCGAAGCACTCAAAGACGCGCTCAACGAACCACTGGCGTTGATGGGGCTGCGCGTCAATGAGGTGGGGAAGCCGGCGCGCGGGGCCAGAGCGGCCAACTTTGACGAGGTCGCCAGGTTGGCAGGTCGGCTCCAGAGCGAACTCCGGCGCCGTGGGGTCCATCCCCAGGTGATCAAGTACTGCGAGGAGGAGATCCTGCGCCAGAAGGAGACAGCCTCCCCTGGTCCGCATCAACGACTTCGTCACCGAAAGCAAGATCAGCGAGCACAAGGGGTTCGCCAACCTCCTCAAGGGCGTATTCGGTGCCTTCCGCAACCCGCCGGCGCACACCCCTCGGGCCACCGCAGGATGGCGCATCCCCGAACCGGACGCCCTTGACCTGTTCTCCACCCTGTCGTTCATGCACCGACGCCTTGACGCAGCCACCGTCATCCGCCTCGCCTCACAGGTCATTCCTGCTGCTGACCAAGGGCGAAACACTTAGCGCCGGATCCTGTTCCGATGTTCCTCAACCCCGGTGCCGGTGGGGGTGACCTATGGGCCGGAGCGGTATCTGGTGCGGGTGTTCACCTTCGCCTCCCGTTGCAAGGTGCGTGACGTGGCCGCTCGCCCGGGGTGCGGGTGTGGGTGTTTCAGGTGTGGTCGGTGGGGGAGCCTTGGGCGGAGGCGATGACCTCGTCCAACAGTTCTCGGGAACGTTGCAGGTCGGCGATCATGTGGTCGATGCGTTCGCGCTCCACCCTCAGTTCTCGCACCAGGTGGTGGTCGGCGGTGGTGGAGGGTGCGCCGTCGGCGTCGCGCATGCACGGCAGCAATGTCGCGATTTTGGAGCTGCATAGTCCGGCCGCGTACAACTCTTGGATGCGCACCACCCGGTCCAGGGCGGTTTCGGTGTATTCGCGGTGCCCGCCGGGGGTGCGCTGGGAGGTCAACAGGTTCTGTTGTTCGTAGTAGCGCAGTGACCTGGGGCTCACCCCGCTGCGTCGGGCCAGTTCACCGATGCCCATGAGGCACCTCACATTTCGCCGCATTGAATCTGACATTGATGTCAACTCCTACGGTATGGGCATGAGCACCCAGAACGCCGCATCCGCGCTGTTGAGTCCCGCCCGCTTGGCCGATATCGACCTGCCCAACCGTTTGGTCATCGCGCCCATGACCCGTAACCGTGCCGAGCCCTCGGGTGCCGCGAGCGAGCTCATGGCCCGGTATTACGCCCAGCGGGCCTCGGCCGGCCTCATCATCGCCGAGGCCTCCACCCCCAGTGCGGTCGGGCGCACCTACCCTGGCATCGCCGCTTTGTACGAGGATGAGCACACCCGGGGCTGGCGCCGGGTCAACCGGTGTGTGGGTGCCGCGGGTGGGCGCATGTTCGCCCAGATTCAGCACGGTGGGCGGGTCGGGCACCCCGATACCAGTGGTCTCATCCCGTTGGCGCCCTCGCCCATCGCGCTGCCCGAGCCCATCCACACCCCCAACGGTCGCCGACCGGCCGTGAGGCCCCGGCAGATGGGTCAGGGCGATATCGACGCCACCATCGCCGACTTCGCCGCCGCGGCCCGCCGGGCGGTGGCGGCCGGGTTCGCGGGGGTGGAGGTCCACGCCGCCAACGGTTATCTGCTGCACCAGTTCCTGGCCCCCAACACCAACCGGCGCACCGACGTCCACGGTGGCACCCCCGCCGCGCGGATGCGGTTGGTTCTGGAGGTGGTGGACGCCGTCATCGCTCAGATCGGCCCCGATCGTGTGGGGGTGCGTATCTCTCCGGGTAACACCACCAACGGCATCATCGAATCCGCTCGGGACGTGGAGGACCTCTACCCGGAGTTGATCTCGCGTTTGGATGAGCGGGGTCCGGTCTATTTGCATGTGGCCTTCGCCGACCCCGACAGTGGGCTTTGGAAGCGGATCCGTGCGAGTTGGTCGCGCACCCTGATCGGTAATCCGGTGTTGCCCGTCGAAGGGATCCCTGAGGATGGTGGTCGGGTCGCGGGTGAGCGCATGCTCGAGGCCGGGGCCGATCTGGTGGCGTTGGGTCGGCCCTTCCTGGCCAACCCCGACCTGGTCGAGCGCATCCGGATCGGTGCCCCCGTCAATGCGGTGCGGGAGAAGTATTTGATGTATGTGGGAGGGGCCACCGGTTACACCGATTACCCGACCTTGGCCGGGTGAAGCGTGAACATCGGCGGGGTGGGCCGAGTACGCCGGAAAAGAGCTTCGGGGGTTTTGGGTGTGTACCCCTTCAGAGTCAGGGATTCGTTTCAGTCCAGGAGTCGGGCCCGGATTCGGGTGAGGTCTTCGTGGGTGACCCCTGCCTTCAGTAGGTAGGCCCGCGCGTTCAGGTCCTTGAGGATGTCGAGGACGCTGTCGCGTAGCGTCAGTCCGTGGTCGGCCATCAAGGACTTGATCACCGGCCCCTGGTCGTCCTGGCCCATCGCGGCGAAGAGAGGTGTGAGTGCGGGGGTGGAGAGTTCGTAGTCATCGGCTATCGCCTCAGCCTCGACCTGTGCCAGGTGGAGCAGCAGCAGGGTGACCAGTCCGGTGCGGTCGCGGCCGGCTCCGCAGTGGAACAGGACGCCGCCGGTACCGGCCTGTGCCAGAGCGGTGATCGCCGCGGCGCATCGTTGGGCCTGGCGGGCCAGGAAGGGGCGGAAGTAGAGCGGGCTCCCGTTCAGCCGCTTACGGTTGATGTCCTTCCAGAACTCGACGTCTTGGACGTGGTCCAAGGGCACCTCCAGGCGCCTCGTCTCGGGCGGGAGGGGTGTTTGGGTCGTGACCGCGGGGAAGGCGGCGGACCCGCTCTGGCTTGTGGGGCCTTGGTCTTGGGTCGGTCGGATCTCGTCGGGGTTGCGCAGGTCCACGACGGTGCGCACGTTGGCGTCGTGGGCGGCCTGCCACCCCTTGGCGGTGACGAAACGCAGGTCAGCGGATCTGATGAAGGCTCCGTGGCGGGTGGTGCGGCCGTGGCGGGTGGGGAGGCCGCCGAGGTCACGGGTGTTGAAGAACCCTTCCCAGGTGATGTGTCTGTTCTTGTTCATCAACGTCAGGGATACCTTTCCCGCCGGAAGAAGAAAAGTTCCTTGGTCGCTTTCCGGTCGATTCACCGGTTCGTTGATGGTCGGGTCACCGGAGCCGCATCATCGAACCGGAGCGGTGAGGGGGCGGGTAGGACGGCCAGGGTCGAGGGCGAAAGCCAGAGCCGTTCGGTACCGGCACGAACCACACCGGATCGCAGCACCATTCGAAAACTGCGGGTTGCTCTACCTCTTGGCCTGCGCGAACCCGAGCCCATTGCCGCTTTCTGGGGTACTTGGTCCATCCCCTACCGGGCCGGTGTGGGTTCTTGTGCCGGGCGGGGGCCTGCGGTGCGGGGGTCAGGTGCTGTCGATGGGGGTGAGCACACGGGCCAGCAGGGCGGCCAGGTGGGTGCGCTCGTCCTGGTTCAGTGGGGCGAGCAGGTCGGTGTCGATGCCCAGTTGGCGGGCGAAGAGGGTGTCGGCGAGGGTTCGACCTTCGGGGGTCAGGCGCACCAGGGTTTCGCGGCGGTCGCGTTCGATGCGGGTGCGGGTGAGCAGTCCGGCTTCTTCGAGGCGTTGGAGGCGTTTGGTGGTGGCTGCGCCCGAGGAGATGGTCTCGCGGGTCAGGTGGCGCGGGCGCAGGCCGGTGGGGGAGCGGCGTAGGGCGGCCAGGATCTCGAACTCGGGTCGGGAGACGCCGGTGTCGGTGAGGGCGTCGTCGGTGCGGTTGTTGGCCAGGGCGGCCAGGCGGCGGACGCGGCCGATGGCTTCCATGCCGGTCAGGTCCATGTCGGGGTGGAGGTGGGACCAGTGTTCTCGGAAGCGGGCCACGGCGTCGCTCATGGTGAGGTGTCTTTCACTGGGTGGCGTACGGGTTGGATCCACCCTATAATAATTTACTTGTGAACTACTTTTCTTCTTTTTGGGGGCGGTCGAGCACCCTCTTCGACTCCAGGGGCGCCCTCTCGCCCCGCCGCGTGCGCGGCAACGTCATCGTCACCGCCGCCCGAGTGGGCCTGTGTCTGCTGGCGGTGTTGATCACCCTGCACCTGGCCCAACGCATGGACCTGGCCCCCTACGCCGCCATGGGTTGCTTCACCGCCCTGTACGCACGCGATGACACCTACCGTCGCCGCGCACCGATCCTGGCCCTGGTGGCCGTCGGGCTGACCCTGGCGGTGGGCGCCGGCGCGCTGGTCTCGGCCCTTTCGACCTCCATGGTGGGACCCATCGTGGTGGTGGCCCTGGTGGCGGCCGCGGCCAAGTACACCTCCGACACCGTCGACCTGGGCGCCCCGGCCGGGCTGATGTTCGTCTTCGCCGCCGGAGTGGCCGCCTACGCCCCCCAGACCCTGGCCGGTGTGCCGGTCAACACGCTGACCATCGCCGCCTCCAGCGCCCTGTGCTGGGTGATGGCCATGGTGGGGGTGTTCTTCCACCCCCGTGCCGGCCACCGCCTGGTCGTGGCCCGGGCCCTGCACGCGGTCGCCGACCACCTGCACGCCCCCGACCCCGCACGAGGTCAGGGCGCCCAAGCGGCCCTGCATCGGGCCCACCGGCTGTTGGGCACCACCCCGCGCACCGACACCGTGCTGGCCCTTGAGTTGATGATCGCCCGCGCCCACACCCTGCTGGTCGCCGGCGGGGACCGGGTGTCGCGGGGGCGCCGGGCCGCCGAACTACGCGAGCTGGCCCGGCGCGTGCGCACTCGTCGCCACCTGGACCCGCTGGTCACCGACGAGGAACTGTGCACCTTCAGTGCCCACGCCGACCAGATCCGGCTGGTGCGACACGCTGCGCCCGGACCGCGCCCGCGCGTGCTCTGGGCGCTGCGCGTGGCGCTGGCCTCCCTGGCCGCCGGCGTGTTGGCCTGGTCCTTGGGCATGGGTCACGGCTACTGGGCGACCGTTTCGGCGGCCTCGGTGTTGCAGGCCACCAGCGTCACCGTCACTTGGCACCGCACCCTGCAACGAGCCCTGGGCACCGTGGCCGGGACGGTCGCGGCCGCCGCACTGTTCGCGGTGGTGGACACCTCCTCGGTGTGGACGCTGATCGCGGTGGTGGTGCTGTGCCAGGTGGGCGCGGAGTTGTTGGTGACCACCAACTACGCGTACGCGATCGTGTGCGTGACCCCGTTGACGTTGGCGCTGTCGGCGTTGGCAGACCCCGGGGCGGGAGCCTCGGACCTGGTGGGTGAGCGGTTGGCCGCCACCGTGTTGGGAGCGGTGGTGGGCGTGGTGGTGCCCCTGCTGGTGCGTGACAGGTCGCTGAACGAGCGCCTGGAATGGGCGCTGGCCGAATGTGAACGCGCGTGCGTGGCCGCCGAGAAGGCGGGGATGCGGGTCGGGGCGCGCCACCGGTTGGTGGAGGCCCACACCCGGGCGCGCGAGGCGTTGGCGGTGGCCGCTGGTGAGGTCGGTGGGCCGGATTCGCTGGAGCGCGCCGAGGCGGTGTGCGCCCGCGCCCGGGCGCTGTTGGACAAGGACCGCTCCCACGCGAGGGTGTGAGAGGGAGGGTGGGGCCGGTGTGGGTGGGGCACATCCGCGCATGTGCCCTGTCCCCGGGCCCGGGGGGAAGTGGTCCTTGCCAGGGGATCATGGGGGTGCACGCCGACGCTGTCGCTTTAGGTGGGGGCCCAGTGGGGGTGGGTGCTCAACAGGCGCATCAGGGCGAGCAGGCGGGATGCGGGCGGGGCGCTCCAGTGGCGCCGGCCCGGTCGGGGGCGGGGCCGGCTCAGTCGGGCCAGGGCCCAGGTCAGGTGGTGCAACAGGACTCGGGAACGCCAGGCGTGTTCTGTTTCGGGTGGGTGGGGGTAGCCGACCAAAACCTCGGGCAGCCAATGGGGTGGGAGTTTGGCGAAGTCCACCGCGGCCTCGGCCACAGCCGCCTCCCCCAGGTCCACGATCCCCGACAGGGCGCCGTCGGGGGTGGCGAGCAGGTTGGTGGGAGACAGATCGCCGTGGATCAACACCGACCCAGGGGCGGGGTGGGCGTCGTTCAGGCGGTGCAGCAGGTCCTGGCACCAGGCGGTGGTGTCGGTGTCGAGCATGCCGGTGTGGTGCAGGTGTTGGAGTAGATCGGTCGGATCGGTGGACTCGGTCTGTTGTGGTGGAGTGCGAAGGTTCGCGGTGGGCAGGTGGTGCAGGCGTCCCATCCTTGTGCCCAGCTCTCGCAGCAGAGCGGGTGTGGGGGTGCGGGTGGCCAGGTCGGTGCCGGGCAGGCGAGTCTGTAGCAGGTAGGGCACGGGGGTGGTGGCGTATTCGACCAGGGCCGGGGTGCCCACCCGGGCGGTGTGGGCCAGGGGCAGGAGTTCGGCCTCCTTGGCCAGGTCCCGGGCGTGTTCGTGCAGGCGGGGAATGCGCAGGACCAGATCGGAGCCCAGTGCCAGGACGTGGTTGGCCTCCCCCACCGGCAGGGTTCGGATGCGGTGGTGGGTGATGCGGTGGCGGGCGGCCACCGCGCGCACGAGTTCTTCCACTTGTGGGCGGGTACTCATCGGCGTGCTCGGGCGGGGGCATGATCCAGGGCGCGGTACATGATGTGCAATCCCACGTGGCCTTGGGTCGGGTGGCGAAACCCTCGCTCCAAGGTGCCCACCACAGCGAAGCCCAGTGACTCGTACAGCCCGACCGCACGGGTGTTGGTCGCCACCACCGCGTTGAACTGCATCGCGGTGCAACCGCTTCGGTGTGCCCAATCCAGGGTGTACTCGCACAGAGCACGGCCCACACCGCGGCCACGGTGGGCGGGGTCGACCATGTAGCTGGCACTGGCGATGTGGTCGGCGTTGCCCATGTGGTTGCGGTTCATCTTCGCGGTACCCAGGACCGTGCCGTGTTCGTCCAGAGCGACCACCGTGTGGTCGGGTTCGGGCAACAACCACCCCTGGCGGGCCTGGCCCTGGTCCATGTCGGTGGGGTAGGTGAAGGTCTCACCCGCGGCGGTGATGGGTTGGAAGAAGGCCCAGATGGCCGGCCAGTCCGCGTCGGTGGCTTCTGTGATCCGCATGGGATGAGCATGTCGGGTGGGCGGTGGGATCGCCATGGATTTTCCGGCGAGGGCGGGGCCGATCCGCAGGTGCGGTCCGGAGCGGGGTCAGTCCTTGTGCAGGACGAAGAACAGGAAGCTCAGGAAGGAGGTGCGTCCCTGCAACTGAGCGGGGATGAGTTCTGCGGGGGTGTGGGGGGAGAAGGGCGGTTCGCTGATGCGGGTGATGCGAAAACCGGCCTGGGTGAAGGCGTCGGTCATCGCGTGCAGGGGCCGGTGCCAGTAGGTGAGGGTGGTGGGCCGTCCGTCGAAGGTGTGGGTTTGCGACCACTGGGCGGTGGCGAAGTAGTCGGCCTCGGGGTCGATCATCTTGTGGATGATGGGGTGGTTGACCGAGGCGATGAGACGCCCGCCCGGCCTGAGCATGCGGTGGAGTTCGGTCAGGGCACCGCTCCAGTCCTGGAGGTAGTGCAGGACCAGGGAGCAGACCACGTCGTCGAAGGCGCCGGCGTCGAAGGGGAGAGGGCCGCCCAGGTCGGCCACGTGCAGTTCGGTGCCCGGCCCCAGGCGTTGGCGGGCCAGTTCGATCATCTTGGTGCTGGCGTCGAAGCCGGCCACGGTGGCGCCTTGGTCGCGTAGGGCCGCGGACAGGGGCCCGGATCCGCAGCCGGCGTCCAGGATGTGTTTGCCCCGCACGTTTCCTGCGAGGTCGATCATGGCCGGGCGTTCGTAGTGGCCGTTGGTGAGGTTGTTCTCGTTGTCGATGGAGTAGGCGTGGGCGAAGTCGTCGTAGTCGTTCACCGCGTTTTGGGTGGGCAAGCCCGGTCCCTTCAAAGTCGGGAGGAAACATCCCCGCCCACCCTTCCCGACCATCGAAGACCGGAAAAAGGCGGAGGGGTCCTCTGATTCGGCCCCATGCCCGGGTCGGGTGTGAGGAGCGTATTAGACCATGAGGTTGATGGTGAGGGTCAAGTTGTTGCCTTCGCCGGAACAGGCAAAGGCTCTCCAAGCGATCCTGCACGCCTGTAATGATGCCGCCGACCGCGCCTGCCGCATCGCTCAAGCCACCGGAGTTCGCGACAAGTACACCCTGCAAAGGGGCCGTCCACCACGATCTGGAAACCGGGTTCGGGTCGTCGGCGCAGCCGACCGTGCGGGTGCTGGGCAAGGTCGCGGATGCCTACACCACTCGACAGGGGCGGTCCAGGATCTGCTTGGAGAGGGGAGGCGAGCTTGTGCATCAGGTCGGCTCGGGCGATGGCGTCGATGGTGTACAGGCGATGGCCTGCGCTGTTGTGGCCGGCGGGTGAAATGAGTCCTTCGTTGGAGTAGAAGCGCACGGCGCTGACGCTGAGGCCGCAGCCGTGGGCGGCGTCTGCGATGGGGTGGAGTCGGTCGTCGTTCATGGGCCCCTGTGGCGGTTGAAGCCACTTGAGTCGCAACCCGTTCGCTTTTCGGTTCTAGGTGGGCAGGTTCTGTCGTGTCCAGGTGGCGAAGGAGGTGAGGGGGCTCCCCAGGTCCGTGGCGTAGTGGGGGCGTGCGGGTTGGCGGCGGTGCTGGTCTACGACGGTGCCGCCTCGCGCTCGGTGCACGAGAACAGCTGTTCGGCCGCGCTGGAAGAGGCTGGCGGACCTTTGCTCGACCGTGCCGTCCGAAGCGGTCAGGTGAGGGCGACCGTCACCGTCCACGACCTGGTCGCGCTGGCCGTGGGTGTCCCCCTGGCCACGGAGGGCCATTCCGACCCGGGTGAGCGGGCCCGGTGACTGTTCGAGATCGTGGTGGAGGGGATCAGCCCGAACCCCGGCCCACCGCACGCGTGAGCGTGTTCGCCGCCGGCAGGCCGGGCGGCCGATGCCCCGCTGCCGGCGCGTCACCGGGAGCGCATCGGGCGCGTGGGCGGGTCCCTCAGGTGTGGTCGGTCGGGGCGCGCATGGCCTCGGCGATCCAGTCGTAGGGCGTTGTGTCCACCTCGGGTGCGGTCCCGTTGACCGCGGCCACCAGGGACAGGTATCTGCCGTGGGTCGTGTCATAGACGGGACCTTCGGAGGCGGCGTCCTCCTCGGCGACCTGGAGCTTGATATCGGGGATCTGCCGGTAGGCGTCGGCCAGACGGTTACGGATGTGATGGGTCAGGGGGGTGTTGGACACCCCGGCGGCCGCCTCCATGAAGCGGGTGATGGTCTTTTGTGCCCAGGGGGAGCGGGGAGACTCACCGGCGCGGTGTGCGGCCAGGACCTCCTCGAAGAGCCCGACCCCGCTCTCGTACATGAAGTCCTGGAAGGATGGGCTCGCGATGTCCCGGCCCACGTCCGTGGAGTAGGTCTGGTGCAGGTAGGTGCGGACCTCGTCGCGAAAGGCCGGGTCCCGAACCAGGTCGGCCAGTTCGATCCATGCCTGGAGCTGAGCGGCCGTGGGGTCGGCGGGCAGGACCGGCCGCATCGTGCGCAGACGGTCGAGGAAACCATCGGGGACGTCGAGGCCCTCGCCGATGTCGTTCCAGAAGTCGTCGATGACCTGCTCGCGTTCCTCGTCGCTCATCGAGACGAGTTTGTGCATCAGGTCGGCCTGCGCGGTCGTGGCTCCCTGCTTGATGAGGGTCCGCAGCACCGCCCTCCTGGCTCGTAGGGTGCGTTCTTGGCGCTCGACGATGGCCAGGTGGGTGGTGAGCAGCTCGTGCAGGGTCGTGCCGCCTTCGAGCAGACGGCGGATCTCGTTCAGGTCGGTGTCCAACTCGCGCAGGGTGCGCACCAGTTCCAGGCGGGCGATGGTGTCGACGTCGTACAGGCGGTGCCCGGCCTGCGACAGGTATGCGGGCTCGACGATTCCGGCGTCGGCGTAGAAGCGCACGGCGCTGACGCTCAGGCCGCTGCGGCGGGCGGCGTCTCCGATGGGGTAGGGCTGTTGGTCGTTCATGGGGTAACTGTGCTCTCTCAAGCCACTTGAGATGCAAGGCCTCGGGGAGAAGAGGGGCGGCCGTGGGATTCGGCCAGGGCCCTGCTGCGTCGGGGGTCGGGGGTGGGGTGGTTTACTCGGCCTGTGAGTAGGAGTGTCGCCCTGAGCAGGGTGGGCCCGAGTGATGCCCGGGCGTTGGCCGATTTCCTGAAGGTCGTCGATCTGACCCTGAGCGGTTTGGATGCACCGACCGTGCGCCTTTGGGTCGAGCGTGGTGATGAGGGGGAGGTCGTCGCGAGCACCGGCTATGAGATCAGTGCCGATCGTGAGCACGCGCTCATCAGGAGTGTGGCGGTCGATCCCTCACTGCGCTCGGCGGGCAGGGGAGGCGATCTCGCCCGGTTCGCGTTCGAGCGGGCCGCGGAGGAGGGCGCGTGCACGGCGTGGCTCTTCAGTCGTCGCTCTGGACCGTTCTGGCGGGGCTTGGGTTGCGTACCGGCGGACAGGTACGAGCTCGCGAACGTCTTGGGTGAGACCTGTCAGGTTCGGTTGTTCAAGGAAACAGGACAGTTGGACCGCGAAGTGGCATGGTCTCGTCCGCTGACATAGTCGAGTGTGGGGGCCTTCGGTGGTCTTGAAGATGTCGAATCGAGTAAGCCGGAAGGGGAGGACGAGTGCGCCCGGGTCGGCGCTGTTGCTCCGGCCCACCGCCATATTCGTTCCCGTTGACAGGTACCCCGGAGAGCAGAGCGGAACGGGCGTGTTCCTCGGTGGGTGCCGTGAGTCGACCCGGCCGGATCGGGCTGGGGCGGGTGATGAGCGGTCGGTGCGGGGTGTCTAGGCTGAGGGGCCCGTTGGAACACATGCCAGAGGAGTGTGGCCATGGCCCCCGTCGTGGAGTCGGTCGGTAGCAGCCCCGAGCACACCTTCGGTAAACCCGTTCGGACACGAATCCGTCTTCTGGCCGGGTTGGGGGTGCAGGGCGACGCACACCTGGGCAGGACCGTCAAACATCGATCACGAGTTGCGGTCGACCCCACCCGCCCCAACTTGCGCCAGGTGCACCTGATCCACGTCGAACTCCTGGAGGAGGTCGCCCTGGCCGGGTTCTATGTCGCGCCCGGGCAGATGGGCGAGAACATCACCACTCGCGGGCTCGACCTGCTGGGACTGTCCCGGGGTACCGTGCTCGGGTTCGGGACGGCGCGGGTGGAGATCACCGGGTTGCGCAATCCGTGCGCGCAGATCAACGGGTTCTCGCCGGGTCTGCTCAAACAGATGGTGTACCGGGACGATCAGGGTGTGCTGGTGCTTCGGGCCGGGGTGATGGGTGTGGTGCTGCAGGGGGGCGTCGTCGAGCCCGGGATGACGGTGGGGGTGCGCGAACCGGAGGGAGCGCACGTGCCCCTGGAACGGGTCTGACACGGGTACGGTCCCACAACGTCGGTATCTGGTTGAGGACTCACCCCTTGCTGTGCCCGCCTGTGCCAGGCGCGAAGATTTGTCAGGGGCGCGCACCGTGCTGTCTCAAGCCACTTGGGATGCAATCCTCCGAGGGGTTGTGGTCCTCGGGTTCGGTGCCGAGGTCGGGGCCCGGTGCGCTCAGGGGCGGGGGCTGCGGTATCGCCAGAACCTGGAGTCGTCCTCTTGTTCGTGCGGGTCGTGGTCGCGGGTCAGGGTCCGCCCTATCAGCACGGTCTGGGTGAAGCAGAGCATCATGCCGAGGAAACAGCCGATCATGCCGGTGGCCACCAGCAGAAAGAATCTTTCTTGGGCGGGGTGGTAGTCGGTGGAGGTTTCGGTGTTGTTCAAGAACAGGTAGCTGCGCACGATGCCGGACGCGAGGACCAGGCCGCAGATCGGTAGGGTCGCGACCATGGTCCGCCGAAACGCTGCCGAGCGGTACCGGACCAGCACGTCGGGCCGGTACGTGAGCAGGGCCTGGACGATCATTTGGCCATTGGTGGTGTGGCCGTCGATGCTGATCTTGGCTCCGTCGGTGAACCGGACCAGGCAACGATATTCCTGGCCCAGGAGCCGGCTGAGGCGCTGGGAGATGGCGAGTGGTTCTTCGTCCATGGTGCTGGTGGAGTTGACCCGTAGGAGCCAGATCTCCTCCCAGGTCCAGCTTTGTGCGCCCTTGGGTGTGTGGCGCGCGAGTCCGTGGTCGTAGAGCAGGAAGGTCTCTTCCTTGCCGCTTTGTAGTTTCCTGGTCAATTGCCCTACGGCGATGGGCAGGGGGAGGATCAGGGTGGTGAGTACGCTGGCGAAGATCCAGTCGAAACCGAAATAGTCTTCGTAGATGAAGATGGGGTGGGCGAGCATCAGGCTCAGCAGGATGGCACCGCCGAGTGCTATCGCGAGCGCGATGCCGCCGGTGTTCCGGTAACGGTGGACTTGGACCGGGTGGGTGCTGCGCAAAGGGCCGAGTCGATCATCGATCGGGTCGGGGGTGAGCACTGTGTCTCCTTCTGTGCCGGGAGTGGGGCGCAGATCGCACGGGTCGGCGGATTTGCTCGCCCACACAACGTGCTCGTACGAACACACGCATTCTGGCAGGCGGTCGCCTCGCATCGGAGTTGTGCGAGTGATCCGTCCCCTCTGAGAGCCTTCGTGCCTCCATGCGCTCCCATGGAGGCTTTTTCCATGCTCATGAGGTGAGCGGCCCCGCCTTGTGGGCCGTCGCGGCCTTCCCAAGGCCGGACCTGGGGGTGGGCTTGATGTTCGTCGGTGGAGCGAACCCTGTTGGTACAGCGGTGGGTGTATCCATCGCGTTTTCGCTGCTCTGAGTCTTGCGCTGAATAACGTTGGCGGACCCCTGTGGGGTGGCGGGTGGGCTCTGAGACCCCCTGAGGCCCTGACTTCCTAGAACATTGACTTATCGGGGGTCAGGATTCGAGGCTTTCCGGAGGTCTGTTTCGTCGCCATGAGTGCATAACGTTATTGAGTAACGTTACAAACCCAACGTTTCAAAAAGGGGGGAGGTGAACCTCGCTCGAACCCCTCGCCGGGACCGGTACGGGGTCGGGAAAAGTAGGCCTGTGGATAACCCGATCGGAGGCCTCCCGGCGGCGCATACTGCCCCTATGTGCCACCATCAGGCCTTCCTGGCTCCCCTTTTGGTCCCCACGCCCGGCGATCTGCACCTGCTCACCCTCAGAATCCGCCCCAGGGTGAGCACCGTGCTGCGGCGCCTGAGCACACGCGTGGTGATCGAGGACCCCACCGTGATCACCGAACTACGACGGGCGGTGTCCGGTCACGAACGCGTGGGAGTACTACTGCGCACCTTCACCACCGCCACCGGACACGTTCGGCCCGACGGGCGACTCGTTGCCCGCAAACACCTGTGCGGCTGGTGGGTGCACGCCGGCCGATTCCACCCCTTGGAACGGGCCGAACCGGTGCGGTCGGTGTGCGTGGACGCGCGCACCGACCGACCACTGCCACCCGAACAAGGGGTGGAGTACGCGCCCGCCTGGCCCGTGCGCCCACCCGCGATGCTCAAGGACGATCCACCATCCACCGGATGAGGACCCATGCCGGGTCCACCGCCTCGACCTTCTGATGCGCGGTGTGGGTTCGGCGTCTTCGCCCCGCGTCCGGGGGTGGTGGGGCCGGGACGCCGCTACCCGGCCTGGTCGAAGCGGAGCATGTTGCCGGCCGGGTCACGGAAGGCACAGTCGCGTACCCCATAGGGCTGGTCCATGGGCTCTTGCAGGACCTCGCCGCCGGCGGAGCTGATGCGTTCGAAGGTGGCGTCGACGTCGTCGGTGGTGAAGATGACCCCGCGCAGTAGCCCTTTGGCCAGGAGTTCGGCCATGGCTTGTCGGTCCTGCTCGCAGGCTCCCGGGTCGGCCAGGGGTGGCTCGAGCACGATGCTGGTCTCGGGTTGGTCGGGAGAGCCGACCGTGACCCAGCGCATCCCTTCGAAGGAGACGTCGTTGCGTACCTGTAGGCCCAGGACGTCGCGGTAGAAGGCCAGGGCCTTGTCGTGGTCGTCCACGGCGATGAAGCAGGTGGAGAGTGTGATGTTCATGGACCGATGCTAGGTGTCGGGGTCGGTTCGGGCTTCTCTTTTCCTGATCGGTCGTGTGCCGGTCTTGGCCAGGCAGGCGGGGATGGACGCGCCGCTTTCGTGGTCCCGGGCGCGGTAGGCGCTGGGGCTGAGTCCGACCAGTTCGGTGAAGCGGGTGCTGAAGGTACCCAGGGAGGTGCAGCCCACGGCGAAGCACACGTCGGTGACCGACATGTCACCGCGGCGCAGGAGTGCTTTGGCGCGTTCGATGCGTCGGGTCATCAGGTGGCTGTAGGGGGGCGGACAAGATAAGCCGGAAAGCGGCAATGGGCTGGTCAGCGACCTCGATCCCCGCTGAGACGTGAGGGTCTGCGCTCGCCCCGGTTGCGATTCGGTGAAGTACCGGGCGTGCTCCGATCTCCCGTCATACCGTGTGCGGCGTTCGATGACCCCCTGGCCGGAAGAGGACTACCGGTGACCTCGATCGAGCGCACGGCCTACCCGCAGTTCAAGAGGTTGACCTCTGCGCGGATGCTGCACGTGTCCTTCACCCCCAACGCCGATGAGATCTCATGGGCGCGCGAGCGCATCAGCACCCCCGAGGCGTTGTTCGCGGTCGTGCTCGCGCTGAAGTGCTACCAGAAGATGGCGCGCTTCCCCCGGGCCCATGAGATCCCCGACGTGGTGGTCGACCACGTGCGGCGCTGCCTGGACCTGGGCCCTGATGTCGAGCCCGACCACGGGGCGGGCCGCACCACCCGGTGGCACCGCAAGCAGATCCGCGCCCGCCAAGGCGTGACCAACGATCCGCCGCGGGCGCGCACGATCGCCGCCGAGGCGATTCGCGAGGCCGCCCGGGTCAAGAACCACCCCTCCGACCTGATCAACGTCGCGCTGGACCGCCTGGTGGAGGCGTCGCTGGAGCTGCCGGGGTTCACCACGTTGGACGAGATGGCCACGCGTATCCGCGCGGAGGTCAACTCTGAGATCTTCGCCGGGATCTGCGAACGGGCCGGGGAGGAGGGCCAGGCCCGGCTCCAGGCGCTGTTGAGCGTGGCGGAACAGGACACGTTCTCGATGTTCAACCGGCTCAAGAAGCCCGCACAGCGGGCGTCCTGGTCGCGGTTCAAGGCCCAGGCCGCCTACATGGCCGAGGTGGACGCGATCGGTGACACCGACACCTGGCTGGAGGGGGTCGCGCCGACCAAGGTCGCCGACTTCGCCGGGGAGGCCGACTCCCTGGACGCGGCGGCGATGGGCGACTACGCCCCCTTCAAGCGGCTGGCGTTGGTGGCGTGCCTGGTGCACACCGCCAGGATGCGCTCGCGCGATGACCTGGCCGAGATGCTGTGCAAGCGGGTGGCGGCCAACACCAAGAAGGCCAAGGCCGAACTGGAGGAGATCCGTGAACGCCAGCGGGTGGTGAACGAGCGGCTGATCGGCACCTACCGCGGCGTGCTGGAGCACCTGGACCCCGATGGCCCGGACGCCGGCGGGGAGACCGAGCGGGCCCAGCGCGCCGCGCAGATCGTGGAGGCGGCGGGCGGGTTCGCCGCCCAGTTGGCCGATATCGAGGAGGTGTCGGCCTTCCACGGCGACAACTACGAGGTGCTGGTGCACCGGTTCTTCAAGAAGGACCGGGCGGTGATGTTCGACCTGGTGGGCCACTTGGAACTGAAGGCGACCTCCTCGGACGACTCGGTGCTGGCCGCGTTGGAGCACGCCCGGGAATACGCGGGCAAGCGGCGCGACTTCATCCCGCTGCCGCCCCCGGTCGAGGAGGAGGATCCGGAGTCGGGGATCGGCTTCGCCTCGGGCAACTGGCGGCGCGTGGTGTGCGATCGGCGCCGGCCGGGGATGGTGGAGCAGCGCCACTTCGAGGCGATGGTGTTCTGCTACCTGGCCGAGGAGCTGCGCACCGGCGACATCGCCGTCATCGGCTCCAACGAGTACGCCGACTGGTCGGCGCACCTGCTCACCTGGGAAGAGTGCGAGCAGCACCTGGCCGCGTTCTGCGCCGAGGTCGGCCTGCCGGAGACCGCCGAAGGGTTCGTCGCCCACCTCAAGCACCGGCACCTGGACGCCTCCATGGAGCTGGAGTCGGGTTATGAGGACAACGCCGACCTGTTCATCGACGACGGGGTGCCCCGGCTGAAGAAGCGCCGCAGCCCCGGATCGCCGAAGGCCGCGGAGAAGCTGTTCGAGGCGATCGAGGCGCGCATGCCAGAGCGCTCCCTGCTGGGGATCGTGGCGCGCACCGCCTACTGGCTGGGCTGGCACCACTGCTTCGGCCCCGCTTCGGGGTCGGACCCCAAGATCCGGGACGTGCTGGGCCGCTACTCGCTGGCGGTGTTCACCGGCGGCATCAACATCGGCCCCACCGAGGCCGCCCGCCACATCGCCGGGATCACCGCCCGGGAGCTGTCGATGGTGCGCAACCGCCACATCGACCTGACCAAGCTCAACGCCGCGATCGCGGTCGTGGTCAACGCCTTCAACGACCTGGACGTGGTCAAGGCGTGGGGCGACGGCACCAGCGTGGCCGCGGACGGCACGCAGGTGGAGACCTACATCGACAACCTCCTGGCGGAGACCTCGATCCGCTACGGCGGGGTGGGCGGGATCGCCTACCACTACGTCTCCGACACCTACGTGGCCTTGTTCTCGCGGTTCATCCCGTGCGGGGTGTGGGAGGCGGTCCACCTGATCGAGGGGCTGCTGGAGAACACCTCCGACGTCAAGCCCTCCACCGTCCATGCGGACACGCAAGGCCAGTCGGCGCCGGTGTTCACTCTCGCCACGTTGTTCGGGTTCGACCTGATGCCCCGGATCCGCAACTTCGCCGACCTCACCTTCTTCCGCGCCTCGGACAAAGTGCTCTACCCCAGCACGGACGAGCTCTACGGGGAGCGCGGCCGCAACGTCATCGACTGGCGACTGATCGAGCGGCACTGGCGCGACCTGATACAGGTGGCGATCTCCATCAGCCAGGGGCGGCTGTCCTCGGCCACGCTGATGCGCCGGCTGCGCTCCAACTCGCGCAAGAACCGCATCTACAAGGTGTTCCGCGAGGTCGGCCGGTCGGTGCGCACGGTGGCGCTGCTGCGCTTCCTGTCGGATCCGCAGCTGCGGGCGCGGATCACCGCGGCCACGAACAAGGTCGAGTCCTACAACGGCTTCTCGGCGTGGCTGCGGTTCGGCAACAACGGGGTGCTGGCCGATAACGACCCCGTCGAGCAGGAGAAGCTGATCAAGCTCAACACCCTGCTGGCCAACCTGGTCATCTTCCATAACGCCCTGGACATCGCCGAGGTGGTGCGCGGCCTGGTCGCCGAAGGGTGGACGATCACCGCCGAGGAGCTCGCGGCGCTCTCGCCGTACCTGCGCACCCACATCTCCCGGTTCGGCGCCTACGCCACCGACGTGCTCGGGATCGAACCGGAGGCGTTCAATCCGGCCTTGGACGAGATCGACTTCACCATCATGAACCTGGCAGCCTGAGGCGCTGGTGCCCTCACACGTCCTTCGGTCGCTGCCTGCCCACGAGCGGCACGAAGCGGCCGGTCCGGGTGGTGTAGGAACGGTAGGCGGCGCCGTGTGTGCGCACCAGGTAGGGCTCCTCGATGGCGCGAACCTGTACCTGTACGGCGGCGACGAAGACCGCCAGGGCCGCCACGGAGATCGCCGAGGGAACCACGAGCGCCTGCCCGGCCAGCAGCACCCCCATGCCGGTGAAGACCGGGTTGCGCACGAGCGCGAAGATCCCGCGGGTGACCAGCTCCGTGCGCTCCTCTTCGTCCACGCCGATGCGCCAGGAGGTGCCCATCGCGGTCTGGGAGACGAGCACCAGGACCAGGCCGAGCAACATCAGGGCCAGCCCGGTGACACCCATGCTCCGGGGCGGATGCGCCGTGGCCGGGTCGAACAGGGCGGCCACGGGCGCGGCCAGACCCAAGGCGAGTGCGCCGGCGAAGAGCACGCTCCCCCACCAGGGGGCGGTGAAGGCGGTGGTGTCCGGGCGGCGGAACCCGGTGTCGCCGGTGCGCCGCCATGCGGCCAGGGTGCGCACACCGAAGGCCAGGGCCAGGCCGAGCAGGTAGAGGGCGAGTGCGGCCAGTGCCACGGGGGTCTCCGTTCAAGTGGGGCGGTCAGGGCTCAGGTGCGGGTGGCGACGCCCATGCCCACACCTTCCATCATCGCCGAAATGGGATATGATCGTCATATGACGATGAATAGCACGGATGGATGCCAAGCCACAACCGCGGGCGTGGGCGCAGCCGAGGCCCTCTTCCACAGCCTCTCCGACGGCACCCGCCTGGCCATCGTGCGCCGACTGGCCCAGGGCGAGGCACGCGTGGCCGACCTGGTGGAACAGCTCGGTCTGGCCCAGTCCACGGTCTCCAAGCACGTGGCGTGCCTGCGCGACTGCCACCTGGTCGACGGCCGCCCCGAGGGGCGCCAGGTGTTCTACTCCCTGGCCCGCCCCGAACTGCTGGACCTGCTGGCCTCGGCCGAGGTCCTGCTGGCCGCGACCGGCAGCGCGGTCGCACTGTGCCCCAACTACGGAACCGACAGCACGACGGCGATGGAGGTGCGCGGTGAGTGAGGCCTGCGGATGCAGCGGGGACGAGCCCCACACAGCAGAAGAAGCCGAAGAGCACGAGCCCCAGACGCTGTGGCAGGTGAGCGAGATCCGCTTCGCCGCCCTGGCCGCGGCGCTGCTGCTGGCCGGGTACGGCACCGGCTGGGCGGGAGCCCCCGAACTGGTGGGCCTGGTCCTCAAGGCCGCCGCCCTGGCCGTCGCCGGATGGACGTTCGTCCCCTCCACCGTGCGCCGCTTGGCCAAGGGCAAGATCGGCGTGGGCACGCTGATGACCATCGCCGCCGTCGGCGCGGTGCTGCTGGGCGAGGTGGGCGAGGCCGCGATGCTCGCGGTGCTCTACACCATCGCCGAAGGCCTGGAGGAGTACTCCGTGGCCCGCACCCGGCGCGGCCTGCGCGCCCTGCTGGACCTGGTCCCCGACCAGGCCCGAGTGCTCCGCGATGGAGCCGAGCAGGACATCGACCCGGCCGACCTGGTCGTGGGCGACACGCTGGTGGTGCGCCCCGGCGAGCGCCTGGCCACCGACGGCCGTATCGCCTCAGGGCACACCAGCCTGGACACCTCCGCCATCACCGGCGAGTCGGTGCCCGTGGAGGCCGGCCCCGGCAGCGAGGTGTTCGCCGGGTCCATCAACGGCACCGCAGCCCTGGAGGTCACCGTCACCTCCACTGCGGCCGACAACTCCCTGGCCCGCATCGTGTCCATCGTGGAGGCCGAGCAGTCCCGCAAGGGCGCCGGACAGCGCCTGGCCGACAAGATCGCCAAACCCCTGGTGCCCGGGGTGATGATCGCCGCCGCCCTCATCGCCGCCCTGGGGTCGCTGCTGGGCGACCCGCTGATGTGGATCGAACGCGCCCTGGTCGTGCTGGTGGCCGCCTCCCCGTGCGCGCTGGCCATCTCCGTGCCCGTCACCGTGGTGGCCGCGATCGGCGCCGCCTCCAAGCACGGCACCCTGGTCAAGGGCGGAGCAGCCCTGGAGGCCATGGGCCGGATCCGCACCGTGGCCCTGGACAAGACCGGCACCCTGACCCGTAACCGCCCCGCCGTCATCGAGACCCTGCCCGCCCCCGGCCGCACCGCCGAGCAGGTCCTCGCGGTGGCCGCCGCGCTGGAGGAGCGCAGCGAACACCCGCTCGCGGCCGCGATCCTGGCCGCCGCCCCCGCCCCGGAGCGCGCCGAGGGAGTGGAAGCGGTCACCGGCACCGGCCTCACCGGCACCCTGGGAGGCCGCAGCGTGCGGTTGGGTCGCCCGGGCTGGATCGAGCCCGGCCCGCTGGCCCAGGACGTGGCGCGGATGCAGCACGCCGGAGCCACCGCCGTGCTGGTCGAGGACGACGGTGTACTGCTGGGCGCCATCGCGGTCCGCGACGAACTGCGCCCCGAAGCCGGCGAGGTCGTCGCCTCCCTGCATGCTGCGGGCTACCGGGTGGTGATGCTCACCGGCGACAACCCGGCCACCGCCGCCGCCCTGGCCGCCCAGGCGGGCATCGAAGCGGGCGACGTGCACGCCGACCTGCGCCCCGAGGACAAGTCCCGCCTCGTCGGCGAGCTGCGCGGCCACGGCCCGGTGGCGATGGTCGGCGACGGCGTCAACGACGCCCCCGCCCTGGCCACCGCCGACCTCGGTGTCGCGATGGGCGCGATGGGCACCGACGTGGCCATCGAGACCGCCGACGTCGCGCTGATGGGCGAGGACCTGCGCCACCTGCCCCGCGTCCTGGCACACGCCCGCCGTTCCCGGGCGATCATGTGGCAGAGCGTGGGCCTGTCGCTGGCCATCATCGTCGGCCTGATGCCGCTGGCGCTGTTCGGTGTCCTGGGCCTGGCCGCGGTCGTGCTGGTGCACGAGGTGGCCGAGGTCGTGGTCATCGGCAACGGCATCCGCGCCGGACGCACCCGCGGGCTGAGCGTGGTCTCCTCCGCGACCTCGCCCGTGCGCGAGTCGCAGTCTTCGACGGTGTGAGAGTGGTGGGTGGTCGCGCGCCCACAGCACGAGACCACCCACCACAACGTCCCGACCGGGGACCAGGGCCGGGCAGTGAAGTGCTGGGGCACTGCCGGTTCAGTTGCCGCCCGTGCCCAGCCTGCGCTGGGCACGCAGTTCCTTCAGATCGGGGATGTGGTTGTACAGCGTCCCCGGGCTGATCCCGAGCAGCTTGGCGATGGAGGTCACCGAGTACTCGGGGTGGGGCAACATGTCGCGGGCGGCGCGGATCAGGTCGGCGTTGACCACGCTGGGGCGGCCGCCCACACGGCCGCGGGCCCGAGCGGCGGCCAGCCCTTCGTGGGTGCCGGCCACGATGAGCTCTCGGATCAACTCGGCCAAGGCGGCGAAGACGTGGAAGACCAGGCGCCCGCCGGGGGTGGTGGTGTCGAGCTTCTCGTGCAGGGAGGTGAACCCGATCTCGCGGGTGCGCAGGTCGGCGACCATGGTCACCAGGTCCTGGAGGGAACGGCCGTAGCGGTCCAGGGAGGGCACGACCAGGGTGTCGCCGGGGTTGAGGAAGGCGTGGCACGCCTTCAGCTCGGGGCGCTCGTCGGTGCGCCCGGACTTGGTGTCGGCGAAGATGCGGCGGCATCCGGCCGCGGTGAGCGCGTCCATCTGGCGGTCCAGCTTCTGCTCGCGGGTGGAGATGCGGGCATAGCCGATGCGGATCTCGGTGAGCACGACCGGTTCGGCCGCGAGCGGGTCCGGGAACGTGTCCATGTCCCCGATCCTTTCAGAAAACGGCTGGTGGGGGTTCTTGAACACCACAGGTTTCTGAAGGGGTTCTTGAAGGCTCCGGGCGGGGCCCAGGCCCCGCCCGCCAGGACCTTCAGAAAACGAAGGTTTGTTGAAGGACCGGCGGCACCCGGCCACCGTGAAAGGTAGGACGACTCCGCCGCCACCCTCACCCCCTGTCGGTTTTTGAAGTCGTCTGCGCTGATGTCCGAAGTCTCCTGCACACAGCCATTAGTCGGCTCCGCGGTGCTCAACGACCGCCCCACCAGGGAGGTGTCCATGGTGTACGAGTGAGGTCCGGCTCAGTTGTTCATTCGACAATGAAAGGCGTATCTGGTCTCCCCGAGCAGGCGCCACTGCTCGCCGGGTCAAAGGCTTTGATGCTCCACGTCCCAGGCGCGAGGTCCCTCGGCACTTCAAGTTGAACCGAGAATTCACCAGATTCATCGGTGTCGAGATCCCGTAGCGCGTTGCCGCTACCGCAGTGAGCCCATGCGATCCTGACGCGGGAGTTGGGCTCGAATCCTTCGCCGGTCACAGTGAAGGATGACCCGGGAGGCCCGCTGGCCGGGTCGGCGATGATGTAGGGATCAGCCGGCGCCTGGGGGGTGTCCGTCGTTGCCGGAGGAGCCGAGTCACTGGGAGTACTGGGTGGTGCGGTGGACGCTATAGACGTTTCCTCGTCAGTGGGCGGATCCTCACCGCCCCCTGGAAGGCCAAAGAAAAATGACCATCCGCCAAGAAGCAGAATGATCAATACTAGCCCTACGCCGGTGGCGCACCCAGCTTCTTCCACATCCCAATCGACCGCCAGTGCACCAAAAAATATGCCAGCCAGTACGGCGATAATACCAGCAATCCACGCGGCGGCTTCAATAAGACTCCACATGAGGAAATCCTAGTCCAGGTATTGTGAGGTTGGGGGGTGTCGAGGTTCGGAACCGTAATTTCTGGGGTGCGGGCTCTTGTGTCCGGTCGGCTTTCGGGGGCGGTGGCGCTTTTGCCGTCAAAGGGTGTGGTTCAACGTTGCGCCGGTGCTCGGCGCTGCGAGGTAGCGGTGTAGGGAGGTCTTGGGGATCCCGGTCTTGGCGGCGATCTCGCCGAGACTGCTGCCTTGCTGTTTGAGCAGGCGCGCGTACTCGATCTTGTCAGCAGGGTGGGCGATGGGGCGGCCGATACGGCGGCCTGCAGCTTCGGCGACGGCGCGGGCGTGGGCGGCCCGTTCGGCGGTGAAGGTGCGCTCCATCTCGGCGAACAGGGCCAGCAGCAGGAAGGCGATACGGCCCATGCCCTCGTCGGCGGTGTTGATCGGCAGCGGGTCGGCCAGCGAGCGCACCCCGATGTGCTTCTCGCTCAGGTCGTGGACGAGGTTGAGGACCTCGCGCAGGTTGCGGCCCAGCCGGTCCAGGGTGTGCACGACAACGGTGTCCCCGGGGCGGGCGTAGGCGAGCAGGTCGGCCAGGCCGGGCCGGTCGACCGTGGCCCCGCTCTTCTTGTCCACGTAGATGCGCTCGACGGGGATACTGGCCTCGGCCAGGGCGTCGAGTTGGCGCTCCAGGTGCTGCTTGGTGGTGGAGACCCGCGCGTAGCCGAGTTCGAGCCCTGCGGCGGGGCGGTGGTCGTCGGTTCCCATAGCCGAACCGTACCGCAAGTCAGTTCCGTACGGGGATTCTGGAACACTTCTTGTGGAACGAGTTGTGGAACGATCGGCGGGGTGATCTGCCCAGGACGCGCCCGCCGGGCCTCGCGCCACCCGAGCCGTTCCACTTCCAAGGATGTGGAACGCTTCTCATGTCAGGTCCTCGCGGCCGAGTTCCCAGGCGCCGGGCAAGAACTCGGCGGGGACCCCGGCGCCGAACAGGTAGGCACGCTCCTGTTCGAACCGGTCCAGCGTGCGACAGCCGAGGGTGAGCAGGGCCAAGAGTTGCCGGGCTGTGTCACGGTCGGTGCGCGCCAGGGTGAGTGCCGCTTCCAACTCGGTAACGGCCTCCTGCCAGGCGGTGCGGTGCGGGGAGGGCCGATCGCCGTCGTAGACGTGTCGCCCTGCCGGGGGCCGCAGGGCAGAGGCGAATCTGCCGCGGGCGGTGATCGCCCCGTCGGCGGCCAGGTGCAACGCGGTGCCGGCGGCATGCAGCATCTCTTCCTGGATCTCCGGTTTCAGGTGCTCGTAGGGCCGCCAGACCTTCAGCCCGGCGCGCTCCTCACGGCCGGTCGCCTGCCAGATCCGCTCCAGCACAGCCCGACTGTGGACGCTGCGGCTGGTCAAGGCGAGGCTGACCTCGTCCAGCAGGCCGCGCAGCAGCCGGAACCACACCCCGGCGTGCACGCTGCGGCCCGGCAGTGCGACCCGGCCGGTGGTGAGCGCTTCGTAGGTGTAGCCGTCCACGGTGAACAGCGGCGCCGCTGGAAGTACCGGCCCCGGCCCCGGGCGTCCCAGGGTGATCGACACGGCAACCTCACCGGCGTCTTCCAGCCGGCACCTGTGCTCGACACAACTGGTCATCAACGGCAGCCGCCACACCAGGGCGCGGCCACACTCGGAATCAACAGCGCACAGCGGGCAGGTCCGGCGCAACGTCCGATATGGGTACCACGGCCCTGCCCAGCGCTTCCCGTGGTGGAGGACGTTGTTGACGCCGGCCTCGCCGGGGGCCAGGAGCACGGAGCTGTCGCGGACGTAGGTGTCGAACACCGGTTGGACGGCCTGGAGCGGTACGGGAAGCATGTCGAAGAGCCACGGCTGCCAGCCGACCCACGTCATCGCCTGCAGCCGGGCCAGATCCACGCCGGTGCGCTCGGCCAGCGCGGCGAGCATTGCCTGGGGCGGGTCGTAATCGAGGTCGTCGGGGACCCGCAGGTCGACCAGGCCGAGGTTTCGGGTCAGCAGGTCCCGCACCGGCATCTCGTAGAGCTCGGCGAGCCGTTCCAGCCAGGACGACAACGACTCCAGTGGGCCGGGCCGGGGGTGCAGCGGCCAGCGCCGCGGTGAGCTCACGTGAGCTCGCGCTCGAACAGTCGGCGCCGCTCGCTCGGCCCGGCGTACGGCGCCAGCCCCAGGGTGCGCTGGTTGATGGCCTCCTCTCCGGATTCGATCGCGGCCACGGCTGCGTCGGTGAGCAGGTGGGTCAGCTCGCCGATCGTGCCCTCGCTGCGGGTGAGCAGGTAGGTGGCCATCTCGGCGGACGCGATCGGTGAGGGCCTGCGCAGCGGGAACGATGCGGCGAAGCTGGCCAGCAACGAGCGGGCGTCGGCGTCGGCCTCCCACCGGGGCAGGGTCAGCGGGGCGAACCGGTTCTCCAACTGGTCGTCGGAGCGGATCGCCAGGTAGGCATCCCGGGTGCCGACACCGACCAGCGGGATGCGCAGCTCGTTGCCCAGGTACCGCAGCAGGTTCAAGAACTCCCGGCGGGTATCGCCCCGGCCGCCGAGCACGTTGTGCAGCTCGTCGATGACCAGCATCCGCACCCCGGCCGAGCGCAGCAGCCGCAGCACCAGCTGTTCCAGCTCCGCCACTCGGTAGCGTGCCCGCAGCGGCGCGCCGAGCGCGGCCAACAGCGCCGTATAGAACCGGCCCACCGACGGCTCGGAGGGCATCTGCACCACCAGAACCGGGAACTCCTCTCGATCGGGGTGGGACACCGGCGGGTGGGAGCGGCGGAACTTCTCCACGATCATCGACTTGCCGTTGTTGGTCGGACCGATCAGCAACAGGTTCGGCATCCGCTGCTTGGACGGCCAAGCCAGCAGGGTCTCCAGCCGCTCCAGCGCCGCGACGGCGCGGGGATAGCCGATCCACCGGTCCGAGCGCACGTACCGCAGCCTCTCGGCGTCCGGTAGCCGCGCGATCTGCTGGGCGGCCGGGTGCAGGTGCGACAGGTCCACCGGCTCATCGGCGCTCACCACTGCTCGATCACCTCGAACGGTCTGGCCGCGGCTTCGTCGGCCGGGGCAGAGGGCGGTACCGCCGGATTCGTCGGCTGCGGCCGGGACGGTACCTCGGTGCGGCGTTGGCGATCGCGGCGGGCCTTGCGGGTGGAGGCCGACGCGGCATCGGTGATCTCGCGCATCTGCTCCACCATGGCGAACAGCGCATTCTCATCCACCTCGGCCCGCCCGAGGCCGCGCAGCCGCGCGATGGCGGCTTTCTGCTCCCAGGCGGTGATCGGCGGCCGCGACAGCGTCCGGTAGCCGACCTCCACGTAGGTGAAGCCGTCGGGGGCCAGGGCCCAGATCCGGCTGATGTCGCGCGGGTCGCGGCGCAGGACGAACCGGCCCAGCCTCTCGCGGCGGGCGATCCACGGTTTCAACGCGTCGCTGTAGTACTGCACGTGGTCGATGACGAACCCCGACCGCGACAGGACCCGGCGGATCACCGGCAGGAAGTCCACCAGGAACGCCGTCTGGCTGGTCACCGTCACCGGCGGGGCCGCTGCGGCCTTGTCCGCCCAGACCCCGGCCGGGGTGCGGCCCAGCGTCTCGTGCACCTGGCCGTGGTAGGAGGCGACCGCCAACGCCAGCCAGCGTTGCAGCTCCGCCAGCGTCAGTGCGGCCGTGCCGTCGCTGTCATAGGCTCCGCGCTCGGCGGTGCTGGAGAAGGTGGTGCCGGGCAGCTCGTGCACCATCTGCATCGTCGTGCCGATCAGCCGCTCGACGATCCCGCCGAAGTGCGGCCTGCCGGGCGGACGGTAGCCCACCTTGATGCCGTGCTGGTCGCAGCCGCGGCGCAGGGCCTCGCTCTTGAACTCCGCGGCGTTGTCCACGTACAGCTCGCACGGCTTGCCGCTCATCGGCCACTGCGCCTCCACCCCGAGCCGCTCCAGCCAGGGCCGCTTGTCGGTCGCCGTGTGCGCCAGGCACAACCCGACCGAGGTCGCCGATGGCGCTTCCAGGGTCACCACCAGGCCCACCACGCACCGGCTGGCCACGTCGATCGCCGCGGTCAGGTACGGTCGGCCGATCGGCAGCCGGTGCTGTTCGTCGACCACGATCACGTCCACCGGCGTATGGTCGACCTGCACCTGCTCCAACAGTCCAGTGACCACGGGCGGGGCACCGCCTGCCGAATGCAGCGGGCGGGCCGCCTCGCTTCCCTGCCGCGCGGTGGTGACCGTCAGCGGGTCCAGCCGGGCGATCCGGCGCAGCACCGTACCCCGTGAGGGAACCCGCAGACCACGGGACCGGCACCGGCGCGCGATCTCCTTGCAGATCGATACGACCGGGCGGCGCTGCCGCGTCAGGTACCGCTCCCGCAGCACCTCCTGAACGATCGCCTCGACCTCCTGCGGCAACCGCCCGCCCCCACGACCGCCGCTGGAGCGGCCCGGCAACAGATCCGATACCACTTTCTCGCCAGCGCGCCACCGCCTGAGCAGCACGTACACCTGGCGTCGGGAGATCCGCAGCGTCGCCGCGGCCTCATCGGCCTCTGCCAGGCCCACCGTGTCCTTCTCCGCGAGCGGGCCGATCACCTCGGCCTGCCTCACTGCGGTCTCCCACGCCTGGGCGGGAGCGGTCAGGACGCCGCGTTCGGTCACCGGTTCGTCCGCCATCGCCAAGCCCTCCGCCGTGCGCGCGACTACGGCCGATTCGACCGTAGTGCAGGCGGGTCCGGGATGTCCGGGGAACCCGCATTTCCCTGCACTCAGCGGCGAACCTCCAGCTCACCCGTGCACGCGACTACGGACATTCACACCGCCCGCCAGGACCTTCAGAAAACGAAGGTTTGTTGAAGGACCGGCGGCACCCGGCCACCGTGAAAGGTAGGACGACTCCGCCGCCACCCTCACCCCCGGCTGGCGGCCAGGAGCTCGATGACCGCGCGAGTGAGCGCCTGGTGCAGCAGCCGTTCGTGCTCCGAGGCGTCCTCGCCCGGCGGATCCAACAGGTCGATGACCGCCCGCAGCACTTCGGCCGAACTCAGACGGGGACGGCCGATCTGCACCCCGACGAGCGCGGCCCACCGGGCCAGCACCGCCCGCTGGGCGGTGTCCAGGTCCAACGTCATCCGCGTCCGGTCCCCGCTCATGATCAGGACGTACCCGGGCACGGAAGGCACTGCACCCACGGCGCGCACGCAAAACCCGTGGTCAGCGCCCCGCCGGGGGCGCGCCCTCGTCTTCGTCGTGGTCCTGCTCGTCCTGGCGGCGGTCGGCCGCCGACCGGGCGCGGGCATCGAACCCGGAGCGGGCCGAGAAACTGTCGGGTTCCCTGGCCGCGGCGGACTGGATGCGCGCGGCGGCGTCCTTGTCCATCTCGGTGTGCCTGCTCATGACCTCTACCTACCCTCTGACCAGCCCATTGCCCCGGCCGATCCGCCCCGTTTGAAGATGTTGAGCCGTCGGTGTCAACGGATGTGACAGTTGGCGGGACTCACCGTTCCGTTCCTACTCGGACCCCGACCTCTACCTACCCGCTGACCAACTCGTTGCCGCTTTCCGGCTTATCTTGTGAGCGGCCGCTATTGCATCTGATGAAGTCTGCGACTGGTCAGCACACCCGATCGAAGGGCCCACCAGGCAAGAGATCCCGTGACGACCGCAGTCGGGGATCGTGAGCCTATCGCGCATGGAGTTCTCGAAAACCCCCTTCTCACCAGGGCTTTCCCGCTACCGTTTCATCAGATGAAGGATTCCTTCGTTTGATGTAAGCGACGGAGAGTGAGAACGGATGAGTCGAGACGCACCCGCTCCGGGGGCCGCGGGCCTGCACCTGGTGGGCGGGCTGTCCCTGTTGCGCCCCGAGGAGCAGGTCTTCGAGGCGATGCTGGACGGCTGGCGCAACCAGCAGCTCGCCCGCAACCTCGCCTTCTCCACCATCGAGGGCCGCCAGAAGGCGGTGAAGGCGTTCACCCGCCACGCCGACACCTTCCCCTGGACCTGGTCGGCCCAGATGCTCGACGAATGGCTCGGCGACCTGCGGGCCCTGCGCGACCTGAAGCGCTCCACCCTGCGCGGCTACTCCGAGGCCGTCCGCTCGTTCTGCGCCTACCTCACCGACCCCGCCTACGGCTGGCCCACCGAGTGCGAGAGCAGGTTCGGCACCCACCCGATCCAGATCGCCCACGAGTGGAACACCGCCGTCCACCTGCAAGAAGCCGAATCCGACCCGGCCAAGCGCGCCTTCACCCGCGCCGAGCTGGTGGCGTTCTTCGACCACGCCGACGACCAGGTCGACCGCATCCGCGGCCACGGCCGCAAAGGGTGGCTGCCTGCCTTCCGGGACGCCACCCTGTTCAAGACCGCCTACGCCTTCGGCCTGCGCCGCAACGAGACCCGCATGCTCGACCTGGTCGACTTCTCCCGCAACCCCCACGCCCCGGCCTTCGGCGACTTCGGCGTCTGCCAGGTGCGTCACGGCAAGGCCAAGAAGGGCTCCCCGCCCAAACGCCGCGGGGTCTTGACGGTCGGCCCTCGCCACGGGACCGGCGGGATGGACTGGATCGTGGACGTCCTTCAGCAGTGGACCCAGGAGGTCCGCCCGGCCTTCGCCCACGCCCACTCGCCCGCGCTCTGGCCCTCCGAACGCGGGCCCCGGATCGGGTTCACCCAGATGAACACCCGCTTCGCCGCCTACCGCGACGCCATCGGCCTGGACCCGGCGCTGGACCTGCACTCCTTCCGGCGCTCCTACGTCACCCACCTCATCGAGGACGGCTGGGACGCCCGCTTCGTCCAAGAGCAGGTCGGCCACGAGCACGCGAGCACCACCGCGCTCTACACCTGCGTCTCCTCCGACTTTCGGATCCGCACCCTGCTCAAGGCCCTCGACCAGACCACCCGCGCCGCCCTCAACAGCACCGGAAAGAAGGGGAACGCCCGATGAAACGCCAGGTCAGCTACCAGTGGCGGCTGCGCGAGGTCATGGCCGCCCACGGCCTGTTCAACGCCAGCGACCTCGAACCCCTGCTACACGAACGCGGCGTCAAGCTCTCCTCGGTTCAGGTCTGGCGGCTGGTCACCCAGACCCCTGAACGCCTCTCCCTCCCAGTCCTGGCCGCGCTCTGCGACATTCTGACCTGCACCCCGGCCGAGCTGATCGCCACCCGCGCCGAGAACGCCGCACCCCGGCGCGCCGCCACCGGCGAGACGAACGCGAACGTGACCGAGATGGCGCCCATCCGGCCCAAGCGCGCCCGCATCCTTCCCGAGTCGTGACCGCACCGGACTTCCCGCCCTGCACCCGCTGCGGGCGCGTCCTGCGCTGGAGCCCCGTGACCTGGCCCGAGGGGCCGATCTGCGTGACCTGCCGGACCTGGGCCCTGGAGACCTACGGCACCTGCGCCGGCTGCGGAACTGAACGGATGGTCCCGGGCATCGCCGACGACGGCGGGCGGTTCTGCACCGACTGCGCGGGCATCCCGGGCTGCTACATCTGCGCCCGGTGCGGGCAGGAGGGCTGGATCCAGCGCAAGGGCACCTGCTCGCGCTGCGTGCTGACCGAACGGCTCGACGACCTCCTCAACGACGGCACCGGCCGCATCCGGCCTGAGCTGGTGCCCCTCTATGACGGGCTGCGCCAGGCCGAACGCCCCCGAACCCTGTTCACCTGGACAGGCAGGGACCACGTCCAGCGGCTCCTTCGCCTGCTCGCCCGAGGCCAGAGCCCTCTCACCCACGAAGGGCTGAACCGGCTCACCCCGCCGCGCTCGGTGGCCTACCTGCGCGACCTGCTCATGCACTACAGAGTCCTGCCCCACCGCGACCGGCACCTGGTCTTCTTCGAGCTCTGGCTGGAGCAGTGGCTCGCCGCCATCGACGACCAGGACCAGCGGGAGCTGCTGGAGCGCTTCGCTTCCTGGGACATCCTGCGCACTCTTCGGGCAGCGGCTGACCGGACAGGAGTGGGCGCCAGCCGGGATCGTAGCGCCCGGCGCATGCTCCGCAAGGCCAAGGAGTTCCTGACCTGGATCGACGATCGCGGCACGAACCTCCCCTCCTGCACACAGCCCGACCTGGACGCCTGGCACGCCGAGGCGTTCCTCGCCCGCCGCCCCGCCCAGAAGTTCCTGCGCTGGGCCATGGCCTCACACCTGATGCCGCGGCTGGCCATCCCGCACCGCAACACGGCGAACCCGGCCCCCATCGGCCACGACAAGCGGATCATGTTGCTGCGCCGGGCGGTCGAGGACGAGGAGCTGGACCTGCTGGACCGGGTGGTCGTGGTGCTGGCGCTGCTGTTCGCCCAACCCTTCAGCCGGATCTGTCGGCTCACTCTTGACGACCTGGTCGAGGAGGACGGGCGGCTCAGCATCCGGTTCGGTGACCCGCCGACCCCGGTCCCCGAACCGTTCGCCGAGCTGCTTCGGGTCTTCGCCACCCGACGACCGAACCTGACCACAGCGACCAACCCCGAGGCTCGCTGGCTCTTCCCCGGGCGCCGGGCTGGCCAGCCGATGGACACCAGCACGCTCGCCGGCCGGATGCGCAAGAACGGGCTCCCGACTTTCCACGGCCGCACTGCGGCCATCCGCCAGCTCGTGCTCCAAGCCCCGGCACCGGTCATCGCCCGGATGCTCAGCTACCACCCCGAACACATCACCGCGCTGGCCGCCGAGGCGGGAAGCCCGTGGTCCCACTATGCCCCTGACGACCACGCAGAGTGATTACACGGGGCGGGCAGAGGCGAATACCGACTACTCGATCACCGGCCTCCACCAGAACCGCCCCCC
>NZ_BCSH01000035.1 GCF_001570765.1 Nocardiopsis listeri NBRC 13360 | reverse complement strand
CACTCATCTAGGTCGGGTCCTGGGTGCCCGTTCGGGTCCGGAGGGCCCGGGTTCGTTTCAACACCGTGCAAGAGGGGTCGAGCCGTGAGCGAGGAACGAGCTTGATTCGTACCTGTGCGCGTCAGCGCTCCGCCGGGACGAAGCCCCGGCGGAGGCTCGAAACGAACAACCAACGCCCCGTCCGGTGTCACCGGACGGGGCGTCGCGCTGTGTGACGGGTTTCGGTCCTGTTGGGCTCGGTCCCCGAGATGTCCCCTTCGGTGAGGCCGGGGCCGGTCTCAAGACAGACACATTCTTGCCGGGAACGGGACTTCTTCCGCCACCTTCGGCAACTCCGAGCGACTTTTCGACTACTTTTGGTTACTGTTCGGGTTGGCAGTACGTGCTCTGCGCCCGACGGCACGCCCCGCTCATACCCTCCGCGTGAGTTCCATGGCGCCAGGGGCGATTACCCATCGTGAGAAACCGAAACCTTACGTGGTATTGGGAGAGTGCGTGATCACAGGTAGCGGGACCATCCAGGAAGAGCCCATGGTCGTGGCGGGGCCCGCCGCCGACGTCCGTGCGACCGTGGGCCCAGAGGGATCGCCGGTATGGGGCTCCGGCCCGAGCCCGCGCCGGCTCCGAACCACCGATCGACCCGTACCCCGGGCCGACGCCTGGCTGCGCCGCTACGTCGTCGACCTGATCGGACTCGATCTCCTCGCCGCGATCCTGGCATGCTTCGCGGGGGTCGCCGGGAGGTTCCACGGTTCCCTGGGCGCCGACGCCACCGTGCCCTATCTGTTCCTGGGGCTCCTCTTCCCGCCGATCTGGGTGCTCTTCGTGTTTCTCGGCGGCGGATACGAACGTCGATTCCTCGGGATCGGTACCGAGGAGTATCGTCGGGTCGCCATGGCGGGGGCGGTGCTCGCCGCGACCGTCGCGATCGGTGCCTACGCCCTCAAGTTCGACCTGGCCCGCGGCTACGTGCTCATCACCCTGCCGCTCATCGTCCTGCTCGGCCTCGGCCTGCGCTACGCGCGCCGTAAGGCCCTGCACCACAGCCGCCGCGCCGGACGGTGCCTCAGCGGCGTGGTGGTCGTCGGCCACCGTAGCGCCGCGGGCGAGCTCATCACCCGCTTCCGCGACGAGGTCTACCACGGCATGGTCGTCGTCGGCGTGTGCCTGCCCGAACACGAGGCAGGAGTCACCGAGGTGGAGGGATGCCCGGTCCTGGGCACCTTCTCCGACGCCGCCGAGGCCGCCGCCCTGGTCCGGGCGGACGTCGTCGCGGTCCTGGCCTGTCCGGAGATGGACGGGGTGGAGCTGCGCCGGCTCGCCTGGCGGTTGGAGAAGACGGGAACGGACCTCACCGTAGCCTCCGCCCTCATGGAGGTCGCCGGTCCGCGCACCAGCATCCGTCCGGTCGCTGGATTGCCGTTGCTGCACGTGGAGCACCCCGAACTCGTCGGTGTCCGACGGCTGTTCAAGGGGGCCTTCGACCGTTGCGCCGCAGCCCTTGCCCTCGTCCTGCTCTCGCCCGTGTACATCGTGTTGTTCGTCCTGATCCGTGCCGAGGACGGCGGTCCCGTCCTGTTCCGCCAGACACGCGTAGGACGGGGTGGGGTCGAGTTCACCGTGTACAAGTTCCGTACGATGGTGGTCGGGGCCGAAGCGCTGAAGACGGTGCTCCAGCCCCGAAACGAGCACGACGGTGTGCTCTTCAAGATGCGTCGAGACCCCAGGGTCACGTCCGTGGGGACGTGGCTGCGCCGCTACTCCCTCGATGAGCTTCCGCAGCTCGTCAACGTGGTGCGCGGAGAGATGTCGCTCGTCGGCCCCAGACCGCCGCTGCCGGACGAGGTCGCCCGGTACGGGCACGACGTTCGACGTCGGCTGGTGGTCAAACCGGGGTTGACGGGCCTGTGGCAGGTCAGCGGTCGTTCCGACCTCTCTTGGGAGGAATCGGTCCGCCTGGATCTGCGGTACGTGGAAAACTGGTCGCTGACGTTGGACATCCAGATCCTGTGGAAGACGTGGTCAGCGGTGATCCGTGGGGCGGGAGCATACTAGCCGGTGAAGAGCATCCGAAACGATCATGAGGTGGCCCGAGACCTGGCGAGCGAGGCCGGACAGCTGCTGCTGCGCCTGCGCGCCCGCCACGGATTCGATGAGCCCGAGGTCCTGCGCACACTGGGCGACCGGACCTCGCACGAGTTCCTTTTCTCCACGCTCGGTCGCCTGCGACCCAGCGACGCGGTGTTGTCGGAGGAGGGCGTCGACGATCCGGTGCGACTGAACGCGCGTCGCGTGTGGATCATCGATCCCCTCGACGGCACCCGGGAGTTCTCCGAGCCCGGTCGCACCGACTGGGCCGTGCACGTGGCGCTGTGGGAGAACGGCGACCTGGTCGCCGGGGCGGTCGCCCTGCCCGCGCAGGGCAGCTGCCTGTCCACGGTCGACCCGCCGTGGTTGCCGGAGGAACGTCCGGAGGGGCAACGGCTCCGCATCACCGCCAGTCGGACCCGACCACCGGCCTTCGTGCAGCGTATGGCGACCCAGTTGGGTGCCGAGGTCATCCCGATGGGGTCGGCGGGAGCGAAGATCTGCGCCGTGCTGCTCGGCATGGCCGACATCTACGTGCACGCGGGCGGCCAGTACGAGTGGGACAGCGCGGCCCCGGTCGCGGTCGCGCGCGCCGCCGGGCTGCACGCCTCCCGGATCGACGGCTCCGAACTCCGCTATAACGTAGCCGACCCGCTACTCCCCGATATCCTTGTATGTCGATCGGAATTGTCGGGTATGTTGTTGGCTAGCATCCGCGACGGCGCGGACCTTGACAGCGCCGGCCCACACGCGGGGGGCTGACCGAAGGACCCTCCGTGATGGGACCGGCCATGTGTGTCGGTACTTCTAAGGCGGATTCCATGGGTCAGGCCAGTCAGCAGACCCTCGGGCGTTACCAGCTCTCCCAGCTGGACGTGCTCGAGGCAGAGTCCATCTTCATCATGCGGGAGGTGGCCGCGGAGTTCGAGCGGCCCGTGCTGCTCTTCTCCGGTGGCAAGGACTCCCTCGTCATGTTGCGTCTGGCGGAGAAGGCGTTCTGGCCGGGAGCGATCCCGTTCCCCGTGATGCACGTGGACACCGGCCACAACTTCGAGGAGGTCATCGACTTCCGCGACCGCCGTGTGGCCGAGGCGGGGGTGCGCCTGATCATCGCCTCGGTGCAGGAGCAGATCGACGCGGGCAAGGTGGTGGAGCCAACCGGGCGCTGGGCCGGCCGCAACCGGCTCCAGACCTCCGCCCTGTTGGAGGCCATCGAGGAGAACGGCTTCGACGCGGCCTTCGGGGGTGCCCGTCGAGACGAGGAGAAGGCCCGGGCCAAGGAACGGGTCTTCTCCTTCCGGGACGAGTTCGGCCAGTGGGACCCCAAGAACCAGCGTCCCGAGCTGTGGGACGTGTACAACACCCGGATCAACCGCGACGAGCACATCCGGGTCTTCCCCATCTCCAACTGGACCGAGCTGGACGTGTGGGAGTACATCAAGCGTGAACGGTTGGAACTGCCCTCCATCTACCACGCGCACGAGCGCAGCGTGTTCGAGCGCGACGGCATCCTCCTCGCCGACTCCCCGCTCATCCAGCGCGACGAGACCGAGGTCCCCTTCACCGAGACCGTCCGCTACCGCACCGTCGGCGACCTGACCTGCACGGGCGCGGTCAAGTCCAACGCCGTGGAGCTGGAGGACATCATCGCCGAGATCGCGGCGACCCGGATCACCGAGCGCGGCCAGACGCGGGCGGACGATCGGGCCAGTGAGGCCGCCATGGAGGACCGCAAGCGCGAGGGCTACTTCTAGTCGTGTTCGGGCGCCCGAAAGCTCTAGAACCTTCGGCGCCTTCGCTTCGATCGTCTCACTCTTCGCACATTGGACCAGGTACATGACCAACGACATCCTGCGGTTCGCCACGGCGGGCTCCGTCGACGACGGCAAGAGCACCCTCATCGGCCGACTGCTGTACGACTCCAAATCGATCTTCGAGGACCAACTCGACGCCGTGGAGCGCACCAGCGTCGCCCGTGGTGAGGAACAGACCAACCTGGCGCTGCTCACCGACGGTCTACGAGCCGAGCGTGAGCAGGGCATCACCATCGACGTGGCCTACCGCTACTTCGCCACGCCCAAGCGCACGTTCATCATCGCCGACACCCCCGGGCACCTCCAGTACACCCGGAACATGGTCACCGGTGCCTCCACCGCGGACCTGGCGATCATCCTGGTGGACGCCCGCAAGGGTCTTCAGGAACAGAGCCGTCGCCACGCCTTCCTCACCACCCTCCTCCAGGTGCCGCACCTGGTGTTGGCGGTGAACAAGATGGACCTGGTCGACTACTCCCAGGACCGATTCGAGGAGATCAAGGCCGAGTTCACCGAGTTCGCCGCCAAATTGGACACGCGTGACCTGACGTTCGTGCCGATCTCGGCGCTGCACGGCGACAACGTGGTGAGCAGGTCCGAGAACATGCCCTGGTACACGGGCTCCTCACTGTTGCACCACCTGGAGAACGTGCACATCGCCTCGGACCGCAACCTCATCGACGCGCGCTTCCCGGTGCAGTACGTCATCCGTCCGCACAAGTCGGACGACCCCGAACTGCACGACTACCGCGGATACGCCGGCAGGCTCGCCGGTGGTGTGCTCAAGCCGGGGGACGAGGTCACCCACCTGCCCTCGGGGCTGTCCACGCGGGTGTCGCGGATCCTCACCGCGGACGGCGAGATCCCCGAGGCGTTCTCGCCGATGTCGGTCACCCTCCTGCTGGAAGACGACATCGACATCTCCCGAGGAGACATGATCTGCCGCCCCAACAACACCCCGATCGTCTCCCAGGACATCGAGGCGATGGTGTGCTGGATGACGGACACCCGCAAGCTCACCCCGCGTTCCAAGCTCATCGTCAAACACACGACCCGCACCGCGAAGGTGATGGTCAAGGATCTGCGCTACCGGTTGGACGTCAACTCGTTGCACCGTGACGAACGGGCCGACCACCTGGCGCTCAACGAGATCGGTCGGGTCCGGCTGCGCTCCACTCAGCCGTTGTTCGTGGACCAGTACACGAAGAACCGGCAGACCGGCGGGTTCATCCTCATCGACGAGGCCACCAACGTCACGGTGGGCGCCGGGATGGTGGTCAAGGCCGAGTAGCGCCCGGCAGGCCACGCACGCTTCGTGAACGGGATCGTCTTCGGACGGTCCCGTTCACGTGTTCCAGTCGGGAAGGATGATCCGATCGTGTCGAACAAAGGTGAAACGTTACGTCTGTATTTCCGAACGTAAAGGTTTAGGCTGCGTTTTTCTGGTTCGCCGTACCGAATTGATCCGTGTGAATGGTGTCCACCATGTGGTCGAAGTTACCGGGCGTTAGGGGCGGTTGTGAGGGTGGCGGTCTTGCGGTTTGTCAGGCCAGGGCGGCGGTTTCGGTCCTCTTTGTCAGACATGGGATGAATGAACCGCGAAGAAAAAAATCTCCACAAGTCTGGAAATTGAGGTTCAAGTCTGCCTAAAGTGTCCAAATCACAGGCGGTTCGCAATCGAGCGAATACGCGCGGTGAGAACGGTCTGTGTGTTGGAACCCCCACCCCAACAAGGAGGAAACCGCGTGAAGAAGCACCCCACCCGCAGGGTTGCCATCGGCGCCGTCGCGGTCGGCGCGCTCACCATCCCCATGGCCCTCACCGGGGCCACCGCAGCCGGCGCCGACGACCTCGCGCCGGTCTACACCACCTCCTCCGCCACGGGCAACGACTGGTTCGTCGTCCTGGAGGACTCGATCACCACTTCCTCGGTCTCCCCTTCGTCCCTGGGGATCTCCTCCGACCAGGTGAACCACACCTATGAAGAGGTCATCAACGGCTACTCGGCCTCGCTGAGCGGCTCCGAGGTCCAGGACCTGCGGGCCCAGGACGGCGTCGCCTACATCGAGCAGGTCGGCGAGGCCGAGATCAACCTCACCTGGGGCCTCGACCGGATCGACCAGGAGGACCTGCCCCTGGACGACTCCTACACCACCGAGGCCGACGGCGCCGGCAGCACGGTCTACGTCATCGACACCGGCATCGACCCGGAGCACTCCGAGTTCGGTGGTCGCGCCTCGGTCGGCTTCGACGCCAGTGGTGGCGACGGCATGGACGCGCAGGGCCACGGCACCCACGTCGCGGGCACCGTCGGCGCCGAGACCTACGGTGTCGCCCCCGGCGCCGACCTGGTCGGTGTGAAGGTCCTGGGCGACGACGGCTCCGGTTCCTACGACGACGTCATCGCGGGCATCGACTGGGTGGCCGAGAACGCCGACGGTGGAGCGGTCGCCAACATGTCGCTGGGCGGCCCCGCCTCCCAGGCCGTCGACGACGCGGTCAACAACCTGTCGGCCTCCGGTGTGTTCGTGGCCGTGGCCGCGGGCAACGAGAGCCAGGACACCGACAACGTCTCCCCGGGCGGCGCCGAGGGTGTCGTCTCCGTCGGCGCCTCCGACGAGAGCGACGCCACCGCGTCCTTCTCCAACTATGGCCCCGCCGTCGACATCTACGCCCCGGGCGTGGACGTCGAGTCGACCATCCCCGGTGGCGGGACCGACACCTACAGCGGCACCTCGATGGCCAGCCCGCACGTCGCCGGCGCCGCCGCTCTGTACAAGAGCGGACAGGGTGATGACGACCAGGACACCATCCTGGACTGGATGATCACCAACGGTGGCGACGACAAGCTGAGCGGCGTGCCCAGCGACACCGTCAACCTTCTGCTGAACGTCGAGGGTCTGTAGGACCCACCGAGTTGTGGAGACCCCGCGCGTCCACAACACGGACTTATCGACAACCGACGGGACGGCCCCGGGCCAGAGGTTCCATCCTCCGGTCCGGGGCCGCGTCGGTCCACGAGCGTCACGTCGTGGCGCCCGGAGCCGCTTCGGGAAGGATGCGCTCCGAGAGCCGAGGCAATGGTGACTTCTCGCTCTGGTGGAGTGACCGAAAGTAATACCCTGGGGGCGTGGATGGATATCGACTGGTCTTCGTCGGAGGGATGGGCCGTTCCGGCTCGACCCTGATCGAGCGTCTCCTCGGAGAACTGCCCGGCTTCTGTTCCGTCGGAGAGGTCGTGCACCTGTGGCGTCGCGGCCTGGTGGAGAACGAGCGCTGCGGCTGCGGCGCGGCGTTCGCCGACTGCGGGTTCTGGGTGGAGGTCGGCAAACGCGCCTTCGGTGGGTGGGACCGGCTGGACCTGCCCCGGGTCCTGAGCCTGAAGGACGGCGTGGACCGCACCAGGTTCCTGCCGCTCCTGCTCAGCGAGGCCGCCGACGAGAGCTCCGTCGCCGCGCGGGGCATGCGCTACACCGATCTGTACCACCGGCTCTACGCCGCCGTCGCCGAGATCTCCGGGGCGCGGGTGATCGTCGACGCCAGCAAGCACGCCTCCCTGGCGGCCTGTCTGCGTCGCCGCTACGGCGGTCGGATGAGACTGCTGCACGTGGTGCGCGACCCGCGCGCGGTGGCCCACTCCTGGAGCAAGAGGGTGGTTCGCCCCGACGCCACCGCCGCCAGCGAGGAACAGGAGATGGCGCGGTACACCGCCGGGCGCGCCGCGGTGCAGTGGATGACGCAGAACGCCTCGATGGACGCTCTGTCACGGCTGGGGATTCCCACCCTGAGGGTCCGTTACGAGGACTTCGTGGCCGACCCGGAGGACGAGTTCGGGCGGATCGCGGAGTTCGCGGGTCACGCCGGGCCACCGCTCGCCCTGGGGGAGGGGGGAGTGCGACTGTCCGTGGGACACGCGATGTCGGGCAATCCGATGCGTTTTCGGGGCGGGCCCGTCGACGTTCGGGCCGACCATGGTTGGCGAGAGGAACTGCCCCCCTGGCGGCGTCGCCTGGTCGCCGCGGTCACCACGCCACTCCGCGGGCGCTATGGGTACTGATGTCCGTTGTGCGACCGTGCGGAGTGTTGTATGCACGGAAAATGACGTATCGTCACCGAGAGAACACTTTGTGTTGCGTCCAGGGAAGTCAGGGGGCGATGCGCCGTGGGCGGCGGACCGGTGCGAGGGATGGCGGCGACGGGGGCACTGCTCTTCGTCCTGGGACTGACCGGGACGGGCGACGTGCCGTCGATCGCGGCCACACCGAGAGAGGAACCGCCGCCAGGGGAGAGGTCCGCGACCAACGCGTCGCCCCTCCTGGGGCGGCCGCCCATCGTCGAGTCCGACTGCACCGTCTCCGACGTCCTCGAACCCTCCTGCGGGGTCTGGTGGGGCGCCAGCCCCTACCAGGACGACATCGCGCAGCTGGAGGAGGCGGTCGATCGGGACATGGACATCGTCTACACCTGGCGGGGCATCGACCAGCCGCACGTGCCGAGCCGGAAGGAACTCGACATGATCGCCGAGGGCCGGCTCGTCCACACCAACATCGAGGCGCGGCGCTTCACCCAAGAGGGTCACCCCGACATCGACTACGCGGACATCATCGCCGGGGAGTTCGACTCTTCCCTGCGATCCCAGGCCCGCACCATCGCCGACACCGAGGTCCCCTACTTCGTCACCTTCGACCACGAGGCCGACGCGAACAAGCGCTACAACAGCCGCGGCACCCCCGAGGAGTTCGTGAGTTCCTGGCGGCACATCGTCGACCTCTACCGGGAGGAGGGCGCCGACAACGTCATCTGGGTGTGGAACGTGACCGGCTGGGAGGACAACCTGGACCGGCTCCCCGGCCTGTGGCCCGGCAACGACTACGTCGACTGGATCAGCTGGGAGGCCTACAACATGACCGGCTGCGACATCATGCCGCACTGGACCGAGGTGTACTCCTTCGAGGAGGCCCTGGCGCCCGCCTACGAGTGGGTCCAGGAGGAAGGACCCGAGCATGGGATCGACCCGGACAAGCCGGTGATGATCGGTGAGATGGGTACCACCGACATCGGCGCTCGGGAGACCCTCGAGTGGTACACGGACATTCCCGAGGTGCTCAAACGCTACGACCGCGTCCGCGCCGTCAAGGTCTGGGACAACAAGGTCTCCGACGGCTGTGACTTCCGCATCAACGCCAACGAGCACGCCCGTCGTGGCTTCGAACTGGCTGGCCAGGACCCCTACGTGAACCTGCCCGAACGCGTTCGCCGCCTCGCGGAGTTCGCCGAGTCCCGTAAGAACGACTAGACCCACGACCGGACGCTGTCTCGCCGGCCGTGGGGCCCGAACACGCCAAAGCGCTAGCGGAGACGTTGAACGATACTGTTCAACCGCCGACGGGGCGGGACATGGCCCAGGTGCGGGGGCCGCCGTCGGGCAGGTCGTACTCGGCGGTCACCGTGAACCCGAGTGATTCGTAGAGACGGACGTTGGCGTCGGCCGAGGTCTCCAGGAAGGCGGGGACGCCCGCGTGGTCCGCCTCGCGCAGACCGACCTCGATGACACGACGGCCCAGTCCGCGTCCACGGGCCTCGGGACGCACGCCGACGCTGCCCAGGAACCAGGCCGTTCCGGCGGGACGATGGCGCTCCATGGTCTCCTCGGCCGACGCGTACGCCTCGGCTCGGTCCCCGGCCAGCTCGGCCAGGGTCGGCAGCAGCCGTTCCATGACCACGTCGGCTCCGCCGGAGTCCGGTGTGGACCACACGGCGACCGCGGCCAGGTCCTCGCTGACCCACACGCGCCCGTGCGGCAGGCCGATCTCGGCGAGGAAGATCCGTTGGAACTCCCGGAGCCGGGTGAGGTGGTCGTCGGCGGAGATGGTGTGCCTGGTGAAGGGATAGTCCGCGAACGCCGCGGCCAACGTGTCCGCCGCCGTCGCGACGTCCTCGTCGGTGGCCTCTCTGATCATGTGCGCCCCTCGCTCTCGCTCGGCCGTGTGCCGGCCCCGATGAACGGAGACTATCCGTCCGCCTTCGGCGGAGACCACGTCTTTTACCGAGTGGGTGACACCGCCGGGGCGCGGTGCGGGAGCGCGCCCCGGCGGTGCTCAGACCCCCTTGCCGCGCAGGTGCAGCAGACGCAGGATCCATCCCGGCGGCACTCCGCAGACCACCAGGAACGCCACATGGGCGCGTCCTTCGAGTGGGCGGGTGCGCAGGGTGGTGCCGATCCACCTCAGCGCCGGCCCACGGCGCCCGGCCGAGGCCTCGGCGAAGGCGATCTGTCCGGCGACGCGGGCGTACCCGCGCGGCACCACCCGGAACTCGGGGTACTTCTCCAGCAGCCAGCGCAGCGCGGTGGAGATGGTCTGCCAACGCTCGGAGAAGAACGACTTGCGGTGCCACAGCACCCGCACCCCCGCCTCGGGGACGTTGCGGATCGGGGCCCGCTTGGCCAGCCGCAGCAACAGCTCGTAGTCCTCGGCGTAGCTGCCCGGGATCTCCTCGCTCACCGTGCCGCAGCCGTCCACCATGGCGGACCGGCGGATGAGGAACGAGGAGGGATGCAGCTCGGTCAGGCGCGACGCCAACAGGTCCCGATAGGTGACGTGGGTGCGGTCCAGGACCCGTTCGGTCTCGACCTTGTCGTAGACCACCCGGATGCCGCAGCACACCATCTCGGTCTCCGGTTCGGCCCGCAGGATCTCGACCTGGGTGCGCAGCTTGCCGGGCATCCAGGTGTCGTCGTCGTCGCAGAACGCCACGAGTTCGGTGTCGGCGGCCAGGACTCCGGTGTTCCGCGCCCCGGCCAGCCCCGGAGTGAGCGAATTGGTCACCACCCGGACGGGCCGTTCGCCCTCCTCCCGGGCCAACGAGTCGTCGGGTCGGCTGTTGTCGAAGACCACGATGGCGGTGATCCGCCCCGGGTAGTCCTGTTCGGCCACCGCCCGGAGCGTACGACGCAGCAGCTCGGGACGGTCTCGTGTGGGCACCACCACGGTCACCCGTGGCCACTCCTCGCCGGCGTCCATCGGATCGGTCCGGGGCTTGGGCTCCTCCTGCTCGCTGAGCAGGTCGATGAGCGTCCCGGCGCGTTCGGCCGCCTCACCCGGGCCACTGTCGGTGGCCGGGTCCACCCGGAAGTCCGTCGGCGAGGACAGCGCCTTGTCGATGAGGGCGTGCAACTGCTGGGCGGTCGAGCAGACGCGGGCCCGCCCCGCCTCCTCCAACCGGTCGGCGAACAGGAGTTGATGGGCGTCGACGTGTTCGTCCAGCTCCGGGTCGCGCGCCACCACGATCGGCAGGTGCCCCGCGGCCCGGGCCTGGATGATGGTGCCGGGACCGCCGTGGCACACCACCACCCCGGCGCGTCCCATGGCCTCGGACAGTTCGTTCCCGGGCAGGAACGGCGAACCCGTGGCCCGCGACGGGGCCGCGCTGTGCCCGTGCTGGACGAGAACGCGCAGGTCGGGGTGGCGGCGGACGTAGTCGTCGACCCAGCGCACGAGGCGGTCGAACGCGTGGTGGTCGGTTCCGACACTGACGACCACGTCGAGATGGTCGTTGTCGTCCCCGCGGTGGTGGCGGTCGGATGTGGTCTGTTCGGTCACAGGAGCGGTCCTACGGTGATCGCGGTCGGCATGAACGAGCGCTGTTCCTCCCACTGGGCGAGGAACAGACGGGTGAACGGCTTGCAGAGCCGTGCGGTGAGCGTGGGAGTGTCGATGCGGTCGTAGACCTCGATGTAGACGGTCGGGATCCGCAGCAACCACGCCAGGACGAAGAACGGCAGGGCCACCCCGGCCCCGGTGCTGACCACCACCGACGGGCGCCGTTCGCGCATCGTTCGCAGGGCGAGCCAGGTGTTGCGCAGCAGGTTGCCGACGTTGCGGGTGGTGGGATGGTGAGCCCAACGGACCGACTCGTCACCGAGCACGGACTCGGCGTCGGGGGTGCGGAAGGTGACCCACACCCGCTCCTTCCCCCGCCACCAGGGGCGTAGCGAGCACAACTGGGTGAGGTGGCCGCCGCTGGAGGCCACCAGGAGAACCGGTCGCGCGGGCAATGCGTACTCCATTCATTGCTGTGGGTGATGAACGAAGGGGGATCGAGGGATCCTCGCGGGCGTGCGGATCACTTCCGTAGGTGGAGTTCCAGATGGTCGCGCGCCCACCAGAGCGAGGCCAGGTGGCCGAGTGCGCCCACGCCCACGGCGAGGGTCAGGGTGGGCAGTCCGCCACCGAGAACCGCCTCGGCCAATACCGGCAGCGCGCCGAACCACACCAGGGTTGCGCCGACGGCCACCGACACCGGCCTGCTCACCGGGTGCAGAGCCACCGTGGTCCGTAGCTGCCACAGCGGCAGGACCTTGCGCAGCAGGACGGCCGACACCAGTGCCACGGCGGCGCCGGGTGCCCCGTGGGAGGGCACGAGCAGCACGCACACACCCACGTTGGCCAGGAGGGAGAGCAGGTTGTTCAGCAGGTTCAGCCCGGTGCGTCCGGTCATGGTGAGGACCAGGTCGCCCATCCCCAGGACGGACGCGGCGAGTTGCCCGGCGCAGACGATCACCAGCACGGTCGCGCCGGTGCCGTATCCGGCGCCGAACAGCCGCATCACCTCGGGCGCGAACACCAGCACCGACAGGTAGAGCGGCCAGTTCAGGCACACCAGCCAGGCCGTTCCCGCCTGGTACAGGGAACGGACCCCGGTGTGGTCGCGCGAGGCCAACAGTTCGGCGAAGCGCGGTTGGGCGGCGTTCAGCACCGCCTGGGTCCCGAACTGCCCCACCACCATGATCCGCGTGGCGGCGGTGAAGACCGCGGCGCCGGTCAACCCGCTCAACAGCGCCACCATCACCACGCCGCCGCGCTGCACGCCCATCTGGGCCACCCCGCCCAGGGCCCGGGGCAGTGCGAAGGACCAGAACGTCACCGGGGCGATCCGTTCCGGCGGCGTCTCCGCCCGATCCGACGCACCGTCCGGAACGGGGGCCGTCCGATCGGGGGGCGACTGTTCGGGACCCACCCGGCGGACGATCCTGCCCAACCAGAACCAGGCCAGCACCGCCGCCGGCAGATACGGTCCGGCCCACGCCAGAGCGAGTAGTCCCGCCGAGCCGCTCAACACGATCGACCCCACCAGCGCCAGCTGCGCGCAGGGCCGACCGACCTTGTCCACCAGTGCCGTCGTCACCATGTCGTGGTGGGCGCGGGTGGCGGCCAGGGCGGAGTCCGTGAGCACGGCGAACGGCAGGAACACGGCGAGTAGGCGCAGGTACGCGGCCGCCTCCTCCGGGCCCAGGACCTCGGCCAGGGGGCGGGCGAACACGAACAGCAGCAGCGCCACCACCAGCGACAGCACCACCGCCGGCCCCATGGCGGTCCGTAGCAGCGCCGGAACACCCCCGGCCCGGCCGAACAACCGCATTCGGGCGATGAAGTACACCAGCCCGTCCGGGGCGCCCAGGCCGGCCACCGCCGCCATGATGAGGAACACCGAGGTGGCGGAGAACAGCAACCCGGCGGTCTCCTGTGAGAAGGCCCGGGTGATCGCCACGATCAACGCGAGGTTGAGCGCGGCGCCCACCACCGCGCCGACCATGTTCACCACACCGCCGCGCAGAACGCTCCGCAGCCCCCCGTCGGACCGGCGCTCGGAAGTCCTCACCGGCACCACGAGGGGGTTCGCCCCCACCAATGGGCCAACCGGGCGTCGTTCTCGGCGAACCTGGAGGTGAGCTCCGCTCGCAGGGACTCGGGCATCATCGCCCTCTTGCGGGCGTTGTGCCGTCCGGGTGGTTCCATCGAGACCGACGGCAGCTCCAGGAAACGGATGATCTCCGCCACCGTCCTGGAGGTGCCGTCGAACAGGTCGGCGTAGTCCACCACGTGCATCCGCTCACGGCCGAGGTGACGTTCCATTCGGATCAACTGGTCCACGTAGTTCCCCCGCGCCACGTAGCCGTGGTGCTGGTGCGAACGCGAGTAGTGGGTCGGGTCGGCGACCAGCCGTTCCTCCGCCCCACGAAGCCGCCGATCCTCCAGCTCGATCGCGCGCGCGAACGATTCGGTCTCGAACCCTCGCGCGGTCTCGTGGGCGTGCGCCGAATACGCCCGCTCCACCGGGTCGCGCAGGATCACCACCACCTTCGTCTCCGGCAGCTCACGGGCGATCCGCTCCGCCGCGAGGGGATGGAACAGGTAGTAGGGGCTGGACTCGAACACCCGGACCCGGGGTCGGCCCCATCGGGCGCGCAGGCCGTTGCGCAGGGGAAAGTGCGACCGGTACCAGTCCAGGCCGTTGTGGTGTCCGGTGTCGAAGTAGTGGACACCCTTGCGCAGGACCGGACCGGTGGCCGCGGGGTGCAGGTTCAACGCCTTGAACAGGGAGGTGGTCCCCGAACGTTGGGCGCCACAGATGAGGAAGTCCGGCAGCGCCCTGGCTTGGCGGGTCATGCCGCCCAGCCCGTCGGCGATGGGCAGCAGGACACGCTTGGCCGGTACGGCCAGGCGAATCAACGCGGAGGTGGCCCGAGGCATCACGATTTCCTTCGGTGAGAGGTGGATGTCGAAGAAGGTGTCAGCGGGGTGTGACCGTGCCGGCTCAGCCGGCGTGGACGGCTTCGTGTGCGGCTCTCTCCTGGAGACCCTCCAACGCGGGGAGCAACCAGTCGTCGACCGCGGCGAGGTGGCCACCGCTCTCCGCCTGTCGGTCATGCAGGTAGCGGGTGGCCAGGTCGATCAGGTACAGCGCCATCACCGTGGACACCGTGTGCGGACGCAACCCGAGCTCGGCCATGAGGGGGTCGCGCAGTAGTCGTGAACCGCTGTCCAACCAGCGGTGCACCCCCGGATGGACCCCCGCCTGGACGCACTCGTTGAGGTTGTAGTGCAGCGCGTCGAACCCGGCGGGCGCGTCCATGGCCAGGCGTTCCCAGTCCCATACGAACGCGCGCCGCGCCGTACCGGCGATGTTCCACCGGGTCAGGTCGCCGTGCCAGGCGCCGAAGGGCAGTAGTACGTCGGGAAGCCGGTGCAGCGCGGCGCGCAGGGGCGCGACCTCCGGGCGCGAACCCAGCTTGGCGATGCGTTCGTCCAGGGAACGCCGGTAGGGGCTCGCCGACAGGCGACGCTCTCGGATCGGGACGAGGGAGACGATCTGGGTGACGCAGCGCAGCAGTTGGCGGCGGGTGGGCCGGTCGGTCTGGTCACCGACGGGCAGGGCTTCCTGCACCAGCAGGGGTTGGCCGTTCCACTCGCCGTCGTAGAGCAGACGGGGGACGGTCACGTCCCGCATCGGTCTCTCCGCCAGGTGACGCAGCGCCCGGGTCTCGGCCCGCACCAGCCGTCCGGTGAGTTCGTTGATGGCGACCTTGGCGTATCCGACGGTCCGCCCGCCCGGAGTGAGCAGCAGCAGGACCGGTTTGCGGTTGGCGCGCGGTGGCCCCACGTGGATGGCGATGGCGAGTTCGCGGTCGAGCGCGGCGGTGAGCGCGTGTTCGATGCCCGGACCCGCACCCACGTAGAGGCGGTCGCGCAGTAGCAGCGGCGCCACCCCGGTGGCGAAGGCTCCCGCCAGCACCAGGGTGCGCAGCCGCTCCTTGAGGGAGTGGCCCTGCGCGAACGAGGTGATGCCCCGGGTCGCCACCGAGCGGTTGCCCGCGGGCAGGATCACCCGCGGGTTGTTCGCGTTGGGTACCGGAAGGTACTGGTTGCCCCGGTCGCGGGGAGCCATGCGCAGCACACTGCCGTCTCCCTGCCCGAGTAGTCCGCCGCACGGCCACAGTACGGCGGCCAGGTCGGTCAGGTAGGTGGTCTCGGCCCTCACCAGGCACCCCCGGCCCGCGCCGCCCGACGCCCGGCCACCAGCGGTTCCTCGACCCGCCACAGCAGGGCGACGGAGATCATGGTGACGGCGAGCGGGGACATGAGCGCGACGTAGAAGAACATGTACCAGAACAGAAGCAGCACGGTGAGCAGGGCGGCCTGCCCGACCACGGTCATCGCGGCCCGATACCGCCAGGCCACCAGCGCGAAGAACGCCACGAACAGGGACGTGCCCACCCACCCGGAGGCGATGAGCGTCATCCACAGCTGACCGGCGTTGCCGATCACGTGCTGGCCACAGCCCGGGCACTCGGGGCTCGGGCCGATGGCGATCGAGTCGGAGCTGCCCAACCCCTCACGGGTGGTGCCCCAACCCACGATCGGCGACAGGTCGGCGGCCTCCACCGCCGCGGCGTTGGTGGCCGCGCGCCCGTCGTCGCTGTGCGGGTTCTCGGCCCGCTCGCGCACCACGTCCGCCAGCGGGGACACCGCCAGCGTGAGCAACAGCGCGATGGTGGTGACCACGCCGGCGCCCACCAGCACCACTCGACCCCGACGCAGCGCCTGAGCGGCACCGAAGGCCAGCGAGAGCACCAGGCCGGCCCACAGGGCGCGGTTCAGCGAGTACACGATCGGGGCCACCGACACCGCGGTCGCGAGAAGCGCGCCCCAACGCGCCCAGCCGGCCCCCTGGACCACCCAGGCCACCATCAGCCACACCAGCAGCAGGGAGAGCATGTAGCCCCAGATGTTGGTGTACTCCCAAGGGGCCTTCGGGCGGGCCGACTCGTATCCGAAGATGTCCATGACCTGTGCCGACGCGGGGTGGATCAGCGTCTGCATGTAAGGGTCGGACACCAGGGCGCCCGGCATCAGGTATTCCAGTGGAGCGATGAACTCGAAGGTCGGCGCGAGCATCCCCAGGTAACCGCCGGCGATGGTGACCAGGCACAGCACGGCCAACGACCCCGCCACCAGACGGACCGGCAGTTCACGTTCGGTGAGGTTGCCGACGTAGAGCATCACCACGGTGAGCACCAGGTAGTTGATCACCCGCAGCATCGCGCCGGGGTAGCCGCCGCTGTCGGGCACCGTCCCGGGCATCTCCACCGACACCAATACCGAACCGAGCACCGTCCACACCAGGAACAGGGCCCACAACCAGAACCACGGCGGTACCCGCAGGCCCACCGTGCGGTGCCGGCGCACAAGTTCGGCGAGCATCGGCACCGCGAACAGCCAGTAGGCGAACTGTCCCATCCCGAGTGCCCACCACAGCGGGTACCCGACCAACAACCAGATGAGCGGCCACCCGGTCACCGGGGTGGCTCTGGATCGTGCGGTGGCCTGCCAGGTCACACTCGCCGAACGCGCCCCCTGAGAGGCCGCGCCCAGGGCCGTCAACGCCGGGGTCCGACGGACGCGGTCCCACCGGCGGCCGGCAGCGCCGACTCGTGCGACCGGTGGGTGGAGGTGGCCTCGGATTCACTGGGCGGCCGAGGCGCGGGCGGCAGCGGCGTGCGCGGCGTCGGGACGGGTTCGGGGCCGGGTTGGCGCGGAACCGTGATCGAACCGGGGACGGTCACTCCGAATCGGGTTCCCGCGGTGACCAGGTCGGTCAGGTCCGAGCGCGTGCTCAGACCCAGCTCCACCACCGGCAACAGGAGGTCGGCGGAGGCGGCGAGGGCGTGGACGTCGGCGCGCTCCCCGGCGGAGGCCGTGGCCACGACCACGAAGTCCGCGCGCGAACGCAGCAGGTCGACGAGTTCGGCGGCGCCGCCCTGAAGAGGAGCCACGGCACCGGTGGACCCATGCCGCAGCACTCGCAGCCTGGGTGTGTGGGCGGGCTGCGTCGCCAACTCGGCGGGGTCCTCTCCATCGGCGAGGACGTCGGCCAGACCGGGACCGTCGGGCAGCCCGAGGAGTTCCCGGGCGGAGTCGGTGCGCGGGTCCGCGCAGACCAACAGCGTGTCGGCGCCGCCGCGGCCCAGCGCGGCGGCAAGGTTCACCGCGGCGACGGTACCGGCGCGCCCGGGGGTGGTTCCGGTGACCACGATCACCCGCCCAGGGGCGGGTTCGCCGGCCTCGGCGGCTCCGTCGGTCTCTGCCGTTCGGGCGCGGACCAGGTGCGCGAACTCGTTGGCCCGCTGCCCGGCCGGGGTGGTGTCGTCGAGCAGTCCGGGTGAACGATCGGAGCGCTTCTCGGGGTCGGACAGGTCGAGCAGGACGGGCAGGGCACCGATCCGTTCGGTCTCCTCGATGTCCCGCAGGCGTGGGTCCACCCGGTCCCGGATCACGGCGGCCAAGAGCCCGGCCAGCAGACCGAGCGCGGTTCCCGCGACGACCCACAAAGTCAGGATCGGTGAGGAGGGCGACTCGGGAAGGGTCGCGGGGGTGATGACCCGGCCGGGGGAGACCGTCTCGCGCAGTGCGCTCAGCGGGGTGATGCCGTTGCCGATGTCGGCGATCTCCTGGCGCAGGGCTTCGGTGTCGGAGTCCGTACCGGCGGTCCCCGGTGCCGCCCCGGTCGATTCGGCCAGTTCGTCGTAACGGTCCTGTTGTTCGGCGCGCAGGGCCTCCAGCCGACCCTCGATGACGGCGTGGGCCTGGGCTTCCCGCTGCGCCAGGTAAGCGTCGGCGAGGGAATCGGCGCCCTCGCGTGCCAGTTCCGGGCTGCCCGCGGAGTAGCCCAGTTCCAGGATGTTGCTGTTGGGCGGAACGGTCACTTCGGTGCTCTCGCGCACGTCCTCAGCGGTGAGTGATCCGGGGAGCTCCTCGGCGGTGGTTCCGGTCACCCGCTCCGAGAGCACGATCTGGGCCTCGCTGTCGAGGTTGACCTCGCCGGTCAGCCGACCGGATCGTTCTCCGGTGAACTCCGCCATCTCGGTGGGGTGGACCTGGACCGACGCGACCGAGGTGTAGGTGGAGGGCACCGCGAGAGCTCCGGCGGTGGCGAGGACCAGGCCGCCGAGCACGCCGACGCACACGAGGCGCCGCCGGCGCCTCAACAGTGCGGTGTACTCCTTCAGTTCCGGTCCGGACGATCCGGGGACGTCGGTGTCCATCGGGTCCTCTCCACGCAGACATGGCAGCACTTTTAGTAAACGATTGCATACTAAGTGTAATCCCTTTGGGTGCGCCTGGTGGTTTGAGAAACAACCCTTTTTCTTGTCGAAGGTGTCCGGAAACTGGTTCGACCAGGGAAGATCTGTGGGGATAAGTCGGGTGTTCGGCCTATGGGCACAGGAAAGGGGCGGCGGGATCATCCCGCCGCCCCTCACCGAACGTGAACGGGCACCCCCGTGATGCGGGAGGCCGGAGCTACCCTCCGACGACCACCGGGGGAAGGCCGGTGCCGGACTCCCATGCCTCGTCGCACGCTTTCTGCGAGGAGACCGTGTGCGCACGCGCCGCGCAGTCCCGGTACTCGGTGACCTGGTCGTTGTAGACGAACAGGACGGAGAGCATCGACGCGGAGATGACCACACCGACCACGCCGAGGACCATGCTCGACAGGGCCCCCGGGGCCTCGGAAGCGTTGGTCCGCGCGGCCCGACGGGCCCGCAGACCCTGCACCACGCCCATCGCGGACAGCACACCGCTATAGGGCGGGAACAACAGGCCCGCCAGGCCCAGGAACAGACCCCACAGGCCGCCTCGCTCGACCTTCGGGGAACGGTCGTCGGCCTGGGTCTCCGGGCTGTTGTCGGTCACAGGTTCACTCCTTCGGTGGCGCCGGTGCAGGTGGGGCGCCGTGGACCGCCTCCGCCGGGACGGAGGCGGGGCTCTTCGTGTGTGCGGGGAACTCAAGGTCCGCGTGGGGTAGACGCTACCCGGCCCGATAGGGTGGGAGCGCGGACGGGCCGACTGTGCCCATGCCAGTCGATCATGCCCGGCGTACGCGATTTTTCCGGATGCTGCGCCGTCCCCCGGCGCCCCCGGAAGTGGGGACCCGGTGTTCCCACACCGTTCTTCTACACATGAGGGAGAAGCACGCTTTGTCCGCGCGAGTGGTGGTTCTCATATCGGGGACGGGCAGCAACATGGCCGCCCTGATGGAAGCCGCGAAGGACCCCGCCTACGGGGCGGAGATCGTCGCCGTCGGCGCCGACCGTGAAGGAACCCGCGGGGTGGAGGTGGCCGAGGCCGCGGGCGTACCCACGTTCGTGGTGCCCTTCCGCGCCTACACCGACCGCGCCGAGTGGGACACCGCCATGTCCGACCGGATCGCCGAGCACGAGCCCGACCTGGTCGTCTCCGCCGGATTCATGCGCATCCTCGGCCCCGCCGTGGTGGGCCGCCACCAAGCGGTCAACATCCACCCGGCCCTGCTCCCCTCCTTTCCCGGCGCGCACGCGGTACGCGACGCGCTCGCCCATGGTGTCCGCATCACCGGCACCACCATCCACTTCCTCGACGAGGGCGTCGACTCCGGTCCGATCATCGACCAGTTCACGGTGCCCGTCGAGGACGGTGACGACGAGTCCGCCCTCCACGAACGGATCAAGGTCGTGGAGCGGCGCATGCTGGTCGACACGGTCGGCCGGCTCGCCCGCGAGGGCTGGACCATCGACGGTAGGCACGTGCGGTTCGGCCGCACCGACACAGAGGAGAACCGGTGACCCGACAGGCCATCAGGCGTGCGTTGATCAGTGTGTACGACAAGACCGGTCTGACGGAGCTGGGCGCCGGCCTGGCCGCTGCCGGGGTGGAGATCGTCTCCACCGGCTCGACCGCGGCCAAGCTCACCGAGGCGGGTGTCGCCGTCACCCCGGTCGAGGACGTCACGGGCTTCCCCGAGATCATGGAGGGTCGGGTCAAGACCCTCCACCCCGCGGTCCACGCCGGACTGCTCGCCGACCAGGGCAACCCCGAGCACGTCGCCAAGATCGACGAGCTGGGCATCGCCCCCTTCGACCTGGTCGTGGTCAACCTCTATCCCTTCTCCGACACCGTCGCCTCGGGCGCCTCCGAGGCCGACTGCATCGAGAAGATCGACATCGGTGGCCCCGCCATGGTCCGCGCCTCCGCCAAGAACCACGCCAGCGTGGCGATCGTGGTCGACCCGACCGCCTACGACACGGTGCTGGAGGACGTGCGTGGCGGCGGGTTCACCCTCGATCGGCGCAAGGCCCTGGCCGGGAAGGCCTTCCAGCACACCGCGGCCTACGACGCCGCGGTCGCCGACTGGTTCGCTTCCACCTACGCCCCCGACGGTGAGGCGACGGAGACCGGTTGGCCGGACTTCCGCGCTTCGGTGTACAGCCGACAGGACACCCTGCGCTACGGGGAGAACCCGCACCAGAAGGCCGCGCTCTACACCGAGACCGGTGCGAGCGGTGGTCTGGCCGGCGCGGAGCAGCTGCACGGCAAGGCGATGTCGTACAACAACTACGTCGACTCCGACGCCGCCCTGCGCGCCGCCTACGACTTCGAACAGCCGTGCGTGGCCATCATCAAGCACGCCAACCCCTGCGGGATCGCCGTGGGCGTCGACAACGCCGAGGCCCACCGCAAGGCACACGCCTGCGACCCGGTGTCCGCGTTCGGTGGTGTGATCGCCACCAACCGCGAGGTCGGCGCCGAGTTGGCCGCGCAGATCTCCGAGATCTTCACCGAGGTCGTGGTCGCCCCCGCGTTCACCGACGAGGCCGTCGCCACCCTCTCCAAGAAGAAGAACATCCGCCTGCTGGTCGTCGCCGACCCGGCGCGGGGCTCCCGTCAGGAGACCCGTCAGATCAGTGGCGGCCTGCTGGTCCAGGACACCGACGTCATCGACGCCCAGGGCGATGACCCCTTCACCTGGACCCTGGCCACCGGCACCCCCGCCGACGAGGCCATCCTCGCCGACCTCGCCTTCGCCTGGAAGGCCGTGCGTGCGGTCAAGTCCAACGCGATCCTCCTCGCCACCGACGGTGCGACCATCGGTGTGGGCATGGGTCAGGTCAACCGCGTCGACTCCGCGCGCCTGGCGGTCACCCGCGCCGCCGACCGGGTCAAGGGTTCGGTCGCGGCCAGCGACGCGTTCTTCCCGTTCGCGGACGGCCTGGAGATCCTCACCGAGGCCGGGGTGAGCGCCGTCGTCCAGCCGGGCGGTTCCGTGCGCGACGACGAGGTCATCGCCGCCGCCGAGGCCGTGGGGGTCACCATGTACCTCACCGGCACCCGCCACTTCTTCCACTAGGGGAAACACATGAGCGCGATCGTTCTGGACGGAAAGGCCACCGCGAAGGCCATTCGCGAGGAACTGACGGAGCGGGTGGCGAAGCTGCACGCCAAGGGCGTCACCCCCGGGCTGGGCACCGTCCTGGTCGGTGATGACCCGGGCAGCCACTCCTACGTGCGCGGCAAGCACCGCGACTGCGCGCAGGTGGGCATCGCGAGCATCCGCCGCGACCTGCCCGCCGACGCCTCCCAGGAGCAGGTGGAGCAGGCCGTCCACGAGCTCAACGAGGATCCGGCCTGTACCGGTTACATCGTGCAGCTGCCGCTGCCCAAGGGACTCGACGAGAACCGGGTGCTCGGCCTGATCGACCCGGTCAAGGACGCCGACGGCCTCCAGCCGGTCAACCTGGGCAAGCTCGTCCTCATGGAGAAGGCCCCGCTGCCGTGCACCCCGCGCGGCATCGTGGAGCTGCTGCGCCGCTACGAGGTGCCGATCAAGGGCGCCGAGGTCGTCGTGGTGGGCCGTGGCGTGACCGTGGGCCGCCCCCTCGGCCTGCTGCTGACCCGCCGATCGGAGAACGCCACCGTCACCCTGTGCCACACGGGCACCCGTGACCTGGCCGAGCACACCCGCAAGGCCGACGTCATCGTCGCCGGCGCGGGCGTGCCCGGGCTCATCACCAAGGACATGGTCAAGCCGGGTGCCGCGGTGCTGGACGTGGGTGTCTCGCGCACCGACGACGGCCTGGTCGGGGACGTCGCCCTCGACGTCCCCGAGGTCGCCGGGTACATGTCCCCGAACCCGGGCGGAGTGGGCCCGATGACCCGCGCGATGCTGCTGGTCAACGTGGTCGAGGCCGCCGAACGCCAAGCCGTTTCTACCGTTTAGCGCCGCCGCCGGCGCTTTGGCCCGCCCGTCGCGTCAGCCGGCGCGGCGGGCGTGGCCGACCGGCATCGGTCGGACCAGACCCAGCGCCACCACCTCGTTGGCCAGGCGGGTGCGCCGGTTCTGCCCCTCCGGGATACGGAACTTCTGGTAGAGCCGTAGCAGGTGCTGTTTGACCGCCGCCTCGGTGACGACCAGGGCCTCGGCGATGTCGCGCGCGGTGGCCGGGGCCACGAACGCCTCCTCCGAGAGCGCCGGCCTGCACAGGGCGGTGAGCACGTCCAGTTCGCGGCGGGTGAGTTCGGGGGCCGCGCCACGGCGCAGCACCTTGTCGGGGCTCAGCTGTTCCTTGGGCAGACCGCCGATCCGGCAGCGGGCGATGCCGAAGCTCACCACGTCTCCTTCCTCCAGGACGCGGCGGGCGATGGGGCGCCCGTTGACCCGGGTGCCGTTGCGGGACAGTCCGAGGTCCACCACGTAGACGTAGGGTCCGCGGCGGATCAGTTCGGCGTGCAGCTGGGAGACGCTGCGGTCGTCCAGGCGGATATCCGCCCCCTCGCCACGGCCGACGGTGGTGACCTCACCGGAGAGCGGACACACCTCTCCGCTTTCCTCGACCCGTAGGTAGGGACCCTCCAAGGTGACTCCTCCAGTACCGGCCGTGCGCGGTCGATGTGGATACGAGCGTCGGTGTGGGAGGGGTGCTTGTCGGGGGGTGACGGTTCCGTCTACACGTGGTGTGGGCTTCATGGGGGTCCTCGCTCACCGGTGCGCTCATCTCTGGCTGGGTTACCCGACTGGTACGTGTTCTACGCGCTTACTTGGGAGTTAGAGGGATAAGGCCTGGAAATACGGTCTTGTGGCCCCCTCGGAAGTGGGAAACGGTCGTGATCACTCTCCGAGCGCGCCGTGTCCGTATCCGTGAGCCCTGAGGTGTCGGCGGGGACGGAGACTACAATGGGCGCGGTCCCTCCCGGTGTCGGAACCCGTATCTCAACGGGGCCGATCGAAAACGCCAGGAACATGAGCCACGGGGGAGCGTCTTTCCGTTTCGGACAGCGTTCGTCCCGTCCGGTGGCCGGTCCGTGCCGGCGACCGGGGGAGACCTTGAGGACGAGCCGCGCGGCGGCCAGGAAACCCGGAAAGCGAACAGGTCGGAACGCGGTGAACGACGCGGAGCAGGCTGAGGTTGCGGGATCGGACGGGAACGTCCCCGATGACGGAGGTGAGGACACACCAGGGGAGAAGGTGCCGTATTGGCTCTCCCAGGTGCCCTACGCCCTCGTGTTGTCCGCCTTGGCGGCGGGGATCGTGGTCGTCGCCGCGGCCTACTTCAAACGCGGACCGGCCATCATCGCCGGTGCCCTGTTGCTCGCGGCGACCTTCCGCCTGTTCCTGCCCAGGGACTGGATCGGCCTGCTGGCGGTGCGCCGCCGTTGGGTCGATCTGGCCACATTGACGGCCCTCGCGGTCCTGCTGATCGTGTTGGCCTGGGTGGCGCCGCAACTCTCCTCATGAGCGTCTAATAAGCTTGATGTCGAGATACCTCGACACCGAAAAAGCACCGCCTCCCCGGGTGGCACGGACACCCGGCGGGATCAGGGGATCGCCGTGCGCGCGTCGGCCCGAACGTCGGTCACGAACCGACGGAGGGCCCCGCGCGACATGAGGCGGTAGCGAAGACTGAAGGGACAGCCACACAGCCATGGCCAAGATCAAGGTCGAGAACCCCGTAGTCGAGCTCGACGGCGACGAGATGACCCGGATCATCTGGTCCTTCATCAAGGACCGTCTGATCCTGCCGTACCTCGACGTCGACCTGAAGTACTACGACCTGGGCATCGAGGAGCGTGACCGTACCGACGACCAGATCACCGTCGACGCGGCCAACGCCATCAAGGAGCACGGTGTCGGCGTCAAGTGCGCCACCATCACGCCGGACGAGGCCCGGGTCGAGGAGTTCGGCCTGAAGAAGATGTGGCGGTCGCCCAACGGCACCATCCGCAACATCCTCGGCGGCGTCGTCTTCCGCGAGCCCATCATCTGCGAGAACGTGCCGCGGCTGGTGCCGGGCTGGACCAAGCCGGTCATCATCGGCCGTCACGCCCACGGCGACCAGTACAAGGCCACCGACTTCAAGGTGCCCGGCCCCGGCACGGTCACCATGACCTACACCCCGGCCGACGGCAGCCAGCCGGTCGAGTTCGACGTCGCGAACTTCCCCGAGGCGGGCGGTGTCGCGATGGGCATGTACAACTACCGCAAGTCCATCGAGGACTTCGCGCGCGCCAGCCTCAACTACGGCCTGGACCGCAACTACCCGGTCTACCTGTCCACCAAGAACACCATCCTCAAGGCCTACGACGGCATGTTCAAGGACGTGTTCGAGGAGGTCTTCGAGACGGAGTTCAAGGACAAGTTCGCCGCCGCGGGCATCAGCTACGAGCACCGTCTGATCGACGACATGGTCGCGGCCGCGCTCAAGTGGGAGGGCGGCTACGTCTGGGCGTGCAAGAACTACGACGGTGACGTCCAGTCCGACACCGTCGCCCAGGGCTACGGCTCGCTCGGCCTGATGACCTCGGTGCTGCGCACCGCGGACGGCCGTACCGTCGAGGCCGAGGCCGCCCACGGCACCGTGACCCGTCACTACCGTCAGCACCAGCAGGGCAAGCCCACCTCGACCAACCCGATCGCCTCCATCTTCGCGTGGACCCGCGGTCTGGAGCACCGGGGCAAGCTGGACAACACCCCGAAGGTCATCGAGTTCGCCAACACCCTCGAGGACGTCGTCGTCAAGACCGTCGAGGGTGGCCAGATGACCAAGGACCTCGCTCTGCTGGTCGGCTCCGAGCAGGAGTGGCTGACCACCGAGCAGTTCCTCGCCGCGCTGGACGAGAACCTGAGCAAGCGTCTCGGCTAGGCAGGAGCGGAGGGTTCCTCACGAGGGCGTCTTGAGCCGGCGCCCACGCTGAGACACCGCTCACGCCCGGGTGGCCCCCAGGGGACACCCGGGCCTCGTCGTCTCCGGGGTCGGTCGTGAGCGCGGGCTCGGGAAGCCGGGTCGATACGCGATGAAATGCCGTTTTCATGGGGTTTCGAGTTCGCGCAATCGATGAACTCACCCGGCGTGTTTCCTCTGTTCGGACCCCATGGAAGCGTCGGTGGTGGGAAGATGATGGTGTCGAGAGGGAGTTCCCGGCCCTAGTGCGACGTATGACACGTACATACGATTCGCACCTTTGGTGAACTTTGACTTATGGTGGAGACACGCCGGTGAGAATCGGCAGGCCAGAGCGGGTTTCGCGCCCCTCGGCCACCACGAGCCGACGTGCCGGCCGTGCGCCCGCTGGGGGGTAGGCGCGCACAGTACGGAACGTCACGAAGAAGGGCCCGTCACTCCGGTGACGGGCCCTTCGACTTTCTCCACAAACCCCCGAACCCCGAAACCCCGAACGGGTTTTCCGCCGTACTGCCCCGGACGCGCACCGGCCCCGTACCGGCCGTGGAATCGGGGGATTGCCACGACGGTGACGGGGCCGGGCGCGAGGACGCGACGATGTCGCCGATCCGGCTCAGTCCTGCATGGCCTCCTCGGGGATCGGCTCGCCCTCGTTCATGGCGTCGAACATCAGCTGCGACCGGCTCTCGTCCCACAGCACGACCGAACCCACGCCGTCCAGGGTGGGGGTCTCACCGACCGGTACCGCCGTGGTCTGGGTGCCGCCACGCATCGCCAGCAGCATCGTCGCCAGATGACGCAGCTTGTCGCCCTCGTCGACCATGAACGTGTCGGTGCCGGCGAGCACCAGGGGGACGGACTGGAAGGGGTTGAAGATCGTGGAGGGGGCACTGGCCTCCTGGATCAACGCCGAGAAGAACTCGCGCTGACGCTGGATCCGGTCCAGGTCGGCACGGGGGGTGGCTCGGGTACGGACGTAACCCAGCGCGGTGCCGCCGTCCATCTCCTGGCAGCCCGCCTCGATGTCGAGGCCCGCCTTCGGGTCCGCCATCGGTTCCTCGGGGCACAGCTCCACGCCGCCTACGGCGTCGACCAGGTCGACGAAGCCGCCCATGCCGATCTCGACGTAGTGGTCGATCCGCACGTTCGAGGCCTGTTCGAAGGCCTGGACCAGGGGAGCGGGACCACCGCAGACCTCCTCGCCCTCCTCGTCGGCGCCGCACACCGAGTCGGCGAAGGCCGTGTTGATCTTGTTGTCCGCGTAGCCGGGGATGGGCATCGGGACGTAGGAGTCGCGGGGCACGCTCACGATCGTGGGTTCGCCGTCGCGCGGCACGTACAGGATCATGATGGTGTCGGTGCGGCGGCCCTCGGCGTTGCCGGTGGCCAACTCCCGCATCTGTTCCTCGTCCATGCCCTCTCGGCTGTCGGAGCCCACGATCATGTACGTGGTGCCGCGAGCGCTGTCCGGACGGCCCTCGTAGTCCTGCAAGGCCTCCACACGCTCCAGCCGCGAGTTCGCCCACAGGTAGAAGCCTCCGGGCACCACCAGCAGCAGGACCAACAGGACGACCAGGGTGTTGCGCAAGCGCTTCTTGCGCTGCTCCTTCGCGCGACGCTGGATGCCGCGGCCGTCGTACTCGCGTCCGCCGCTGTGGGTGCGTCTCTTGCGAGGGCGGTGCGGGGGCACCTGGTCGGCGGGGGGAAGGCGACGGGTCTCGCCCACCACGCGCTGCTCGGACTCGCGCGAGCGGTAGAGCTTCTCGAAAGCGTCCGGCTTTTCGGGGTCGCCGGCACGTCGGAAGACGCCACCCCTGTCGTGTTCGCCGGTCGAGCCGGGTTCCCCCCGATGTCGTCGGTCAGCCATGGGTTCGCCTATCTGGTCCGCGCCGTGTGTCGCTCTTGATGTCCTATGTCCCTTGTGATCGCTGACAGGGTATTCCGGTTCGCTTCGATCCCGGTCAAGGATGGACGGAGGAGACGGCCTCTCCCGGAGGTCGCGGTCAGGCCACCCTGCGAGCGCCCCCCGAAGGCAGGGCCACCCTTACGCGGGGCTCGGGACGGCCTCGGCGGCGGAACGCTTCGAGCACTCCGTGGGTGACGTCCGCCACCCGCTCGGACGGGACCAAGGCGAAGCAGGTTCCCGCCCAACCGGTCACCCGGGCACCGCGGGCGCCCGCGAGCGCGGCGGCCTCCACGGCCACCTCCGCCGCAGGCAGCGGCAGGTCGAACTTGCGCAGGGACAGGTGGGACGAGGACAGGATCGGACCGACCTCGCCGAAGCGGTCGGTCCGCAGCAGCCCGACCGCCGCGTTGAGCCGGTGCGTCTCGGTGACGGCGAACTCCACCCGGTCGCGCAGCACGGGGTTCTGGAGCCGGCGCAGGGCCGCTCTCAGGTCCTGGATCGCCCGGAGCGGACCCAGGAGTTCCTGGGCCCGGGACAGTTCGGCCGCGCGGACCGGCCTGAGGTCGCGCCGGGGGAGCGCGCCGGTGTCGACGACGACCAGGCGCAGATCGGCCGCGGCCAGGTCGAAGGGGAAGAGCGCGGTGCGGCCGCTGCCCTGGTTCACCCGGACGACCCGGCCGGCCTCGGCCTCCAAGCACACGCGCCTGGAGACCGGTACCTCCTCGGGCAGGTCGGACCCGGACAGGTCCGCCAGCGCGAGGGTCACGGCCGCGCCCAGCGCCGCGGAGTGTCCGAGGGAGGCGTGCGCGGGCAGATCCGCGCCGAACACCACCCTGATCCCCTGCCCGTCGCCCAGCCGGCCGCAGGCGCGTGCGGACGCCGCGACGGCCGCCACCTCACGTGCGGCCCGGTGTCGATCGCTCAGCGGGCCGTTCGGCGTCGCCGTTCGCGTGCGTCCGTCGTCGGAGACGTCGATCGCCGCGGTGATCCCCCACGGAAGTGCGGCGAACAGTGCGGGCCCCCCGGCGGCGGCGTTGTGCTCGCCCAACAACGCCACACGTCCCGGCGCGTGCCAGAGCCCGGAGGGTTCGACGCCGAACCACTTCACGAACCCGGCCGTCAGCGCGGTGGGTCCGGGCGCGGCCTCCGGCCACGTCCCGACCGGGCCGCCCTCGCCCGCACCCAACACCGCGCGCAACCGCGCCCCGGTGAAACCCACGTCCTGACCTCCGTCGCCTCCGCCGATCCAGGTTCCAAGTCTGCCGTGCGTTCGGTACCGCTCGGGCGTGGGGTTTTCCCCTGCCGGCTCGGGCAAGGCTAGGGTTGCGGATCCATCGGGGACCACGGGGGTGTCCGTTCGGCCGCCCGAACACGCCGAAGCGCCGGCGGAGGCCCAGAACAAGCGGGGAGGACGATGGTCGGCGTCTTGGACCGGGCCAAGGACATGGCCGGTCGCTACCGGAACATGGCGATGGACGCCTACTGGGGGCTGCGGCACCGTTCTCCGGCCTTCGACCACCTGGTGCGCGCCAACGAGCGTTACACGGACCGCAACGGCAACCAGTTGGCCGGCGCGGTCACCTACTTCGCGTTCCTGTCCTTCTTCCCGCTGTTGGCGTTGGCCTTCGCGGTCGTGGGTTTCCTGGCGGCCCGTCAGGTGGAGCTCACCCACTACCTGGAGGGCGCGCTCGACGAGGTGCTGCCGGGGCTGTCTCGGCAGCTGCCCATGGACCAGATCGCGGACGCCCGTGTGGGCGCGAGTGTGATCGGCGCGCTCGGTCTGCTGTACGCGGGGCTGAACTCGGTCGCGGCGTTGCGCGAGGCGCTGCACTCGATCTGGCTGAAGAGCGTCAAACAGGGCCCCAACGCCGTGTTGCGCAAGCTGGGCGATCTGCTGGTGATGCTCGGGCTCGGCATGGCGTTGCTGTTCACGGTGGCCTTCACCGGCGTCATGCAGACCGCGACGGTCCGGCTGCTGTCCCTGGTGGAGCTGGACGCGTCGTTGCCGGCCAACCTCCTGCTGCGGGCCTTGGCGCTGGTGATCGCCATCGCCGTGAACACGTGCCTGTTCCTGCTGGTGTTCACGCTGTTGTCGGGGACGGGGCGGCCTACCCGGATGATGTGGCGGGGTGCCCTGCTGGGCGCGATCGGGTTCGAGGTGCTCAAGACCCTGGCGGCGACGTTGCTGGCGGGAACGCTCTCCAACCCGGTGTACGCGTCCTTCGCGGTCCTGGTGGGGTTGTTGGTCTGGATCAACCTGGTCATGCGCGTGGTGATGTTCAGCGCCGCATGGACGGCGACCTGGCTGCCGATACCGCCGCCGTACACGGGTTCGTTGCCGAGCCCGGACGAGACCGGGGTGGACTGGACACGACCGACCCCGGTGCTGCGCCCGAACGAGAAGGAACTGGCCGAGCGTAGATGGGCCCGCCGGACCCTCGCCTATGGATTGTCACTGATGGGGGCGGGCGCCACCGCGATCGGGGCGGCTTCGGTAATGCGACGCGGTCGGGATGGAGAGTCCGTGAAAAAGGATTCCATCGGGTGATTTCCTCCGTTTATTGGCCCTGAAGTCCGTATGCGCGACGCTTACCGCGGGTAGTCCTCCCGTGTCCCGGTCGATCGGTGCGCCGGGCTGAGCGGTGAGACGGCCGAGGGCCGTCCACACCTTGCGGAGGGCAGATGGGAATCGCATTCAAGTCATCCGAGCGTGCGACGTTAGGAGTGGAGTGGGAACTCCAGATCGTCGATCGGCACAGTCGTCACCTGCGGCAGGAGGCCCAAGAACTCCTCGCGGAACTCCCGGACCTCAGTGCCGACGCGGCGGTACCCCCGCTGCGCCACGAACTCATGCAGTCCCAGATCGAGGTGGTGACGGGGATCTGCGAAACGGTGGACGAGGCCAAGCGCGACCTCGCCCGCAACGTCGGCCGGATGCGTGAGGTGCTGGAGCCCCGTGGCGCCGTCCTGACGTGTTCGGGTACCCATCCGATGGACCACTGGCAGGACCAGTCGCTCAGTCCGGGCGAGCGCTACGGCGAGCTGGTGGAGCAGATGCAGTGGCTGGCCCGGCGGATCCTCACCTGTGGCGTTCATGTGCACGTCGGCGTGCGCGACCAGGAGAAGGCCATTCCGATCGTGAACGCGCTCGCGAAGTACATCCCCCATTTTCTGGCTTTGAGTGCTTCGTCCCCATTCTGGGGCGGATATGACACGGGACTGGCCTCCGCTCGGTCCATTGTCTTCGGTGCCCTCCCCACGTCCGGTCCGCCGCCCAACCTCCCTGGTTGGCCGGCTTTCGAGGAATACCTCGAAACCCTTCTCAAGGCAGGTACCATCGCCTCTATCAAGGAAGTGTGGTGGGACATCCGTCCACACCCGGACTTCGGCACCATCGAGATCCGGATGTTCGACGGGATTCCCACCTTGCGCGAGGTGGGAATGGCCGCCGCTCTCTCCCAGAGCCTGGTGGAGTTGTTCGATCACCAGCTCGACCGCGGGTACGGATTGCCCAGCCCGCCGTCCTGGGTGGTGAACGACAACAAGTGGCGGGCCACCCGTTACGGACTCGATGCTCGTGTCATCACGGACTCGTACGGAACCACCGTTCCGATCCGGGACGACCTGTACGAGCTGGTCCGCGAGTTGACCCCGGTCGCCGCCCGCCTGGGCTGCGCGGAGGACCTGGACCTGATCTCCGAGATCCTGGACAAGGGCGCCTCCTACGAACGCCAGCGTGCGGTCGTCTCCCAGGGAGGCTCGCTCCAGGACGTCGTGGACCTGCTCGCCGGTGAGTTCGACGCGGACCCCACCCGTGCCACGGTCGGCGTCGGTGACGGAGCCGGCGCACGATAACGACGTGTGAAGTAGTAGAGGGGACCCTCCATGCGGGGACGTGACCTGCCGGAACAGTTGACCGCTTTTCTGGCGCGCCATGAACGGGAGCTCACGGGTTTCCGCCGGGACCTGCACATGCACCCGGAGCTCGCGTTCGCCGAGCACCGCACCACGGGTCGTCTCGCCGAACGTCTCCGCGCGGTCGGTCTGGAACCCAAGGAACTGCCCCAGGGCACCGGTCTGATCTGTGACGTCGGTGAGGGCCCCGGCCCCCTGGTCGCCCTTCGCGCCGACATCGACGCCCTCCCCTTGGCGGACGAGAAGGACGTCCCCTACCGCTCCACCGTCCCGGGCGCCGCGCACGCCTGCGGACACGACGTGCACACCACGGTCCTGCTGGCCACGGGGATCTTCCTCGCCCAGCAGGCCCGTGCGGGTGCGTTGCCGGGCCGGGTGCGGCTCCTCTTCCAGCCGGCCGAGGAACTGCCCGGCGGAGCGGTGGAGGTGGTCAACGCCGGCGGGATGGAGGACGTACAGCGCGTCTTCGCCCTGCACTGCGACCCCCGTCTGACGGTCGGCAGGGTGGGACTGCGCACCGGCGGCATCACCGCCGCCTGCGACCAACTCCTGGTCCGTCTGTCCGGACCGGGCGGCCACACCGCCCGTCCGCACCTGACCTCCGACCTGGTCTACGCCCTGGGCAAGGTGGTCACCGAACTTCCCGCGGTGCTGTCCCGACGCATCGACCCACGGGCCGGGTTCAGCCTGGTCTGGGGTCGCATCAGCGCCGGTTCGGCCCCCAACGTCATCCCCGACGACGCCGTGGCCGAGGGCACCGTGCGCTGCCTGGACGACGAGGCCTGGCACCAGGCCCCCGACATCGTCAAGGGGTTGGTGGAGTCGGTGACGTCCGCCTACGGAGCCGACGCCGAGGTCACCTACCGTCGCGGGGTGCCGCCCACCATCAACGAGGCCGGCAGCGTCGACATCATGCGCGAGGCCGTCACCCTGGCATTGGGCTCCGACGCGGTCGCACCCACCGCGCAGAGCCTGGGCGGGGAGGACTTCGCCTGGTACCTGGAGCACGCTCCCGGTGCGCTGGCCCGGCTGGGCACCCACTCCCCGGACTGGGACGGTCCCATGCTCGATCTGCACCGGGGCACCTTCGACGTGGACGAGCGCGCCATCGGCGTGGGCACCCGCTTCATGGTCACCACCGCGCTCACCGCGCTGTGGGACATCACCCGCGAGGGCGTGCGCGTGGACCGAGAGGCGCTCGCCTGACAAGTACCCGATCAGTGGCTTCTGCCGGATTCTCGGCAACTTCGTGCCGCCCCGTCGGGTGCGCTCACCTCCCGGTGGCATCCTGATGAGATGAATCAGCCACTGACTGTCGAACAGATCCGGAGGGCGCCGAAGGTGCTCCTCCACGACCACCTCGATGGCGGTCTTCGTCCGTCCACGGTGGTGGAACTGGCCCGTGAGACGGGTTACAAGGGACTGCCCACCTACGACGCGGAGGAACTGGGCCACTGGTTCCGGGAGGCCTCCGACTCCGGCTCGCTGGAACGGTACCTGGAGACCTTCGCCCACACCACGGCGGTCATGCAGACCCGTGAGTCCCTGGTGCGGGTCGCCGCGGAGGCGGCCGAGGACCTGGCCGCAGACGGCGTGGTCTACGCCGAGCAGCGCTACGCTCCCGAGCAGCACCTGGATGCCGGGCTCAGCCTGGAGGAGGTCGTCGAGGCCGTCCAGGAGGGACTGGAGCTGGGACGCAAGCGTGCGGCCGACGCCGGGAACGACATCCGTACCGGGCAGCTGGTGACCGCGATGCGGCACGCGGCGCGCTCCTCGGAGATCGCCGAGTTGGCGGTCCGCTACCGCGACCACGGCGTGTCCGGTTTCGACATCGCGGGCGCGGAGGCCGGCAACCCGCCCACCCGCCACCTGGACGCGTTCGAGTACCTGCGCCGGGAGAACTTCCACTTCACCATCCACGCCGGTGAGGCGTTCGGGTTGCCCTCCATCTGGGAGGCACTCCAGTGGTGCGGCTGTGACCGTCTCGGCCATGGCGTGCGCATCATCGACGACATCACCGTCGAGGAGAACGGCGCCCCGCGCCTGGGCCGGTTGGCCCAGTACGTGCGCGACAAGCGGGTGCCGTTGGAGATGTGCCCGAGTTCCAACATCCAGACCGGTGCCGCCGAGTCCATCGCCGAACACCCGATCGGGCTGCTGCGCGACCTGCGCTTCCGGGTCACCGTCAACACCGACAACCGTCTCCAGAGCGGCGTCACCCTGTCGGAGGAGTTCGCCAAGCTCAGCGAGGCGTTCGGCTACGGCTGGGACGACCTGCAGTGGTTCACGGTCAACGCCATGAAGTCGGCGTTCCTGCCCTTCGACGAGCGATTGTCGCTGATCAACGGGATCATCAAGCCGGGGTTCGCGCAGCTGAAGTGGGCGACGAACTGATGACATCCGGTAGGGACGACGCCCAGGGCACCACCGTCACCCACGCGTCCACCTCCTCCCGGGTGATGGCGATCGTGTGGATCGTCATAGCGACCCTGCTGTTGGTCGACCTGGTGCTGCGGGGCAGCGACCGGACGGCCTGGATCGCCGGTTCGGTGCTGCTGCTGACCGTCGCGTGCGTCTACCTGGCCTGGCTGCGCCCCAGGGTGGTCTCCACCCCCCGGGGGATCAGGATGGTCAATCCGTTCCGGGAGACGTTCGTGCCCTGGGCGTCCGTGGTGTGGGTGGACGTCGTGGACGTTCTGCGGGTGCACACGCCCGAGGGCGAGTTCCGTTCCTGGCCGCTGCGGGAGACCAAACGGGCCAAGGTCAGGGAGAACCTGCGTCGGGACTCCGGATACCTGGACCCGGGCGAGGACGAGGATCCCACCAAGATGCGCCCGGTGGAACTGGTCGCGCGGGACCTGCGTCAGGACGCCGAGCGGTACAAGGCGCGTCCGCTGCCCGGACCCATCAAGGTGGTCGCCGAGGAGGGCCCCGCCGCGTTGGGCGCCGAGGACCGACCGCAGACGATGGTCCCCCTGGAGGTGATCGTGGTCGGGGTGGCCGCCGTGGTGCAGTTCGTGGCGGTCCTGCTGCTGACCTGAGTCAGGCTTTCCCCGGATCGAACCCGGTCCCCGCTCGGCGGGCGGCCGGGTTCCGTCTTTGTCGATTTCGGGGTTGACGCGCCCCTGGAAGTTCTGGTTAGGTTAGGCATGCCTAAGGGAGAGTGTTCCGGGTGGGTGGACTTCGCGCGGATGGTCGCCCACCCGGACCTTCTTCCCAGGGCACGCGCGCGGTTCAACTGAATAACGGGAAGTAAGAGGTGTCGCCCGTCGCGAGTCCAACGGGGTCTGCGGGGATCCCGCGCGGCGGCACACCGGGGAAAGCACCACCTCCGACCGGAACCAGGGTCGGTACCGTCCACCCCATGGCCTCGGGGTGTACGCTCGCCACGCCGGTACCGACCACGTCGGTTCCGGTCGGAGGTGCCCTGAACCCCACCTCTGGTACGAGGCGCAAAACGAGAGGGACCGGTCACGACCGGTCCCTCTCGTTTTGCGCCTCGTGTTCAGCGGGATCAGAAGGACACCAGGACGCGGTTGATGAGTTCGCCGAGGCGGTGGGAACGCCGCTCGACGATCTCCAGCGCCCTCTCCTCCTCGAACGGCTCGAACACCGCTCCGGCCGCGTCGTTGCTGACGATGGTCAGCCCGAGGACCTCGGCGCCCATCTCCACGGCCGCGATGGCCTCCAGGGCGATCGACCGCCCCACCACGTCCGCGCCCGCCTGGTGCAGGATCTTGAGTTCGGCCGGGGTCTGTAGCTGCGGGCCCGAAGTCGCCACGTACACGCCTTCGGGCAGCGACGCGTCCACTTCGCGGGTGATCTCGCGCAGTCGCGTGCTGTAGGCCGCGCTCATGTCCACGAAGTCGGGACCCACCAGGGGTGACCGCCCGGTCAGGTTGATGTGGTCGCGCAGGATCACCGGTTGCCCGGGCGCGAAGTCGGTGCGCAGGGAACCGGATGACCCGGTGAGTACGGCCACCTCGGCACCGGCGGCGATTCCGGTGCGCACGGCGTGCGCGACCGTCATCGCGTCGTACCCCTCGTACGTGTGGACTCGTCCCATGAACGCGACGACGCGCTTGTCGCCCACCCACATGCTGCGGACGCGTCCGCTGTGTCCTCCGGCGGTGGGTTCCACGAACCCGGGTAGTTCGACGGCGTCGAACTCGATGTCCGCCGAACCCAGGGTGTCGACCGCCCCGGTCCAGCCGGAGCCGAGTACCACCAGGGCGTCGAAACTGTCGGCGCCGGCCCGGGTGAGCAGCTCCTTGGCCGCCTCCGTCGCCAGCGCCTTCGCGTCACCGGTCGTCCGTTGCTCTGATTCACTCACAAGTCGGATGCTATCGCTGGGTCATCACATAACTCCGGAACGCAACGCTCTGTGGTGGTGTCGGCGTGGTGGGCGTTCTGAGTCGGAACGGAGGTGAACGAACCGGTCACCGTCGTGAACTCTCCGGGCGTCGACGGGTGGTGTTCGTCGCGTCCGGGCAGGTCATGGGTTCGGACGCGAGCGACCACCTGCGGGCGGGGCGGTGACGTGCGGGGCGCCTGCGGTTTTCGGCGGTCCGTATGGCCGACAATGGAGGAAAGCGATACATCCTGGTGGTGTCCTGTCGTGCCCGAATGTCTACCCGGACCGGGAACGGGCATGGCGCATCGCCGACAGAGGGAGTGAGGCAGCGTGACGAAGGTCGTGATCATCGGTGGCGGGCCCGGGGGCTACGAGGCGGCATTGGTCGCAGCGCAGCTCGGCGCGGACGTGACGGTGGTGGAACGCGACGGCATCGGCGGCGCCTGCGTCCTCACCGACTGCGTTCCCTCCAAGAGCCTCATCGCCACCTCCACCCGTACCACCTATGTACGCGAGTCGTCGTTCCTGGGCATCAACATCCCCGAGGTCGCGGAGGGCGAGCAGGCGGTAGAGGTCGACATCCGGCACGTGAACGGTCGGATCAAGCGCCTGGCCCGAGCCCAGTCCGAGGACACCCGAGCGCGACTGGCCAAGGAGGGGGTCGACGTCCTGGTGGGCGAGGCACGCCTGGTCGACCCGCACATCGTGGCCGTCGGCGACCAGCGCATCCGCGCCGACGTCATCCTGCTGGCCACGGGAGCCCACCCCCGTGAGCTGCCCACCGCGGCGCCGGACGGGGAGCGCATCCTCACGTGGCGACACCTCTACGACCTCGAGGAACTTCCCGAGCGGCTCATCGTGGTCGGTTCCGGTGTCACCGGGGCCGAGTTCGCTAGCGCCTACCAGGCGCTGGGTTCCGACGTCACCCTCGTCTCCTCGCGCAAACTGGTCATGCCCACCCAGGACTCCGACGCCGCCCAGGTGTTGGAGGGCGTCTTCGCCCGCCGTGGCATGACGGTTCTCAGCCAGACCCGCGCCGAGTCGGTGGTGCGCACAGAGGACGGCGTGCGCGTCACCCTCTCCGACGGTCGCACGGTCGATGGCAGCCACTGCCTCATGACCGTCGGCATGATCCCCAACACCGACGGACTGGGCCTGGAGGAGGCCGGGGTCGGTCTGGGCGACGGCGGTTTCGTCGAGGTGGACCGGGTCTCCCGCACCACCGTCCCCGGTGTCTACGCCGCCGGTGACTGCACCGGTGTGAACATGCTGGCGTCCGTGGCCGCGATGCAGGGACGCATCGCCATGTGGCACGCCCTGGGCGAGGCCGTGGCCCCGCTCCAGCTGTCCACCGTCGCCTCCACCGTGTTCACCCACCCCGAACTGGCCGCGGTCGGCGTCAGCGAGGACGACATCCGCAGCGGTCGGGTGGACGGCCGGATCGTGACCCTGCCGCTCAACACCAACCCGCGTGCCAAGATGACCCAGGTCAAGGAGGGCTTCGTCAAGCTCATCTGTCGTCAGCACACCGGCATCGTCCTGGGCGGCGTCATCGTCGGCCCGCGCGCCAGTGAGCTCATCCTGGGTGTGTCGATAGCGGTCCAGCAGCGCCTGACGGTGGACGACATCGCGCACACCTTCTCCGTGTACCCGTCGCTGTCCGGCAGCGTCACCGAGGCCGCCCGCTCCCTCATGCTGGCCTCTCCCGAATAACCATGGAACCCGCCCGCCGTGTGGATCTGTACAGGACACACGGCGGGTTCCGGTCAGGGCTTTAATCGTTCTTGACGAGACTCCTCCTAGCCTTCGGGCGTGATCTGCCCGAAATGCCAAAGTCCAATGCGCACCTTCGACCGTCAAGGCGTCCATATCGAACGCTGCGACGGTTGCCAGGGCATCTTCCTCGACCGGGGTGAACTGGAGCGCATCGTCACCGCCGAAGAGCGCCACTACGGCATCGCGCCGTCCGCTCCGACCATGCCGCCGCCCCCGGACCCCTACGGACCGAGCCGCGGCCGCGGCGCCTATCCCGACTCTCCGGGTGGTTACCGACCGGACTCCCCACGTGGATACCGCGGCTACCGTGACTCGCCCCGGCCCTACCGCCGTCGGCGCAAGGGTTTCCTGGAACAGCTCTTCGATTGATCCGGGTGGTGAGTCGACCATGCACCCCTTGATCTGCGGACGCTGCGGCGAGTGGGACCCCGAGCCGGACACGAGCGCGGGACCGCACCTGCTGCGTTGTGCCTCCTGCGGGCACACCCGCCCCTTCCAGCGGCTGCCGTTGCTGTGTGTGGCCGGACCCAGCGGCACCGGGAAGTCCACCGTGGCCCGTGCCCTGCTGGCCGGGGTGAGCGACCGTTTCGTCGTCCTCGAACAGGACCTGCTGTGGGTGGGCGGCCTCCGGGACCCCACCGACGACCACCGTCTGTTCCGTTCCACCTGGCTGCGTACCGCCGCCATGGTGCAACAGAGCGGGCGGCCCGTCGTGCTGTGCGGGACGGTGGCCCCGCCGGAGTTGGAGTACCTGCCCGAGCGGGCCCTGTTCGACGATGTGCACTACCTGGTGCTCACCTGCGAACCGGAGGTCCTCACCCGACGGCTGCTGTCCCGACCGGCCTGGCGGGACTGGGACCGGGAACGTGTCGACGAGACCCTGGAGTACCAGGAGTGGCTGGTGGCCGAGGCCGACCGGCTCGAAGCACCGCTGACCCTGCTGGACACCACGGACAGGCCCCCGGCGGAGACCGCTGAGGCGGTGCGCCGGTGGGTGCTCGAACGGGCGGAGATGTTCGTTCCCACCGAATGAGACGACGAAGGGCCCCGCGGCGGTGTCGAACCGCTCATCGAGGCCCTCGTTCGCCGTCAGGCGTCAGAAGTCGAAGCCGCCGAAGTCCCCGAAGTCGCCACCGCCGCCGAAGTCCCCTCCGCCGAAGTCGCCACCACCGAGGTCGCCGCCGGCGTCCTCCATGCCCGCGCCCATCATCCCGGCGCCCATCATCGACCCCATCATGGAGCCCATCATCATGCCGGTGAACATGCCCATCATCATGTTCATGCCGAAGTAGCCGCCCGCGTAGGGGGCGTAGGCCGGACCGGCTTCGTAGTAGGGACGACGGTCACCGTCGACCTCCACCATGCGCACGTCCGGCTGCCCGCCGGTGCGCACCGCCTGAGCGCACACGGGACACGCGGTGACCGAGCGGGGAGAGCCGCCGGGCGGTGCCCAGGTGACGTCCTCGCTGGACGGACCGTGCTGTGGGTTGAAGAAGCAGGGGCCGCGCCGCGCGGGGACCGGGTCGCCGTTCATCCGGGCCCGGGTGGCCGTCATGTAGTACCGGCCGTCCTCCAGCGCACCGGTGACCGTCTTGATCTGCTCCGGTTCCTGGATGGTGTCCAGCAGCGACTTGGCCTGGTCGTAGGAGTCCATGGCCCGCGAGTAGTCGTTGCGGGTGGCGTCGTCCACCGCCGAGAGGTCGATCTCCAGTCGGGCGACGTCCTCGCCGAGGCGTACGACGTCCTCGGTGGCCATCTGCTTGATCTCCTGGAGCTGCTTGGCCTTCTCGGCCTCGCGCCTCTGCCGGCTCTTGTACACGTACCAGCCGCCGGCCGCGACGACCAACGCGAGGATGACCAGCATCACCAGCCCGGAACCGCCACCGCCGGGCGCTTGGTCCGGGGCCTCGGTGGTCTCCACGGCCTGTGGCACCGCCGCGAGGGTGTCGATCTGGTTGCCGCCCTCGTTGAGCGCGGTCTCCCGGATCGCCTCGGTCTCGTCCAGGTTCGGGGAGGTGACGTAGAAGTGGTCGCTACCGCCCAGGACCCCGTAGGCACCGTCACCGACCTCGGACATGACGGGGGCCATGAGCGTGTCGATTCCGGCTTCGGAAGTGGCGGCCTCGAAGGGCAGGATCACGTAGTAGACGGGGGAGTCCGCGGACTCTGCCGCGGCTTCCAGGGCCCCCTCGTCGGCGGCGGAGATCTGCTCGATGGACGGGTCGATGAAGACGCCGTCGCCCTCCAGCTCCTCGACGATCTCCTGGGTGGTGGGTGCCTCGATCTCGGTGTCGGCCGCCGCGGGTATCGCCGCCGCGGTCATCACCGCCGCCGCGAGTCCGGCGGTCAGCACTGTGGGTATTACCAAGCGGTGCGACATGTGGTTCCTCTCGCCTCCCTTATCCACGGTGACGAACAGGAGACCCGCTCAGTTCCCGAAGGGGGACCGTTGTGTTCGGTTTCTCTATGGGGTTCGCCAGGTCACACGGGTACTCGACGCGAAGAGGCCCGCCGAAACACCTTCGACGGGCCTCTTGACCGGTTCGAGTACGGAAGCTAGCTCTTCGCGCTCGTACCGGCGGTGGCGCGTTCGGACTCGGGGTCGCGCTCCTCGGCCTCGTCGGTCGCGGCCTCGGCGGACCGCTCCTCGGCGGCCAGGGTGCCCGGCTCGTCCAGCGGGACGAAGCCGGTGGAACCCCGACGTGCGTTGTAGCGGACCAGGTCGAGGATGCCCTCGCGCTTGGCGACGACGGCCGGGATCAGGGCCTGACCCGCGACGTTGGTCGCGGTGCGGCCCATGTCCAGGATCGGGTCGACGGCCAGCAGCAGGCCCACGCCCTCCAGGGGCAGGCCCACCGTGGACAGGGTCAGGGTGAGCATGACCGTGGCACCGGTGGTGCCCGCGGTCGCGGCCGAACCGATGACCGAGACGAACACGATCAGCAGGTAGTCGGTGAACGCCATCTCGATCCCGAAGAACTGGGCGACGAAGATCGCCGAGATCGCCGGGTAGATCGCGGCGCAACCGTCCATCTTGGTGGTCGCGCCGAACGGCACCGCGAACGCCGAGTAGTAGCGGGGCACACCCAGGTTCTGCTCGGTGACCCGCTGGGTGACGGGCATGGTGCCCATCGAGGAGCGGGACACGAAGCCCAGCTGGACCGCGGGCCACACCCCGGAGAAGTACTTGGCGGGCGACAGCCCGTTGACCAGGGTCACGAGCGGGTAGACGACGAACAGCACCAGAGCCAGGCCGACGTAGATGGTGATCGTGAACTTGCCGAGCGCGCCGATGGTGGTCCAGCCGTAGCTGTAGACGGCGTTGCCCAGCAGACCCACGGTGCCGATCGGAGCCAGACGGATGACCCACCACAGCGCCTTGAGCACGACCTGAAGGGTCGACTCGGTGAAGTTGATGAAGGGCTCGGCCGGCTTGCCGACCTTGATGGCGGCGATGCCCAACACGACCGCGATGACGATCAGCTGTAGGGCGTTGAAGCTGAGGGAGGTGCTCAGGTCGTCGGCGTTGGTGTCGGCGGCCAGACCCAGGAAGTTGGCCGGCACCAGGCTCTCGATGAACGCGAGCCAGGAACCGTGGCTGGACGGTTCGGCCAGGGTGGAGTCGTCCACGGCGCTGTTGAGGCCGGGACGGATCACCAGACCCAGGGTGATGGCGATGGCCACCGAGACCAGCGCGGTGATCGCGAACCACAGAAGGGTCTTCCAGGCCAGACGCGCGGCGTTGGTGACGTTGCGCAGGTTGGCGATGGAGGAGATGACGGCGAGGACGATCAGCGGCGGCACGATCGTGCGCAGCAGGGTGACGAAGGTGCTGCCGATGGTCTCCAGGGTGGTGGCGAGCCAGTTCGGCTCACCGTCGCCCACCGGTCCGATCTGGAGGGCGACCACACCGAGGGCGAGGCCGAGGACGAGGCCGAGGAGGACCTGGACCCCGAAGGACGGAAGCGGAAAACGCCGCCTCTTCTTGACCTGGTCGGTCTGAGTGGACACGGAAGTGGCTCCAAGCGAGATGCCGGAACGAGGGCACGCCACGGTGTGCGGGCGTACGAGGACTCCGGCTAGGGGAAACGGGTGGGTGTCACCGGAAAGGAGGGCGACGACGGGAAAGGCGTGGCGGCGCGCAGCCCGGACGGGCGCGCGTGGACCTAGCTACACGCGTGGCTGGCGAAGCGGCACAGGTCGATGTGCCACCTTCGTGTCAGTCCCCAAATATTCGTCACGATCAGGCACCTTAGTCCGGTTTCCTTACCTTTTCCATACTCCCCCGGATGTTTTCCGTGCCACCCCTGACCAGAAGCCTTGCTGTGCTGGATCTTCCCGCTTTGGAGGGCGATGAGGATCACCCGAAAGCCCCGGGCGGGCGTCCGTACCCGCCTGGGGGAGAACGCTCCACGAGCACGGCCCGGGACGATGAGAGGATTCGGCGAAAGCACCGTTACGAGGCGAGGCGGTCGGCCACTGTGGGAGACGAGAACGATCCGACGAACGGAGACGACATGTCCGTTCCCGCCACGGACGACCCCATGGTCTTCGGCACTCGGGTGTCGATTCCCCTGCCCCCGCAGGGAGGCTTCACTGCCGAGGACCTCGACCGGATCCCGGGTCTTCCGCCGCATACCGAACTCATCGACGGAAGTCTGGTCCTGGTGACCCCTCAGCGGCGCTTCCACATGTTCGTGCTCAAGCTCCTCGAACAGCGACTCGACGCACAGATCCCCCAAGAACTGCGTACCTACCGGGAGATGACGGTCAGAATCGGGGAGCGGCAACGTCCGGAACCCGATCTCATGCTCATTCGGGCCGAGGAGCGGAAGGCCCTCCACAACACCTGGGTCGAGCCACACGTGGTCGAACTCGTGGTCGAGGTGGTCTCACCCGAATCCGAGGTACGGGACATCGAGCGCAAACCGCAGATCTACGCGGAGGCGGGCATCCCCCACTTCTGGCTGATCGAAGAGGAGAGCGAGGGGGAGCCGGTCGTTCACACATACGAACTCGATCCGCTCAACAAGGTGTACGCGAATCTTCGCAGCCATCGAGGGCGGCTCGGGGTGACCGCACCCTGTGCGCTGGACATCGACCTGACCCGGATCCGCCGGTACTACTGAGCCCACCTCGAGAAGGGAGCCCCGAACGGCGAAGGGGCACCGCCGGATCCACCGGCGATGCCCCTGGAACGAACCTCGTGGCTAGGCGTCCTTGACCTCGCAGATGATGGCGCCGTTGCCCACGGTCTCGCCCGGGGCGACCTTCAACCCGGTCACCGCACCGGCCTTGTGCGCGCTCAACGGCTGCTCCATCTTCATCGCCTCGATGACCACCACCGTGTCACCCTCGGCGACCTGGGCGCCCTCCTCGGCCACGACCTTGACCACGGTGCCCTGCATCGGTGAGACCAACGCGTCACCGCCGACCACCGCCGCGCCGCCGCCCTTACGGGAGGCGCGCTTCCTCCTGCCGTCGGTGGCGGGGGCCGCGGCCACGCCCAGGGAAGCGGGCAGGACCACCTCCACGCGCTTACCGCCGACCTCCACGGTCACGGTCTCCCGCTCGGCCGGCTCGGCGGAACCCGCCTCGCCTTCCCACGGGGCGATCGTGTTCTCGAACTCGGTCTCGATCCAGCGGGTGTAGACCCCGAACTCCTGGTCGGGGTCGGCGGGGGCGAACGCCTCGTCGGTCACCACGGCCTGGTGGAAGGGGATCACGGTGGGCATCCCACCGACGGTGAACTCGGTCAACGCCCGCCTGGAGCGCTGCAACGCCTCGGCGCGGGTGCGGCCGGTCACGATCAGCTTGGCCACCATCGAGTCGAAGGCCTGCGGCACGGTGAACCCGGCCTCGCAACCGGTGTCCACCCGCACCCCCGGGCCGGTGGGCAGGGCCAGCTCGGTGATGGTGCCGGGGGCGGGCATGAAGCCCCGGCCCGGGTCCTCGGCGTTGATCCGGAACTCGAAGGAGTGGCCGCGCACGGCCGGGTCGTCGTAACCCAGCTCCTCACCGTCGGCGATACGGAACATCTCCCGTACCAGGTCGATACCGGTCACCTCCTCGGTGACGGGGTGCTCGACCTGTAGGCGGGTGTTGACTTCCAGGAAGGAGATGGTGCCGTCGACACCGACCAGGAACTCACAGGTGCCCGCGCCCACGTACCCGGCCTCTGTGAGGATGGCCTTGGAGGAGGCGTACAGGCGTTCCACCTGGTCCTGGGTGAGGAACGGGGCGGGGGCCTCCTCCACCAGTTTCTGGTGGCGGCGCTGTAGTGAGCAGTCACGGGTGGAGACGACCACGACGTTGCCGTGGGTGTCGGCCAGGCACTGGGTCTCCACGTGCCGGGGCTTGTCCAGGTAGCGCTCCACGAAGCACTCACCCCGCCCGAACGCCGTCACAGCCTCGCGCACGGCCGACTCATAGGCGTCGGGGACCTCTTCCAGGGTGTGGGCCACCTTCAGTCCGCGCCCGCCACCACCGAAGGCGGCCTTGATCGCGATCGGTAGTCCGTGCTCCTGGGCGAAGGCCACCACCTCCTCGGCGGAGGTGACCGGGTCGGGGGTGCCGGCCACCAAAGGAGCGCCGACCTTCTGGGCGATGTGACGGGCCTGGACCTTGTCGCCCAGCGCGGTGATCGCCGCCGGGGGCGGACCGATCCAGGTCAGCCCGGCGTCGATGACGGCCTGGGCGAAGTCGGCGTTCTCGGCCAGGAACCCGTAGCCGGGGTGCACGGCGTCGGCACCGGCGGTGGCGGCGATGGCCAGGAGCTTGTCGATGTCCAGGTAGGAGTCGGCCGGGGTGGACCCGCCCAACGAGTGGGCCTGGTCGGCGATCTTGACGTGCAGGGCGTCCAGGTCGGGTTCGGCGTAGACGGCCACGCTCTCGATACCGGCGTCACGGCAGGCACGGGCGATGCGTACGGCGATCTCGCCACGATTGGCGATCAGAACTTTGCGCACGATGGGAAAACCTCCAGCTGGGGCGCGGAGCGGATCACGCGCCGACCGCTCAACGAAGAGTCTAGGGAACGAAGGAGCACGTCGAAGCTCATCTCGAGCTCATGCGCCAGGCGCCGGGGCCGGGGCGCAAGGGGGTGCGCATACCGCGTGACCGGTCGCGCCATCCGGACGTGGACCGCGCGGGTTCGTCCTTCTCGGTCGCGGCACGGGCCGCCGCCGCGCGGGCGGTGAGCACGGCCGTGAGCGCGGCGAGCTCCTCGGTGGAGGGTTCACCGCGCACCACGACCAGGTGCGGTGGTCTGTCCGATGGAGGCTTCGGCGCGCTCACAGCGGAATGTTCCCGTGCTTCTTGGGCGGGAGCTGCTTGCGCTTGTTACGCAGAGCCTTGAGAGCCTTGGCGATCTGGGTCCGCGTCTCGGAGGGCATGATGACCCCGTCGACGTAGCCGCGCTCGGCCGCCGCGTACGGGTTCAACAGGGTGTCCTCGTACTCGCCCACCAGACGGGTCCGCTCGGCCTCGACGTCCTCGGCCGCGGCCAGGGTGCGCCGGTGCAGGATGTTCACCGCGCCCTGGGCGCCCATGACCGCGATCTGCGCGGTGGGCCAGGCCAGGTTGATGTCCGCGCCCAGGTGCTTGGAGCCCATCACGTCGTAGGCACCGCCGAAGGCCTTGCGGGTGATCACCGTGATCAAGGGGACCGTGGCCTCGGCGTAGGCGTACAGGAGCTTGGCGCCGCGACGGATGATGCCGTCCCATTCCTGGTCGGTGCCGGGCAGGAAGCCGGGCACGTCCACGAAGGTCAGCACCGGGATGTTGAAGGCGTCGCAGGTGCGTACGAACCGGGCGGCCTTCTCGGAGGCGTCGATGTTCAGGCAACCCGCGAAGCTCATCGGCTGGTTGGCGACGATGCCGACGGACCGTCCGTCGACCCGGCCGTAGCCCACCACGATGTTGGTCGCGAAGCGCTCGTGCACCTCCAGGAAGTCACCGTCGTCCAGGACGGCCTCGATGACCCGCTTGATGTCGTAGGGCTGGTTGGCCGAGTCCGGGATGAAGGTGTCCAGGGCCAGGTCGTCGTCGGTGACCTCGTCGCCGAGGTCCTCCTCGGGGGCCAGACCGGGCGGGTCCTCGAGGTTGTTGTCCGGCAGGTGCGACAGGAGCGTCTTGACGTAGTCGATGGCGTCCTGTTCGTCGGCGCCCATGTAGTGGGCCACGCCCGACGTCCCGGAGTGGGTGGCGGCGCCGCCCAACTCCTCCATGGACACGTCCTCACCGGTGACGGTCTTGATCACGTCGGGGCCGGTGATGAACATCTGGGAGGTCTTGTCGACCATCACCACGAAGTCGGTCAGGGCCGGCGAGTACACGTGCCCGCCCGCGGTGGCCCCCATGATCAGGGAGATCTGCGGGATCACACCGGAGGCGTGGGTGTTGCGCTTGAAGATCTCGGCGTACAGGCCGAGCGCGACCACACCCTCCTGGATGCGGGCGCCGCCACCCTCGTTGATGCCCACCACCGGGCACCCGTTGGTGAGGGCGTGGTCGAGGGCTTTACAGATCTTCTCACCGTAGACCTCGCCCAGTGATCCGCCGAAGACGGTGACGTCCTGGCTGAACACCGCGATCGGGCGCCCGTCCACTGTTCCGTACCCGGTCACGACGCCGTCGCCGTAGGGGCGGTCGGCGTCCAGCCCGAAGCTGGTCGAGCGGTGGCGGGCCAGGGCGTCGAACTCCACGAACGAGCCGGGATCGAGTAGTGCGTCGATCCGCTCGCGTGCGGTCATCTTGCCCTTCGCGTGCTGCTTTTCCACAGCGCGCTCGGACCCGGCGTGCACGGCTTCGTACCTACGTCGTTGCAGGTCCGCGAGCTTGCCGGCGGTCGTGTGTATGTCGATCTCGGAGGCGGAGAGCGGTTCTGGGGCTTCGGTGGCCATAACTGTTCAGGGTAGCTCCGAGGATCCCGTGGGCCCGAGGGTGCCCCTCGCTTACGTGTCGGTTCGGGTGGTTCCGGGTGGACTCGGAGTCAGGCGGGAGCGTCGGGTCGGGCAGGGCGGGAAAGCCATCCGATATGCCGAAAAATGCGTGAGTCGCTGTGAATTCACCCGCCTCGGACACAATTGTTAACGTGATGGCAAAGCGGGCCAGAACACACCCCCGACCGTGGGTGCGCAGGGGCGATCTCGGTATCGTCGGCGACATGACAGCGGTTAGTGCAGAACGTGACAGTGCCCGGCAGGAAGTTCCCGAGCAGCTCAGGAATGACGTCAAATTGCTCGGCGAGATGCTCGGAACGGTCCTCGCCGAAAGCGGCGGTGAGGAACTGCTCGCCGATGTCGAGAAACTCCGCCACGCCGTGATCGGGGCCCGCGACGGCTCCGTGCCCACCGAGGAGATCACCGCGATCGTCGGCGCTTGGCCGCTGGAACGCGCCAAGCAGGTCGCCCGCGCGTTCACGGTCTACTTCCACCTCGCCAACCTGGCAGAGGAACACCAGCGCATGCGCGCCCTGCGCGAGCGCGACGACGCCGCGAACCCGCCCCACGAGTCCCTGGCCGCCGCGGTGCGCGCCATCCGTGAGAGCGAGGGTGGCGAGGAACGGCTCACCGAACTGGTCGAGGGCATGGAGTTCCACCCGGTCCTGACCGCCCACCCCACCGAGGCGCGCCGCCGCGCGGTGTCCACCTCCATCCTGCGCATCAGCGCCCAGCTGGACGCCTGGCACGTCGCCCACGAGGGCAGTACCGCGGCTGCCGAGACCCACCGTCGCCTGCTGGAGGAGGTCGACCTTCTCTGGCGCACCTCGCAACTCCGCTACACCAAGCTCGACCCGCTGGACGAGGTGCGCACCGCCCTCGCGGCCTTCGACGAGACGATCTTCTCGACCCTGCCGAAGGTGTACCGGACCCTGGACGCGGCCATCGACCCCGAGGGCACGGGTACCCGCGCTCCCCGCGCCACCCCCTTCGTCCGTTACGGCAGCTGGATCGGCGGCGACCGCGACGGCAACCCGTTCGTCACCCACGAAGTGACCCGGGAGGCCATTACGATCCAGTCGGAACACGTCCTACGGGCCCTGGAGAACGCCTGCGAACAGGTGGGACGAACCCTCACCGCCTACTCCAACCTCACCCCGGGGAGCCGGGGCCTTCTCGACGTCCTCACCGAGGCCAAGGCCGCCTACCCGACGCTGATGGCCGAGGTCGGCAAGCGTTCGCCCAACGAGCCCCACCGCCAGCTGCTGCTCCTGGCCACCGCGCGGTTGCGCGCCACCCGCGAACGCGACGCGGACCTCGCCTACCCCGACGCCGACGCGTTCCTCGCCGACCTGCGTCTGGTGCAGGACTCCCTGGTCGCCGCCGGGGCCACACGACAGGCCTACGGTGAGCTCCAGCACGTGGTGTGGCAGGCCCAGACGTTCGGTTTCCACCTGGCCGAGCTGGAGATCCGCCAGCACAGCGAGGTGCACGCGGCGGCGCTCGCCGAATTGGAGGCGGGAACCACTCCGTCCGAACGCACCGAAGAGGTGCTGGCCACCCTGCGCACCATCTCCTGGATCCAGGAGCGCTTCGGCGTGGAGGCCTGCCGTCGCTACATCGTCAGCTTCACCCGTACGGCCGAGGACATCGAGGCCGTGTACAAGCTGGCCACCTACGCCCTGCCGCCCAAGCGGGTGCCGGTCCTGGACGTCATCCCGCTGTTCGAGACCGGTGCGGACCTGGAGGCCTCGCCCCAGGTCCTGGCCGGGATGCTCGACCTGCCCCAGGTGCGGCGGCGACTGGTCGACAACGACCGTCGTCTGGAGGTCATGCTCGGCTACAGCGACTCCGCCAAGGACGTCGGCCCGGTCAGCGCGACCCTGCGTCTGTACGACGCCCAGGCCCGACTGTCCTCGTGGGCACGTGAACACGACGTGCGCCTGACCCTCTTCCACGGTCGGGGCGGCTCCCTCGGCCGTGGTGGCGGTCCGGCCAGCCGTGCCCTGTTGGCCCAGGCCCCGGGCTCGGTCGACGGCCGGTTCAAGGTCACCGAACAGGGCGAGGTCATCTTCGCCCGCTACGGGCAGTCCGCCATCGCACGTCGCCACATCGAACAGGTCGGCCACGCCGTCCTGATGGCCTCCACCGATGAGGTGCAAGAACGCGAACGCGCCGCCGCCGAGCGTTTCCGTCCCCACGCCGACACCATCGCCTCCGCCGCCCAGGACGCCTACCTGGAGCTGATCGGCACCGAGGACTTCGCGGTGTGGTTCTCCCAGGTCAGCCCGTTGGAGGAACTGGGAGAGCTGCGGCTCGGGTCGCGCCCCTCCCGGCGTGGGGCGGCCAAGGGCCTCGGTGACCTGAGGGCGATCCCGTGGGTGTTCGCCTGGACCCAGACCCGCGTCAACCTGCCCGGTTGGTTCGGGCTCGGCACCGGCCTGGCCGCCGTCGCGGACCTGCCCACCCTGCGGGCCGCCTACCGGGAGTGGCCGCTGTTCGCCTCGCTGCTGGACAACGCGGAGATGAGCCTGGCCAAGACCGACCGCACCATCGCAGAGCGGTATCTGGCGTTGGGTGGCCGTCCCGAGCTCACCGAGAAGGTCCTGAACGAGTACGACCTGACCCGGAGCCTCGTCCTTCAGGTGACCGGGCACAGCCGTCTGCTGGAGAACCGGGCGATCCTGTCCCGCGCCGTGGACCTGCGCAACCCGTACGTGGACGCGCTCAGCCACCTACAGCTGCGGGCCCTTGAGGCACTGCGCGGCGAGGAAGCGGACTCCCTGTCGGAACAGGACGGCCAGCACCTGGAGCGGTTGCTCCTGCTGTCCGTCAACGGTGTGGCCGCCGGCCTCCAGAACACCGGCTGATCGGCCATCGACCGCACTCGGGCCTCGCACCCCTCGTGGGTACGGGGTCCGAGGGCGTGTCAGAGGGGGAACTCGCCCGTGTCCAGCGTCAGGTCGAAGGGGGCGGGAAGGAGGAGTTCCTTACCGAAGGGCACCTTGGTGATGCTCGTGTAGCGGCCGTTCTCCGGGTCGGAGAAGAGCGTGACCTCGCCCTTGTCCCCGTCCGGATCCCAGCGATCCACCAGGAGGTACAGAGGCACCCCGGCGTGCGCGTAGCCCCACAGCTTGGGCCCGCGATCCCTTTTCGCCGTGCTCTTGGAGGTCACCTCGACCACCAGCAGGGCATCGGACATCATCGTTTCGGGGTCGTACGCCTAGGCCGCGTAAGGAAGGACCAACAGGTCCGGGATGAAGACACCAGAGCGTAGGGGTATCCGCACGTCAACGGTTTGATGTATCGAGGAATCGGCGAGTTCACCGTCGTCGGTGAAGGACTTGCGGTAGATCTCCTTCTGGATCGTGGAGACGATGTGCGCGTGCTCGATCGTAGGGGGAGCCACGAAGAAGAGACCGCCTTCGATGATCTCGGCCCGCCAACCCTCGGGCACGTCCAACTCTTCCCAGGCGCGCAACACGAGTTCCCAGGGGGACGGCGTCGTTTCGTCCGTCTCCGCTTCCGCGATGGTCATGTGTCGCGTCACCTCCGGTAGCTGAACGTAGCGGTGCACGATCACCGATGTGGTGGTTTCAGCCTAACCCGTGTCCTCACGAGGCGAAGGTGTTTCCATCGGAGATTCCGGCGCTGCTGTAATGGGGCTATGACCGGCGAACACAGCGACGAGATCCCCGCTCTGGACCAGACCGCCCTCACCGACGCCATCGTGCGTCCCGGGGGGCTCTGGCGGAGCGTGGAAGTGGTGCCCGAGGCCGGGTCCACCAACACCGACCTGGCCATCCGCTCCAAGGACGGGGCTCCCGAGGGGACCGTGTTGGTGACCGAGCACCAGACCGCCGGGAAGGGGCGGCTGGGGCGCGGGTTCACCACCCCGGAGCGAGTGGCCCTCACCTTCTCGCTGCTGGTGCGGCCGTCCGTCCCCTCCGAACGCCTGGGCTGGGTGTCCCCGTTGATGGGGGTGGCCGCCGTCGCCGCCGTACGAGAGGTGAGCGGGGTACCGGCCGCGCTGAAGTGGCCCAACGACGTCCTGGTCCCGGGTGAGGAGCGGGACGGCAAACTCGCCGGGATCCTCGCCGAGGCCGACTTCTCCGACCCCGACCGGGTGGGAGTGGTGGTGGGCATGGGTCTCAACGTCTCCCAGCGGCGGGACGACCTGCCCGTGGAGACCGCCACCTCGCTGCGGGCCGAGGGCACGGCGCGGGTGGGGCGCGACGAACTGCTGCGCGCCGTCCTGGCCGCGTTCGAGGAGCGCTACGTCGCCTGGACCGCCGCCTCGGGGGACGCCGAGGCCGGTGGCCTGGCCGACGAGTACCGCCGCGTGTGCGTCACGCTGGGCCGTCGGGTTCGGGTCCACCTGCCCGGGGACCGCCTGTTGGAGGGCACCGCCGCCCGGGTGGACGCCCAGGCCAGGCTGGTGGTGGCCGGACCGACCGGGGAGAAGGCGCTGAACGTGGGCGACGTGGTCCACGTGCGTCCCGGCGGTTAGGTCACGGGGGAGTTGTCCACAGGGACCATTCGGCGTCTCCCGTGGCGCGGAAGCTTGTGTCATTATCACCGGTATGGCTATCGCGGACCGTTATCTCTCCGACGACGAGGAACTCGTCTACGTCGCACGGCAACACTGGACCGTCCTCGCCGGTGAGTTCGTGATGCTGTTCGCCATCATCGCGGTGGTGGGTACGGCGCTGTTCTTCATCCCCTGGAGTGAGGACTGGAGCCTCATCGCCGGGGGCGGCGTGGTGGCCGTCGGGGTCGTCGCCGCGCTGGCCTTCTGGTTCGTCCCCATGCTCAAGTGGTCGACCACCGTCTACGTCCTCACCAACCGGCGGCTCATGATGCGCGACGGCATCATCTCCAAACAGGGCCGCGACATGCCGCTCACCAGAGTGAACGACGTCTCGTTCAACATCTCCCTGTGGGAACGGATCATGCGGTACGGAACGTTGTCCATTCAGTCGGCATCCGAACAGGAGGGCATGGTCCTTCAGAGGGTGCCCCGACCCCAGTGGTTCCAGTCGGAGATCTACCGTCAGGTCAACTCGGCCCAGCGGCCGGATCAGCCGACCGTTCCACCGGTCTGACCAGTGGTTTCGTCACCCGTGCCCCGAGGGGTGCGGGAGTAGGCTGGAGCCGGAACCAAGGCCGCGCCCCCGGGCCGGTGCCATAGTGATTGCTCCCCGCCATGCGGGGAAGGTCCCGTGAGAGAGAACGTATGCCGTCGCGTCCTGACCCGAAAGCGATCGAGTCCGCCCTACTCGGTGGTGAAGCGGTCTACACCAGGGAACAGGCGGTCGAGCTCTCCGGAGCCGACCCCGAGCTCGCCGGCCGGGTCTGGCGTGCCCTGGGCTTTCCCACCCTCGGCGACGACACGATCATCTTCGCCGAGAGCGACGTCGAGGCCCTGCGCATCGCCCACTCCCTGCTGGACGAGGGCGTCCTCGACGAGGAGGGGGTGGTCCGCTTCGCTCGCGCGATGGGACAGACCATGGCCCGCCTGGCCGACTGGCAGACCAGCATCCTCAGCACGCTCATCTTCAAGGACGGCGGGGAGGACCCGGCCAACAGCCCGCTGATGAACCAGGTCAAGGAGCTGTTGCCGGACGTCGAACGCCTGCTCCTGCACATCTGGCGCCGGCAGCTGGCCGCGTCCACGGCGCGCACGCTGGCCGTGATGTCCAACGGCAACGACGCCATCCCGAACTACTACCCGCTGATCGTGGGCTTCGCCGACCTGGTCTCCTTCACCACGCTCAGCCGCGAGCTCGACGAGATGGAGCTCGCCGGTGTGGTGGAGGGCTTCGAGGCGACCGCCGCCGACATCGTCGCCTCCGGGGGCGGTCGGGTGGTCAAGACCCTCGGTGACGAGGTGCTCTTCGTGGCGGATTCGCCCACCCAGGCGGCCGACATCGCACTGCGCCTGGCCTCCGGCGTCAAGACCCACGTGGAGGTCCCCGACGTACGGGTGGGCGTGGCCTACGGCCCGGTGCTGACCCTGCACGGAGACGTCTTCGGCACCACGGTCAACCGATCCAGCCGGCTCACCTCCTTCGCGCGACCGGGGACCGTCCTCATCGACGACGCCCTCGCCGAGAGCCTCGAAGGGGTGGAAGGGATCCAGGTGGTGCAGGTCAGGGCCCGGCACGCGCACGGTCTCGGACTGATCCAGCCCTACACGCTGCGCCGTGACTTCGACGCCCCGAACCCTTGACACACCGGGGAAGCCGACGCGAACAGCGTGTGCGAGGGGACCGCGCCCGATAGGCTCGAAGCTCCTGCCCCGTAAGACGTTCAGGTGGTGAGCCTGTGAGTTCCCAGTCGCCCGTCCAGCGGCTACGTACCTCGGGAATCTTCAGTTTGGAAGGTTCCGAGTCCAATGTCGAGAACAACGTGTGGATCGTCGGCGACGACGACACCGCCGTGGTGATCGACGCAGCCCACGACCATGAGCGAATAGCCCGAGGTCTGGGGGATCGCGAGCTCATGGCGATCGTGTGCACCCATGGACACAACGATCACATCGACGCCGCGGTGGCCTTGGCCGACCTCACCGATTCCCCGATCCTGCTGCACCCCGACGACGCCGAGCTCTGGCAGCAGGTGCACCCCTACCGCGAACCCGACGCCCCGTTGTTGCACGGCGAGGCGTTGACCGCGGGCGGGATCGAGTTGACCATCCTGCACACCCCGGGGCACACGCCAGGCGGGGTGTCCCTGTACGCCCCCGAACTCGGGGTGGTGTTCAGCGGGGACACGCTCTTCCCGGACGGACCCGGCGCCACCGGCCAGCCGTCGTCGGACTTCCCGACCATCATCGCCTCCATCCGTGACCAGCTGGCGGTCCTGCCGGGCGACACCGTGGTGCATCCCGGACACGGCGAGTCCACCACGATCGCCGAGGCCGCCGCCCACCTGGAGGGCTGGGCCCAACGCGGCTTCTGACCGGCGCCCCCGCGGAGCGCGTCGAACCCACGGGGTCCGGGTCCGCCCCCTCCCCGGCCTCGTCGATTCCGGCCGTGCGGAACCCGGGGTGTGGCGGAGGCGCTTTCGAAGGCGTGCTTCAGGGAGACGTGGACAGTCCGTCGTCCCTCCTCTCGTCATGACGGTTGCGGGGCCCTCCGACGTCCGTGGCGGAGATCAGGACCTCCAGATCGGGGCCCAAGTCCTGTGGTTCCATCGCCAGCAGGTACGCGTGCAGGTGCCGGCGGAACGCGTCCGCCGAGTGCGAGGGCTCCACGTCCTTGCGTCGGGCCAACGCAACGGTACGCAGTAGACGGGGACGGGACAGCGGGGTGCCGCGCAGCCCGGGCCGGTTGCGCAACACCATGCTGGGCACCACCGCCAACCCCAGACCGGCCTCGACGAACCTCAGCACCGCGTCCATCTCGCCGCCCTCCACGGCCAACTCCGGCTCGAAACCGGCGGCGCGGCAGGCGCGCAGCGTGGCCTCACGAACGTCGTAACCCCGCCGGAACATGACCAGGGGACGCCCCTGGAGTTCGGTGATGCGCATCGAGGCGCGCCCGTTCGGCGCGGGCTCCGACGTGGGGCTGGCCACCACCAGGTTCTCCCGCAGGATCGGGGTGGTGGAGAAGTCCGGGTCGCTGCTTTGCAGGGGGAGGATGATCAGGGCCATGTCGAGTTCGCCGCGACCCAGGTTGCGGATGAGGTCGCGCGAGCCGCTCTCCTCCACGTGGAGTTCGATCCCGGGGAAGCGGGTATGGAAGTCGGCGAGAACGTCCGCCAGCAGTCCCGCGCACAGGGATGGGGTCGCCCCCAGCCGCACTCGGCCGCGCCGCACGCCGGCCAGTTCAGCCACCTCACGACGGGCCGTGTCCAGGTCGGTGAGGATGCGTTGGGCGAGCGGAAGCAGCGCCTCGCCCGCCGGGGTGAGTGTGATGTTTCCCCGGGCACGACTGAATAACGGCGCACCCAGCTCCTTCTCAAGGCTGCGGATCTGTTTGCTCAAACTCGGCTGAGCGACGCGTGAAAGCTCGGCTGCACGGGTGAAATGGCGCGTGCGGGCCACCGCGACGAAGTAGGCGAGCTGCTGGAACTGCATGCTTCATAGCCTAAGGCTATGGACACTAGGGTCGTGATGACTTGGACGTCGGGCTTAACTCGAATTTAAAGTGGCAGGCTGTGGCGAACAGTACCTTGACCAAGAAGCGGTCTACGGCCTACGGATCCACGGTGGCGCTGAAGGCGGCAATGGCGACCTCCGGTGCGATCCTCGTGCTGTATTTGATCGCGCACATGTACGGCAACCTGAAAGTCTTCGCGGGCCAGGAGGCCTTCGACGGCTACGCTCACGGACTCCGTGAGATCGGCTATCCTCTCCTGCCCGAGAGCGGCTTCCTGTGGGTCTTCCGGATCGTTCTCCTCGCGAGCATCCTGATCCACATCTACTCGGCCGTGGCGCTGTGGGCCCGTGCCCGCAGGGCTCGCCCGGCCTCCCAGCGCTACCAGGTGAAGAAGCGGGTGCACCGCACCTACGCCTCCTACACCATGCGTTGGGGCGGAGTGTTGATCGCGCTCTTCGTGATCTTCCACATCCTGCACCTGACGGTGAACGTCATCTCGCCGGGTGGTGCGTCCGACAGCCCCTACGAGCGACTCGTGAACGGGTTCCAGCCCCAGTTCTGGTTCGTGACCCTGTTCTACGTCGCCGCCGTCATCGCCGTGGGCTTCCACCTGCGGCACGGCATCTGGAGCGGTCTGGCCACTCTCGGCGTCAACCAGGCTCGTCGGCAGCCCGTGCTGAACTCGATCGCCACGGTGATCGCCCTGGTCGTGACCGTCGGGTTCCTGCTTCCGCCCCTGGCGGTCACCTTTGGACTGGTGAGTTAATTGTCTGACATCGACCTTTACACCGAGGGCGCCCCGATCCGGGACGAGAAGGCCCCCGAGGGGCCGATCAACGAGCGCTGGGACCAGCGCCGTTTCTCGGCCAAGCTGGTCAACCCCGCGAACCGGCGCAAGCTCTCCGTCATCATCGTCGGCACCGGCCTGGCCGGTGCATCCGCCGCGGCGACCCTGGGCGAGGCGGGCTACAACGTCTCCTCGTTCTGCTACCAGGACAGCCCCCGGCGCGCGCACTCCATCGCCGCGCAGGGTGGCATCAACGCCGCGAAGAACTACCGCAACGACGGCGACAGCATCCACCGACTGTTCTACGACACGGTCAAGGGCGGTGACTTCCGCTCCCGCGAGTCGAACGTCTACCGCCTCGCGCAGACCAGCGTCGAGATCATCGATCAGTGCGTCGCCCAGGGTGTCCCGTTCGCCCGCGAATACGGCGGTCTGCTCGACAACCGTTCCTTCGGTGGCGTGCAGGTCTCCCGTACCTTCTACGCCCGCGGCCAGACGGGTCAGCAGCTGCTGATCGGCGCCTACCAGGCGCAGGAACGGCAGATCGCCGCCGGCACCGTCAAGATGCACACCCGGCACGAGATGCTCGAACTGATCATCGTGGACGGCAAGGCGCGCGGCATCATCGCCCGCGACATGGTCACCGGTGAGATCGAGACGCACTTCGCCGACGCCGTGGTCCTGGCCACCGGTGGTTACGGCAACGTGTTCTTCCTGTCCACCAACGCGATGGGTTCGAACGTCACCGCCGCCTGGCGCGCGCACCGCAAGGGCGCGTACTTCGCCAACCCCTGCTACACGCAGATCCACCCGACCTGCATCCCGGTCAGCGGCGACTACCAGTCCAAGCTGACCCTGATGAGCGAGTCGCTCCGTAACGACGGTCGGATCTGGGTGCCCAAGAAGGGCGGCGACGACCGCGACCCGCGGCAGATCCCCGAGGACGAGCGCGACTACTACCTGGAGCGCATCTACCCGTCCTTCGGCAACCTGGTGCCGCGTGACATCGCCTCCCGCGCCGCCAAGAACGTCTGCGACGAGGGCCGCGGAGTCGGCCCCGGTGGTCTGGGTGTGTACCTGGACTTCACGGCCGCCATCGAGCGCATGGGCCGGGATGCCGTCGAGGCCAAGTACGGCAACCTGTTCGACATGTACCAGCGCATCACCGGTGAGAACCCGTACGAGCTTCCGATGCGCATCTACCCGGCGGTGCACTACACCATGGGCGGACTGTGGGTCGACTACGACCTGCAGAGCAGCATCCCGGGCCTGTTCGTGACCGGTGAGGCCAACTTCTCCGACCATGGCGCCAACCGCCTGGGCGCCAGCGCGCTGATGCAGGGTCTGGCGGACGGCTACTTCGTCCTGCCGAACACCATCAACGACTACCTGGCGGACGGCCCGTTCGAGAAGGTCGACGAGCAGCACCCCGAAGCCGTCAAGGCCAAGGACCTGGTCACCAACCGGATCGACAAGCTGCTCTCCACCAACGGTTCCCGCACCGTCGACTCCTTCCACAAGGAGCTCGGCCACATCATGTGGGACTACTGCGGCATGGAGCGCAGCGAAGAGGGCCTGCGCAAGGCCATCGACCTCATCCGTGAGCTGCGCGCCGAGTTCTGGCGCGACGTCAAGGTGCTCGGCACCAACGAGGAGTTCAACCAGGCTCTGGAGAAGGCCAACCGCGTGGCCGACTTCCTGGAGCTCGGTGAGCTCATGTGCATCGACGCCCTGCACCGCCGCGAGTCCTGCGGTGGTCACTTCCGAGCGGAGAGCCAGACCGAGGACGGCGAGGCACTGCGTCACGACGACGAGTTCGCCTACGTCGCCGCCTGGGAGTTCGCCGGCGTTGACAGCAAGCCCGTGCTCCACAAGGAAGCCCTGGAGTACGAGTACGTCGAGATGAAGCAGCGGAGTTACAAGTGAACATCACCCTGCGCGTTTGGCGCCAGAAGGGCCGTGACGACGAAGGCCGGATGGTCACGTACAAGCTCACGGACGTCTCCGAGGACATGTCCTTCCTCGAGATGCTCGACGTTCTCAACGAGAAGCTCACGCTTGAGAACGAGGACCCGGTCGCCTTCGACCACGACTGTCGCGAGGGCATCTGTGGTGCCTGTGGCGTCGTGATCGACGGTGAGGCGCACGGCCCCGAGCGTACGACCACCTGTCAGCTGCACATGCGCAGCTTCAACGACGGCGACACCATCACGGTCGAGCCGTGGCGGGCCAAGGCGTTCCCGGTCGTGAAGGACCTCGTCGTCGACCGTGGTGCGTTCGACCGCATCATCCAGTCGGGCGGTTTCATCAGCGCGCCCACCGGTACCGCACCGGACGCCCACGCCAACCCGATCCCGAAGCCGGACGCCGACCGCGCGTTCGACGCCGCGACCTGCATCGGTTGTGGCGCGTGCGTGGCGGCCTGCCCGAACGCGTCCAGCATGCTGTTCACCGCCGCGAAGGTCACGCACCTGGGCATGCTCCCGCAGGGACAGCCCGAGCGTGCCTCCCGCGTGGTGAAGATGATCAACCAGCAGGACGAAGAGGACTTCGGCGGCTGCACCAACATCGGTGAGTGCGCCGCGGTCTGCCCGAAGGGCATCCCGCTGGACACCATCTCCCAGCTCAACCGCGACCTGCTGGGCTCGCTCGGCAAGGGCATCGGCTAGTCACGATCCCCGATCCCCGGTCGTAGCGAGGGGCCGTCTCCCATCGGGAGGCGGCCCCTTCGCGTTCACCCGCGCGAGGGCTTCAAGGGTTCGACGTCCTCCTCGGCGACCTCCCGCGCGATGCCGAGGAGCCGGGCGGCCCGGCGAACACGATCAGCATGACCGCCACCCTTCCACGGGGCCGTCCGTGGCCGGCTCGGTTCCGTGGGAACGGTCAGGAAGGTTGCCGCAGCAGGAAGTATCCGGTTCCGACGTCCTCGTGCGGGATCTCGTGGACGAGCCGGAACCCGAACCGTTCGTAGAAACCGACGCTCTTGTCGTCGAGCGTCTGGGTGAACACCGGCAGCCCCTGGGAGTCGGCCTCGTCCAGCCCGGCGGCGAGCAGCCCGCCCCCGACCCCGGTGCCGGCCACGCTCGGGTCGACCCCGAGAGCGGCCAGGTACAGGTGGGGTTCCTGAGGGGCGGCCATCTTCCACTCGGCGAAGACCCGGACGAACGCGGCGACCCGGCCACGTCCGAGCAGGGACGCCCAGTGCGGCCAGGTGCGCAGTGACACCAGCGGCCCCTCGGGGTTGCTCGTGGGCGGCGCCCACAGCGCGGCGGCGCGGGGGACCGGGACGGAATCCTTGGAGTCGGCGACGGTGGTCAGACGGGTGTCCCCACCGGGGACGTAGCCGAAGCCGGTGGTCAGGGCGAAGAAGCGCCGCACCTTGGCCATACGGTTCTCGTCGTCGGGGAAGAGCCAGCGGAAGAGCGGGTCGTCGTGCAGCGCACGGCTGAGGACACGGGCGAGGTCGGGGACGTCGTCCAGTGTGGCGGCGCGAGCGACGGACGTGACGATCGGACTCATCCTTGCTACTTCCTGGTAGGGGGCGATCCGTTCATGTTAGATCACGGAGGAATCACGGAGTGGGTGTGGTCGCCGTGTCGGGAACGGGCTGCGCGAACACGTGGGCCCGGACCCAGGCGTGCATGGCGATCGCCGCGGCGGCCCCCGCGTTGATCGACCGGGTCGAACCGAACTGGGCGATGGACAGGACCGCCGCGCACACCTGACGGACCTCCTCCGACAGCCCCGGGCCCTCCTGGCCGAACACCAGTACGGCGTTGCGCGGCAACGGGTGGGTCTCCAACGGCACGGCCCCCGGCAGGTTGTCCACGCCGATCAGCGTCAGGTCGTGCTCGCCGGCCCAGGCCACCAGCGAAGCGGTGTCGGGGTGGTGGTGCACGTGCTGGTAACGGTCGGTGACCATGGCGCCCCGTCGGTTCCAACGGCGCTTGCCCACGATGTGCACGGCCGCGCAGCCGAACGCGTTGGCGGTGCGCACCACCGATCCGATGTTGAAGTCGTGCGACCAGTTCTCCACGGCCACGTGGAAGTCGTGACGGACCATGTCCAGGTCGGCCACGATCGCCTCCCGGCGCCAGTATCGGTAGTGGTCGACCACATTGCGCCGGTCGCCGTGGGCGAGCAGCTCGGGATCGTAGTGGTCGCCATCCGGCCAGGGACCGGGCCAGGGCCCCACCCCGACCTCGCGCGCCTCGTCCTCACCACTGGTGATGGTGGTGGTGTCGGAGTCGGCCTCTGGGACCGGTTGTTCGCTCATTGAACCAAGCTTACGAACGGTCCGTACCCGGTCGTCCCGACGAAGGTCACCGGCGACCGGGGCCGACTCACGCCTGCGGGCCCACCGTTCGAGCCGCTGCCCGGCCCTTCCACCGGGAGACCAACAGCGTCACGACCCGCCAACCGAGCATGGTCGCGGCCAGGAACAGCGACGTCACCACGACGAAGGAGAGTGGCGCTCCCTCCCCGGTGAGCAGACGCAACGGCATCGCACCGACCACGGTCACCGCCCACACGAACACTCCGGTCGGCCAGATCCGGGCGGGCGAGCGCCAGGCCAGGGTGGCGAGCCAACCGGCGAGCAACGCGGCCACGAACGGCCACGCGGTCCCGGCCACCGCGGCCGGGGTCAGCCCGGTCGCGTGGTCGGCCTTGCCCACCGTGACGAAGACGAGCACGCAGACCAGGTCGGCCATCAGGGCCAGGAGTGGGATGTACGAACGCATATCCCCAGGCTAGGCCCGCCCGTGGCGCCCCTCGCGCCGGGGCGCCGTCCGAGAACGGCGTCGAGTGGTCGGATGGTTCGGCCGAACGTGGCCGGAAGTGGACGGCGAAGAGACGAACCCACCGTGGCAATGTGGCATCAGAGCTCCCGGAGTGCTTCCACCATGCCCCCGTCCGCATCGATCCCCCGGAATTTCCATGCCCCGATCCACCGCCCTGCCCGTGGGCGTGTCTCCCCTCGTCCCCGACGATCCCACTCACCTCGGCCCGTTCCGCGTCCTCGGACGGTTGGGATCCGGCGGCATGGGTGTGGTGTACGCGGCCCTGGACGGTCGCGACCGGCGGGTGGCGGTCAAGTGCGTGCACCGGACGCTGGCCTCCGACGCCGATTTCCGGGACCGTTTCGCCCGTGAGGTGAACCTGGTCCGCCGGGTGCGGGCCGCCTGCGTTCCCGCCTTCCACAGTGCGGACGCCGAGTCCGAGGTCCCTTGGTTGGCCACCGAGTACGTGCCCGGGCCGACCTTGCGGGAGTACGTGCGCATCCACGGCCCGTTGCGCGGGGACGCCCTGACCGCCTTCGCACTCGGGGTCGCCGAGGCGCTCGCCGCGGTCCACGCCGCCGGAGTGGTGCACCGGGACCTGAAACCGGGCAACGTGATCCTCGCCCCGGACGGACCGAAGGTATTGGACTTCGGGATCGCCCGCGCCATCGACGGCACCGCCCTCACCCGGACGGGCGGGCTGGTCGGTACCCCGGGCTGGATCTCCCCGGAGCAGTACCGTGGCGCCCCTGCCTCCGGGCACTCCGACATCTTCTCTTGGGCAGGGCTGGTCGCCTACGCCGCGACCGGGCAGGGTCCCTTCGGTTCCGGTCCCTCCGACGTCGTCGTCTCGCGCATCCTCTCCGGGCCACCTTCCCTGACCGGGGTCCCCGCGCACCTGCGCCACGTGCTGGAGCGGGCCCTGAGCAAGGAACCCGAACAGCGGCCCACCGCCACCGAACTGCAGCGGATCATGACCGGTGCCCTGCACGTCGCGGCACCGAGCGGCGTGGTTCCCGCGGATATCAGGGCACTGCTGGGTCGGGCTTGGGCCGGACTGCCCGTTCTGGCGATCGGGGACCAGGACTGGCGTCGAATCGCCCCGCCCGGACGGGGCCGGTTCCGCCGGAACCGGCTCGCCGTGGGGTTGGGCGCGGCGGTGCCGGTCATGGTCCTGGTCGCTGGACTCGGGCTGCGCGCCCTGCTCGGTGAGGGGCCATCGGAAACCTCGGGCGCGGCCGATGCGGACGCCCCGGGCGGTGCGACGGTCGGGAACGCCGTCGTCCCTGACGACGCCCCCGAGGAGTACCAAGAGCTCTACGAGACCGGTGAGATCGTGGTAGAACCCGTCTCCGAAACCGAACCCGTGCTCCTACGCCGCCTCGAACCCGCCTCCGGGGAGGGCGAGGGGCTGGACCAGCTGCGACTGACCTTCGACAGCGCCGCCACCGCGGAGTTCCAGGACTTCGGACTGACCGTCGAGCTGGAGTACCTGCCCGACCACGGTTCCCTGAACGTGCACAGCAATGAGTTCGTCGGTGTCACCGCCATCACGCCCGGCCAAGAGGGTCTCGACTTCACCCCCGCCGGCAACAGCGGTGTACTCGCCCGCCTCGACCCGGACAACCCCACCGAGAGTGTCCGTCTGGCGTTCTACGACGTGAGGGTGGTCTATCACGTGCCCGACTCGACCAGGGAGCGGGCACAGGACGCCGTCGACTATCCGGGTGGGTTCTGCGTCTACTCCGGGTTGGTCGCGGCGCCCGGTGCCGACTCGGGTCTCACCTTCCCCGGGATGGACGACATCGGCCCCCACGACACCACACTCACCGACGGCGCTCCCCTGGAGAGCTGTGCCTACACCGACGACACGGAGAACCAGTGACCCCCCACCCGAAGCCTCCCTTCAGTGAAGATCGCCTGCCCGAAGGAGTGGAACCCCCCACCGGTACCGACCCACGGACCCTGGGCACCTACCAGGTCGTGGGCCGCATCGGCGCGGGCGGGATGGGCGCCGTCTACGCCGGAGTGGCCGAAGACGGTTCCTCGGCCGCGGTCAAGGTGGTCCACCCGCAGTTCGCCGCCGACCCCGACTTTCGGGCACGGTTCGCCCGTGAGGTGGACATGGTGGCTCGGGTCCGAGCCACGTGTACTCCGGCTTTCCTGGGCGCAGACACCCGGGCCGCCACCCCCTGGTTGGCCACCGAATACGTACCGGGCCGTACCTTGCGCCAGTACGTTCGCGAGAACGGCCCGCTCTCCGGCGGCATGCTTGTCGCGCTGGCCGTGGGGCTGGCGGAGGCGCTCAACGCCATCCACTCCGTCGGTGTCGTGCACCGCGACCTCAAACCCGGAAACGTGATCCTCGCGCCGGACGGACCCAAGGTGCTGGACTTCGGGATCGCACGAGCCGCCGACGGCACCGCCCTCACCGCGACCGGCGGACTCTTCGGAACCCCCGGCTGGGTGGCACCGGAGCAGTACATGGGGCAGGACGCGACCGGCTACTCCGACATGTTCGCCTGGGGTGGGCTGGTGTTGTTCGCCGCGACCGGAGAGGCTCCCTTCGGCACCGGACAGGCGGACGTGTTGTCCTACCGTGTCCGTAACGAGGAACCCGACCTGTCCGCGCTGGTCGAGCCCCTGGCCGACCCGGTGCGCCGGGCGATGTCGAAGGATCCCGGCCAACGCCCGACCGCCGCCGAGGTTCTCTCCGAGCTCACCGGTTCCTGGAACGCCACCCGAGTGGAACCGGTGGCCGCCGCCGACCCCACCGAGGTCGTACCGGGCCTGCTCGCCACCGAATGGCGGGGGATCTCCGCCCCGGAGACCTCACGGGTGCGCCGGAAACGTTCGTGGGCGTGGCCGGGGGTCGGCGCCGCCGTGCTGGCGCTCGTGCTGGTAGCCGGGGGGATCTTCGTGTGGCCGGGTTCAGGGGTGCCCGGGCTCGGCCTGCCAGGGCCAGGGTCGGAGGCCGCGGATGGAGACGATCGGGCCGACGCCGCGGACGCCGGTGCCGCGGAAGAAAGGGGTTCCGGGGTTGGGGACGCGGACTCCGCCCCCGCGGTCGAAATGACCCCCGAGGACATGGCGGCCGTGCTCACCGAGGCGATCGAGCAGGCCAACGAGGTGGGGAGCTTCGAGGCCTACCAACGCAGTACCACGGCGGACGCGCACGGTGAGTACCTCGTGCATCGGTACACGGAGGACCCGCGGCCGGTCCTTTACAAGGGTTCCCACGGTGGCCCTACCCACAGCGAGTTCCTGGCGTTCGGGGGAGACCTGTTGACCGGGGAGGGCGTGGAGCGTCTGGGCCGCACCACGATGACCCCTCCGCCCGGCGTGGAACCGGATCCGGCACCGTACGGCCGAGATCCCGAGCCCGCGAACACGCTGGACTACGCCGCCGAGTTCGGCCCCGGGCAGTGGTCGTTCCTGTGGTACGTCTCCCTGTTGCTGGAAGCGGAATCCGATACACAGGTCGACTACATGGGGGTCGTCGAACCCGTACAGCCGGACTCCGCTTGGGACTGGAACGACTTCGACGGCCGGCCCGAGCACGGACCGGCCCACCACTACACGGGTACCTACACGATGGAGAGCCACTTCGATGAGCAGCCGACGGCTCGGGAGTACGTGTTCGACCTGTGGATCGGCGAGGACGGGCGGTTCCAGCGGTACGAGCACTACCGCGAGCAGACCTCGGGTGAGGGTGGGGAATTCGAGGGCGCGGAAGGCTGGGAGGTGATCGCGGTCGGCTTCGACCAGCCCGTATCGATCGAGGTCCCCGACGAATCTCGGATCCTGGACGCCCCCGCGGCGCCCTACTAGCGTCCCCCGCCCGATGAGCCCCCTCCGCCCCCGACCCGGAAGAGAGAGCTCCATGTCCACCGACCTGCCCCACCCGGACCGTGACCTCCTTCCTCCGGAGGTGACGCCACCGGGCCGCAGGGACCCGGAATCCGTGGGTCCCTACCGGCTGATCGGACGGATCGTCCGGGACACGGCGGGCACGGTCATGCTCGGCGTGGATCCGGGCGGCACCATGGTGGCGGTCCGGATCGTCCCGGCCGAGGTCGCCGACGCCACGAACGTGCGGGCCCGGCTCACCGCGGAGGTCGGCCGGCTCGTTCGGGGGCGGGTCGTGTGCGCAGCCGGCTACCGGGGCTCCGACATCCAGGCGGCCGAACCCTGGCTCGCGACCGAGTACGCGCCCGGACGGTCCCTCGCGACGCACCTTGTCGAACACGGGCCGCTGCGCGGGGACGTGCTCACCGCGCTGGCCGTGGGTCTGGCGGAGGCGTTGAGCGCCTGGCACGCCCTCGGCGGAGCCCATCTGGGCCTGGGTCCGGACAAGGTCGTCCTGTCTCCGACCGGGCCCAAGGTGGTGGATCTCGGGGTCGCCTCGGCGGTGGGGAGGCCGATCGGGAACCCCCGCTGGGCGGCCCCCGAACAGGGCGGGAGCGGGCCCGAGGCCAACGGGTCCGCCGACGTGTTCGCCTGGGGCCACCTGGTGCGCTTCGCCGCCACCGGCTGGGAGCCTTCAGGGGTCACCGTCACCGAACCCGACCTCGGAGACGTTCCCGACTCCCTGGCCCCGCTGGTCCGCGAGGCGCTGCTGGAGGAGCCGGGAGAACGTCCGACCGCGCAGCGCCTCTTGCAGGAGCTGACCGGCCGGTCCGAAGACGACCTGAGCGCGACCGTGTCCGGGTTTTTGTCCGAGACCTGGACCGGGGTGACCGTCCCCGAACCGCGCCGGGTCCGTCGTTCCCGCGTCCCAGTATCGGTGGGCGCGACCACGATCGTACTGGCCGCCGCGCTGCTCACCGGGTGGCTGGCCGTGGACGCGGGGGAGGACGCGGACGACGCCGCCGGGGAAGCCGAGGATTCGACGGACACCACCTCGACCGACGCCGAGGGATCGGTGGCGGAGGAACCCTCCGTCCCCACTGTTACCGAGGCCCCCGAGAACGTCGATGCGGTGATGGCCGAGACGATCGAACTCGCCCTGGAAGCCTCCAGCTTCACCACCTTCGAGCACCACCATCACAACAGCGTCGGCGACACGACCCCGGTGCACTACCTGCAAACCGACGAACCGATCCCGGCGATCTCCCGGGCCTCCTACCTGGGACCGACCGGGATGGGGGCCATGGCTTTGGGATCCGACCTCCAAGAGGTCGTGAACCTCCAGGTCCTGCCGGGGGAGGAGATGGAGCGGCTGCACTACCGGGACTCCGACACGGGCTCGGAACCCTTGGAGCACCCCCGAGAGCAGTGGGAGGACCTCGTCGAGGAGATCGGACAGGTGTTGGAGATGGCCGAACCCGGTTACCAGGGCACCGGTACCGCGCCCAGCGAGTATCTGCCCCCGGAGATCCTCGGTGACGGCGACCTGTCGGAACGCACCGGGCACCGGTACACGGCCACCTACGTCCAGGAGGGTTTCCGAGACTACGGGCCGTTGGAGGCCACCCTGGACTTCTGGGTCGACGAGACCGGCTACCCCTTGCGCCTCGAACGCCGCATGGAGACCGAGGAGACCATCGCCGAGACCGGGGAGACCCTGGTCTTCACCCACCTGGTCGAGTTCGCCCGGTTCGATCTGCCGGTCGACGCCCAGGTGCCCACCGACGAGGAGATCCTCCCCGAACACCCCGGCCACTGAGCGGGTCCCGGCGTCCCCCCGGCGCCGGGACCCGCGTCGAACCCTCCCAGGGCTACACCCCCTGGTCGCCCTGGAGATTCTGCTTGAGGAAGTCCACCTGGAGCAACAGCAGGTTCTCCGCCGTCACCGGGTCCGACGGGCTGTGCGTCACCCCGGCCAGCGGCAGCACCGTGTGCGGGCGGCCCGCGGCCAACAGCGCCTCCGACATCCGCTGGGTGTGCGCGAACACCACGTTGTCGTCGATGAGGCCGTGGACGAGCATCAGCGGACGTTCGAGCTTGGCGGCGTCCGAGAGCAGCGACGAACCCGTGTACGCCTCCTCCTGCTCCTGTGGCAGGCCCAGATAGCGCTCGGTGTAGTGGGTGTCGTACAGGGTCCAGTCGATCACCGGGGCGCCCGCCACCGCCGCGTGGAACACGTCCGGGCGACGCAGCACGGCCAACGCCGACAGGTAACCGCCGAACGACCACCCGTGGATGCCCACCCGGGAGGTGTCCAGGCAATCGAACCGTCGGGCGGCGTCCTCCAACGCCTCGATCTGGTCGGCCAGTACCGGCTCGGCGAGATCGTGGTGGACCGCCTGCTCCCACTCCACGCCCACGCCCGGGGTGCCACGGCCGTCCGCGATGAGCACGGCGAAGCCCTGCTCGGCGAACCACTGCGAGGACAGGTAGGCGCCACGGGCGTTGAGCACCCGCTGCGCGTGCGGACCGCCATAGGGCGCCATCAGCACCGGCAACGGCGCCTCACCCTCGCGGTACCAGGACGGCAGGAGCAACGCCGTGGGGATCTTCCGTTCCCCGGCGAGCCAGGTCCTCACGCGCGGCTCCGGCAGGTCCGGGACCTCGGCGACGCTCTCGATCTCCCCGTGGGTGCGGCGGGTCTCGGTGCTCGCGCCTCGCACCACGAAGGTCCGCACCCCGGTGAAGTCCATCGACCTGTGCTGGAGCACGAGGGTGTCGCCGCGTAGCCGACCGGCACGCAGACCGCCGTGGCCGTCGTCGGTGCCCTCGGGCAGCTCCACCGGCGCGCACGTGCCCTGGCGGGTGTCGGCCAGCCACAACGACTGGTCCCCGGGACGGCCCGCGGGGGAGGCGGCGAACAGCACCCGGTCGCCGTCCACTCCCACCACAGAGCGGACGTAGGAGTCGCCACTGACCACCTTGTCGCCCACGTAGACCCGACGTTCGCCGGTGCCGTTCTCCCGGCCGATCCACACCAACGCACCGGAGGCGGTGAAGTCCGGAACGCCCGGCATGAGCTCCACCCACACGCCGTCGCTCTCGGTGCGGGTGCGCGAGACCAGACCGGTCGCCGGGTCGGCGCTGAACAGGGCGAGGGTTCGCTGGTCCCGGCTCTGGGCGGTGAACACCAGGGTGGCGTTGCCGTCCGGTCCACCGGTCCAGCCCACGGTGGGCAGGTACGGCAGTTCTTCGCGGTCCCACTCGATCGGAGTGGGCTCGGGGCGGCCGTCGCGACGGTAGGCGACGGGGGAGGGCACCGCGATCACGGCCAGGTGAACGTCCGGGTTGGCGGTGCCGGCGGCCGGGTAGCGCAGCGGCTGCGGCTCTTGGTCGGGCCGGTTGGGGTCGCCGACGAACCAGCGGTTCACCTCGGACTCGTCGACCCGGCTCACGGCCAGGCAGGCGCCGTCGGGCGACCACCAAAAGCCCCGCGTCCGGTTCATCTCCTCCGCGGAGACGAGGTCGGCCAGACCCCAGGTGACGTGTTCGCCGTCCGGCTCCACGAGGAGACGGTCGCGGTCCTCGTCACCGTTGTCGACGATGTCGATCACTCGGACCGCGCCCTTGTGCACGTAGGCGACCCGTTCACCGGCGGGGCTGATCCGGGGGTCCACGGCGGGGGCGGCCACGGGGAGCTCGCGAGGGGAGGCGTCGTCACCGACCAGGTCCACGTAGAACACCCGGCCGGACAGGGTGAAGACCGCGCGGGTGAAGGCGTCGTCCACCGTGTACGAAACGATGCCGCCACCGTGTTCGCGCATCCGCTCCCGACGGGCGCGCTCTTCGGGAGGAAGGTTCTCGTCGTCGGCGCCGAGCGCGGTGGGGTCGGCCAGGACCGTCGACGTCCCGGTCTCGGGCAGGTACTGCCACAGACAGGTGGCCTTGTCCGTGCCGTGCCGGCCGCGCAGGAAGGTGACGCGGTCGCCCCGCGGGGAGACCTGGAAGTTACGGGGGACCCCGATCGTGAAGCGTTGGGTCCGGGCCTGTTGGCGAGGAAAGCTCATAGGCCGATTGTGTCCCATCGCATCCACCGGGCGCTCCGAATGTCGACCGACCTGCCCTGTTCTGGGTGTTCTACGGGAAAGAACCCCATCTGGAAGGTATCGTTCGGCACGTGAGCGACAGGCGACTGATGATGGTCCACGCGCACCCCGACGACGAGAGCATCGTCACGGGGGCGACATTGGCGAAGTACGCGGCGGAAGGGGCCGAGGTCACCCTGGTGACCTGCACCCTGGGCGAGGAGGGCGAGGTGATCCCGCCCGGGCTCGACCACCTGGTCTCCGAACGCGAGGACACGCTCGGCGAGTACCGGATCGGTGAGCTCGGCAAGGCCTGCGTGGCGCTGGGCGTACGCGACCACCGGTTCCTCGGCGGCCCCGGACACTACCGAGACTCCGGGATGATGGGCGGCCCCACCAACGAGCACCCCAAGGCCTTCTGGGGCGCCGACGTGGAGGAGGCGGCCCGCCTGCTCGCCGAGATCATCCGTGAGGTGCGCCCGCACGTCCTGGTCTCCTACGACGAGCACGGCGGTTACGGGCACCCCGACCACGTCCAGGCCCACCGGGTCACCCGTCGGGCCTGTGCCAAGGCCAACGAACGAGCCCTGCCGGGAACGCCCTGGAAGGTCGACAAGCTCTACGCCATCGCCCAACCGGTCTCCCGGATCGAGGAGTCCATCGCCCGACTGAACGAGGAGGTCGGGCCCTTCACTCCTCCCCGCGAGGTCTCCGACATCGCCCGGGGCACCCCCGACTCGATCGTCACCACCAGGATCGACGCCACCGACCACTGGGCGGCCAAGACCCTGGCGATGCGCGCGCACGCCACCCAGATCACCGTGGACGGGGAGCGATTCGCGTTGTCCAACGACATCGCCCAGGAGATCGACGCGGTCGAGCACTTCACGCTGTTGATGGGGCCACCGCCCAAGACCGACACCGACGGTTACGAGAGCGACCTGTTCTCCGGGTTGTGAGGGCCCGCTCCCGGCCCCGGCCACGTCCACGCCCGGGGAGCGCCTACCCTCGTCTTTCGTGACCACACCTGAATCCGTCGCGGGGACCCGGAACCGGCCGCCCGCCATCCTGTCCTCGGCGATGACCGTCCTGTCGTTCCTCGTCCTGCTTCCGACCGGTGCGGCGGTGGGGGTGTCGTCCGGGTTCGGACTGTCCTGGTTCTCCCACCACTGGCCGCTCGGCCTCCCCGTTCAGGCCGGGGCCGTCGTCGGGGTGGTGGTGTTCCTGGTGCTGCTGTACGCCCTCACTCGGCTCGCGGCGTGGGGCAGCCGCCGACAGTCCGGCGCCACCGGGTTCGCGGTCGGCTACGTCCTTTCCCTGCTGGGCATGATCGGCTACCTGCCGGGCGGGGACATCGTGTTCTCCACCGCGTTGGTCAACTACGTGTACCTGTTCGGGTCCATGATCGTCCTGGCCGCCGCGGTGATGCGCAGCGTCACCCTGCCCGGGCCGATCCCCTGGGAGAAGCAGACCGCCGCTCGGGGGGCGACCACGGCGAGCGGCAGGATCAACCTGACACCGCCGGACCTGAGGCCGGGAACGCCCGACAGCCCCTTCGATCCGCCCACGGACGGATCGAAGGACTGAGCGCCCGCGAAGGAGCAGGGGGCGCCGACCGGTGGGCCGGTCAGGCCCAGAACTGAAGCAGCAGCTTGCCGTGGAACATCATCCCGGGGATGGTCGGGTTGGGCAGGATCTGCTCGAACATCGTGTAGATGAGGGTGTCGAACAGGTCCCGGACCCCCGGCAGCCACAGCACGGCGAACACGGCGATCGAGCAGAACAGCCCGTTGGCCGCCACGAACCCGGTCCACTTGGCGCCGCGGAAGGCCGCCAGGACGTGATAGCCGTCCAGGCCCGGGATCGGCAGCAGGTTCACCAGGGCGCTGGTCATGTTGGCGAAGGACAGGAAGGCCAGCGAGGAGATCGCCCAGTTGACGCTGTCCTGCCCGGCCGGCACCAGCAGCGTGACGGTGAGCGCGAGCACGGCCGACAGCAACAGGCTCGCCAGGGGACCGGCCAACGCCACCATGACGCGGCGGCCCCGGTTCGGGATGGCGTCCCAGTCCACGTAGGTGGGTGGGCCGTTCAGGCCGAAGCCGCCCAGACCCAGGTAGGCCACGGGCAGGACCAGCCCACCGAAGGCCTGTCGGTACCCGAACGGGTTCAACCGCGGGTAGGCGGAGCCGCGCAGGGAACGGTCACCGGCCAGGTAGGCGGTCAGGGCGTGCCCGAACTCGTGCACCGCCACCGACACGATCCAGCCCAGCAGGATGAACAGCGGCGGGATGAGCGGGGTGACCGCGGTGTCCTCCGCGGCCCATTCCAGTTCGATGGCGCGCCAGGACAGCCAACCCGCGAACCCGGCCAGGCCCAGCACCAGGACGAACAACGGGCTGGGCATGAAGTCCGCCCGACTCGGCGCGGCGGGAGCCTTCTCGCCGCCCTTGGAGCCCGTGGCCTTGGTCCCCTCGGGGCGCCCGCCTCCTCCGTTCTCTTCGGTCTCCTCGGTCTCCGCCGAACCGTCCACACCGACCCCGGCACGGTTCAGGGCGTCCTCGGGCATCTGCTCCCACGGGTCCGCGGCGCGTGCCTGGTCACCGGGGCCTTCGCCCTCGGTGCCGGTCACGGTCGCGTCGTCGGGTTCCGCCTTGTGGGGCGGTTCGGTCGTGGGCATGATGCTCCTGCTGGTCGCGGGTGGTTCGCGCTCCAGGTTAGGGCCTGTTCGGGGCCCCCGAGCAGCGGGTGCCGTATCCCGAAGGGCACCCCAAGGACGGCCTCAGACCACCGCGCGCGGAGCCACGGCGGACTTGTGCAGACAGGCGATCGCGAACTCCCGGCCCACTGGGGTGAGCTCCCGACGCCCCACGCTCTCATCGCCCACGACCAGCTCCAGCGCCTCCAACAACCACCCCACCGCCATCACCATGGCGCGTACCTGGTCCGACGCCGTCTCGGCGGCCCGACGGTGCGCCGCGGCGTGCCTGCCGGCGGGTATCGGAGGTTCCACCGGACGCCACCCGGACTCGATGAGCACCCGCTCGGCGGACTCGGCGTCCGAGTCACCACGTCGGGCGTGCGAGCCCAGCCCCTGGGGCGAGCGGGTCAACAGGATGCCCAGGAGCGTCTCGGCGGAGGCCTGCTGGATGCCGCCGGTGCGGCACAGTGTCTCGGTCGCGGCCTGCCACAGCGATTCGGGATCCTCACGAAGTCGCTGGCCCCGCCGGGTCAGTTCGAGCCGGCGCCCCGAACGCCGCACGGCGCGCATGGAGCGCAGCACTTGGTGCAAGGCGATGATCTGGGTCGCGTCGGTCTCACTGCGCGGTGGGTTCGGGGAGCCGTGCCAACCGAACTCCTCGCACAGGCTCCGCACCACGCTCGGAGAGATGTAGCCGATCTGGGTGAGGGCGATCCCTTCCGAGGCCAGGTCGAGCAGTCGACACAGCGGGGCCATGGCGGACTCCACGTCACGCGGCACGTCCGCGCCCGCGATGATCTGTCCCACCAGCGGCCACAATCGTTGCCGGTGCGGGTGGGCGGAGGAGGACAACCAGGCGCGAACGCGCTCCTCCCGGACCCGGTCCAGTCGGCTGAGACCACGATGGTCCGGATGGGTGAGGAAGGAACGCGCGAACCTCTCCTGGGCGGGCCGCCAGCCGCGCTTGCCCGGCCGGATGTCGCCCAGCGAGATCGCCAGTTCCAGGGCGGCCGCGGTCGCCCTGCGCGCGCTCAGCTCCACGTCGCCCACGGCGGTGCCCCAGGTCAGCTCCGGCAGGTCGGGGGGCTCCACCCCGGATTCCCACATGAGCCGTTCGAACATGGCCAGCCCTGCGGTGTGGTCCTTCTCGTACAGCTTGAGCAGGGTGGTGGTCTCGGGGGAGGAGCACACGTTGGCGTAGCGGTACAGCTGCAACAGCTGGAACAGGTGACCCAGGGAGCGCACCGCGAACAACTGGTCGTCGGGGGAGTTCTGGAAGCGGACCGGCAGTTCGTACCAGCAGAACCGCTGGACGATGTGCTGGTTGAGGCGTTGCAGGTCCTGCTCGGGGGCGAGTGTGTCCAGTGCCAGACGGGCCATGTCGGAGGCCCGCTCGTCTCGCCGGGACAGTTCGGCGAGGGCGGACGCGACTGCCTCCCTCATCTTGGGCGCCACCTCCCCGCGTGCCTTGTGCCCGTCCGTCCGGGGACCGGGACGTGTGGGCGTGGTGCTTCGTTGTCGGCCCGAGGGCACGGTCGGGGGGAACCGCGGTCGGGGCTGAGTCTCTTCTACCCCGCAAGAGGCGAAGAATGCCTGCGTGTGGGGTCTAGGGGCGCTTACCGCGCCGTCTTGGGGGTACGGGGGGAACGACACGACTGGCGGCGATGTCGTGTTCGGCGACCTCGACCGTCGAGTCGTCTCGGCGACGTAGGGTGAGAACACCTTCGGCCCAGGACTCCACGACTCCGACGATATCGGTGAAGCCGCCTTCGGGGAGGATGATTCGCAGTGAGACACGCCGACCGACGTCGGCATGGGTGATTCTGTGGACCAGTCGTCCGCGCATGTGCATGAATCCGGGCCCCCGAGTGTGCGCTGGCTGTTCTCCAGCGCCATACTAAGAGAACGACATCTGTGCCAATAGCTTGCAGAGCTCCACGGATCCGGTGACGCCCGCACGTCGTCCGTTTCCCTGAGAGGCTCTGGAGTCCCGCCTCCCCCGTGGGCAAGCGGGGGTGAGACAAGGAGTACGACGTGACTTACGTCATCGCGCAGCCCTGTGTTGATGTGCTGGACAAGGCGTGCATTGACGAGTGCCCCGTGGACTGCATCTACGAGGGCGAGCGCATGCTCTATATCCACCCGGACGAGTGCGTTGACTGCGGTGCGTGTGAGCCGGTGTGCCCCGTCGAGGCCATCTACTACGAGGACGACCTGCCCGAGCAGTGGTCGGAGTACTACAAGGCCAACGTCGACTTCTTCGACGACCTGGGCTCTCCGGGCGGCGCCTCCAAGGTCGGCAAGATCGACCGCGACCACCCGATCATCGCCAAGCTTCCTCCGCAGGCGGAGTAGCGCCCACGACGCCACGGCTTCCCCTTGGCGCAGAGGTCGCGTGGTGATGAGGCCCACCAGAACGTGACGCGTCGCGCCGGCCCCACCCGGGGCCGG
>NZ_BCSH01000034.1 GCF_001570765.1 Nocardiopsis listeri NBRC 13360 | reverse complement strand
GGCCCCACCCGGGGCCGGCGCGACGCCGTTGTGCGAGGACCACGAACAGGATGGAGAGTGCCCCGATGGGTGAACGGCGACCGGTGACCGACCGGCTCCCCACCTTTCCCTGGGACCGGCTGACGCCGTACAAGAAGACGGCGGCGGCCCACCCCGGCGGAATCGTCGACCTGTCCGTCGGCACCCCGGTCGACCCGGTCCCGGCGACCCTGCGCGAGGCGCTCGCCGCCGCGGCCGACTCGCCCGGGTACCCACTGACGTGGGGCACCCCCGAACTGCGCGCCGCGATCCAGGGGTGGCTTCAGCGCCGCCACGGGGTGTGCGTCGCCGGCGGCGCCGTGCTGCCCACCGTCGGTTCCAAGGAACTCGTGGCCTGGTTGCCCACCCTGCTCGGTCTGGGGGCGAGCGACACGGTAGCGCTGCCGGAGCTGGCATACCCCACCTACGACGTGGGTGTTCGGATGGCCGGCGCCACCCCGGTGGCCACCGACGGACTCGCCGCTCTGGGCCCCGCGCGGGTGAAGTTGGTGTGGGTGAACTCGCCCGCCAACCCGACCGGACGGGTGCTGGGCAAGGACCACCTGCGCAAGGTGGTGGCCTGGGCCCGCGAACGCGGCGCCATCGTCGCCTCCGACGAGTGCTACCTCGACCTGGGATGGGACGACGCCGAACCCGTGTCGATCCTGCACCCCGACGTTTGTGGTGACTCGCACGAGAACCTGCTGGCGGTGCACTCGCTGTCCAAGCGCTCCAACCTGGCCGGTTACCGCGCCGGTTTCGTCGCGGGCGACCCCGCGCTGGTCTCGGAGCTGCTGGCGGTGCGCAAGCACGCCGGAATGATCGTGCCCGCCCCGGTGCAGGCCGCCATGAAGGCCGCCCTGGACGACGACGACCACGCCGCCGAGCAGAAGGAGCGCTACCGCGCCCGTCGCACCTTGCTACGCGAGGCATTCGAGGGAGCCGGTTGGCGGATCGAGCACTCCGAGGCGGGCCTGTACCTGTGGGCGAGCCACCCGGACCACGACGCCTGGGGCGCCGTGGGAGCCCTGGCCGAACGCGGCCTGTTGGTCGCCCCGGGAGCCTTCTACGGCCCGACGGGGGAGCGCCACGTCCGGGTGGCCTTCACCGCCACCGACGACCGCGTCAAGGCCGCCGTCGACCGTCTGGCCGAGTGACCTCCGGTGCTCCCGCTCGCGCTGTCACTCTCGAATCCGAGACCGACACCGCGAGCGGGCACTAGCGGAGCACCACGCGGCCGCCGGTGTCGTCCTCCACCTCGGTCCATGCCTGGCCGTCGTTCAGGCCGTCGGAGGCCTGCCAGCGCATGTTCTCGTAGGTCACCGAGCTCAGACCGTACTCCTCGGCGTGCACCACGGCCCACATGGCCATCGCCCACCCCAGGTCGCCGTGGGCCGGATCCTCCGCCGGGGGCAGTTCGGCGGGGTCGGTGCCGAACACCTGCGCCATGGCCTCCTCCGCGCCGGCGGTGTCGGCTTCGCCACTCTGTAGGGACTCCACGGTTTCTTGGTCGAACCAGCAGGTCGCCTGGCCGCCGTTCTCACCGCCCAAGGTCACCGCCATCCGTTCCGACAGAGCCTCGTGCTGGTCGTAGGCGAACCCGTCGGCGCTGTGCTGCACCTGTTGGGCGGCCTCGTAGACCGGCATCCTCTCCCAGTTGTGCACCTCGGTCAGCTCGTCGTAGAACGCCCGACTGGAGTACACCGGGTCCATGACCTCCTCCGGGTCTCCCCATTCCTGGGAGGGACGCTGCTGGAAGAGCCCCAGCGAGTCCCGGTCGCCGTACTCGATGTTGTAGAAGCGCGACTCCTGCCACACGGTCGCGTAGGCGATCGTCACCGCATGGGTCGGCAGGTCCCGGCTGAAGGCCACCCCGCCGATGGTGGCCGCGTTCTGGGCCTGTTCGTGCTCCATGTCGAACCGCCCGTTCGACAGGTCCAGGCGGCATCCCGGCTCCGGGGGCTCCTGGGTGTCCAGGGGCTCGAATGTGGTCAGCACGTAGTAGGCCCCCCCGACGAGCAGACCGCACACGAGGGTCAGGGCGAACAGGATCTTGGCGAACGCGGAGAACTTCCTGCGCTTACTGGGCACGGGCGAACCAAGGGTCGGGGACGGGTGGGACGCACGTGGGCGTCCTCGCGCGAAGGCGGGGACGGGGCCGTGCGCCGGGCCGCCGGGGGGTCCCCCCAGGAAGGGTGATCGGCGTGCCTGCGCGCATTCTAGTAGGCGCGTGGAGGCGCATCCGTGAAACCCGGAGTAATCGGTTCTCGGGAGTGGCCAACCGCTCAGCGCGGGCGGGCGGGCCACACGCCCCGAGGCCTCATCGAGGGACTAACGTGTGTTCACATGACCAGCTCGTACACCAGTCCGCTGCCCGACCAGATCGACCGACTCTGGGAGCAGCGCTCCGAACTGACCCCCGGCCACACCGAGGCGCGTGAGATCATCACCGGCGCCATCGACCAGATCGACGAGGGCAAGGCCCGCGTGGCCTTCGTCGATCCCGCCACGGACGACGTGGTGGTCGACGAGCGCGCCAAGCGTTCCATCCTTCTCGGCTTCAAGGTCCTGGACATGAAGGAGTCGCAGGTCGGCGACTTCTACCACCACGACCGCGTGCCGCTCAAGACCCGCTTCGACGGTGTCCGCGTCGTCCCCGGCGCGATCGCCCGCTGGGGCTCCTTCCTGGCCCCCGGCGTGGTCCTCATGCCGTCCTTCACCAACATCGGCGCCTACGTCGGCTCCGGCACCATGGTCGACACCTGGGCCACGGTGGGTTCCTGCGCTCAGGTCGGCGAGAACGTCCACCTGTCGGGTGGTGTCGGCGTCGGCGGCGTCCTGGAGCCGCCGCAGGCCTCCCCGGTCATCATCGAGGACGAGGCCTTCCTCGGTTCGCGCAGCATGGTCGTCGAGGGCGCCCGCGTCCGTAAGGGCGCCAAGCTCGGCGCCGGCACCATCCTCACCTCGTCCACGCGCGTCTTCGACGCCGAGACGGGCGAGGAGCTGCCCCGCGGCGAGGCCCCTGCCTGGTCGGTGTGCGTCACCGCCAATCGCACCAAGAGCTTCCCCGGCGGCGACTTCGGCATGCCGGTCCTGCTGGTGCTCAAGCGTCTGGAGGAGGGTCAGGAGCACGACAAGCTCGCCCTGAACGACCTCCTGCGCGAGCACGGCGTCAACGCCTAGGCCCATGAGCAGCTCCTGGACTGCGGGGGTTGCCGTTCGGGCGCCGTCAGGCCCCGTTCCCTGGAAACCCGGGGAGGTGCCGGCGGTGGGATAGCACGCTTTTTCGCTATCCCACCAGAGGCGCCACAGTGTCTCCTCGAACCCATTCCTGACTTTTTGGGGCGCCCGAAAGAAGGCGGACCGTCGGCCGCCAGGCCGTCCGTTGAGGGTGGTGGCGGGCGACGGGTGGGCCAAAGCGAAGCGGAGGCTTAAGACGACAGAGTGACGCCCCTTCCGGTATCCGGGAGGGGCGTCGCCTGTTCTAGGGTGGCGACGGACCCTTCACTCCACCCGCGAAGCACACCTGAAACGGGGCGACACCATGCTGGACCTGACCTCGGACGTGGCGGACCTGACCGCCGACCTCGTGGACATCCGTTCCGAGAGCGGTGACGAGAAGGCCCTCGCCGACGCGGTCGAGAGCGCCCTGTCCCCGCTGCCCCACCTGACCGTCACCCGTGACGGCGACGCGGTCGTCGCACGCACCGCTCTGGGCCGCGAGCGTCGGATCGTGATCGCCGGCCACCTCGACACCGTGCCGATCGTCGACAACGTGCCCTCGCGCGTGGACGGCGACCGCCTCTACGGCTGCGGCACCACCGACATGAAGGCGGGAGTGGCCGTCCAGCTCAAGCTGGCCGCCCTGGTGTCCGAACCGGTGCACGACGTCACCTACGTCTTCTACGACAACGAGGAGGTCGACGCCTCCCGCAACGGCCTGCTCCGGTTGAGCCGCAACGACCCCGCGTCGCTGCACGGCGACTTCGCCATCCTCATGGAGCCCACCGACGGCGTCATCGAGGGCGGTTGCCAGGGCACCATGCGAGTCGACGTCAAGACCACCGGCAAGCGCGCCCACAGCGCCCGTTCCTGGATGGGCGAGAACGCCATCCACAAGGCCGGCGAGATTCTCGACGTGCTGCGCGCCTACACGCCGCGACAACCCGAGGTAGAGGGACTGACCTTCCGAGAGGGCCTCAACGCGGTCTCGGTGGAGGGTGGCGTCGCCGGCAACGTCATCCCGGACGAGTGCGTGGTCCGCGTCAACTACCGCTACGCCCCCGACCTCTCCCCGGCCGACGCCGAGGCGCACCTGCGCGAGGTGTTCACCGGCTTCGAGGTGGCCGTGACCGATTCCGCGGCCCCGGCCCGACCCGGCCTGGACGACCCCTCGGCGGCCGCCTTCGTCACCGCGGTGGGAGAGGGACGGGCCCGCGCCAAGTTCGGGTGGACGGACGTCTCCCGTTTCTCCGAGTTGGGCGTCCCCGCCGTCAACTACGGTCCCGGCGACCCGATGCTGGCGCACACCCGCGACGAGTACGCGAAGATCTCGCAGATCCGTGAGGCCGAGGAACGCATGGTGGGCTGGCTCACCGGCCGCCGTTGACCCCTTTTGGAAGGTGCGTCATCGCAGGTGGGAACCGGATCGGCCACCAGTGGCCACCGATCGGTCACGTGTGGTTCAAGTGTGAGCCGGGTCTGGGCGGATAGCTTTACGAACATGACGGAAGAAGAACGAGTGAGGCGCGCCGGTCCGCTCACCTACCGCGGCCGCGCCATCCCCGACACCACCACCGACCAGCGTCTGCTCGACCGCAGGGGCCCCTCCGACTGGGTGCACACCGACCCTTGGAGGGTCCTGCGCATCCAGTCGGAGTTCGTGGAGGGTTTCGGGCTGCTGGCCGAGATGCCCTCCGCTGTGAGCGTCTTCGGGTCCGCCCGGATCCAGCCGGGCACCGAGTACTACGAGTTGGGCGTCCAGATGGGGGCCAAGCTCGCCGAAGCGGGCTACGCCACCATCACCGGTGGTGGGCCCGGAATGATGGAGGCGGCCAACAAGGGCGCCCAGCAGGCGGGCGGGATGTCCGTGGGGCTCGGCATCGAACTGCCCTTCGAACAGACCCTCAACGAGTACGTCGACGTGGGCGTCACCTTCCGGTACTTCTTCGTCCGCAAGTTGATGTTCGTGAAGTACGCGCAGGCCTTCGTGGTGATGCCGGGCGGGTTCGGCACCCTGGACGAGCTCTTCGAAGCCATCACCCTGGTGCAGACCAAGAAGGTGACCCGCTTCCCCGTGATCCTGGTGGGCACCGAGTTCTGGGGCGGTCTGCGCGAGTGGGTCGAGTCGAGCCTGCTCAAGCACAACCTGATCTCCCCGCAGGACATGGACCTGCTGCACGTGACCGACGACCCCGACGACGTGGTCGCGACCATCCGTCAGTCCCACGTGCACCTGGAGAACAAGTTCGAGAGGGACGAACCCGGTCCCAGCGCCTGAGCCGGTTCAGACCAGGCCGCGGCGCACGGCGGAGGGCGGACGCTCGCCCCGGATCGAGGCGACCATGTCCAAAGCGCGCCGGACCCGTTCCGGGTACCGCGTGACGAACGCCCGCGCCCCTGCCCAGGCATAGGCGGCGGCCAGGGCGACCTCCTCCGCGACGTCCACCGGCACCGTTCCCGCGAGCGCGGGTGCGGACCCGGGGATGGGCGGTGTGGAGGGGCACTCGTGCCCGGTCACGCCCTCGGGGCACGCGCCCGTGGGGCCTCCGGGCGCGGGGTCGCAGCGTACTCGGACCGTGTGGCCGGCGGCGACCAGTTCCGTGACCCGCTCCGTCGGTGGTCGATGCCCGGCGTCGACCACCGCGTCGTCCACGGTGCGGTCGGCGGTGTTCAGGTTGGTGAGGGCGTCGGGAGTCATGACCCGGAAAGGCTGGTTGGGCACCTGGCGAGTCTCCCACGGTGCGCCACTCCCGGGGTGACGGGCCATGTGGCACGATCGGAACCGTGCCCTACTTCATCATGATCCTGGTGGCCGTCGCCGCGCTCGCCGTTCTCGTCGGCGTGGTCTTCGTCGTGCTCGGCAAGGGCGGACAACTCGCCCGGTTCGAGGCCGACTTCCCCCCGCTCGACCTGCCAGAAGAGGGACCTGTGGGCTCCCGCGACCTCGGCGGGCTGCTCCTGCCGTTGGCGCTGTGGGGCTATCACGTGCGCGCGGTCGACGCGCTGTTGCTGCGGCTGACCGCGACGCTGCGCGAGCGCGAGGAACGGATCGAGGACCTGGAGTGGCGGCTGGCGCGCCTGGACCCGTCGTACGTGCCCCGGGGCACCGGCCCGAGCTTCGATTCGTACCTGCCCGGTGACATCCCGTCCGGAGAGCCCGCCACCATGGACGGTGGCGCGGACGGTGGCGCGGGCACCGGTGCCGAGAACGCGGGGGCGGCCCCGACCCCGGAGGCGTACGCTCCCCAGGGAGACGACCTCACCGTCGGCGGCGGTGAAGGGAAGGAGCGGGGCCGAACGGACCGCGAGTAGGCGCCATCGACCAGGGGCCGGCTCCCACCGCCCCTTCCGGTCGTGCCGGAACCCCTCGGGTGTCTATGTCGTGCATCACACCGGATCCGTCTCCCATGGCCCTTTCCCGAGCGTTCGGGTGCTCTATTCTCGTTCGCTGTACATGCGTACCCCCGCTCCGTCGGAGCGGACGGATCGTCGTGAGGATGGCGAGGATGGACACAACTGCCGAACTCAAGGCGGGAGCGGACGAAGAGCCCGAGGATTCCGCCACCCCGGTGCGCCAACTGGCCCTGTGGCCCCCGCCCCGTTCGACCCGGCACAACGGTAAGCGTCGACGTCGGCTCACCCGGGTAGGGATCACGGCCATCGTGCTCCTGTTGGTGGCCGGTGGCGCTGCCGCCGCCTGGGTCTACCTGGACGACTCGGAGCAGGCGCCGGTCACGGCCACCTCCGAACCCGACGAGTTCGTCGGGTCGTGGTCGGGGCTCATGAGCCAGGTGAACACCGAGGGCGACCCGGTCGCCGAATGGGACGCCCAGGTGCGGATCGAGGAAGGCGCCGAACGAGGCAGCACGGCCTGGACCACCTTCTCCTGCTCGGGGACCCTGGAGCTGTCGGCCCGGGACGGTGACCGACTGGTGTACACCTACACCGAAACCTCCGATCCCGACGAAAGGTGCGTCGACGAGGCCGAACTCACCCTGTGGCCGACCGCGGACTCGGGTCTCAACGCCGAGTGGTCCTCGGTCACGAGGGAGGGGACCCGGATGGTCTCCACCGGGACCCTGGACTGAGTTTCGGGAATCCCCCCGCCGCGGGCGGGCCCGGTCGAACGTGGATGGAGCCGGTTCGAACCGTATGGACCCGCCGGTGAGGTCCCAGGTGAACCCGTGTTCCAGACGCCCGCACGGCGACGGATCCAGGCCCTCGCCCCGGGGCGGAAACCGGAAGGGGTGCGCTCGCTCCGCCCCCGCTCCGGCCTGAGCCGAGCCGGTTTCGGCCAGGACCGATATAACCTTAGTGACCAAAGCTTCCTCGTTATCTGATGCTCACGGCGGTGGTCCGGCTGTCGCCTGACGCACACACAGGGGTCAACCTCCGAGATAATGGGCGAAGAGTGATTCACGTCCCTCAAGACACACGGGCACGAGTCACCCGGAACCGGCCCACGGTTGCGGAGCCGAGACACACGTGTGGATCGGCACCGGTGTCGTGGTTCGGCCCCGGCCGCGAGGAACACCTAGAAAGGGGAATGGCATGGCGGCGATGAAGCCGAGGACCAGTGACGGGCCGATGGAGGTCACCAAGGAGGGTCGCGGCATCATCATGCGGGTTCCGCTCGAAGGCGGAGGCCGTCTGGTCGTCGAGTTGACGCCCGATGAGGCGACCGAACTCCGGGACGCGCTCCAGGGCGTCGTCGGATAACAGGGCATCGTCGGCTGGTTCCGACACCCGATTCGTCCCCCACCTGGGCCGGAACGCCCTGATGACCCCCGAGGTTCCACACCTCCCACGATGAGTGAACGATTGTGAGCGGCCTGTGCCATTCGCCACGGAGATCCACCCCCTGACGGGAACCCTCGCCGAATCCACCGCGGACCTGTTGGTCCTCCCCGTTCTCGCGGGTGAGGAAGGACCGGAACCGGTCGAAGGGGTCGCCGACAGCGGACTCGCGGCGGTCCTTCCGGCCGCGCTCACCGATCTGTTCGCTCACTACGCACTCACCGGAAAATCCGGCGAGTTCTCCCAGTTCCCGGTGACCCGGGACGGGGGCCTGGTCCGCCTGGCCCTTCTCGGAGTCGGTTCGGGAACCCCCGGCGACCTCCGGAAGGCCGGCGCCGCCCTCGCTCGGGCCGCCCGGGGCAGGAAGCACGTCGCCCTGGCCTGGCCGGGCGCGACCGGTCGGGCCGAGGCCGCCACGGCACTGGTCGAGGGCGCTCTGCTCGCCTCCTACACGTTCACGCTGAAGACCTCCGAAACCCCCGAGGACCAGCGTCCTCCCACGAGGATCGACGTGGTGGGCGAGACCGAGGACCTCACCGACGCGCTGGCCCTGGGATCCCACCTGGCCGGGGCCACGGCCCTGGCCAGGGACCTGATCAACACCCCTTCCCTGACCAAGGACCCCGAGTGGATGGCGGCCCGAGCCCGGGAGACCTCCGAGGCGAAGGGTCTGACCCTGCGGGTCTGGGATGAGGAGGACCTGCGCAACGAGGGCTTCGGCGCGATCCTGGCCGTCGGTCAGGGTTCGTCCCGCCCGCCGCGCATGGTGCAGCTGTCCTACACCCCCGAGGACCTGGCCGGCGCGGCAGGACCCGCCGCGCACGTGGTGTTGGTCGGCAAGGGCATCACCTTCGACACCGGTGGTCTGTCCCTCAAGCCCAACGCCAACATGTCGCTGATGAAGACCGACATGAGCGGATCGGCGATCGTCCTGGCGGTGCTCTCCGCCCTGGCGTCGGTCGGCTCCCGCGTGAAGGTCACCGGTCTGCTGGCGTTGGCCGAGAACGCCTTCTCCAGCGACGCCACCCGCATCGGCGACGTGCTCACCACCTACACCGGCAAGACCGTCGAGGTGCTCAACTCCGACGCCGAGGGCCGCCTGGTCCTGGCAGACGCCATGGGTTACGCCGCCTCGGAACTGGAGCCGGACCTCATCGTCGACGTGGCCACCCTGACCGGCGCCGCCAAGGTCGCGCTGGGAACCGGCATGGGAGCCCTGTACAGCACGGACGACGCCGTGGCCGGAGAGCTGATCGAGGCCGGTGAAGCGTCGGGGGAGCCGCTGTGGCGGATGCCCCTGACCGAGGAGTACGTGCCCACCACCGGGTCCCGGGTGGCCGACCTCGCCAACATCGGTACGCGTGGTGCGGAGTTCGGCCCGGCGGGCGCCACGGACGCCGCGCTGTTCCTGCGCGAGTTCACCGAGGGTCTGCCCTGGGCCCACCTGGACATCGCCGGTCCGGGCCGTTCGATGCAGGAAAGCGGGATTCTCAGCAAGGGCGGCACCGCCTTCGCGACCCGGACCCTCCTGCGCTGGCTCGCCCAGAAGTAGACGTCCGCCTCACCCGGTCGTCACGAACCCACCTGCGCGACGCGAAAGCGTGCGCGGGTGGGTTTTCCACAGGTCGGGGGGGTCGACGGTGGCGCCGGTCGGTCTCCACGTGGTCTTCTCGTACTCGGGGGAACCTCGGCTTCCGCCGACATCGCGCTGTCCGCAACACCCCGGCCCACCCATCGATCGACCCGCGGTCAGGGTCGGATGGCCGCCAGGAGGCCTTCGCCCACCGGAATCAGGAGCGGGATGAACTCCTCGTCCTCGCGCATGCGGCGCATGACCTCGCGCACCGCGACCTCCGCCTGGTCGGGCACGCGCAGCGGCCCGTCGGGTTCGTTGGAGGTGACCATGACGTTGTTGAAGACCACCACGCCGCCCGGCCGCAGCAGACGCAGGGCCTCGTCGAGATAGGTGGGGTAGGACGCCTGGTCGGCGTCGACGGATACCATGTCGTAGCCGCCGTCGGTGAGGCGGGGGAGCACCTCCAGGGCCGCTCCGCGGATCAGCCGGGCACGGCCGGCCCCGAACCCGGCCCGTGCGAAGGCGGCGCGCGCGTAGTCCTGGTAAGCGGCGTTGACGTCCACCGTGGTGAGGATTCCGTCCGGTGCCATGCCGCGGAGCAGCCAGATGCCCGAGGTTCCACAGCCCGTACCGAGCTCCACGACCGAGCGCGCGCCGATGGCCGCTGTGAGGAACCGCAGGGCGGCCCCGGTCGCGGCGTCCACGGGAGGGGCGGCGGAGCGCAGTCCCGTGTCGTAGGCGTCCGCCAGGGGGCCGTCGCCCATGGCGTTCCGCTCGAACCGTGCCTGTTCGGTCCGAACCCACGCGGTCCGAGCGACGCTCTCTTCAGCGCTGATGACGGCCTCCCGTTTCCCTTACGGTCTGCGTTTCCCTTACGGTCCTGCGCTCTGACCGGTGGGATCGTCACTCACCGTGGAATGATGGTCGCGGTCAGGTGCTCTTCCTGGTCAAAAGACTAGCCTGAACGGGTGCGAACTTCCGCGCGTGACGGCGGGAACTTAATCGGCGCCTTTCGACGTTGAACACGTTGATCGCGATGAAGCCTCGGGGATGAAGGGAGCCGCGGTGCCAGAGACCGGCCCTGCCGTCGAGTTCGAGGCATGGGAACCCCCGAGCTGGGAAGAGGTCGTTCGGGTGCACTCCCCCCGGGTGTACCGCCTGGCGTACCGACTCAGCGGCAACAAACACGACGCCGAGGACCTCACCCAAGAGGTCTTCATCCGAGTGTTCCGCTCCCTCGCCAACTACACCCCCGGAACCTTCGAGGGGTGGCTCCACCGGATCACCACCAACCTCTTCCTGGACATGGCCCGGCGCAAGGCCCGGATCCGTTTCGAGGGCCTGGCGGACAACGCCGACGAACGCCTCGAGGGCCGAGAGCCCTCGCCCGCGCAGCGCTACGACGACCGGCACTTCGACGCCGACATCCAGGGCGCGTTGGACGCCCTCCCCGCCGAGTTCCGTGCTCCTGTCGTCCTGTGCGACATCGAGGGGCTCTCCTACGAGGAGATCGCCGCCACGCTCGACGTCAAGCTCGGCACCGTCCGCAGCCGCATCCACCGAGGTCGGGCGCAGCTGCGTCGTGCTCTCGAACACCGGCGTTCCCTGGCGGCACAGGCGAACGCGAACAAGGAGGCGGAGTGAGCATGGACCACCTCGGAGAGCGTCTTTCGGCGCTCATCGACGGGGAACTGGGCGCCGCCGAACACGAACGTGCCCTCATCCACCTGGCCAAGTGCGAACCGTGCCGGTTCGAGGCCGACATGATGCGCAGGCTCAAGCGCCGCCTCACCGGGCTCGGCGAACCGGAACCGGACCTGGACTTCATGGGCCGACTCATGGCCCGACCAGGGATGGACAGCCCTTTCGGGGCCGGCGCACCACTGGGCTCGTCCCGACCACTCGGGGGCTTTCCCGAGGAACCGACCCGGAAGGCCCCGGAGCGCCGCGAGCCGCGCACCAGCCCCGAACGGTACGTCCCCGTGCGTCGACCAGAGGACGGCGGCTCGGTCCGGTCGCCGTACTTCTCCGGTGGACGCTACGCCGTGGCCGGCCTGGCGGTGGCCACCGCCCTGCTGGGCAGCGCGTTCGTCGCCGGTGGTGAGAACCCGGACAACGCTCCGGTGGTCGAGCCCCGCCTGTCCGACTACGCGGTGGAACACGCCGTGACCAGCCGGCAGATCCCCGTCGTCGACCCGGCCACGGACCCGGTCGTCGCGTGGCCCGCCGGGATACCGAGGACGTCGGAGCGGGCATCGGACCCGAACGAAACGACCCGGTGAGGCGCGGAGGCACCCGCTCCGCCATCTCCTCCCTCGTCGTGGCGCTGTGTGTCCTGCTGGGCAGCGCGGCGACGCATCCCGATGCGTCCGAGGTCCCCGCGGAAGGCGGGGACGGCGGCATGACGGTGTTGCGCGGCGCCGCCGAGGCCGACGGCAGAGTGGCCTATACGGCGGTCCGCGGACTGCGGGGCCCTCAGGGAACCCTCGCGGTGCGGGTGGTCAGCAGACCTGGGGAGGGATTGGCCATGGCCCCCCTGGGCGCGGAGGAGCAACCGTTCGTGGTGCGCTCCTCCTCGGCGTTGGAGACCCTCGACGAAAGCCTCCTCGCCATGCTCGAACACACCTACCGGGTGGTGGAGGCCGAACCCGAGGAACTCGACGGACGCTCCGCCAAGGTGGTGGAGGCCAGACGTGCTGACGACACCGTGGCCGGACGGTTCTGGGTGGACGAAGCGACCGACCTGCTCCTGGGCCGCGACGTCTACGACCCCGCCGGTGACCCGTCCTTCAGCAGCAGGCTCACCGAACTGAGACTCGGTGACCGGGGTTGGCCGGAGGACACCCTGGGCGACGAACCCTGGGGCGACGCGCTCGATCACACCGAACGCGAGGAACTGCGGTCCGAGGGTTGGACGCTTCCGGAGCACCTGACCTGGAACCTTCGCCTGGTCGACGCCAGGTCCACCCACCACGAGGAACACCGGGTGGTGCACACCGTCTACTCCGACGGGCTCTCCCAGATCTCCGTGTTCGCACAACGTGGGAAACTGGGGGAGGAACACCTCTCCGCGGATCAGAACGGATATGTCGGAACCGGTACGGGGGGAGGAGGCGTCACAACAGGGCACGAGACGATTTTCGGTGGAGACGTGGGTCAGTACCAGAGCATGTGGCAGGCGAACGGTTTCGTCTACACGCTGCTGGCGGACGCACCCGCCGACCTGGCCTCCTCGGCGGTGACGGCGCTGCCCGGGCCGGAGGGTTCCTCCGGGTTCTGGTCGCGGGTTCAGCGAGGTCTGTCTCGGCTGGGGCTGGTCTAGGGTCCCGCCCCGGTCGGCGCGCTGTGTGCCGAGCGGAAAGCCAAGCGACATACGGAGCAGGTCTTGAGCCAGGAGAACGACCGTTCGGAACCCGCCCGGGGATGGGACCGACCCACCTCCCGCCCGAACGGTGCACCACCCGAGCAGGGCGCTCCCCAGGGCCCGCATCCGGTCGGCGACACGGGACGACCTTCGGGTCCCGGTAACCCACCGCCTCCAGGCAATCCACCGCCTCCAGGCCCGGGCAACCCCGGTGGACACCCACCCCAGGGAGGCCCCACCGGTCACGGCGGCCCCTTCCAGGGCCCCGGACCGTACCAGGAGCGCTTCCAGGCGCCCGGACAGGGCACCACGCACCATCAGGGCCTCTCGGGGACCGGTCACTTCACCGTCCCACCGGGCGCGCCGCAGCAGGCCTACCAGCGGCCCGCCATCGCGTCACGCGGACCCAAGCGCGGCATCCCCGCCTGGATGGCCTTGAGCGGCATGCTCGTGGTCGCCCTGATCGCGGGTGGTGCGGGCGGAGTGATCGGCACGTTCGTCGGTCCCTCCGGTGACCCCTCCTCCGAGCACCCCGAACAGCAAGGGCCCAACATCAACGAACCCCCGCCCGAAGCACCGGAGCGCGCGCCCGACTCTGTGGCGGGCGTGGCCCAGCGGGTCAGTCCCAGCGTGGTGTCGTTGCGCAGCGCGGACCCGATGACCGGCGGCGGTGGCTCGGGGTTCGTCATCGAGGGCGACTACGTCGTCACCAACGACCACGTGTCCTCGGAGCTGGAGGCCGACGGGATCGTCATCGAGTACAGCGATGGCAGCAGCAGCGGCGCCGAGGTGGTGGGATCCGATCCCAGTTCGGACCTGGCGGTCCTGGAGCTGGAGGAACCCAGCGAGGTCGACCCGTTGGAGTTCGGTGACTCCGAGGAGGCCATCGTCGGCGACGAGGTCATCGCGATCGGAGCCCCGTTGGGGCTGGCGGGCACCGTCACCCAGGGCATCATCAGCGCGCTGGACCGGCCGGTGAGCCCGGACGGTGGTGACACCCAGTTCTTCGCGCTCCAGACGGACGCGGCCATCAACCCCGGTAACTCCGGTGGACCACTGGTCGACATGCGAGGCCGGGTCATCGGGGTGAACTCGATGATCTACAGCATGGGTGGCGGACCGCTCGGTGACCAGCCGGTGGGCAGCATCGGTCTGGGCTTCGCGATCCCCTCCACGGAGGCGGAGACGGTCATCGGACGGATGGTCGACCACGGTGAGGAGTCCACGACCTACGCCGAACTGGGCGTCACCTACGACCACGAGAGCACGGTCGTGGGCGCGGTGATCGCGGACGACCCGGACGCCGTCGAGTCGGGCGGCGCGGCCGACCAGGCCGGGCTGGAACCGGGGGACGTGATCGTGTCCTTCGACGGTCGCAGAGTCAACTCCGGTGGCGAACTACAGGCGATGGTGCGCGACAAGGCTCCGGGCGACGAGGTCGAGCTGGAGTACGAGCGCGACCGGGATCGGGAGACCGTGACCGTCACCCTGGGCCCCGACGAGTAGTCGCGCGCGGGCCCGCTCTCCGGTCCCGCGTGGCACGACGGCCCCTGAGTCGGTGACCCGGGGGCCGTACGTCGGTCCTCCAGCCGTTCGAGGAACGGACCCCTAGCGACCGGCGGGGGAGATACCCAGCTGCATGCCCGCGAGCCCGCGCGGTTTGGCGACCAGGCCCTCGGCGATCTTCGCCATGATCTTGCTGGCCTCGGCCTCGGGCGTGCTCAGAACGAGGGGCTGCCCCTCGTCGCTGCCCTCGCGAAGACGGGTGTCCAGCGGCACCTGACCCAGCAGCGGGATCTGCGCGCCGAGGGTCTTGGTGAGGGCGTCTGCGACCTTCTGGCCACCGCCCTGACCGAACAGGTACACCGGCTCGGCGTCCGGGTCGGGCTGGTAGTAGGACATGTTCTCGATGACACCGGCGATGCGCTGGTGCGTCTGCGCGGTGATGGCGCCGGCGCGCTCGGCGACCTCGGCCGCGGCCTGCTGCGGGGTGGTGACCACGAGCAGCTCGGCGGAGGGCAACATCTGGGCCACGGAGATGGCGATGTCACCGGTGCCCGGGGGCAGGTCCATCAACAGGACGTCCAGGTCGCCCCAGAAGACGTCGGAGAGGAACTGCTGCAGGGCGCGGTGCAGCATGGGTCCACGCCACACGACGGGCGTGTTGCCCTCGGTGAACATGCCCACCGAGATGACCTTGATGCCGTGGGCGGTGGGCGGGAGGATCATGTCCTCGACCTTGGTCGGAAAGTCCGACGCGCCCAGCATGCGCGGCACGGAGTGACCGTAGATGTCGGCGTCGACCACACCGACCTTGTGACCCTGGGCGGCCAGGGCCGCGGCCAGGTTGACCGTGACGGACGACTTGCCGACACCGCCCTTGCCGGAGGCGACGGCGTAGACCTTGGTGAGCGAGCTGGGCTTGGCGAAGGGGATCTCCTTCTCCGCCTGACCACCGCGGAGCTTGGTCTGGAGCTCCTTGCGCTGCTCGTCGCTCATCACGTCGAGTTCGACCTTGACGGAAGTGACGCCGGCGACCTTGGTCACGGCGGTCGTCACGTCCTTCTCGATACGCCCCTTCATCGGGCAGCCGGCCACCGTGAGGTAGATACCGACGTGCACGGCACCGTCGTCGGCGATGTCGACGCTCTTGACCATGCCGAGGTCGGTGATGGGACGGTGGATCTCCGGGTCTTGCACCGTGGCCAGGGCTGCGTTTACCTGCTCGGTGGATGGTGTGGAGGACATGTGCCCAATCGTAGGTCAGCGGGATGGGGTGGTCGGCCTGTGGCATGACTCGCAGGTCCACTTGTTCCAACAGGCGCACGGCACCGCGCTATTCCGGCGCGGGCCCGGGTGTGATTCCGGCCGATCCGTACGGTGACCAGGAGATAACGGCGTGGACTTAACGCGGGCGATACACGGCCGGATAGTAGTCTCTGCGCACGATGGGAAATGTGCCGCCACCGCCTGGTTCGTCCTGGCCCGCCGCGCCCGAGGGGCCGGAGGGTCCGGCTTCCGGCGGTCTCGAACAGTCCAGGGAGCAGACCTGGGCCTGCCCTCCCGGGGGCGCGAGGCAGACGCCGCCAGGGGGGCATCCGGCGTTGACACCGGACCCCTCGGTGTGGGCTTGGCCACCTCCGCGTCCGGTGCGTACGAACGAGTTCGCGCGCTCGGAGATCCCCGAGGGTGAGTCCTACCACAGGTTGGCCCGCAACCGATTCTTCCGGTGGTGGGTGCCGCTCGTGGCGATCGCGGTCTTCGCGGTCCTGTCGTTCTTCCTGTGGGTCGGCGTCATGGTCGTGATGACCATCGTCGCCATCCTCGGTGGCAGCGGTCTGGCGCTGGAATCGGCCAACCTGGGGGAGATCGCCGGTCTCGCCTTCGGGCTGGCGTCGATAGCGCTGTTGATACCGCTGGCGTTCTTCGTGACCCGAGTGGTGCAGTGGCGTCGGACCGGGTCGCTCATCTCGGTGACCGGTCGCATGCGTTGGCGCTGGCTCGGGATCTGCGCACTGATCGCCCTGGCCTTGGCGCTGGTGTGCGCGTTCCTGGTGCCGCTGCTGCCCGCCGCCGCGGCGGACGCGGCGGCGGTGGAGGCCGAACCCGCCGGTACCGGCGAGGGGATCCAGGTCCTGCTCGCGCTCATGGCGGTGATCGTCCTCCTGGTGCCGTTGCAGTCCGCGGCCGAGGAATTCACGCTGCGCGGGCTCGTCATGCAGCTCGTCGGTTCGCTGGGATCTTCGGTCGGCGGGAGCTCCTTCTCCAGGGTGATGCGTTCGCCGTGGCCGGCCATCCTCGCCGGTGGAACCCTGTTCGCCGCCCTGTACGCCGCCACCCACCCGGGCCATCTTTGGACCACGGCGTCCCTGGCGGTGTTCGGGCTGGCGATGTCCTGGCTGACCTGGCGCACCGGAGGCCTGGAGGCCGCGATCGGGCTGCACATGGTCAACAGCCTGTTCCAGTTCACCCGCTGCGCCCTGGAGGGTCGACTCTCGGAGGTGGGCACCGGCGTCGTCATCGGCGCGGGGCTGCCGATGGGAGCGGACACCCCGTTGACCCTCGCCGTCACGGTCGTCCAGGTGGGGCTGTACTCGTTCCTCGCGGTGCGCTGCGCGCCCCGCTTCGGGGCCGGCGCCCGCAGCGCCGTCCGTTCCTAGCCGAACCGTTGATCGGACGTGGGATCCGGGGTGGGACCGGGGCCGGAACCGGACCCGGGGCCGGGATCCGGCGGGAACACCCACGTCCGGTAGGAGAAGAACCGGAAGAGCGTGCCCAGACCCACCCCCACGACGTTGCCGGCGATGTTGCCCGCCAGCTGTCCCTCCCAGCCCAACACGTACACGGCGAAGCCCAGACAGCCGACCTGGATGAGCATGCCGACCCCGTTCATCACCAGGAACAGGAAGGTCTCCCGACCGTAGCCGGTGCGGGCCCGGTCGCGGAAGGTCCAGAACCGGTTGCCGACGAACGCGACCGCGATCGCGCAAGAGGTGCCGACCACCTGTCCGACCAACAAGGGCAGGTCGGACAGCCCCCACACCAGGTTGGTGACGGCCAACTGCACCACGTAGGCCAGGGCGCCCACCGAGCCGAACTTGCCCACCTCGGCCGCCAACCCGGCGACACGAGGGTGCCGGGCGAGGAACTCGCGCACGGGCTGCGCCTCCAGTCCTTGGGGGTGTCTCGCCGCGCGGGGAGCGGCCCTCGGGCGTCACACCCGCACGCCCTAGACTCTAGCCGGGGCCGTGATGAAGACCCCGGCCGCGGGTTCCGAGCCGAACGGCCAGGTTCCACCACGTGTGGGACCGTCCCGCATCCGTGGTCGACGAGCATTGAGTTGAGGAACTGTGAGCGAGCGTAACCGCATCATCCCTCGCGTGGGAATGGTGGGCGGAGGCCAACTCTCCCGGATGACGCACCAGGCCGGTATCGGCCTCGGCGTGGACTTCTCGGTCCTGGCGGCGAGCCCCACCGACAGCGCGGCCCTGGTCTGCGGTGACGTCACCCTGGGTGACGACCGTGGGCTCGACGACGTCCTGGCGTTCGCCAAGGCGCACGACGTCGTCACCTTCGACCACGAACACGTGCCCGAACCGGTCCTGCGCGCCGTGGAGGAGGCCGGTGGCCTGCTCCGCCCGAGCCGTGACGCCCTGCGCTTCGCCCAGGACAAGCTGCGCATGCGCACCCGCATGGCCGAACTGGGCGCGCCCTCGCCGCGATGGCGGGCGGTGACCACCTTGGAACACGTCACCGCCTTCGCCGAGGAGGCGGGTTGGCCGGTCGTGCTCAAGGCCGCGCGCGGAGGCTACGACGGCAAGGGCGTGTGGATCGCCGCCGATCCCGACCAGGCCCGCGAGGTCGTGGAGCGCGCCGCCGCCGAGGACGTGCCGCTGCTGGTGGAGGAGAAGGTGGACTTCTCCCGGGAACTCGCCGTGCAGGTGGCCCGATCCCCGCACGGACAGGTCGCGGTCTACCCGGTGGTGGAGACCGTGCAGCGCGGCGGGATCTGCCACGAGGTGATCGCGCCGGCCCCGGGGTTGGACGAGGAGAAGGCCACCCGAGCCCAGGAACTGGGCATCGAGATCGCGCACGCGCTGGGTGTCACCGGTGTGCTCGCGGTGGAGCTGTTCGAGACCGCCGACGGCGTGATCGTCAACGAGCTGGCGATGCGTCCGCACAACTCCGGTCACTGGAGCATCGAGGGCGCCCGCACCTCCCAGTTCGAACAGCACCTGCGCGCCGTCCTCGACCTGCCCCTGGGGTCGCCGCGCACCAACGCCCCCTTCACAGTCATGGCCAACGTGCTGGGCGGCGAGGACCCCGAGATCTACCGCCGCTACCTGCACGTCATGGCCAAGGACCCCGAGGTGAAGGTGCACTTCTACGGCAAGGACGTGCGTCCGGGCCGCAAGATCGGGCACGTCACCGTGATGGGCGACGATCACGAGGACCTGCTGGAGCGTGCCCGCGACGCCGCCGACTACCTGCGAGGAGACCAGAAGTGACCGAAGGCAAGCCCCTGGTGGGCATCGTGATGGGGTCGGACTCCGACTGGCCGGTGATGCGCGAGGCGGCCGAGGCACTGCGCGAGTTCGACGTGCCCTTCGAGGCCGACGTGGTCTCGGCGCACCGCATGCCGCACGAGATGATCTCCTACGGGAGTGAGGCGGCCGGGCGTGGCCTGAAGGCGATCATCGCCGGGGCGGGCGGCGCGGCGCACCTGCCGGGCATGCTGGCCTCGGTGACCACCCTGCCGGTGATCGGTGTGCCGGTTCCGTTGAAGTACCTGGACGGCATGGATTCGCTGCTGTCCATCGTGCAGATGCCCGCGGGGGTGCCGGTGGCGACCGTCGCGGTGGGCGCGGCCCGCAACGCCGGGCTGCTGGCGGTGCGTCAGTTGGCCGCGCACGATCCGGAGCTGGCCGAACGCATGGCTCGTTTCCAGGAGGAGCTGAAGACGCAGGCGCACGCCAAGGGCGAGCGGCTGCGCCGCGAGGTCGCCGAGGGCGGCAAGCCCATGGGTTTCAGTATGTAATGGGTGCTGGTGGGTGAGCGCTCGTTCGGCCCCGGTGTTCCACGAGGACGCCGGGGCCCTCGTGTGTCCGGAGCCGGGTGTCCGGGACCGGCTCTCATGGGGTGGACCGTTCGTGTGGTCGCTCCGTCGAGGGGAGCCGACCCTCTTGGGGGAGGAGGGCACGGATCCCGTCCATGGCCTGCTCGACGGTGGTCAGGGAGTCGGGGGCGACCAGGTACTGGAGCACGTAGCCGGTGACGAGGTTGTAGACCATGGAGCCTGGCCCCGCCGAGGTGGCGTCGTCGACCTCCTCCGGGCGGATGCCGAGGATCAGGGCGCTGAGCTCGCGTCGGCGCCCGAGCACGCCGGTGCCGGCCGTGGCGGTTCTGGTGGCGCTGCACCGGCTCCCAGCGGAAGCCGAGGTCCTCCAGGAGCGGGAACATCTTGTGCACGGTGAGGACCGCGAGGATCGAGAGCACTACGAGGACCGCGAACACCGAGAGCCGGGACCTGAATCCACCCGGGCCGGTTGCTAAGCGGCGAACTCCTTGGGGAAGACGCACTCCTCGGCGGGCCGCTGGTCGAGGTAGTCCCATTCCAAGAGGTCGTGGACGGAGACGTAGCCTCCGTCGTCGGCCCCGTAAGCGCCTCCGCCACCGTCCTGGCCACCGGCTTCGGGAACGCTCTCGGTCGGGATCAGGAGTTGTTCACCGCCGCCGGGCTGTTCGAAGTGCGGTGCGATCGGTCCCACCCACGCGTCGATCGGCAGGACGACCTCGTAACAGTTGTAGTTGTGCTCGGCTCCGTCCGGCCAGGTGTTCAGGGAGTCCGGCGGCAGGGCTCGCTCGGAGAACGGGGCGCCGGCCGGGGCGAGGAATGAGCCCCAAGGGGATCCGAAGCGGTCCAGCATCCATCCCTCGGGCAGTTCTTGGAGTTCCTTCAACGGGCTGCCGTTCTCCACGACGAATCCGTCGTGCTCGGGGTAGTCCCAGCCGTCTTCGGTGGCCCACCGGTCCAGGAACTCCGCGGGGGAGAGGTCGCCGAACCGGTCGTAGCCCTCCACCAGTTCACCGACGGGACCGTCAGCGGGTAGTTCGGTCGGTCCCAACCTCGGGTCCCCGCACAGGTACCGATCCAGGTCCTCTTCGCTGGGCGGTGGATCCAGCACGGGGCACTCGCTGGTCGGTACCAGGGGTGGTGAGGGAATGGATTCGTCGGCCAGGGCGAGGGAAGGAGCACCGACCGTCAGGACAAGGGCAAGGGGGAGAGGAAGGCTCGTGGCGGACACCACGTGGAAGAGGGACATCGGACTCCATTCGATCGGTTGCCACTCAGGGTCTTCTCTCTGTAGCTCTGTGTAGTGAATCATGGTGGCGTCCTTGTCCGGTGGAAATTCTCCTTATCGGTCGGCGGGCGGTCGGTGGACGGCTGGTTGGAAGGCGGTGGGTTATCCACAGGCAGGGAAATCGGGGTGTTGGGGGACGAGTGGACGTGATCCCATTGATCTTGGGGGAGCCGCTGGTTTCACCGGCTTCGTGCTGCCCCGGGGGTGGGTGGTGAGGGCGGGGCGCCTGAGGGGGCTTCCGATTTGTGGGGCGGGTGTGGGGTGTGTGGG
>NZ_BCSH01000033.1 GCF_001570765.1 Nocardiopsis listeri NBRC 13360 | reverse complement strand
CCAGCCGCCAACAACCAGCCACCACCACGCCCACCACTCGGAATTACTCATCTAGGGAGACCACGGTGCCGACCGCCTATGGCGACCATCCCAGCCAGATCATCCACCGTCACGAGCCCCGCCGGGGCGCCGGACCCGCCCCGGTCGCGGTCCTGCTGCACGGCGGCTGGTGGCGGGACCTGCACGACGCGCACCTGATGGACCCCTTGGCCGAGGACCTGACCGCCGCCGGGTGGTTCGTGTGGAACATCGAATATCGCCGCACCGGAACCGACGGCGGTGGCTGGCCACAGACGGCCGACGACGTCGCCCGCGCCCTGGACCTGCTCACCGCCACAGCCGACCGCGAAGATGGGCTGGACACCTCACGAGTGGTCGCCATCGGGCACTCCGCCGGAGGCCATCTCGCCCTCCTGACCGCCGCGGACTCCCTCGTCACCTCCGTGGTCGCCCTGGCGCCCATCACAGACATGCGCCGCTGCGCCGACGCCGGGTTGGGGGAGGACGCCGTCGCACCCTTCCTCGGCCCCGATCCCACCCCCGAGCTGTACACGGAATCCTCGCCCCTGCGCCGACTCCCCATCGGAGTCCCGCAGTTGATCGTGCACGGCGCCGCCGACCAGCGCGTGCCCGTCGAACACAGCCGCGACTACGTGGCCGCGGCCCGGGCCGCCGGGGACCCCGTGGAGTACCGGGAGATCGCCGGAGCCGACCACTTCGCCGTCATCGACCCCGCGCACACCGCCTGGCGTACCGTGCGCGACGTCCTGGGCGTCCGCTGACGAGACCGGGTTGGCACGACGAACGGCGGGGGCGGAGGGGCCGACCATACCGATCGACCCTTCCACCCCCGCTATCGACCACGACCGTGTTCCGGCCGAGGTCAGTTGTCGTTGGAGCCGTTCGCGCCGCCCGAACCGGACCCGCCCTGGGTGCCGCCCTGGTTCCCACCGTTCCGCCAGCGGTCCGCCATCGAGTCGAAGATGCGCCCGCCCGCGCGCCCGGCGCCGTCGGCCACCCCGCGCAGGGTGCTGACCAGCGGGTCGCTGGTGCGGTTCCACTCGTCCCGGTAGGACCTGGCCGCGTTGCCCGCCTCCTCGGTGACGTTGGCGTCGCGGTCGGTGGAGCGGCGGGGGTAGTCGCCTTCGACGATGCGCTGGTACTCGCCGCTCTCCACCCACCGGTGCAGCTCGGCCACCCGGACCACCGCGAAGGGGTGCGTCGCCGGAACGGTGGTCATCAGCTTCAGCACGCTGTCCACGGCGTCGCCGCCGCCCTCGTACTCGCGGGCCTGCTCCATGAAGGAGTCGGGGTTCATCTGGGACAGGTTGGAACCACCGGCGAGCTTCATCAGGGCGCGCTTGGCGGCGTCCGGGTTCTGACAGGCGAGCAGCCCGGCCCGGTCGCTGGACAGCTCGGACTTGCGCTGCCACTCCCGCAACCCCGCCAGGATCGCCTGGATGGCGATGGCGCCCAACGGGATCCACATGATCTTGGTGGACAGCCACACCAGCAACAGGAGCAACGTGCGGTAGATGGCGTGGCCACTGAGCACGTGTCCGACCTCGTGCCCGATGACGAACCGCTTCTCCTCGGCGTCGAACAGGTCGAACAGGCCGGTCGTCATGACGATGAACGGCTTCTTGCGGCCGATCGCCATGGCGTTGGGCTGGGGGTCCATCTTGACGTAGAGCTCGGGCACCTCGTCCAGGTCCAGGACGTAGGCTGCGTCGCGCAGGTAGTCGTGCAGTTCGGGGAACTGGGTGGGGCTGACACGTACCGCGCTGGAGAGGAACATCAGGCGCAGGGAGCGTTCGTTGATCCGCCCGAAAACGGACTTGACGAGGGTGTCGAAACCCGTCAGGGAACGCAGCGCTACCAGGGCGCCACGATCGGCGGGGTGTTCGTAGGCACGCGCGGAGATATCGGTGAGCCGGACACGGACGCGATCTGGTGAGTTGGCCATATCGGCATGCTATGCGTCACGATGCGGCTTGGCCACGGTTTACGGCAAACGAGATATGACGCGTTCGTGCACATCCCTCACGACCTGCGGGGAAGGAAGCGGGTACGGGCCTTGTTCGAGCAGTTCAGGGCGATGGCGACACGACAGGCGGCCGACCACGGGTTCCCGGGGTCGGCTACCCTCAGGTGGCTGAAACGGGCCACCAAGACAGTGACACGGCGAAACGGAGCGCACAGTGACGGACCAGGCCACCGGCGCCTCCCCCCAGGACGAGACCGCGCTGAGACAGAGACGGGTCGGAACGCCCCCGACCAAGGTCGGCATCATGGGTGGAACCTTCGACCCCATCCACCACGGTCACCTCGTGGCGGCCAGTGAGGTCGCCCACCTCTTCGGGCTCGACGAGGTCGTCTTCGTTCCCACCGGGCAGCCCTGGCAGAAGGACCCCGCCAAGGTCACCCCCTCCGAGGACCGCTACCTGATGACGGTCATCGCCACGGCCGAGAACCCCCAATTCCGGGTCGATCGCGCCGAGATCGATCGCTCCGGACCGACCTACACCATCGACACCCTCCGCCAGATGCGCGCCTCCTACGGGCCCGACGTGGAGTTGTACTTCATCACCGGAGCCGACGCCCTCGGCGCGATCCTCAGTTGGCACAACGTCGACGAACTCTTCGACCTCGCGCATTTCGTAGGCTGTAACCGGCCCGGACACCACCTCAGCGACACCGGCCTCCCCGAAGGCAAGGTCTCCCTGGTGGAGGTCCCCGCGCTCGCCATCTCCTCGACCGAGTGCCGCGAACGCGTCCGCAAGGGCGAACCCATCTGGTACCTGGTACCCGACGGCATCGTCCGCTACATCCACAAGACCGGGCTCTACCTGGAGCCATGAGGTGACGGACCACAACCGTCACCGGTCGCACCCGATCAAGTGAAGGCAGCAACCACAACGTGACAGCCACCGACAGGGCAGTGGAACTGGTCCAGGTCGCCGCAGAGGCCGCCTCCGACAAGCTCGGCCAGGAGATCATCGCCTACGACGTCAGCGAACAGCTCATGATCACCGACGCCTTCGTGCTGTGCTCGGCGCCCAACGACCGTCAGGTCCGAGCCATCGTCGACGAGGTCGAGGACCAGCTGCGCATCAAGTCCGGCGCCAAGCCCGTCCGTCGCGAGGGCGAACGGGACGGCCGCTGGGTCCTGCTGGACTACGCCGAGATCATCGTGCACGTTCAGCACGAGGAGGAACGCGGCTTCTACGGGCTCGAGCGCCTCTGGAAGGACTGCCCCGAGATCGAGCTCCCCGAAGGCTCCCGAGGGGCCGAGCGCACCCCGCTGAACGAGTAGCAAGCCCACGCGGCCGCAGCGGCCGCCGGACAAGAGAGACACACCACGTGAGTGACACCACCACCCCTCGTGTGCTGTTCTGGCGGCACGGACGCACCTCCTGGAACGTCGAGAAACGCTTCCAGGGGCAGACCGACATCGGCCTCGACCCGGTCGGCCACGCTCAGGCCGAACGGGCCGGTCGGCTGCTCGCGACCTTGAACCCCGCCCTCATCGTCGCGTCCGACCTCAAGCGCGCCGCCGACACCGCCGGATACCTCGAACGCGCCTGCGGGCTCCCGGTGGAGTTCGACAAGGGCCTGCGCGAACGCTACGGCGGATCCTGGGAAGGGCACACGGCCACCGAACTCGCCGAGCGCTACCCCGCCCAACACCCGACCATGGACATCCCCGACGGGGAGGCCATCGCCGACGTCGGCGACCGCATGCTCGCCGCCATCGAACGGGGACTCGCCAAGACCCCCGCCGGCGGCCTGCTCGTCATGGTCAGTCACGGAGCGGCCCTGCGTGTGGGGATCTCGCGCATGCTCGACATCCCCGACGAACGCCGTGAGCTCCTCGGTCCCCTCGGCAACTGCAACTGGTCCGTCCTCCAGGCCCGTGGTGAGACCTGGCGACTCATGGAACACAACGCCGCCAGCCTCCCCGAGCCCGTCGTCCTCAGCGACGACGCCTGATTCCGTTTCGACGAACGGCCGATCATCCGCTAAAGTTCAGGGAGTCGAAAGGGCGCAGCCCCGACGACTCCCACGAGGGGCTATGGCGCAGTTGGTAGCGCGCCTCCATGGCATGGAGGAGGTCTGGGGTTCGAATCCCCATAGCTCCACAAGACTCAGGACGATCCTGCTCGGTGGCCTTCGGCCGCCTCGCCGGGTCGTCCTCGTCGTTTCTTCTGGGGCAGCCCCCAGACCTCCGCGCTCAGATGGACCGCCAGGCGTTCAGGAAGCCGGCCAGGTACCGGAAAGGGATCGCGGCCCCCTTGGTCTGGTCGATGGTCCCGGCCAGGTGCACATCCAGCTCTGGGCAGTGGAACAGCCAGGTCCCGGTGCCGCCGGCGTGGCCGACGAGGGTGAGGGGCGCTCGCCCACCGGTCATGAGCCGGTGAACATTGAAGTACATGGTGCCCAGCCCATAGTGGATCATCGGGAGGTTGCGCAGCCGGTTGCGGCGTTCGGTGAGGGCCTGGCCGAGGCATTCCGGGCCCAGGCCCGCCGCTGCGCCGCCGCTGTCGACCCCTAGACGGTGCCCATCCACACGGCGGCGTCGGTGGGGAGTTCGGTCGAGACGTCGGTGCTGGACAGCAGTACTTCGCCGGCGGGCAACCGCACCGGTTCGGGACCGGTGTTGACCAGCACCAGCACCTTGCCTCGGCGAAACGCCACCACCGGGCCCAGGTTCAGGGCGTCGTCCCACACCAGGACCTCGTCACCGGAGAAGGTCCGGCGCAACCGCAGCGCGTTCCGGTACAGCCACAGCGTCGAGTCCAGGTCCTCCTCCTGGGCCTGGGCCGAGTACTCGCCCCACCAGTCGGGCTGGGGGAGCCAGGAACCTCCCTGACCGAACCCGAACGAGGTGCCCTCCCGGGTCCACGGCAGCGGGACCCGACAGCCGTCCCGGCCCTTGTCGGTGTGCCCACTGCCCCGCCACCGAGGGTCCTCCAAGGCGTAGGCCGGTAGATCCGCGACCTCCGGCAATCCCAGCTCCTCGCCCTGGTAGACGTAGGCCGACCCCGGCAGGGCCAGGGTGAGCAGCGCCAACGCGCGGGCGCGGGCCCGGCCCAGGGCGTGGTCGGGTTCGGGGTCGTGGCCGTCCGACAGCAGCCAGCGGCGCGGATCGGTGCCCGCGGGCAGCCCCAGCAGGGAGGGTTTGCGCACCACGTCGTGGTTGCCGGTCACCCAGGTGGGGACGGTGCCCACCCTGGTGGCGTCGGCGATGGAGGAGGCGATCACCCTCCGGTAGGCGTCCGCGTCCCAGGGGGCCATGAGGTACTCGAAGTTGAACGCCTGGTCGAGCTCGTCGGGCCGGGTGTAGCGCACCCGACGCTCCCCGGGCAGCCACACCTCGGCGACGGACGCGCGCGGCGGGTCGTAGGCGGACAGCACGTCGTTCCAGTCCCGGTACACCTCGTGTACCTCGGGCCGGTCCAGGAACGGATGGTCGGGGTTGGCGGCGATGTCCTCGAACCGCCCACCGTCCACCAGGATCAGGTCGCGCAGCGGTTCCAGGTCCTTGACCAGGGCGTAGGCCACGTCGATGCGGAAACCGTCGACGCCGCGATCGCTCCAGAATCGCAGGATGTCCCGGAACTCCTCGCGGACCCGTTCATCGTCCCAGTTCAGGTCCGGTTGCTCGGGGGCGAACATGTGCAGGTACCACTGCCCGTCCGGAACCCGGGTCCAGGCGGGCCCACCGAAGGTGGAGCGCCAGTTCGTGGGCGGCTCGGAGCCGTCGGGTCCTCGCCCGTCCCGGAACAAGTACAGGTCCCGCTCCGGAGCGTCGGGAGAGGCCAGCGCCGCCCGGAACCACGGGTGCTCCTGGGAAGTGTGGTTGGGCACGATGTCGATCATCACTCGCAGGTCGCGGGCGTGCGCGGCCTGGACCATGGCGTCGAAGTCGGCGAGCGTGCCGAGCAGGGGGTCGACGTCGCGGAAGTCGGACACGTCGTAACCGCCGTCGGCCCAGGGCGAGCGGTAGAACGGCGACAGCCAGATCCCGTCTGCGCCCAGCTGCGCCACGTGGTCCAGCCGGTCGGTGATCCCGCGCAGGTCGCCCACCCCGTCCCCGTCGGAGTCGGCGAGGCTGCGCGGGTAGACCTGGTAGAGGACGGCATCGCGCCACCACGGTCGCATGTTCTCTCCTTCTGGCCTGGTCGGTCGGACGGTCGGGACGGTCACTCGCTCAGTAGCGGAGCCGAGGTGGACTGTCGGAGGATGAGTCGGGTGGGCATCTCCACGTGCCGATCCGGTGGGTCCTCACCGGCGAGGATTTTCACGGTGAGGTCGGCGGCGGACGCTCCGATCGCGCGGGGCGACTGGTCGACCGTGGTCAGGTCCAGGACCGCGGCGGCCTCGTGGTTGTCGAAGCCCATGAGCGAGATCGCTCCGGGCACGGGGATGCCGGACCGGCGCAGCGTGCGGTGCGCGCCCATGGCGATGTCGTCGAACTCGGTGAGGACGGCGGTGGGCGGCCGGTGGTCGGAGAGTAGTTCCCCCATGGCGAGTTCGCCGCCCCGATGATCTGGTGTGCTCAGCACGCTCCACTCGGCGAGTCCGGCGTCGACCATGGTGCTCTGGAAGCCCTCCAACCGGTTCCGTGAGCTCCGGCCGCGCCACGAACCGCCCTCGGAACCGATGTAGGCCACGCGGGTGTGGCCGAGGTTGAGCAGGTGTCGTGTGGCCTTGGCGGCACCCTGCCGGTCGTCGATGAACACCCCGGCCCGGCCGGGGAGACACTGTCCGGTGAGGACGAGGGGAACGCCGACCTCGTCCAGACGCCCGCACTCCTCGGCCGACAGGTCCATGGCCACCGTGATGACCGCGTCGCTGTTGCGCCTCAGTGGCAGCGCACTCGTCCAACCGGGCTGTCGGCGCAGCTCTCCCACCTGGTACACGAGCATGTCCAGGCCGGCGCGCTGTAGACCGTCGCTGATGCCGGCCAGGACCGACCCGAAGAACCACGGCTGCAGGAACGGGACGAGCACCGCCACCCGGCCGGTGCGTCCGGTGACCAGCCCCGAGGCGTTGCGCGAGACCACGTAGGAGAGTTCGGCGGCCGCTTCCTGTACGCGTTCGCGGACGGCGGGGGCGACCCCCGGGACGCCGCGCATCACACGCGAGACCGTGGACAGTGAGACCCCTGCGCGACGTGCGACGTCCCGCATGCTCGGGGGGTGCTTGCTCATGCCTCCACGGTAAGAGCGATTGTCCGCTATGGCAACGTTTTCAACAGATTTACCTACACCATCACCTCCATCGCCACCAAATATGCATACGTATCGAGGAAGTATGTTGACTAGGTCACATATTCGATGGCATCGTTTTCAGACAACCGAACCGGGCGTCGTCCCGGCACCTCGACGCCGTGTCTCCACATCTCCCGGGGAGGCGCGAAAAGGAGAGAGGCATGCCAGCACTTCCATGGCACCGGCGATTCACATGGCGAGCGGGTAGTGCCGCCTTCGCGACCCTGGTCCTGACCCTGGCCACCGCCTGTGGAGAACCCCCCGGGCAGGAGTCCGACGCCGAGGGCGAGAGCGCCGGTCTGGCCGACGACCCCCAGTTCGTGTGGGCGGTCACCGGCGCCGACCGGCACATCCACGAGGAGGTGGCCCGCCTGTGGAACGAGAACAACCCCGACCGGCAGGTCGAGATCTTCTTCCTCGCCCCCACCGCAGACGAGCAGCGCCAGGCCATGTTCCAGGACCTTCAGGCCCAGGCCGGCGAGTTCGACGTGCTCGGCCTCGACGTCATCTGGACCGGGGAGTTCGCCGACTTCGGCTACATCGAGAGCCTGGAGGACATGCGCGGCGAGATCGAGGACGTGAGCCTGCCCGGCGCCATCGACAGCGCGCAATGGCAGCAGGAGCTCTACGCCCTGCCGTACTCCTCCAACGGGGCCTTCCTCTACTACCGCACCGACCTCATCGATGAGCCGCCCACCACCTGGGACGAGCTCTACGAGACCGGCATGGCGGCCGCCGAGGAGGAGGGCATCGCGCCCTTCGTCGGTCAGGGCGACCAGTACGAGGGCTTCGTCGTCACCTACCTGGAGATGTTCTGGTCCGCCGGGGGCGAACTCTTCGACGAGTCCCAGGAGAACTCCACGTTCCTGGAGGGCGACGCGGCCCAGACCGCGCTGGACTTCATGATCGAGGGTCAGGAGAACGGGTTCTTCGCGGAGGGCTTCGACTCGATGGTCGAGGACGACGCCCGCGCCCTCTTCCAGTCCGGCGAGGCCGTCTACATGCGCAACTGGCCCTACGCCGTCCCGCTCCTGGAGGGCGAGGAGGACGAGGAGAGCGCGGTCGCCGGGGACTTCGCGGTGGCGCCGCTGCCCTCCTTCACCGGTGAGGCGGGCACCAGTGCCCTGGGTGGACTCAACAACGCCGTCAGCAGCCTGAGCGAGAACAAGGAACTGGCGAGCGAGTTCGTGCTCTGGGCCGCCACCGACCCCGAGGCGCAGGCCATCCTGGCCGACAACAGCCTCCCACCGACCATGGTCAGCGCCTACGAGGAGGCCGAGGACCCCGACTTCGAGATGCTCGGAGACATCCTCGCCGAGGCGCAGGCCCGCCCGCCGGTGCCCGGCTACAACTCGTTGTCCCTGGAGATCCAGGACAACCTGCACCCGGCCTTCCTCGGTCAAGAGGACCCGGAGACCGCGCTGCGGGCCGTGGACACCGCCGCAGGCAACGCACTCGAGGGAGAGTAGAGGAGCGATGTCCGATTCCACGGATGTCGCCCCCGACGTCGTCAAGGCCGTGCGCCGGCGCGCCCATGGACTGGGGGAGCAGGCGATGGGGCGGATCTTCCTCGCCCCGTCGCTCGCCTTCATGGCGCTGATCGCGCTCTTCCCGGTGTTCTACGCCGTCTGGATGAGCCTGTACGACATCCGGGGGTTCAACCGAGAACTCGTGGGCGTCGAGAACTACGTCGGAGCCCTGACCGATCCCGGTTTCTGGAACGCCGCGCAGAACACCCTGGTCTTCACGGTGGCCTCGGTGTCCCTGGAGTTCGTCGTCGGGATGGCGTTCGCGCTCATCATGCACCAGGTGTTCTTCGGTCGTGGCCTGACCCGCGCGGTCATCCTGGTGCCGTGGGTGATCCCGACCGCGGTCGCGGCCCAGGTGTGGCGGTACATGTTCGACCACAACCCCGGGTTCGTGAACGCGGTGCTGGGCACCGACATCAACTGGCTCCGTGACCCGGCCTGGTCGATGGTCGGCATCATCAGCGCGGACGTGTGGAAGACCGCCCCGTTCGTGGCGTTGCTGCTCCTGGCCGGGTTGCAGACCATCCCCAAGGACTACTACGAGGCCGCCAAGATGGACGGCGCCAACGTGTTCCAGCGGTTCTGGACCATCACGCTGCCACTGCTGCGACCGGCGATCGTGGTGGCGCTGCTGTTCCGCACCGTGGACGCACTGCGCATGTTCGACTTCGCGTACGTGTTCTCCGGGTACTCGAACTCGCTGGCGACCCTGTCGGTGTACGCGCAGCGGTTCCTGGTCGCCGAACCACAACCGGGCTACGCCAACGCGCTGTCCACGGTCACGTTCGTCATCGTCATGCTCGTCGGCCTGGCCTTCATCGGTCGGATGGGCCGCCACATGGTCGGTGACGTGGGGCGGAAGGAGAAGCGATGAGCGTCGCACAGAGCCAGGGGGCGACCCGCGCGGTCCACCGTTCCGAACGAGGAACCCCGCCGGCGGTCTCCGGAGCACTCAAGCTGCTGGGACTGTTGGTGGTGCTGACCTGGTGCCTGTTCCCGTTCCTATGGATGGGGATGACCAGTCTGCGCACGGGATCGGTGGCGTTGACCGACCCGAACATCCTCAGTGGACCGTTCAGCCTGGGCAACTACCAGGAGGTCGTGGACCAGGGATTCCTGTTCCCGCTGCGCAACTCGCTGATCGTGGCGGCGGTGACCACGCTGATCTGCATCCCGGTGGCCTCGCTCGCCGGGTACGCGCTGGCCCGACTGCCGCTGGCCGGCAAGTTCGCGCTGCTGGCGGCCACGCTGGTGGCGACCCTGTTCCCGCCGGTCGCCCTGGTCAACCCGCTGTACCAGATGTACCTGCAACTCAACGAGTGGACCGGGATCAACCTGCTCAACTCCTACGCGGGCATGATCATCCCGTACGTGGCGTTGACCCTGCCGCTGGCCATCTTCATCCTGACGACGTTCTTCGCGGGCATCCCCAAGGAGATCGAGGAGTCGGCCAAGGTCGATGGGGCCACGCCGTTCCAGGCGTTCCTGAGGGTGGTGGCGCCACTGGCCGCGCCGGGCGTGGGGGCGGCCTCGATCCTCACGTTCGTCTACGCCACCAACGAGTTCCTGCTCGCCTTCTCGTTCGCCCCGCGCGACCTGAACGTGCAGACCGTCCCGGTCTTCGTGGGCACCTTCGAGAGGGTCGGCTACGAGAACCCGATCGGTCAGATCATGGCCGCCTCGGTGCTGGTGTCCGTCCCGCTCATCATCTTCGCGCTCGTCCTGCAACGCAGGATCGTGGCGGGGCTGACCTCGGGGGCGGTGAAGGGCTGAGGTCTGGTCCGTTCGAGTGAGCCGGTGTCCCGGAGGTCCTGTGCGGACCCACCGGGGCACCGTCGTTTGCGGAGTCAGGGGTCAGGGGGCCAGGCAGGCGCGGGTCACGCGCAGGAGCTGCTCGCGCGGCTCCACCGCCTCGGGCCGCAGCAGTGCGTGCATGATGAGCCCGTCGGCGTAGGCCAGCAGGGTCCGTGCGGCGGTGCGCGGCGTGGCGGTCCCCAGACCGGTGAGGATCTCGATGACCCAGGTCCGGAGCAGGTCGTGCCCGCGATTGAGGGAGGCGCGCACCTCCAGGTTGTGCGTGGCCTCCATCGACAGGGTGTAGCGGGCCACGGTCCGCCTCCGATGTGTGGTGGTCATCTCCGAGACGAACAGTGCCAGGGTGTCCACCAGACCTTCGATGGTGCTCACCTCCAGGCCGTTCAGATCGGCCCAGTCCCGGCGGTCGAGTTCCTCCAGACGTTCCACGACCCCGCGTACGAGGGCGTCTCGGGTGCGGAAGTGGTTGGAGGTCGAACCCTTGGGCAGGCCGGCCTCGACGTCCACCTTGCCGTGGGTGAGGGCGTGCAGACCTCGGGTGCCCAACAGTTCGATGGCGGCGTCGAGGGCACGGGCTCTTGTCCGGGACATGGCGGCATACTACATTCGTAGTTAGGGGTACTACGATCGTAGTACCTGCGGGACGCGAGCGGACGGGGTGACATCGATGCGCGCAACGGCACTGGTGGTGGGTGGGGGGATCGCCGGACTCGCGGTCGCCCGCGGACTGCTCGACGGTGGCTGGGAGGTGCAGGTACGCGAGAGACTCTCCGGTCCGCCCGACATCGGTGGCGCCCTCGGTGTGTGGCCGGGCGCCATGGCCGCCCTGGACCGGCTCGGCCTGGGCGAGGAGGCTCGTGCCCGTGCCGAGTACCGGTCCACGCTGAGGCTGCGCCGCCCAGACGGCCGCGTGCTGCTCGGCGCCGAAGGCCGCGGTGGCCACCTGGTGTCCCGATCCGCCCTGCTCGACCTGCTGGTGAGGGCGCTCCCCGACGGAACCGTGCGGTGGAACACCCCCGTGACCGTCGCGGACCTCGCCCCCGGCCGCGACCACGACCTGGTGATCGGCGCGGACGGAATCCACAGCCTCGTTCGAGACACCGCCTTCTCCCGAGCGAGCCCGCCGCGCCCGCTCGGATCCGTCGCCTACCGGGGAACGCTGCCCGGAGGGGTGGGTCGGGTGACCGAGGTCTGGGGCGGACGCCGCATCTTCGGCATCACCCCGCTCGACGCCCACACCACCAACTGGTACGCGGCCCTGGACCGGCGCCTGCTCACGGAGACCGAACTCGCCTCGCGCGACCCGGACGTCCACGCCGCCGTCCTGCGCCGTGAGTACGCCGGTTGGTACCCCGACGTCGCGCGGATCGTCTCCGGGGCACGGACCCACGGTGTGGATCGAAGAACCCTGTACGACCTGCCGGCGTTCGGCCGCTACGCGAAGGGACGCCACGCGCTCATCGGCGACGCCGCCCACGCCATGGCGCCCAACCTCGGCCGGGGCGCCTGCGAGTCCCTCATCGACGCGGCGACCTTGAGCCGGGCCCTGGCGGAGGAACCCTCGCTCGGGCGGGCGCTGGCCCGCTACGACCGCGCCCGCCGAGGCCCCACCCGCCGAATCGTGGCCGCGTCCCGGATGGTGAACCGGATCGCCGTCACGACCCGGATGCCGTGAGTCCGCGGAGGCACGGCACGGTGATTCAGCTCGGGGCGGCCTCGGCGGCCACCTCGTCGCCGTGACCGGACCGATCGAGTCCCCCTTCCTCGATCTGGGCGATGTGCAGGGCCGCGACCAGCTCCCGGTACAGGGCGTCCCGCTCCAGCAGCTCCCGGTGGGTGCCCTGGGCACGGATCCGGCCGTCCTCCAGAAGCAGGATGCGGTCGGCGCGGATGACCGTGGACAGGCGGTGCGCGATGGTCACCACGGCTCCGCGGTCGGCCTGACGGCGGACGCTCTCGGTGATGGCGGCCTCGGTGATCGCGTCCACTTGCGAGGTCGCCTCGTCCAGCAGCAGCACGTCCGGGGACCCCAACAGAGCCCGGGCCAGGGCGACGCGCTGGCGCTGACCACCGGAGAACGAGTTGGAGTCCAACGGGGTGTCCAGGCCCTGCTCCAGCGAGGCGACCTTGTCGGCCAACCGCACCTCGTCGAGGACCCGGCGCAGTTCGTCCTCACCGACCTCGGGGCGGGTGAACAGCAGGTTGTCACGGATGGTGCCCGGCACCACCGGGGTGTCCTGCTCCACGTAGGCGAAGCGTGCCCGGACCTGTCGCGGGGAGAGCTCACGGTACGGTCTGCCCTCCAACAGCAGCTCGCCGTGCTCCGGTTCGAGGAAGCGGAGCAACAACGACAGCACCGTGGTCTTGCCCGCGCCGGACGGGCCGACGATGGCGGTGTGCCCGTGGCGGGGGACGGTGATGTCGACCTCCTCCAAGGCGGCCTCGGCCCCCGGGGCGTAGCGGGCGGTGACCCCGCGCAGCTCCAACAACGGGCTCCCGTGGCCGTTCTCGGCGGATCGGGCGAGGGGGCGCTCGGCGGTGGGTTCGAGGGGGAGGGCCTCCACCTCGCGGATGCGCTTGGCCGCGGCGATGCCCGACTGCAACGTGGTGACGCTCTGGGAGAGCTCCATGACCGGGGTCATCAGGGTGAACGCGTAGAGCAGGAACGCCACCAGGGTGGAGACGGCGATCTCCCCGGAGGCCACCCGGAGCGCGCCCAGACCGAGGATCGCGATGATCGACAGCTGGATCCCACCGAAGGCGATCGTCCACGCCACGGCCTCCCGGCGCACCGACCGGATGCCGTACGCGGCGGCGTCCTGGGCGTGGCCCAGGATCTGGTCGCCCAGACGCTCCTCGGCGCGGCTCACCTTGACGGTGCGGATCGCCCGCAGCGACCCGTCGAGGACCCCGCCCATCAGACCGAGCGAGTTCTGAGCCCTCTCCTGCGCCTTGGCCAGGGCGGGCATCAGGGTGAGGAACAGGACCGTCACGATGGCCACCGCGGACGCGGTCACCGCGAGCAGTACCAGGTCCAGCACACCCATCATGATGAGTGTGCCGACCAGCAGCACGCCACCGTTGACCAGGCTGATCACGCTGCTGGAAGCGGCTTCGCGCAGCAGGACGGTGTCGGAGGTGGCCCGGGTGACGAGTTCGCCGGAGGGGCGCTTGGACAGCGGTTGCATGGCCGCCCTGAAGTAGCGGCGCACCAGGGACGTGCGCGCGTCCAGAACCACCTTCTCCGCGACCGTGCCCAGCACGATCCAGTGCCACAACCCGAACACCATGCCGCTGACGAACAGGCACAACAGGATCGTCACGGGCATCGCCAGGCTGCCGGCGTCGGACACCGTGTCCAGGACCAGCTTGATCACCATCGGATTGGCCAGTTCCAGGGCCGAACCCAGCAGGGCCAGCACGAGGCCGAGCAGGAGTTTGCGCCGGTGCGGTCGGACGAAGGACCAGAGCACCCGAAGCTGGGCGAAACGTGGTTCATGGGAGGGCGAGGATCGGGAATCGGGCACCGAGGAAGGATCATTCATGGACTGAATTAGGTCATGAGTGACCGATTATCGTCAACCAAGTACCGATCCCTCTAGAATGAAGACATGGTGAAGAGCGCTCCCGCAGAGGAAGAGACAAGGACTCGCGCACGCACCCGCCGCGTGATCCTGGATGCCGCCGTCGACGTCCTGACGGAGAATCGGGCCGCCCCGCTGTCACAGGTGGCCGGCCGGGCAGGTGTCGCCCGCAGCACCCTGCAGCGCTACTTCCCCGAACGCGCCGACCTCGTCGTGGCCTTGGAGGGCTACGCCAACGAACTCGCCGACGAGGCCACCGCGCGCGCCCGCACCACCGAAGGCACCGCGCTCGAAGCCTTCTCCCGTCTGGTCTCCGAGTACTTCGGGCTGGTCAAGGTCATCATGCTCTCCATGGGCGGCGAGGAGATGCCCGATGGGCTCGACGAGGAGCAGTGCGGCCCCAGCGACCTCGCGCTCTACGAGCTCATCGAACGCGGCCACGAGGACGGCACCATCGACCCGCGCGTCACGCCCCTGTGGGCCCAGCAACTCCTGTGGGCCGCCCTCTACGCCGGTTGGACCTACACCGACGTCGCCAAGGTGCCCGTCTTCGAGGCGCACAACATGTGCCTGATGTCCCTGGTCAAGGCGATCGGTCGTGAACCCCGGGCATGACGAAGGGGCCGAGGTCCACCACATGGACCCCGGCCCCGAAACGACGACTAGAGGTACAGACCGGTGCCCCGTTCGGGGGCCTCGTTAGCGATCGCGTGCACGTCCCGCTCTCGCAGGATCACGTACCGCTCACCGTTCAACTCGACCTCGCCCTGCTCCTCCGGATCGAAGAGCACACGATCACCGGTCTTCACGTACCGGGCACTGGTCCCGGCGCCACGGACCTCGCCCCAGGCCAGCCGCGTCGCCAACTTCACCGTGTCCGGAATGACCAGACCCGCGCTGCTGCGCCGCTCACTCTTGTCCGGGATCGCCTTGACCAACAGGCGATCATGGAGCATCTGGATTTCAAGCTTGGAATCGGGCACGTCCCCAGGATATTCGCCCCCACAACGGACTAACCCACCCGGAGCGTCACCAGAAGGTCGGCCAACGTTCGACCTCGGTTCGACCCACCCTTGGAATCCGGTACAGTATTCACATGCCGAGCGGGGCAACCGTCCGGCAGACCAGGGGCTATGGCGCAGTTGGTAGCGCGCCTCCATGGCATGGAGGAGGTCTGGGGTTCGAATCCCCATAGCTCCACGCGACTCCGAGACGACCTTGCTCGGTGGCCTTCGGCCGCCTTGCCGGGTCGTCTCTTCGTTTCTTCTGGGAGACGCCCCCAGGCCCCCTCGCTCCGGAATGATCTTGTTCGGGGGCTTCGTCCGCCTCGCCGGGTCGCGTCGTATGGGTCGAGAGTGGGCAGGTCCAGCGGCAGCCGCCGGTTCCGATCGATCGCGGTCAGGGGCCGAGGTGGTGGGCTGTCGACGAAACCGTGGATCGGTGCGATGGCCTTTTCCACCGGACGGGCCGCGAGCAGCGCCACCGCCCTGAGCGCCACGCGTAGGGGAGGCGCCAGGGAGTCAGGTCGCCGCTCCGGGTGAAACCAGGGTGGTAGAGCACGTGCGGCACTCGTTCGCGCCCGGGCGGGCTCAGACGGAACCTGACTCGGGGTCATCCAACAGACGGGCGACCAGGGCGAGGAACTCGGGGTCCGAAGAGACCAGCCGATCCATCTCGGTGCCGTCGTCACAGGTCAACAAGGACACGGTGACGCTGGTGGGGGTCCGCTCGGCCACGCGCCAAGGCGCTCCGTGCTCCTCCCACCGCAGCAGCGCTCTCGCCTGGGGGTTCTCGGGCATGACATCACCTCTCTCGGCCAGGATAGAACCCCCGTGTCGGCCGGGTCCCGGTCGGAGCGGGCGAGGATGTGTCGGGACGGTCCCACCGCCTCGGTCACGCGGACGTGCGCTGGAACACGTCCGACCCACTCCCGCGCATCCGCTAGGATCAAAAGCACGGCTTCACGGGGCTATGGCGCAGTTGGTAGCGCGCCTCCATGGCATGGAGGAGGTCTGGGGTTCGAATCCCCATAGCTCCACGAGACTCAAGGCGACCAGGTGAACGCGTCCACGCGCTCGCAGGGTCGCCTTCGTCGTTTCCTCTGCCCTTCAGGGGGTTCGGCTCTCCTACGTTCTGGTCACCGGCCGACCCGGAGTGACCGATGGTGAAGTGGAACGCCGCCGGGACGGAATCCGTGGAGCATGCCGAACAGGACAAGGGACGTGGTCCTCGTCGGTGTCGACCGGTGACGTGGGCGGCCAGGCCGGCCAGGGACGACGCCAAACCGGTCTCGTGGTCGTCCGGGGAGACGCCCGGCGGGACGCTGCGTGCCTCGACGACCACCAGCGTGCCCCCGTCCGTGTCGGTCAGCAGCCAGGTCATCGTCATGGTGCCCGCGAAGGCCGGGTCCGGGGCGTCGAACACGATCCGCTGGACGACGCGCTCGCCCGGCATCCGCTCCACGAACTCCGTCTCGACCACGTCGGTCTCCTGTGAGGACTTGCCGTGCCCGGGTTCGCGGTAGGTCAACACCATCCGGTACCCGGATGCGTCGAAGCGCTCGAAGCGGCCCGCCATGCCCTCGGGCGGCAACCACTCCACGAGGCTCTCCGGGTCCACCAGGGCCCGGTACACCTCTGGTCGGGAAGCCTCGATCCGACGTTCGACTCGGTCCACTCGCTCGCTCACGCGGTCAGGGTAGACCGTTGAGGATCGGTGAACACGACCCCTCGCACCGTGCCCGCAAGAACCGAACACGGGTCGTCGTCACCGGCCGGGTCGTCGAACGACGACCCGGGGCCCGGTCGGCACGGGAACGAGTCGCGGACCTTCCTAGACTGGCCGTATGGATCACCCCGTGAACGGACACTCCCGCAATGCCCAAGCCCACCGGGCCATGGAGGACGACAGCCCCGTCATGGGAGTCCTGGAGAAGATCCAGGCCGAGGTCACGGGCATGTCCGACGGCCAGGTGGCCGACTACATCCCCGAACTCGCCCACGCCGACCCCCACACCTTCGGGATCGCCGCGGTCAGCCCGCACGGTCGTGTCTACGCGGTGGGCGAGTCGGAACGACTCTTCACCATGCAGTCGATCTCCAAGCCGTTCGTCTACGCGTTGGCCGTGGAGGAACGCGGTCTGGACGACGTGCACGAACACGTGGGAGCCGAACCCAGCGGCGAGCCGTTCAACGCCATCAGCCTCGACGAGCGGGGTCGCCCGGAGAACCCGATGATCAACGCGGGCGCGATCGTGACGACCTCCCTGGTGGGCACCGGGGAACAGGACACGCGCTTCGAGCACATCCGGTCGGCGCTGTCGGCCTTCGCCGGGCGGGAGCTGAGGGTGGACGAGCAGGTGCACCGATCCGAGTCGGAGACGGGGCATCGCAACCGTGCCCTGGGCTACCTCAGCCTGTCCGGGGGAGTGCTGGTCGGCCCGGTGGAGGAGGCTGTACAGGACTACTTCCGCCAATGCTCGTTGAGCGTGACGGTGATGGACCTGGCCGTCATGGCCGTGACCTTGGCCGTGGGCGGGGTCAACCCCCTCACCGGGGAACGGGTGGTGTCCCAGCGCACGGCGCGGCACGCCCTGTCGATCATGTCGAGCTGTGGCATGTACGACCGGGCGGGGGAGTGGGGGCTGCGCGTGGGCATCCCGGCCAAGAGCGGGGTGAGCGGAGGCATCCTGGCGTCCGCGCCGGGCGCGTTCGGGGTCGGTGTGTTCAGCCCGCCCCTGGACGACGCGGGCAACAGCGTGCGTGGGGTGGCGGCCCTCGAACGGCTCTCCGACGACTACGACCTGCACATGCTTCAGACGCCCTCGGAACCGCCCTCCCCGGTGCACAGCGTGAGTCGCTCGGGTGGCACGCTCGACGTGCGCCTGTGCGGGGAGATCGACTTCCTCGCCGCCGAACAGGTGGTGTCGCGGTTGGCCGAGGTGATCGACGACTCGCGAGTGCGAACGGTGACGGTCGAGTTGGAGAGGGTCTCCGGGTTCAGCGACGCCGCACGCACGCTCTTCGCCGCCGAACTGGACGAACTGGCGGACGCCGGTGTGGACACCGCGGTGAGCGACCCTCGCGGCGTCCGCCACGGCTGACCTGGAGACGAGATCGCGGTTCCCCTTGACCGCGGGCACGGCTTCGGCGCATAATCAACCTAGTGGTTGATCAACGGAGAGGTTGAATAAGGGTATGGCGGACGATCCGCTCAGTCTCACGTTCGCCGCTCTGGCGGACCCGACCCGTCGGGAGATCCTCGCCCGCCTGGCCGGAGGCGAGGCCACCGTCAACGAACTGGCGGAACCGTTCGACATGAGTCTCCAGGCGGTCTCCAAGCACCTGAAGGTCCTGGAGAGGGCCGGACTCATCACCCGCGGGCGTGACGCCCAGTGGCGTCCCTGCCGACTGGAACCCGCGCCCCTGGTGGAGGTCGACCGCTGGGTCGACCGTTACCGGGACCGGTGGGAGGAACGCTTCACCCGCCTCGACGAGGAACTACGCAGGATCGAGGGAGAGAGCAACCATGAGTGACCTCGAGGTCGTCGCCGAACCGGGACGTCAGGACATCCTCATCACCCGCACCTTCGACGCACCCCGCGAGCTGGTCTGGCGCGCGGTCACCGAACCCGAACTCGTCTGCCGCTGGTTCGGCCTGGACGCCACCACCACCGAGGTCGACCCGACCGAAGTGCGCACCGGCACCCCGTGGCGGATCAGCGAGAAGACGCCCGACGGCGCGGTCTACGCCTTCCGCGGCGTGCACCACGACGTCCAGGAGCCCGAGCGCCTCGTGCGCACCTTCGAGTTCGAGGGCGTGCCCGGCCACGTCTCCCTGGAGACGCTCACCCTGACCGAGGTGGACGGACGCACGAAGTACCGGGCAGTGGCCCTGTACCAGTCGGTCGAGGACCGCGACGGGATGCTCGCCTCCGGCATGGAGTCCGGAATGGAGGAGTCCATGGACAAGTTGGCCGAGGTTCTGCGCTCCCTGGGCTGAACCGTCCACGCCACCCCGGGGCGTCCGACGTGGACCACCCGGGGTCGGCACCGGCGCCGGTCTTGTGGACAACGCCGAAACCGTCGTCCCGGCCGGGTAATGTCGACGCGTGGCAGATCTCCCCGACGTTCCCACCCTGCTCGACGCGGCCGTCAAGGCCTTGGGCGGCAGCAGCCGAGAGGGACAACAGACCATGGCCGAGGCAGTGGCCACGGCCGTCGAAGAACGCGAACACCTGGTGGTCCAGGCCGGCACCGGCACCGGTAAGTCCTTGGCGTACCTGGTGCCCGCCGTCAGACGCGCGATGGCGACAAAGAAGCCCGTGGTCATCTCCACGGCCACCATCGCGCTGCAGAACCAGCTCATCGACCGGGACCTGCCACGACTGGCCGTCGCGCTCTCTCCACTGCTACCACGCGAACCCACGTTCGCGGTGCTCAAGGGCCGCCGCAACTACCTGTGCCGGCACCGCCTCCAGAGCGGAGCGGACGAGGACTCCGAGGGAGCCGAGCTCTTCGACCCCAGGCAACTGTCGTCGGTGGGCCGTCAGGTGGCGCGCCTGCACGAGTGGGCCGAGGACACCGTCACCGGTGACCGCGACGAGATCGTTCCCGGCGTCGGCGACCTGGCCTGGCGCCAGGTGTCCGTGGGCGGCAACGAGTGCATGGGCGCACGGGTGTGCGCCTTCGGCCAGGAGTGCTTCGCCGAGTTCGCCCGCGAGGCCACCACCGGCGTCGACGTGGTGGTCACCAACCACGCCATGCTCTCCATCGACATGGCGCAGGGCTACCACCTGATGCCCGAGCACGACACGATCATGATCGACGAGGCCCACGAACTCGTCGACCGCGCCACCTCGGTGGCCACCGGTGTGCTCGGTGAGCGGGCCGTGTCCATCGCGGCCAAGCGCGCGGCCCGCCTGGTCGAGCCGGGTATCTCCGAACGGCTCGCCGAGTGCGGGGACGGCCTGGCCCTGATGTTCACCGAGGTCGGCGAGGGTCGTCTCGACCACATCGACGACGGACTGGCCGGCGCGGTCGCCGCCGTCCGCGACGCTTCGGCCGCCTGCGTCACCGCGATCGGCCCCAACCCGGGCGAACTCGAACCCGAAGCGGCCTCCGAACGCAAACTGGCCCTGGCCGCCCTGGGGGAGGTGCGCGAGGCGGCGGAGCGGATCCTGGAGTCCTACGAACCGGCTCTGCGCGACCGCACCGAGGTGGTCTGGCTGACCAAGGCGCCCGCCAAACCGCCATCGCTCAGCGTCGCTCCGCTCGGGGTGGGCGGACTACTGCGAGAGAAGCTCTTCGGCGACCGCACCGTCGTGCTCACCTCCGCCACGCTCACCCTGGGCGGGGACTTCACCGCCCTGGCACGCCAATGGGGGCTGGGCCGCGAGGTGGCACAGGAAGCCGCCGACCTCGCGGCCGGACGGACTCCGGCCCCGGTTCCACCGGTCGACCCTGCCCCGCGCACCGGTCGGGACACCGCGATCGCCGGCGAGGACACCGACGAGGACACCGAGGACGTCGAACCAGGTGTGGACGAGAGCGGTGCGGCGCAGGACCCCGAGGGTGAGGGTCCGCACCGCGCCGCCGGCGAGCCACGCTGGCGCGCCCTCGACGTCGGCTCACCCTTCGAGCACGCCCGCAGCGGCATCCTCTACGTCGCCCGACACCTGCCCAAGCCCGGACGCGACGGGCTCTCCAAGGAGTACCTGGACGAGATCGCCGGGCTCATCGAGGCCTCCGACGGGCGTGCCCTGGGTCTGTTCTCGTCCATGCGCGCCGCCCAACAGGCCACCGACGAACTTCGCGAACGCCTGGACCAGACCATCCTGTGCCAGGGCGAGGACTCCACCGGACAACTGGTGCGCCGCTTCAGCGAGGACGAACGCTCCTGCCTGTTCGGCACCCTGTCTCTCTGGCAGGGCGTCGACGTCCCCGGCCCCGCGCTGCAGTTGGTCATCGTGGACCGGATCCCCTTCCCCCGCCCCGACGACCCACTGGCCTCGGCCCGCCAGCGCGCCATCTCCGCGCACGGCGGCAACGGGTTCCTGGCGGTGTCGGCCACCCACGCCGCGTTGCTGTTGGCCCAGGGCACCGGGCGACTGCTGCGTTCCACCGACGACCGGGGGGTGATCGCCGTGCTGGACCCACGTCTGGCCACGGCGGGCTATGGCGGATTCCTGCGCTCCTCCCTGCCGCCGTACTGGGGCACCGCCGATCCGGAGGTGGCCCGGGCGGCGTTGCGGCGCCTGGCGGAGAAGGCCGACGCCGTGGAGACCGAGCCCGCCGCCTGAGGCCTTCCGGGGCATCCGGACACGAAGGAGGCCGGGCACCTTCGGCGCCCGGCCATCATCCTCACGATTGGCTCAGCCGCGTGTGCGGTAACCGAACAACCGGACCGCGTAGCCGGGGGAGTCGTCCTGTGGCTCATGGATGTGCCAACGGTCGTCGTGCTCGCCGACCAAGAGCTCGTTCCACATCATGTCGATGAGCTTGAGCCGGGAGACCACGGAGGCCTCTGGGTCCAAGACGATCGAGTAGGCGTGGTCGGTGAGACGTTGGGTCACCATGCCCACGGACTGGCCGTCCCAGATGGCCGGGACCGTGGCGTGCCCGATCTGCACCCCGCACAACCGGAGCTGCTCGACCTCCTCGTCGAGGGCCTCCGCGGCCAGTGCCCCGTCGAGCCGTAGGGCGTCCTCCAGCTCGTCGCGGTCCTCGTCGGGACGCAGGTAGGCGTGGTAGGTGCGGTAGCCGCACGAACGGCACTTGCGCCAGACCACGCAGCGGGCCAGCCCGTAGGCGGACTGCGCCTCACCAACGCTCCGGTACTCGCTCACATCCCGAACCATGCCGCATTCGCAACACAAGGCAGTGAGATCCTGCTTCATCAGAGTCCCCCCTCCCAGGTGAGTATGCGACGAATGGAGGCCGTTAGGGAACCCGTTCGGGGAGGAAGTCGCGGCAAGGAGTCGTCATCAATGCCCAAAATGACCGGACGAGGGGTTTCGTGTGGGCTCCGACGGACTTCGGGGTGTCCGGATTCACCTTCGGTCGTCCGGCCCGCGCGGACTCAGTCGTCCAGGGACGGTCGGTTCTTGTTGCGCGCGGTCCAGTCCCGCATTCGCTGGGGGTAGCCGACGATCTGCACGTCATAGGCGGGGGTGGCCAGCCTCTTTGCGACCTTGCGGATCACGTCGGGGGAGCCGCAGCGACGCCGGATCCACTCACCGTCGGTGGCGACGGCGACCGCGGTGGTCCGGGTCGCGAAGGTCTCGGGCTCGACGAAGAACTCCACCCCGACCCTGCTCTTGGCGAACTCGACCAACGCCTTGATATCCGAGTCCTCCGAGGTCCGGTCGAAGCGGGTCTTTCCCTTGCGGTTGGCCTTACGAAGTCCGAAGCGGTCTCGCCATCCCATCGGCGCCATGTCCCCTTAGTGCGTGTTCGCGGTCCCGCGTCTCGTCGCCGGCTCGGCAGCGATTCTAACCACCGGAACAACGAACGAATCGGCCCGGGAGTGCCCAGGCTGCACCGGTTTCAAGCGTTTTCCGGACAGCTCGGTCACCGCGCTGCTACGTTCTGTTGGCACACGGCTCAGTCAGGGGGAGAAGAGACATGCCGATGTGGAAGTGGGCGGGGGAGACAGCACGCCGACTACGCGCCGCGGGACGGGACGACCTGGCCGAGGCGGTGATCCGATTGCCACAGCTCACCGAGGCGGGAGACGCCGTCAAGGTGGAGGCTTCGGCCCGGTCGGCGATGCGCGTCGCAAGACGTCTGGTCGCCGAGGCGGGGAACCGGGAGGCCGCGGTACCGGGGGTGTTCGGGCCACCGACGTTGTTCTTCCTGGCGCACTGGCCGTTGGCGGTGCGGGTGGGGGCGCTGGGAGAGGGGCGTCGCGCGCTCGACCAGGCCCGGGCCGTCGTCGAGGACGAACCCGGCCCGCACGAACACGGACCGATGCCGGTCTCGGCGTTGGCCTCGTTGGTGCGCTGTCACGCCAACATCGATTCCAGGGGGACCACGCGGATCCGGCGTGAACTGCTCTCCTCCCGCAGCCTCTCCGGTTGGGAGGACACCCCGGCCTGGCCGGCGTTCACCCTGGCCCGGGTGCACCTGCTCATCGATGAGGAACAGGCCGACCGCGCCGAGGCGGAACTGCGCCGCTACGAACACACCGCCACCGGACCGGCCCTGCTCGGAGCCGACGGGGTGTTCGCTCTGGTCAGGGCGTTGCGGCACCAGGACAAGCACACCGACGCCCTGGACGCCCTGGACCGGTTGGAGGCCGAACTCGAACTGGGCGGGGAGCGCGGTGCCGCCAACCCGCGCCGGCCCGCGCTGCTGCGCACCATCCGTTTCGAACGAGCCAGGCTGCTGTCCTGGCTGGCCCGCTTGGGCCTGTGCGATGCCCGCAAGGCCATCGCCCTGCTGCCGACCGTGGACGAGGCCGAGGCCTGCCCGAACCTGCGCTCGGCCTGGGCCGAGGCCGTGGAGAACCTGGTCTGCCAGGGGAGCGTGCGCAACGACTGGCGGCTGGGTGTACGGGTGACCACCTGGTCACGCTACTTCGAACGGGTGGGGGCGCCGCGTCGCGGCGCGGAGATGGCGCTGACCGCCACCCGCCTGGCCGGGGGACGAGGCGCTCACTGGGTCGCCGAATGCTCGGCGCTGCGGGCCGAGCGTCTCATCGGTGAACTCGGCGCGACCGAGGAGATCGGCGGTGACCTGGCGGAGGCGCGCGCGATGGTGCGCGGAATGAACCCGGTCCGGCCGCTGGCTCCGGCCCCGAACATCCTGGAGTTCCTGCGTGCCCAGCCCGCGGAGGACGTCGACCCCGAGGAGCAGGCCGAGCAGGTCAACGTGGCGTTGACCGCGCTGCCGCACGACTCCGCGCTGTTGAGCGCGCTGGGTCAGGTGGGGCGCACACTCATGCTCTCCGACGCGGCCACCGAACCGCAGTGGCGGCACGTGCGCGAACAGCCCGGTGACCAGCGCGCGGCACTGTCGTTGTTGGAGACCCTGCTGCACGACAACGACACCGGTGGGGTGCGCGACCTGGTCCGTACCCTGGCCGCGGGTGCCCTGTCGGGCCAAGGCGAACGGGTGTCCTCGGCCTCGCCGACGGTGGCACCCGTGGGGCCCGCCCCGGCGGCTTCCACGCGGGGCGCACATCGGGCGTCCGGCACCGAGGGTGGACCCGGGCGTGTACCGGCCGGACCCCACAGCGTTCCGGCGAACCCCAACGTCCCGGTGAACCAGGGAAGCCTCGTGGTACGGAACGAACCGGTGGGTCAGGGCGCGCCCTCGGACCCGGGCGCCCCCGTGCCCGGCTCCGATCCCACCCTGGTGGAGGGGGCCTACCGCGTGCCCGAGGGGGATCGTCGCATGGCCCAGGCCGCGGGCGGATACGAACCCCGCTGAACGAGCGGGGCCGCCCGTTCCAGCGCCGCGGAGCCCGGGTTCGTTCCGACACGGTGCGGGAGGAGTCGAGCCGCGAGCGAGGAACGAGCTCGCTCTGTGCTCGTGTGCGTCAGCGCTCCGTTGGGGTGGTGGGCGAGGGGTGGGACGAAGCGCTAGCGAAGACGCGAAAAGGGGAGGGACAGGGCCCTGCCCGCCGGGTAGGTCAGCGCCGCCGTGGGGAACGGGGCCGGGCGGCCGCCGGCCAACACCCGCACCCGGCCCGGGGTTCCGACCGGGCGCTCCGTCGCGCCGATTCGGCGCAGAGTCTGGGCGGCCACCGCCTCCGCGGCGGTGAACAGTTCGGCGCGGTGCCCCAGCGCCTCGGAGATCCGCGACCCCACCAGGTCGTAGTGGGTGCATCCCAGCACCACCCCGCGTACCTGGGGTGGGGTCAGCTTCGCCGCGTACTCCACCGCTGTGGCGATCCGATCGGAGTCCGCCGACTCCACGGCCTCGGCCAGCCCGACACAGGCGACCGGGGTCACGTCCACGCCCTTGGCGAAGTTCTCCACCAGACCGCGCTGGTAGGCGCTGCGGGTGGTGACCTCGGTGGACCACACCGCGATGGGGGTGCCCGCCGCCGCGGCGGGCTTGATCGCCGGCACCGTACCGATCACCGGGATACACGGCTCGTACTCGGCGCGCAGTGCCCCCAGTCCGTGTACGGAAGCGGTGTTGCACGGCACCACGACGGCGTCCAGGTCGCCACCGTCCTCGGCGGCGGCCCGGGCCGCGGCGTCCGCACCTGCCAGAGCTCGCCGGATCACCTGGTCCGGGGTACGGCGCCCCCAGGGCATGTGGTCCGGGTCCATGGACAGGTACAGGTCGGCGTCGGGCCGGGCCGCGTGCAGAGCGGCCGCGGTGGAGAGCATGCCGATGCCGGAATCAACGAAAGCGATGCGCACGGAACCGAATCCTATGCGGCCCCCGTGGTGACCACGACATCACTCCAGGTGTTCGGGGGTGTCCCCCGCGGTGTTCCACGGACCTGGCCGAAAGCGGCCGAGAGTGGGTAGGACACGTACCGGAATGGGGTGGCACAGAACCGTTACCGGTGGATAGAACAGAGTGGTCGGCCGGTCCGGCGCGGCACAAGGTCCGGGCCCGGCCGATCCACGCTGAGCCTCGCGAATCGTCAGGAGAGAGCCGGTATGACCCGTGAACAGTCCGGTACGACTCCGCAGCACAGAGCCTTCGGCCACGCCGGCCCCGGTACGGGCCTTGCCGAACACCTCGCGGCGGCCCAGAAGTTGAGCAGGGACTATCGGGCCCTGCCCGCGGACGCCCCGGTCCGCCTGGCCAAGCCCACATCCAACCTCTTCCGGTTCAGGGAGCCCTCCTCCGCTCCGGCCCTCGACGTGTCCGCGTTCGCCGGTGTCATCTCCATCGACCCCGTAGAACGGTTGGCCGACGTCGGCGCCATGACCACCTACGAGGAACTCGTCGCCGCCACCTTGCCGCACGGACTCATGCCCCTGGTGGTACCGCAGTTGCGCACCATCACCCTGGGTGGGGCCGTCACCGGGCTGGGCATCGAGTCGTCCTCGTTCCGCAACGGGCTCCCGCACGAGTCCGTGCAGGAGATGGAGATCCTCACCGGCTCCGGTGAGGTGGTGGCCGCCACCCGCGACAACGCCCACAGTGACCTGTTCCACGGCTTCCCCAACTCCTACGGAACCCTCGGGTACGGCCTGCGGCTGCGCATCGAACTCGAACCGGTGTCCCCGTACGTCCACCTGCGCCATCTGAGGTTCTCCGACGCCGCCGAGGCGATGGACGCCCTGGCCCGGATCAGCGCGGCGGCCGAGCACGACGGGGACCGGGTCGACTTCGTGGACGGGGTGGCCTTCGGCCCCGACGAGTTGTACCTGACCCTGGCCCGTTTCACCGACCAGGCCCCCTGGACCAGTGACTACACGGGCAACGACATCTACTACCGGTCCATCCCGCGCTACGCGGGCGACGGACCCGGCGACTACCTCACCATCCACGACTACCTGTGGCGCTGGGACACCGACTGGTTCTGGTGCTCCAGGGCCTTCGGCACCCAGAACCCGTTGGTGCGGCCGTTGTGGCCGCGATCCCTCAAACGCTCCGACGTCTACCGCAGACTGGTCGCCTGGGATCGGCGCAGCGACTTCTCCCGACTGCTCAACCACTACCGGGGACGTCGCCCACAGGAACCGCTTATCCAGGACATCGAGGTGGGCGTCGAACACGGCGCCGAGTTCCTGGACTTCTTCCACACCGAGGTCGGCATGAACCCGGTGTGGATGTGCCCGCTGCGGCTGCGTGAGCCTCGCCGCCCGGACACGCCCGACGGCGAGCACGTGTGGCCGCTCTACCCGCTGGAGAACGACCGCCTCTACGTGAACTTCGGGTTCTGGGGGTTGGTCGACATGAAGCCGGACCAGCGGTACGCCCACCACAACCGCCGGGTGGAGGAGGAGGTCGCGCGGCTCGGCGGGCACAAGTCCCTCTACTCGGACGCCTTCTACACCGAGGACGAGTTCTGGGCCCTGTACAACGGCTCCGCCTACCGCGACCTCAAGGACACCTACGACCCGCAGGGTCGGCTGTTGGACCTGTACGCCAAATGCGTACGCAATCGCTGAGCAACTGGACACCACCATCGGGACGCGACCCGCGGGTCGGGCCGCATCCGTGAGGAGGAAGGACGCAGGATGCGACTTGCAGAGATCTTCGAGCGTGTCGTGGGGCCGAACGCACCGGTTCGGTTCACCGCCTACGACGGAAGCACCGCGGGCGATCCGAACAGCGACGTGACGTTGCACGTGCGCACTCCGGTCGCCGTCAACCACCTCGCGCAGTCACCCAACGCCGTCGGCCTGACCCGCGCCTACGTCTCCGGTCACCTCGAACTCGAAGGTGACATGTACACCGCGCTCAGACGGATGACGGACTTCGCCTTCGCCGAGGGCGTCAACGTGTCCGCCCGCGACCTCGTCGACATCGTCCGCTCCGTCGGCTGGGTCAAGTTCGTCAACCGGGTCGCCCCGCCGCCCCAGGAGATGCGTCGCAGGACCCTGCTCGGGCGCGGGCCGCGCCATTCCAAGGAGCGCGACGCCGAGGTCATCCACCATCACTACGACGTCTCCAACGAGTTCTACGAACTGGTCCTGGGTCCGTCGATGACCTACACCTGCGCGGTCTTCGACGAGGAGGACGGCGGTCTGGAACGGGTGGGCGCGTTCGATGGGGCGTTGGAGAGCGCCCAGTTCCGCAAGTACGACCTGGTGGCCCGCAAACTCGGCCTGGAGAAGGGCATGGAGCTGCTCGACGTGGGCTGCGGGTGGGGCGGCATGGTCCGCCACGCGGCCCGCGAGCACGGGGTCCGGGCGGTCGGCGTGACCTTGTCCAAGGAACAGGCCGAGTGGGGCGCGAAGAAGATCGCCCAGGAGGGCCTGACCGGGCTCGCCGAGATCCGCCACATGGACTATCGGGACGTGCCCGACGGCAGCTTCGACCGGATCAGCTCCATCGGACTGACCGAGCACATCGGGTCGAGGAACCTGGACGCATACTTCTCGTCGCTCAACGACAAGCTCGTACCGGGCGGCCGGTTGCTCAACCACTGCATCACCCGCCCGCGCAACGACCTGCCGCCGATGAAGCCCGGGGGCGTGATCAACCGCTACGTGTTCCCCGACGGTGAGCTGGAGGGCCCCGGCCGGATCCAGACCGCCATGAACGACAACGGGTTCGAGATCCGCCATCAGGAGAACCTGCGCGAACACTACGCCCTGACCCTGCGCCACTGGGGCGAGAACCTGGAGCACAACTGGGACGAGGCCGTTCGGGAGGTCGGCGTGGGCACCGCCAGGGTCTGGCGCCTGTACATGGCCGGATGCGTCCTCGGGTTCGAGCGCGACGTCGTGCAGCTCCACCAGATCCTGGGAGTCAAGCAGGACGGTACCGCCTCCCACATGCCGCTTCGGCCCGACTTCTGAGGTCGGGTCGGGTGAGGTGACCGGGGGTGTTCGCGGCGCGCGGACACCCCCGCCCCGCCACCTGCCCCACGCGGGTACGAGCAGGCGGCATCATGGTCAGCGTCCAGTACCAGCAGCCGCGAAGGGACCCGTAGTGTCCGCCGACGACCACTCCTTTGAACCCGCTTTCGACCACGGGCCCGGCCCCGACCTGCCGGACCACGTCAAGGAGACCGCGATCGCGCTGATCGGCGCGTACGTGGACCACAACCGGGAGGAGCTGGACGGTGTGATCCCACGGGCCACCGACGACTCCGACGGTGTCCTGTCCGAGCTGAAGGTGATCGCGGCGTTCCTCAGCCGCAGGGTGCAGACCACCGGTGTGGTCTGGAAGCCCGCCGACTCCCGCGAGGCGGTGGCCCGTACCGTCGCCGAGATGCTCCCCCCGGAGCTGGAGTTCGCGGTCTCCACCGCCTGGGAGGCGCACTCGGTGGGTGAGGAGGAGGTCGCCGAACGCTTCACCAGAGGCGATCCCATGGTCTACGTCCACATGCTCGCCGCGTTCAACGCCGCCATCGGCCTCGCCGTCTACAAGCGCGCCGAACTGGTCTCCACCCTGCGTCAGGTCACCGGTCTGAGCGAGTGAGGGGCCTGCTCCCCGGCACTCCCTAACAGCTCAGAAACAAGTGGCAGCGGTTTACTTCACAAGTCGGCGTTAATTACGTAGGTTTCCTACCAACCCTCAGGGGACCCTCGAACGAAAGCGGGAGGCGAGCCGATGGCACGCAGACGAGTACACCAGTACCTTCCCCTCCCCGCGGCCTCACTCGCCTTGGTGCTCGCAGCCACGGCCTGCGGCGGCGGTGACGGCGGTGGCGACACCGACACCCTCCAGGTGTGGATCATGGAGGGCACCAACCCCGACGCCACCTCCTTCTTCGACGAGGTCGGGACGGCCTTCGAAGAGGACAACGGGATCGGCGTCGAGGTCGAGTTCGTGCCCTGGCAGGACGCCCAGGACAAGATCTCCACCGCGATCGCCGGCGACACCCTGCCCGACGTCGTCGAGTTGGGCACCACCTTCACCCCGGAGTACGCCGACGCCGGGGTCCTGCACGACCTGTCCGGCTACATCGACGACCCCTCCCGGTTCCAACAGGAGATGTACGAGATGGGCGTCGCCGACGACGCCGCCTATGGGGTGCCCTGGTACGCGTCGATCCGTTCGATCATCTACCGCAAGGACATCTTCGAGGAGCACGGCCACGAGGAGCCGGCCAACTGGGAGGAACTGCGCGACACCGCGCTCGACCTCGCCGAGGCCGAGGAGGACATGATCGCCTTCCCGGTGCCCGGCGACGCCCAGTACTCGGTCATGCCGTGGATCTGGGGCGGTGGCGGCGAGGTCGCCGTGGAGGAGGCCGACGGCACCTGGAGCTCCACCATCGACTCGCCGGAAGGGCGCGCCGGGGTCGAGTTCTTCACCGACCTGGCCCTGGAGGACGACCTGTCCACCACGGGCGCGGTCAACTGGAACGAGATCGACGTCATGGAGGCGCTCTCCGACGAGCAGGCCATCATGGCGATCTCCAACAGCTCCAACCCCAAGGCCATCATCGAGAACAACCCCGACCTGGAGGACAGGCTCGGCGTGTTCGTGCTGCCCGGCCAGGAGGACGGGTACACCGAATCCTTCGCCGGAGGGTCGCTGCTGTCGGTGTTCGAGGGCACCGGCAACGAAGAGGCCGCCTGGCGGTACGTCGACCTCCTCACCAACGGCGAGTACTTCGAACGCTGGGGAGAGGAGAGCGGCTTCTTCCCCGCCGGAGTCGAGGAGATCGAGGGCTACGCCGAGTCCGAGGACCCGCTCGTGCAACCGTTCGCGACCCAGCTGCTGGAGGCCGGCAAGAGCACCCCGGCCGTCCCCGCCTGGTCGCAGGTCGAGGCCGAGGGCGTGATCGTCAAGATGCAGCAGGACATCCTGAACGGTAACGCCAGTGTCGAGGAGGCGACCGACACCGCCGCCGAGACCATCGAGAACATCCTCAACGAGGGCAATTGAGACCCACCGTGGCCCCACGACGGTCCAAGCACGCGCCGCTCCTGAGCATGAGGGGGCGGCGCGCCCTCCTGCCGTGGGCCCTACTGGTACCGCCGCTGGGTGTCATCGGAGTCCTGCTGCTCCTGCCCATCGGACGGATCGTGTGGCTGTCCTTCCGGGACTTCAAGCTGCGCAACCTGGTCTCGGGGGAGTCCGACTTCATCGGGCTCTCCAACTACGTCACGCTGCTGACCGACCCGTACCTGTGGCAGACCGTACTGGTCAACACACTGACGTTCGCCGTGGTCGCGGTGGTGACCACTGTCGTGCTGGGTACGCTGGTCGCCCTCTTGCTGTCCACGCTGAGGCCCCTCCCACGGATCATCGTGGTCTCCTGCATCATGGTGGCCTGGGCCATGCCCGCGGTCAGCGGCACCTACGTGTGGATCTGGATCTTCGACGTCGACCAGGGCGTGATCGCCCAAGCGCTCATGGGGATGGGCGTCGTAGACCCCGGCGGCTACAACTGGTTCGCCGACCGGTTCTGGTTCTACGCCATCGTCACCCTCAACATCGTGCACAGCGGGTTCCCGTTCGTGGCGGTGACCCTGCTGGCGGGGCTGCTCACCGTGCCCAAGGAGCTGTACGAGGCGGCCCGCATCGACGGCGCCGGCGCGTGGAAGCGCTTCTGGCACGTCACGTTCCCGACGCTGCGCCCGGTGTTCGCGGTGGTGACGGTGCTGTCCACCATCTGGGACTTCAAGGTGTTCGCGCAGATCTACCTGATGCCCGGCGGTGACGTCGGCGGTTCCGAGATGCTCAACCTGGGCGTGTGGTCCTACGTGAAGTCCTTCGGCCAGAACGACTTCGGGATGGGCTCGGCCATCGCCGTCATGCTCACCCTGCTGCTCCTGGGCGTGACCATCGTCTACCTGCGCGCGCTGTTCCGGGAGGACGAGCTGAGATGAGATCTCGATCGAATCGGGGAACGCCTCGCCCGGCCCCGCCCTCAGCCCAGACCCTCGATCAGGCGTTCGCGCACCACCCGCCAGTCCACCGAGGCCAGGGAACGCCGTTCCAGGTCCTCACGGACGGCGGCCATGGTCCGCAGGGCGTCCTCGTCGAGTGGACTGCCGGCGTCGTTGCCCCGGTTGACCAGCCCGTCCACGTACGTGTGCAGTCGACGACCTCCGGGGTCGCGTCGGGCGTGCCGGACGGCGCTCGCGCGGAACCTGGCGTCGTGCGGGATCCACGCGGCGATCACCTCGGTGGGGGAGAGCTCGGCGAAACCGCTCATACACCTCTCCTCACCGTCTTCGCCCTCGGGAACGAGGGGGATTCTAGGCCATGTCCCGCGAATACATACCCTGCTGCGCGACGCCCCAGTGGCACCGTCACCGCGTTCTCATCAGTCGACAGCCAAACCCAGGCGGGCCCCCGCTGTGCGACAGTGCCGAGCTTGCGAGGTGTGCACAGTAGGGGCACTCCATTCTTCGGCCTTGTGCCGGCACCACTGGATGCGCCGCTCGCGACGGGCAGCATCCACGGAACACGCCCTGGGCCATGTCCCGCGAGTACCTACCCGGCCGAGACCGGGGTGCTTCGGGACCATCGCCGTCAAAGGAGGTCCGTTGGTCACCTCTAGCTCCCGGACCGTCGAAGGACGGGACGAGACCGACTGGGACGCACAGGTGCGGGCCGCCCGCAAACGGGGGAACTCCCTGCGCCTGGGCCGTGTCGTCGCCAAGGCGGCAGGGGTCTCCCTCCTGCTGTTCTTCACCCTGTTCCCGGTCTACTTCATGCTGGTCAGCGCGTTCTCCGAAAGCGCCACCTCCGGTGGGGGCGCGCTGCTGCCGACCTCCTTCACCTTCGAGAACTTCAGGTACGTCCTGGTGGAGGCCAACTTCCTCCTGTACCTGCGCAACTCGTTGACGGTCGCCGCGATCACCGTGGCCATCGCCTGCGTCCTCGCGATGCTGGCGGCGGTCGCCGTGGGCCGCTTCCGATTCCGGTTCCGCACGGCCGTGCTGGTCCTGGTACTCGTCGTGCAGATGGTGCCGCTGGAGGCCCTGGTCATCCCGCTGTTCATCCAGGTGCGGGACCTACAGATGCTCAACACGGTGCTGGGTCTGGCGGTCGCCTACGTGGCGCTGTCACTGCCCCTGGCGATCTGGATGATGCGCGGATTCGTGGCGGCGGTGCCCAAGGAAGTGGAGGAGGCCGCCTACATCGATGGCGCCTCCTGGCCGCAGATGTTCTGGAAGGTGCTGTTCCCGTTGGTGGCGCCCGGCCTGGTGGCCACCGCCATCTTCTCCTTCATCGTGGCCTGGAACGAGTTCGTCCTGGCGATGACCTTCATGACCCAGAGCGAGAACTACACGGTCGCGGTCGGGCTGCGTCAGTTCTTCGGTCAGTACGCCAACGACTGGGGGCACGTCATGGCGGCCTCCACGATCATCACCATCCCGGTGATGGTGTTCTTCATCCTGGTCCAGCGCTGGCTGGTGGCCGGGTTGGTCCAAGGCGCCGTCAAGGGCTGAGAGCCGGGGAGGCTCGCGTCGAGGGCCGCCCCCCCCGAAAAGGGGAGCGGCCCTCGAACCCGTGGCGGGATCAGCCCTCGCGCAGCTCACGCTTGAGGATCTTGCCGGTGGAGGTCATCGGCAGCTCGTCGCGGAACTCGATCTGACGCGGGTACTTGTAGGCGGCCAGTCTCTCCTGGGCGAAGGCGGTCAGGTCCTCGGCGGTGGCCTCGGCACCGTCCTTGAGGATCACGAACGCCTTGATCTCCTCGCCGTGGGTCTGGTGGGGGACGCCCACCACGGCGGCCAGACTGATCGCCTCGTGGGTCATCAGGACCTCCTCGACCTCCCTCGGGTACACGTTGTAACCACCGCGGATGATCATGTCCTTGGACCGGTCGATGATGAAGTAGAAGCCGTCGTCGTCACGGCGGGCGACGTCACCGGTGCGGAACCAGCCGTCCTTGATCACCTCGGCGTTGACCTCGGGGCGGTCGTGGTAGCCCTTCATGATCAGATGGCCGCGGACGGCGATCTCACCCACCGGGTCCTCCTCGCCCTCCTTGACGACCTCGTTCCACTCGGGGTCGATCAGCTTCATCTCCACGCCCCACACCGGGCGGCCGATGGAGCCGGTCTTGGCGCCGGTGGCGGGGTTGTTGAACGAGGCCACGGGGGAGGTCTCGGACAAGCCGTAACCTTCCTTGATGCCCACCCCGAAGAGCTTGGTGAAGTCCTCCGCGAGCTGGGCCGGCAACGCGGAACCACCCGAGACGGCGTCGACGACGTCGTCCGCGATCCGCTCCAGGTCGTACTCGGCCTCGGCGGACCGGGCGGCGTTGAGCAGACCCCAGTACATGGTGGGCACGCCCGCGAAACCGGTGACGCCCTCCTTCTGCATGAGCTCCAGGGCCTGTGCGCCGTCGAAACGGGGCAGCAACACCATCGTTCCGTGCCGGTACAGGACGGCGTTGAGCATGACCGTCTGACCGAAGATGTGGAACAGTGGCAGCACCACCAGGGACACGTCACGCCCGTCCGGGTGGGGGTTGACCAGTCCGGCGGAGACCACGGCGTTCATCATCAGGTTGGTGTGGCTCAGCTCGGCACCCTTGGGGCGTCCGGTGGTGCCGCTGGTGTAGATGATGACGGCCGTGTCGTCGCCGTTGCGCTGGACGGTCTCGAAGGTGCCCGGCTGACCGTTCAGGGCCGCCCAGATCGTTTCGGCGCCCTCGATGTCGGACTCGGTGGCGCCCGCCGCGGCAGGCATGTCGATGAAGACCTCACAGGTGTCCACCCGGCCGAAGGCTTCGAAGGACCGCTCGCCCAGCGGGAGTTCGGGCGAGCCGGTGAAGGAGAACAGGGCCTTGGCGCCGGAGTCCTCCAGGTGATAGGCGATCTCACGCGGGGTGAGCAGCACGTTCAACGGGACGACCACGGCGCCCGCCTTGAGCGCGCCGAAGTACACGAAGGGGAAGTAGGGCAGGTTCGGGCTGGCCAGGGCCACCCGGTCCCCCGGCCCGATCCCACGGGACACGAGCAGGTTCGCGACCTGGTTCGCGATCATGTCGGTGATCGCATAGTTCAGACGCGTGTCGCCGAAGACCAGACACTCCTTCTCCGGAACGGAACGAGCACCGTCCTCCAAGAGAGTGGACAGGTTGAACATGGGGGCCTCCCGCGGCATGTCATTGAGGAACAGGTGCGACGAACGGCAGGCATGACCTGCGACGTGTGTTCTGCGCCACTTGAACGGCAGAGTAACAAACCGGGCGGTCGGTGTGGAGGGGCATGGGGTCCGTAAAACCACCGATACCCCTTCGACGCTCCGTGACGAACCGGACCGCGGTCGCCCGAAAACCGGTCCGCGAAGGGGCCCGCCAGCCGCTAACCTGAATTCGACACACCAGGAAACGGCCAAGGGAACACTGAGCGATGACAGCGGTAGACGGCGACCAGACGACGGGCGACACCTACGACGCCCGCGCCCTCCAGGACAAGTGGCAGGCGCGCTGGGCCGCCGAACTCCCGTTCCGCGCGAACGAGGATCCCGCCGACGAACGTCCCCGCTCCTTCATCGTGGACATGTTCGCCTACCCCTCCGGTGACCTGCACATGGGCCACGCCGAGGCCTACGCCATCGGCGACGTCATCGGCCGCTACCGCCTCCAGCACGGCGACAACGTCCTGCACCCGGTCGGCTGGGACTCCTTCGGTCTGCCCGCGGAGAACGCGGCGATCAAGAACAACTCCCACCCGGAGAAGTGGACCTACGCCAACATCGAGACGCAGGCCGCGTCGATGGCCCGCTACGGCGTGGGCGTGGACTGGTCCCGGCGCATCCACACCAGTGACCCCGAGTACTTCAAGTGGAACCAGTGGCTGTTCACCCGGTTCTTCGACCGGGGTCTGGCCTACCGCAAGGACGGGCTGGTCAACTGGTGCCCCAAGGACCAGACCGTGCTGGCCAACGAACAGGTCATCCAGGGCAAGTGCGAGCGCTGCGGCTCCGACGTCGAACGCCGTGCCCTGAACCAGTGGTACTTCAAGATCACCGACTACGCCCAGCGGCTGCTGGACGACATGGACCAGCTGGACGACGGCCGCTGGCCGGACGAGGTCCTGGCCATGCAGCGCAACTGGATCGGCCGCTCCACCGGTGCCGACGTGCACTTCGAGATCGAGGGCCGCGAGGAGCCGGTCACCGTCTACACCACACGGCCCGACACCCTGTACGGAGCCACCTTCTTCGTGGTGGCCGCCGACGCCGACCTGGCCGAGCAGCTGTGCGCGCCCGAGCGGCGTGAGGCCTTCGAGGCCTACCGCTCCGACATCTCCAAGCTCTCCGACATCGAGCGCCAGACCACCGAGCGCCCCAAGACCGGTGTTTTCCTGGGCCGTTACGCCGTCAACCCGGTCAACGGCGAGCGCATGCCCGTCTGGGCCGCCGACTACGTCCTGGCAGGCTACGGTCACGGCGCCATCATGGCGGTGCCCGCCCACGACCAGCGTGACCTGGACTTCGCCAAGGCCTTCGACCTGCCGGTGCGGGTCGTGGTCCAGACCGGCGAACCCGACCCCGTCGAGACCGGCGTGGCGACCACCGGTGAGGGCGTCCTGCGCGACTCCGGTCCACTGGACGGCCTGTCCAAGACCGAGGCCATCGAACGCATCATCGAGGTGCTGGCCGAGCGCGGCACCGGCCGGGCCACCGTCAACTTCCGCCTGCGCGACTGGCTGCTGTCCCGCCAGCGCTACTGGGGCACCCCGATCCCGATCGTCCACTGCCCCGCCTGCGGCGAGGTCCCGGTCCCGGACGAGCAGCTGCCGGTCACCCTGCCGGACCTGAAGGGCGCCGAACTGGCGCCCAAGGGCATCTCCCCGCTGGCCGCCGCCAAGGACTGGGTCAACGTGGACTGCCCCTCGTGCGGAGGGGCCGCCGAGCGCGACACCGACACCATGGACACCTTCGTGGACTCGTCCTGGTACCCGTGGCGCTACTGCTCCCCGCAGCTGGACACCGCCCCCTTCGACACCGAGACGGTCAACAAGTGGGGACCCGTCGACCACTACATCGGCGGCAAGGAACACGCCACCCTGCACCTGCTGTACGCGCGGTTCTTCACCAAGGTCCTGCACGACATGGGCATGCTCGACTTCACCGAGCCCTTCGCCCGCCTGACCAACCAGGGCCAGGTCATCAACCAGGGCCGGGCCATGTCCAAGTCGCTGGGCAACGGGGTCGACCTGGGCCAGGAGATCGACGCGTACGGCGTCGACGCGGTCCGCCTGACCATGCTGTTCGCCTCCCCGCCGGAGGAGGACGTCGACTGGGCCGACGTCTCGCCCACCGCCGCGCTGAAGTTCCTCAACCGCGCCTACCGGGTCATGCACGAGGCCGGCGCCGCCACCGAGCCCGGCGTGGACTTCACCAAGGGCGACACCGAGCTGCGTCGCGCCACCCACCGCTCCATCGACCAGATCACCGCACTGATCGAGGACAAGCGCTTCAACGTGGCCATCGCCCGATGCATGGAGCTGGTCTCGGCCGCCCGCAAGGCCATCGACTCCGGCCCCGGCGCCGCCGACCCGGCCGTGCGCGAGGCCGCCGAGTTCGCGGCCATCGCCCTGTCCCTGTTCGCGCCCTACGTGGCGGAGGAGGGCTGGGAGAAGCTCGGGCACGTCGGCAGTGTCGCCGTCGGCAACTGGCGCGAGGCCGACCCGGAACTGCTGGTCCAGGAATCGGTCACCTGCGTGGTGCAGGTGCAGAGCAAGGTCCGCGACAAGCTGTCGGTGGCCCCCGACATCGACCCCGCCGAACTGGAGCGCCTGGCGCTGGACTCGGAGAAGGCCCAGGGCTTCATCGGGGACAAGACGGTCCGCAAGGTCATCGTCCGGGCACCCAAGCTCGTCAACATCGTCGTCGGCTGACACACCCGACGGGGGCGGTGGTCGCGACCGCGGCCACCGCCCCCTACCGTTGGGCGCAACACACATAGGGAGGCGGTGGCCCGGTGGGCGCTTCGAAGGATGGTCGAGCCCTGCACCGACCGTGGGTGAGGGCGTCGATCATCGCCGTGGGCGCGGTGGTGGTGGCAGGAACGGCCATCGGCGGCGGCATGTGGGCGGCGACCGACGACCCCGACCTGCCCGGCGGCGAAGACACCCACACGGCGGCCCCCACGTGTGCCGCGGTCCCCGAGGACACACTCGCCGAGGTACTGCCCGAGGCCGTCCTGGAGACCGACGAACAAGGTCCCCTGAGCGGTGGGGAGAACACCGTCTGCGTGTGGAGCACCGCAGGGGCGACCGATGGTGACCGGACGATCCTGCGAGTGGACCTGGCGGCCCGCTTCACCGACGCCTCGGCCGAACCCGCCGTCAGTGGCGACGAGGCGGCGGCCCTGGCACACCAGGCCATGGTCCCGGCCCGGGGCGAACCCGTCGAACTCCCCGGCGCCGCCGGCGCCGAGGTCTGGCGCGGACAGCTCCCCGGCACCGCCGAACTCGCCTTCCACACCACCAACCTGTTCGTGCGGGTCACCTACACCGGGGAGTCCGACGGAGACCCCGTCTCCTTCGAGGACGCCCGAGACACCGCCGTGGACGTGGCCGGTCGAATCGGTGAGGCGCTGTGAGCGGTACCTACGAGACCGACCCCGGAGCGCCGCCGCCGCAGAGCAGGACCTTCGCGGTCGTCCTCCTCGTCGCGCTCGTACTGGTGGCGACCGCGCTCACCGGATGGCTGATCTGGTACCTGCTCCGGGGCGGGGCCGAACACGGTGCCTATGAGGCCGCCCCCGAATGCGCCATCGGCGAGACCGAGGTCCTGACCGAGCTCGTTCCCGACCACGACCTGGAGATCGAGGAGAGCGTCGGCAGCACCCAGGACACCTTCGGTACCGGATCGCAGTGCCGTTGGGCCACCCCTCGGGAAGGCGGAACCGCCGTCCCGGCCGCGGCCACGCTCATGCTGGTCGCCGCCCCGGTCGAGGGCGGCGACGAGACCACCGCCGACACCCTGGAGTCCACCGCGGCGGGCAACGAGCCACGACCGGTCGACGATCTCGGGGACGAGGCCCTGACCTGGGTGGAGATCGGCGCCTTCGAGGTCGGCTGCACCGGCGTGCGAGTCTCCAACCTCTACCTCGAATCCTGCTACACCGCCTCCACCGACTACGACGCCGTCGGGTCGGTCGACGGGGAGGCCGCCGCAGCCGAATCCGAGCGGCTGGTCAGGTCGATCGTGGCGGAACTCCCCGAGGAGATCGAGGCGGACGAGACCGACTGAGCGGTCTCACCACAGACCCTCGACGAACTCCTGCACCGCCGGGGCCACCTCGGGCGAGAACGCCCGGTCGGCGTCCAACGCGGCGGCACCGGGGGAGTCGTCGTACTCGCGCAGCACATGGTCGACCCCGGCCAGGTCCACCCGCTCGGCGCCCTCCAGGCCTCCCATCAGCCGATCGACCTCGGCTCGGGTGATCTGGGCGTCCTCATCGCCCCACAGCACCAGTACGGGGGTCCGTTCGGGCAACGCGGCGGCGAGTTCGGGCGGGTCGAAGGCGTCGATCCAGGCGAGGAAGTCCCGGTTCTGTGGGGAGAACAGACCCGTGGTGTCGCCCTCGGGCAACTCCTGGCCGCCCCGTACGGCGGCGCGCGACGTCCGGGCGTGGGAGAGCATCCGCACGGCCTCGGCCTCACCGAGCGCACCCTGCGCCTCGGCGGTCCGCACCTGCTCGGAGAGCTGACGGTCGATGACGTCGAGCATGCGTGTCCCCGGCGGGGCGGCCAGCACCAGGGCGGGTTCGGCGCCATCGAGCACCTCGTGCGCGCGTAGCGCGTACAGTGCGCCCTCGCTGTGGCCCACGACGATCGTGCGCTCGGGGTCCACCTCGGGCTGTTCGATCAGCTCCGCGTACGCGGCGGCCATCTGGGCGTCGAAGACCTCGGGGTCGACCGGTTCCTCCAGGGCCTCCTTCACCTCGTCGTCGAAGGTGGCGGGGTCACCGCTGCCCAGCTTGTCGTAGCGAAGGGAGGCCACTCCGGCCTCGCCGAGGACCCGGGACAGGTTGAGGTTGGTCTCGGCCTCGGGGCGGCCGGCGCTGTTGCCGTCCCGGTCGGTGGGGCCGCTACCGGAGATGATGAGCGCACCCGGAACCGTGTTCTCGGAGGCGCTCTCCTCCGGCGCGGTGAACGTGCCGTCGACGGTGAACCCGCCACCCTCGAAACTGAGCTCGCGCTCGGCGCCGCTCACCCCCGGCGGCTCGGGGCCCTCTTCCTCGGTGGGGCCACAGGCCGAGACGAGCAGGGTGAGGGCGGCGATCACCGCGACCGAGCGGCCACGGCGTCGTACGCGGCCACGGGCGACGGGGGTGTGGGCAGGAATGGACACGCCCCTCAGCGTATCGGCCATGCCCTCCCGCACCATCCCGGCCGTGCCCTGATGGGCGTGGCCGGGGCGGTACGGTCGCCGTCCCCGACAGGGGTCAGACGCGGCGCATGACCGTGACGACCTTGCCGAGGATGGTCGCGGCGTCGCCGTTGATGGGCTCGTAGGCGTCGTTGCGGGGCATCAGCCACACGTGGCCGTCGTCCCCGCGACGCAGCACCTTGACGGTGGCCTCGTCGTCCAACATGGCCGCGACGATGTCGCCGTTCTCGGCGGTGGGCTGCTGACGGATCACCACGAGGTCGCCGTCGGTGATGGCGGCGTCGGTCATCGAGTCGCCGACCACCGTCAGCATGAACAGCCGACCCTCGCCGACCAGCTGACGCGGTAGCGCCAGGACGTCCTCGACCGATTCCTCGGCCAGGATCGGGCCACCGGCGGCGATCCGACCGATCAGCGGCACCGAGGCGGCCCGGGTCGCGTCCGCGGTGAGCTCCTCGGGCGTGATGCTCTGCGCGGTGTCGCGGCCGGGGGCGCGCAGTTCGACAGCGCGCGGCCGGTTCTGGTCCCGGTGCAGGTAGCCCTTGTGCTGGAGCACCTTGAGTTGGTGCGCGACGCTGGAGGGGCTGGAAAGACCGACGGCGTCACCGATCTCTCGGATGGACGGCGGAAAACCGCGCTCACGCACATAGCGCTGGATGCAGTTGAGAACGCTTTGCTGGCGCGCGGTCAGTTTGGGGGCTTGGGGCACGGCATCGCCCGTGTCACCCACGGGCGGAAGAACGGTGGTGTTTCCGGGGTCGACGACCTCGGTGTTGTCCTCCGGCACGGCCGGGCCTCCTCGGCGTTCGGTTCGGTCAGGGCCTGTACGGGTGCCCGGTGCCGGGCCCGACGTCCCGAGAGTGGACGAGACGGCGAAACCGGCGGTAAATCAAGGCCAAGATTAGTCGTTGCACACGGTGATATCAAACAAGCGTTCGAGCGACGGAGGTCGGTGCCTTCGCCTTTTCGGCGGGCCTTTCCGAGGACCCTCGGTCAAGTATGTACACGCGTTCCCTCATCGCTGTCCGCCGAATGCCGAAAACGGCTTTCCCGGGGGTTGGCCCGAGGTGGCCCCGGCGTGTGTCCTCGGAGGCCGCGGTGGATGCCGGAAAGCCCGTAGGGCAAGGGATTCCTCACCTGTGGAACGCGCGCCGAACGGGGTTCCCCCGGGCGTGGTCCCCTTATCCTTGGGGGCGACCCCCGACGTATTCGAGACCTCCTCCCCGGTGGAGGCGGGTCCTGAGCCCCCACTTGAGGAACACGCCTAGGGGCGGGTTGCGGCCCGTGCCCCCGGGGTCTAGGTTCGACCACAACATCTGGTGTTACCAATGGGGTATGTGCCTAGAAGTTGTGGTTAGGTAGACTCAAGGGTTGTGGTTCGGGTATAGGGAAGCAGGTGAACCAGGATGTATTGTCCGTTCTGTCGTCATCCGGACACCAGGGTGATCGACAGCAGGTCCACCGACGACGGTTCCGCGATCAGACGACGCCGCTCCTGCCCGGTCTGCGAGCGACGCTTCACCACACAGGAGACCGTCCTGCTCATGGTCGCCAAGCGCTCCGGGGTCACCGAACCCTTCAGCCGGAGCAAGATCATCGCCGGGGTACGCCGGGCCTGTCAGGGACGGCCCGTCTCCGAGGACGCCCTCGCCAAACTCGGCCAGCAGGTCGAGGAGGAGATCCGCGGCCGTGGGGTGGCCGAGGTGCCCGCCCACGAGATCGGACTGGCCATCCTCGTCCCGATGCGCGACCTCGACGAAGTCGCCTACCTGCACTTCGCCAGCGTCTACCGGGGCTTCGAGAGCCTGGCGGACTTCGAAGCGGAGATCGCCAGCCTGCGGACCGACCGTGCGGACGGGTCCGAGGAGGACGAGGGCTCCGATCCGGCCATGCCCACGGCCGACACCGCCTCATAGCGGGCCCGGGCGTTCACCGAAACCGCCCGAGACCGCAGCGACGGCGAGAACCCGCGCGGTCATGGCCGGTCCGCGCACAGCAGACACTTCGGGGAGCGTCATGACGGAGACCAGCAGCGGTTCGACGAGTCGCAAGGGAAAGAAGGGGCCCAAGGGGCTGAAGATCGAGCGCGTCTTCACCACCGAGGGCGTCCACCCCTACGACACCCTCGACTGGGAGCGTCGCGACGTCGTCATGACCAACTGGCGTGACGGCAGCGTCAACTTCGAGCAGCGCGGCGTGGAGTTCCCCACCACCTGGTCGATGAACGCCACCCAGATCGTGGCGAGCAAGTACTTCCGTGGCGCGCTCGGCGCTCCCGAACGCGAGTGGAGCCTCAAGCAGCTCATCGACCGCGTCGTCGGCGTCTACACCGAGACCGGACTCGAGAGCGGCTACTTCGCCTCGGAGGAGGACGCCGAGATCTTCGACCACGAGCTCAAGCACGCCCTCGCCAACCAGTACTTCAGCTTCAACTCCCCGGTGTGGTTCAACGTCGGGACCACCTCTTCGAAGCAGGTTTCAGCGTGCCAGCCCTATGACTCCCTGGTCAGCACCCCGGCCGGCCTTGTTCCCATCGGTTCCCTGGTGGAACAGGACGCCGTGGGAACCAAGGTTCTCGACGCGCACGGCGTCACCCGAATCGTGGCCACCAAGGCCAACGGTGTGAAGAACGTGCTGCGCCTGCACACCAAGGCAGGCCACCGTCTCGACGTCACAGCGGATCATTGGGTGTGGAAGAGCGAGGGAGCGGCGCTGTCCGATGGGCGTTTCCTCCCAGCGGGAGAACTCCGTCCCGGGGACAGTCTGCAATGGCATCGCCAGGAGAGCCATGGCGAGTCGGAGATCCGTACCAGCAACATAGCCGAAGCCGCACTCGCGGGATGGCTTCAAGCCGACGGGTTCGTCGGGCAGTACCAGGGGACCAATAAATCGCTCACCATCGAAGCGATCACCGTCACCCAGGATGAGTTGGAGTGGGTCACTTCCGCCTTGGACCGGGTTTTCCCCGACGTCCACCGCAAGGAGACGAAGGTGCAGACCCAGGACACGAGCCTGGATTGCCGCCGTACTCGTCTTTATGGGAACTGTCTGAAGGAGTTCGTTGGTCGCTGGGGGCTGCGAACCCGTGGTGTGGACATGGTCACGCCTCCTGAACTCTTCACCGCTCCGCTACCCGTGGTGCGGGCCTACCTCCGTAGCCTATTTCAGGCCGAGGGCTACGTCTCGGACCGGCGGCGATCCACCCTGATCGGTCTCGACATGATCTCGGAGGAGTTGGTCAGGGGCGCACAGCAGCTTCTGACCCGTTTCGGGATCTTCTCCAGGGTGCGTGTGAAGCGTGACTCCCGTCCCGACCGCCACGACCTCTACTCTCTGAACATCCAGCCCCTGGGCGAACGCGACCTGTTCCATGCCGAGATCGGTTTCATCGACGAGATGAAGAGCAACAAGCTGGAACGCAGCCTGGAGCGGGAAGGAAGGGCGGCCAAGGAACACAAGACGCTTCAGATCGCCCACATCGAGGACCTTGGCCCGATGGAGGTCTACGACATTCAGACCGAGAGTGGTGAGTACCTCTCTGGGAGCCTACGTGTCCACAATTGCTTCATCCTGTCGGTCGACGACACGATGGAGTCGATCCTCGACTGGTACAAGGAGGAGGGGATCATCTTCAAGGGCGGCTCCGGCGCGGGTGTGAACCTGTCCCGCATCCGCTCCAGCAAGGAGCTGCTCTCCTCCGGTGGCACCGCCTCCGGGCCGGTCTCCTTCATGCGCGGCGCCGACGCCTCCGCCGGAACCATCAAGTCCGGCGGCGCGACCCGTCGGGCCGCCAAGATGGTCGTGCTGGACGTCGACCACCCCGACATCGAGGAGTTCGTCGAGACCAAGGCGCGCGAGGAGCACAAGATCCGTGCCCTGCGCGACGCCGGGTTCGACGTGGACCTGGGCGGCGACGACATGTTCAGCGTCCAGTACCAGAACGCGAACAACTCCGTGCGTGTCTCCGACGCCTTCATGCGTGCGGTGGAGTCCGGGTCCGAGTTCGGTCTGACCTCCCGCACCACCGGCGAGGTCGTCGCCACGGTCGACGCCAAGGACCTGTTCCACCGCATGGCCCGTGCGGCCTGGGAGTGCGCCGACCCCGGCATCCAGTACGACGGCACCATCCAGGACTGGCACACCAACCCCGAAACCGGACGAATCAGCGCGAGTAACCCATGTAGTGAATACCTCTCATTGGATGATTCTTCGTGTAATCTCGCGTCGATCAACCTGCTGAAGTTCCTGCGCGAGGACGACTCCTTCGACGTGGAGAACTTCACCCGGCTCACCGAGCTGGTCATCACGGCGATGGACATCTCCATCACCTTCGCCGACTTCCCCACCGAGAAGATCGGTGAGACCACCCGCGCCTATCGCCAGTTGGGCATCGGCTACACCAATCTGGGCGCCCTGCTCATGGCGACCGGGCACGCCTACGACTCCGACGGCGGTCGCGCGGTGGCCGCCGCCGTCACCTCGTTGATGACCGGAACCGCCTACCGCCGCAGCGCCGAGATGGCCGGTGTGGTGGGCGCGTACGACGGCTACAAGCGCAACGAGCGGGCCCACAAGAGGGTCATGCGCAAGCACGCCGCCGCCAACGACGACCTGCGCACCGTGGGCACCCTGGAAGAGCCCATCCACGCGGCGGCCACCGCCGAGTGGGCCGACTGCCTCAAGGTCGGCGAGCGTAACGGCTGGCGCAACGCGCAGGCCTCGCTGCTCGCGCCCACCGGAACCATCAGCTTCATGATGGATAGTGACACGACCGGGGTCGAGCCGGACTTCTCGCTGGTCAAGTACAAGAAGCTGGTCGGCGGCGGTTCCATGCGGATCGTCAACCAGGCGATCCCGAGGGCGCTGGGGAACCTGGGCTACCAGGCCGAGCAGAGCGAGGCGATCGTCGAGTTCGTCGCCGAGAACGGCCACGTCGTGGACGCGCCCTCGCTGCGCTCCGAGCACTACGAGGTGTTCGACTGCGCGATGGGCCACCGTTACATCGAGCCCATGGGTCACGTGCGCATGATGGCCTCGGTGCAGCCGTTCCTGTCCGGCGCCATCTCCAAGACGGTGAACGTGCCCGAGGGGGCCACGGTCGCCGACTTCGAGCACATCTACTACGAGGGCTGGCGTCTGGGCCTCAAGGCCCTCGCGGTGTACCGCGACAACTGCAAGGTCGGCCAGCCGCTGTCCACCGGCAAGAGCGAGGAGAAGGCCGCACCGGAGAAGGTCGAGGTGGCCCAGACGCCCCGACCGGTGCGCCGTCGACTGCCCAAGAAGCGGCCCAGCGAGACCACCTCGTTCTCCGTGGGCGGCGCCGAGGGCTACATCACCGCCGGTTCCTACCCGGACGACGGACTCGGTGAGGTCTTCCTGAAGCTCGGAAAACAGGGGTCGACCCTGGCCGGGGTGATGGACGCCTTCTCCATCGCGATCTCCATCGCCCTGCAGTACGGGGTCCCGTTGGAGACCTACGTGGAGAAGTTCACCAACATGCGCTTCGACCCGGCCGGCATGACCGACGACCCGGACATCCGCATGGCGCAGTCGGTGGTGGACTACATCTTCCGTCGCCTGGCACTGGACCACCTGCCCTACGAGGAGCGGGCCGCCTTGGGCGTGCTGTCGGCCTCCGAGCGCGAGGCACAGCTGAACGGGGAGGACCCGACCCAGGTCGCCACCCAGGTGGAGTCCTACGCCCAGTCCGCCGCGCCGTCCAACCGGACCGAGGAGCCCGCCGAGACGTCGGCGGCCCCGCGCCCGGACTCGGGAGGCTTCATGGCCGACGCTCCGCTGTGCATCATCTGTGGGACGAAGATGCGGCCCTCGGGTAGCTGCTACGCCTGTGAGGGCTGCGGCGCCACCAGCGGTTGCAGCTGATCCACAGCGCCTTGAGGGGGAGACGGCCCGACCGTCTCCCCCTTTCGCGTTCCCGGTGTCCCGGTAGCGCTCAGACACGAGGAAACCAAAAAGAAGTACGTGACGTACTCGGAGTACGTATGATGAGAGAGTCAAGCGATTCCGATGGGGGTGCCACATGGGCGCGGTTCACTTCGACAGCTACTCCGAGGCCAGGGGACACTTGAAGGATCTGTTGGACGCGGCGGAGCGCGGTCGAGTCGCCACCGTTCGTAGACATTCGGCCAGAACGGCGGTGGTCGATGTGGAACGTCTGCGCGGGTACTTGTCCGCTGTGGCTCCTTGGCAGGTTCAGGTCGTGGCCGAAGCAGACGGCTTCTCCCTCTTCGTCCCCGGTGTCCCGGTCGCCGCGGACGCGGCGACCTTCGATGAGGCCGTCATGGAGATGGTCGACTCCCTGCGTGAGTACGCCGAAGACTGGCAGGACCGGTTGGCGGACAGCCCCAACCACGAGAACAACTGGGGGCTCGTGCAGTTGATCGGCCTCAGCGACGATGAGCAGTTGCGATCCTGGATCGTGGGGGAACGCGGATGATCCATCATCCTCACCCCACGAGGGATGACCACGAGCGTTTCTGCCATGTCGAAGGGTGGAGCCGGGTTCGTGATTCCCGTGGAAGAACCGGCACCCATCACGTCACGTACGAACTCGGCCTCCCCGATGGCCGGATATTGAGGACCCGGGCCTCCCGTCCTGTGGACAGGACCGGCTATGGAAGAAGTATGTGGTCCCACATCCTTCGAGACCAGCTCGAAGTGGATGAGCACACGTTCTGGGAATGCGTCCGCGACAGGGTTCCGCCGGATCGTGGAGGGCCCCGGGCTCGTCCGGACGCTCTGCCCGCTGATCTCGTCCACCTCCTGGTCACCAAGGCAGGGGTGGACGAGTCCGAGATCGTCGGGATGACCAAGGAGGAAGCCGTCGCCCTGATGCAGCGGTACTGGACAGGTCAGTAGTGACGTGGGTCGGGCGGGATCGGTCCGGGCCCGTGGTCGTCGCGGCGGATCCTCGGCCTTCCTTCGTCGAGTGGTCCGTTACTCTCCGACGTCAGCCTTCGTCCGGAGGTGGCCGTTCGGCGGCACGCCCGTAATGACCAGGTGGAGGGCTCATCACGCTCTGGCCACGGGCACTGTGTTTCGGCTGTGGCTCGTGGCACCCTTGTGTTCTGTCCACTATCCCTTCCCAGCGCGCGAAACCCGCTCCCAACTGGAACCAAGGCGGCGTACGCCGCGTCGAAGGCGTTAGTTCCCTCAAGTTCCAGAATGGAGTACTTGCCTATGTCGTTCGCGCAGACGGTGCGCGGTGCGGCCGGTGCGGTGGCCCAAGGGGCGGATCCGCGTCAGGCCGTCTCCGACGCGGCCCAACAAGCGATGGGCCAGGGGTCAGGTCAGGGCGACCGGGGTTCCGGGCAGGGTTCGGAGGACGGGCTCGACCCCCGTGACTTCGTGGCCGCGCGCGAGCAGGGCGCTTCCGTCGACACCCGCATCGAGCAGAAGACCACCTCGCTGAACACGGCGGGCGAGGCCCTCAACCGCAGCTACTACGAGCGGGGCCGCAGCGGTCCCGTCCACGTCATCTGCCCCATGGTGATCCCTCGCGGACGCACCTTCGTCACGATGCTGCCCGCCATCATCCTGGTGATCCTCGGTGTGGCCGGCGCGGTCGTGTTCGTGGTGCCCGGCGCGGTGATGAGCGACGCCAACCCGCTCCTGCACCCGTTCTTCGGCATCCACTACTGGCTGGTCACCATCGCGATCAGCGCGTTCATGTGGTGGCGTCAGGGCATGGTGATGGTGCCCGAGGGGTGCCAGGCCATCGTCACCCGCTTCGGGAAGATGGAGAACCTCTTCCAGCCGGGTCGGGTCACCCTGCTCAACCCGTGGAAGCGCGTCTCCTACATCGTCAACACCCGGCGTGAGTACCCGTTCAACGCGCCCATCCGCTCCGCACCCACTAAGAGCGGCGTCCAGGCGTCCGTCGACCTGTTCGTGCAGTTCAAGATCGAGAACGCGGTCGACTTCGTCTACACCCTGGGCGGGGTTCCGGGTTTCCAGGAGAAGCTCAACAACGCCATCTCCGAGACCACTCGAAGCCTCATCTACGAGCAGGAGGCCTCGGCGATCTACGACATGGTCGGCGAGAGCACCCAGGCACTCCTCGACTCCCTGAACCGTCAGTTCAGCGGCATCGTCGTTCTCACCAGCGCCAACATCACCCACGCCGAGCCCTCCAACCAGGAGTACCGGATGGACCTGGCGGCACCGGAGATGGTGCGGGTGGCCAAGGACGCCTACACCTTCGAGTACGAGCTGCAACTGCGCAAGGAACAGAACGAGGGCGACCTGAACAAGGAGCTCGCCACCCTCAACGAGACGCTGTCGGCGATCCAGGCCGACATCGCCCAGTACCAGGCGCAGATGGACACCGCCCTGGAGCGCGAGACCAACAGGGCCCGTTCCCTGGCCCACCAGCGCTTCGTGGAGGCCGAGTCCGAGGCCAACGCCAACGCCGCCCTCCTACAGGCCCAGGCCTTGGACATCCGCGCGGTGTCGGCGTCCGAGGCTCCGGAGATCCTCAACTATCGTTTCCGGGAGAACCTGCTGGACAAGCTGGAGTCGGTCGCCGACAGCCTGCCCCAGGTCCTGCGCATCGGTTCCGGGGACGCCGCGAGCGTCGACTACCTGCGCATCGCCCAGGAGATCATCGGTCAGGCCGACACGGCCCTGTTCTCCGCCGAGGACATGGCGCAGATCCGCGAGCGTCTGGGTGAGATCCGCGGGCGTATCGCCCAGCGTGAGCAGGAGATCAACGAGATCGTCGAGGACGAGTCCGATGATCGTCGGGGACACGGCGCCGAGGACCCGGGTGAGGACCTGGTCGAGGAGATCCGTCAGTCGGTGAGCGAGGACGCGATCGGTGATCGTCTGTCCGAGACGAACACCGAGGAGGCCGCGCCCGAGACCGCGGAGCCCCAGACCCCGGTCGACGCTCCGCCGCCCTCCGGTACGCCCTACCGCCAGCCCCCGCCGCCCCAGCAGACGCGGCATCCGCAGGACCCGCCGTTGCCCCCGTGGTCGCAGGGCGGTCAGAACCCGGGAGGTCAGTAGATGAGTGAGTCCTTCAACCCCGGTGGCGGCTCCAACATCAAGGAGTCCCTCGCCTCGTGGAGCGACCTCGCCGGCCTGCTGCGCGGTGGCGACCAGGGCGCGATCGTCCCGGTCGTCATCCCCCGCGACAACCGCGGTCTGCGCTGGATGATCCTGGTGTGGTTCGGTCTGTTCGCGCTGCTGTCGGCGCTGGTCATGACCATCCACGCGGTGTCGGGTGGTATCGGCGGTACCGTCTACGGCGCGCTGGCCGTGCCCACCCTCCTGGTCGGTGTGCTCAGCATCGCGGCCGCGATCCTGTGGTGGTGGCGCGGTTCGATCGTCGAGATCGAGGAGGGCACCACCGGCATCCTCACCAAGTACGGCGCCTTCGCGAAGAACATCGGCCCGGGCCGCCACTACCTGTGGCACCCGTGGGCGCGGGTGGACTTCGTGGTGGACACCCGGACCGAGATTCCCTACACGGCTCCGGTCCTGGCCTGCCCCACCAGGGAGAACGTGCCGCTGAAGTCGATCGAGTTCTTCCTGAAGTTCCGCATCGACGAGCCGTACGCGTTCGTCACCACCATCGGCGCGAGCAACTTCGACCTGGTGCTGTCCAGCGCGGTGCAGGACGCCATCCGTCAGCGCAGCCGGCTGGTCAACACCGAGTCCGCCTACGACCTGCGCGGTTCCAACGTGGAGGACATGCGTCGTCTGCTCAACGAGCAGCTGCGCAAGTACGGCGTGGTCATCACCGGTTGCAACATCCCGGACGTGCAGCTGCCCAGTCAGTACCAGCAGCACCTGGCCACCCGGGAGCGGGTCGCCAAGGAGCTGGTCGCCTACGAGCAGGAGTGGGAGCTCACGCGCAAGCGTCGGATCGACACCCTGCTCATGGACATCGAGCGGTCCAAGAAGACCCGTGACGCCAAGATCGTCGAGGTCAACGCCTCCCTCAACAAGGCGCGCAAGGACGTGGCGCAGATGTTGGAGGAGCAGGAGACCGAGGCCCAGCGGGTGCGGTACGAGATCGAGACGCGTGGTCGTGCGGATCTGGTGGCGGCCGAGAACGAGGCCAAGGCGCAGGAGCGTCTGGCCACCGCCTACCGGGACAACCGGGCGGTCCTGGAGTACGAGCTGGCCCGTCGTCGCCTGGACGTGGGCGCGGTCCTGGCCGAGCGGGCTCCGCGCCCGGTCGTGGTGCAGACCGAGGCCGGATCGGGGGATTCCTCGACGCTGTCGACGCTGCTCACCGCCCAGCTGTTGCCGCAGATGATGGGTGACGGTCAGGGCCGGCGGCCGGCGGTCTCGGGCGGTGCCCAGGACGCGTTGGACTCGGCTCAGGGCGCGGTGGCCGCGGCGGCCGCCCGCCAGCAGCAGATGTCCGAGGAATACCAGCGCCAGCAGGACACCGCGATGCGTCAGCAGTTCGAGAGCGGTGAGGGGTACGGCAAGCAGGGGCGTCGCCGCTGATCGGTCCCCGTCGAAGAGGTGAGGGCCCCGCGGTCGTGGTCGAGTGCCACGTCCGTGGGGTCCTTCACCGTTAGGGTGTCGCCCCGCCCGAGGACGGTTCCGGCTCAGGACGCGGGGGACAGGGCCGCGTAGCCGGCGATGTCGATTCCGTGTCGGGCGGCGATCTCCACCAGGTCTTCGATCTCACCGGCCTGTGACGTCGCCAGGTCGTCGTCCCCGATGGCGTGGGCGCGTCGCAACGCGGTGATGGAGTCGTGGAGCCGTAGGTGCAGGGTGAGGACGAACTCGCGCATGGACATCTCCTCGGGTGAGCGTGGCGAGGGAGGACCGAAGGGGGTCCTCCAGGGGGCACCACCATCCCTACAGGCCTTGGGTGAGAGTCCGGTTGGACGCGGGCAGGAACCGGCAAAGAGGAGGGTAAGAGAACGGCCCCGGGGGTGAACCCCGAGGCCGTCACGGCGATGATCGTGGTCAGTGGTCAGTGGTCAGTGGTCAGTGGTCAGTGGTCGACCCACACGTACCAGTCATCGGAAACACGCTCGTAGATCCGGGAGCCCTGACCGGGGACGAACACCCCGACGGGGAGCTCTTCTGTGCTGTGGGCCAGGCCGGCGGGCTGGAAGAGCCCGGCGCCCTCGATGGCGTAGTGGGTGACGTCGCCGTCCTGGGACACGCTGCGCAGTGGGTACAGGCCGGTCCACTCGCCGTTGCGGGAGACCGCGGTGGCCACCCCGGTGTCCTCGCGCAGCTCCAGGAGCTGGTCGGTCGAGGCGCTCACCCGGGTCTGCAACGGGACGTCGGCCACGGCCAGGCCGATGGCCACGAACGCGATCAGTGGGGCGCTCACCCAACGCAACCAATAACGACGGATCATCGGCCGGGCGACGGCGAGCGCGATGCCGAGTCGCAGCGCGCCCATACCGGCCAGTAGCAGACCACCGACGAGGCCGACGATGAACGTGGGCAGGTGTCCGGCGGGCACACTGTCCTCGAAGAGCAGGACGAGCCCGACCAGGGCACAGGCCGGGATGTAGAGACGACCGGGCGGCCGGGAGGCCCAACCGATCAGGCGTTGCCCCAGCGTCTGTTGCTCCGCGATCTCGATCAGCTTGGCCACGGACCCGTCAGGGTTCGGACCGGAGGCTGAGGCGGACATGGCGTTCCCCCCACCGAATCCTGGTCATGGCGACGCGGCGGGCGTAACGGCACGGGGGCGTGAACGGGCCGCGTCACATTCGATACGGCCGACGTAGCTCGGCCTGCTCCACAGGATAGAGCAGTGGAGGTGCGTGTTCGGGGCGTCGGTGAGAAATCGCGGGAGCTTTCCCACACGCCGTCGAGGTCGTACGTCCTTCGCCCCGCCGGAGCGCGGGCGTTCCGAGACCCAGGACCAGGTGGTCCCAGGACCAACGTCCTCCGGACATGGCCATGAGCACGCATACCGCCGTGACCAGCGCGGTCATACCCCAGGAGTCGAAGGGGGACAGGTGCTCCGTGCCCGCGCCGAGGGTACCGACGACGGCCGCGAGGGCGAGCGTGGGGCCGGTCAGCCATGTGAGCAGACCCACTGCGAAGGAGACCGAGAACGCCACGAGCAGGGCGGGCAAGAGTGGGACGAAAAAGGCGAGTGGGGTGAGTCCGGAGTCGGAGAGGCGTTCGGCGACCAGGTGTTCCCGACCGCGCAGCGACAATCCGAACTCGGCGAAGAACCAGCCCACGCCCACGCGGGTCGCCGCGGCGGCGACGTCGTAGAGACGTCCGCGGGCCCGAAGCGGGGGAGAGGGGCGGGGACTGCCCTGTTGCATGTCCATTCCTTCCGGGCGACCGGCGGTGACGACAAGCGGAAACTACCCAAGGTGACCACCAATGACCGACTGTCATGGCCGGTGGGTCGCGCAAAACCCGCCGGAAAACCCGGACGACCCCCCGACGGAGGGGCTCGGGCCCCTTCCGGAGGCGTGGAAAACGGACCGGGAGGTGGGCCGGTCGATCTAGGGTGGAACGCGTGCCGACGACTTCCCCAAAGCCCAGCCCCCCGCCCGCCCCCACCCTGGACGTGGAGAACGAACTCCACGCCGCGGGTGCCCGTGTGGTGGCCGGAATGGACGAGGTGGGACGTGGGGCCTGGGCCGGACCACTCCTGGTGTGCGCCGCCGTCCCCGGAGAGGGCGAGCCGCCCGCCGGACTCACCGACTCCAAGCGACTCACCCCCAAGCGCCGCCGGGAACTGGCCGCCGAGATCGAACCCTGGGTCGCCGACCACGCCTTCGGTTGGTCCTCCCCCGCCGAGATCGACCAGGTCGGAATGACCGCGGCCCTGCATCGGGCGGGCCGTCGGGCCCTGGACGCACTCGACCCCCGACCCGACGCCGTCCTCCTCGACGGCAGACACGACTTCATCGGTCGGCCCTGGCGGGTGCGAACCCAGGTCAAGGGCGACCTGACCTGCGTGAGCGTGGCCGCCGCCGCCATCCTCGCCAAGGTCCACCGGGACGCGCTCATGGCCGAACTGGCCGCGGACCACCCCGGTTACGGGTTCGAGAAGGCCGCCGGTTACCCCTCGCCCGTCCACCGCGCCACCCTCGCCGAAGCCGGGCCCACCCCCCAGCACCGGATGAGCTGGTCCTACCTGGACGCCCTGCCCCGCTGGCGTCACCTGCGGGTGATCCGACCGGTGTCGGACGGCGCCCTGCCTCTGTTCTGAACCTCGACCGACCGGCCCACGACACGCGGTCCCGCACTGGACATCCGACCCCCGATGGGGCAAGGCTGTTCTTTGCCCACACCCTCCGGCCCACCCCCGGGCCGTCCAGGCGACCCCCACGCAGGAAGGGGCACGGATGACGCGCGAGACGAGCCCCGCCGCGACGCGGGCGGCGCCACCCTCGGGGTTGGACCGCCTACGCGCGGCCTACCACCGTGTACCGCCGGGCCGCCGTCTGGTGGCGGCACTGGTCCTGGTCACGGTGGCGGTGGTCGTCGCCTTCGTGCTGGGCGCGCCGGTGTTCCCGGTCCTGGCCGGCACGGTCTTGGCCCTCATCGCCTTCAGCGCGTTGATGAGGTCGCTCGACGCGTTCCTCACCGTGCTGGTGGGAGTGGTGTGGCTGGCCATCGCCGTGCCCCTGTTCCAGATCCCCTTGCCGGCCAGACCCGTCGTCCTCTTCGTCCTACCACTGCCCCTGCTGGTGACCCTGGTCGCGGGCCGCGCCCGCGAGTTCCCCGTCTGGCACACCTGTCTGCTGTCGATGACCGCGGGACTCATCATCGGGTTCTCCGTGGCCCTGTTCGGCATGGTCGTCGAACCCTTCCCCGGTGAGGCCGGGATCGCCGCGCTCTACGTCGCGGCGGGTGCCTGCCTGCTGTGGCGACTGCTGGCCTCCAACCAGGTCATCAAGGAGAGCCGCGAGAACGACCGCAAACGCGCCGAGGACGGAACCCGGTCCGGGAAGGCCACCGGATCCGGTGGAACGAACACCCGGGGGCCGTCGCTGCGCGGCCGTGCGGCCGACAGCCCCGGAGGCCGTGCGGCCAAGGGCGACACCGGGGAGGACGACGAACCCGTGCCGGTCGACCAGGCGCTGGCCGAACTCGAGGACATGATCGGTCTGGACCCCGTCAAACAGCAGGTGCGGGGTCTGGCCGCCTCCATCGAGGCCGCCCGCCTGCGCGCCGACGCCGGACTGAACGTCGAACGTCCTCTGCGCCACCTGGTCTTCTCAGGGCCACCCGGCACCGGCAAGACCAGTGTCGCCCGCACCCTCGCCACGATCTTCCACTCCTTCGGACTGTTGCCCACCTCCCGCGTGGTGGAGGCCCAACGCGCCGACCTGGTCGGTGAGTACCTCGGCGCGACCGCGATCAAGACCAACGAGCTCATCGATGGCGCCATGGGCGGCGTTCTCTTCATCGACGAGGCGTATTCGCTGGTCAACGAGGGAGACGGCCAGTCCGACCGGTTCGGCAACGAGGCGGTCCAAACGCTCCTCAAACGTGCTGAGGACGACCGGGACGGTCTGGTCATCGTGCTCGCCGGCTATGACAAGGAGATGGACGCGTTCTTGGCCTCCAACCCGGGTCTGGCCTCGCGTTTCGCCACGCGCATCACCTTCCCCGGCTACAGCGCCGACGAGCTGTTCCGCATCTCCGAGCGCCTGGTCACCGCACGTGGGGACTCCCTGGACACCGAGGCATCCCGCACCCTGCGTCGCCGCTACGACCAGACCGTCCAACGCCAGGCCGTGGACGAGCTCGGCAACGGCCGCTTCGCCCGCTCCATGGTGGAGAAGAGCTGCCAGGCACGGGACGTGCGGGTGGTCACCGCCGGGGTGGGCGGCGACGAACCGGCGCCCCGGCCCAGCGCCGACGACCTGGTCACCGTGCGCTCGGTCGATGTCGAGGCCGCCTACACCGAACTGACCTCGCGCCTGCCCGGCTTCGGTGAGGCGCCCGGGTTGGAGGAGGCCATGGCCGAACTCGACGACATGATCGGTCTGGAACCGGTCAAGGAACAGGTGCGTTCCCTGGTCGCCCAGCTCCGTGTGGCCCGACTGCGTGAGGAACAGGGACTGCCGCACCAGCCGCCACTGCGTCACCTGGTCTTCACCGGCCCCCCCGGTACGGGCAAGACCACCGTGGCGCGCGTCCTGGGTCGGGTCTTCGCCGCGCTCGGGATGCTCGGGCGGGCCGAGGTCGTGGAGGCCCAACGCGCCGACCTGGTGGGGGAACACCTGGGCGCCACGGCGGTCAAGACCAACCGGCTCATCGATCGGGCCCTGGGCGGCGTGCTTTTCGTCGACGAGGCCTATTCGCTGGTCAACCCCGGCTACAGCGGCGGCGACGCGTTCGGTGCCAAGGCCATCCAGACCCTGCTCAAGCGCGCCGAGGACGACCGCGATCGGCTCGTGGTGGTGTTGGCGGGCTACACCGCCGAGATGGATCGCTTCCTGGCATCCAACGCCGGGTTGGCCTCCCGCTTCAACGTGCGGGTGCGGTTCCCCTCCTACTCAGCTGACGAGCTCTCCGAGATCGCCGACACCGTTGCGGCGGGTACCGGCGACGTCTTCGACGACGTCGCCCGGGAGGATCTGCACAGCATCTTCACGCATGTGTGCGAGGCCGGGTGGATCGACGAACTGGGCAACGGTCGTTTCGCCCGTTCCCTCTACGAGGGCGCCTGTTCCCATCGTGACCTGCGGGTGTCCCGGGAACTGGGGGAGTCGGCCACCGCCACCGAGCTGACCGTGATCACCAGCGACGACGTACGCCGGGCCTACTCCGACGCCACCCAACAGAGCTAGCGGCCCGTAGACCCGGCGGCTGCTACTGTCCGGTATATGACCGCCTCACCCTCATCCAGCGAAACCCCCGTCACGCAGGCACTGATCCTTGCCGGCGGACAGGCCACCCGGTTGCGGCCCTACACCGACACCCGCCCCAAGGCGATGGTGGAGGTGGCCGGACGGCCCATCATCGACTACCAACTCGAATGGTTGTCCTCGCACGGCGTCGAGCAGGTCGTGGTGTCCTGCGGCTACAAGGCCGAGGTCCTGCGCGAGCACCTGGAAGCACGTACCGAGGGCCCCGAGATCACCCTCCTGGTGGAGGACGAACCGCTCGGCCGCGGTGGTGCCCTGCGCTACGCCGCCGGCGGGTTGCGCGACCCGGAGGCCCCCTACTTCGCCCTCAACGGCGATGTCCTCACCTGGTTCCCACTGGACGAACTGACCCGCCGGCACCGGGCCAAGGGCGGCCTCGCCACACTGGCGCTGTCGCAGTTCCGCACCACCTGGGGCATCGTCGACGTCGACGAGGAGGATCGTGTCGAGGGGTTCACCCAGAGCCCGCTGTTGCCGGTCTGGATCAACGCGGGCGTCTACCTGTTCGAGCCCGGCATCACCCCGCTGCTGCCGACCAAGGGCGACCACGAGTCCTCGACCTTCCCCGAACTGGCGGCGGCCGGCAGGCTCACGGCCTACCGCATCGAAGGGTTCTGGCGCGGTGTGGACACCGCCAAGGACGTCAAGGAGGCCGGGGTCGAGATCGAGGCCCTGCGCGCCTGAACCCTGCGCGAGCGGCAGGAATCCATCCGGCCGTCGGACCCCGTGCCGCGAGGGCATCGGGGAGGTGGGTATCGTCTCGATCGTGACGAACGACGGTTTCCTCCTCCCCAGTGCCCCCAACTTCCGTGACCTCGGCGGCCACCGCACGAAGGAAGGTCGCACCGTGCGTTCCGGGCTGCTCTACCGCTCGGACGCGCTGCACACCCTCACCGAGCAGGAGCGGACCACCTACGACGGTTTCGGCATCCGCCAGCTCATCGACCTGCGCAGTTCCCACGAACGCGACCGGCTCCCCGACCTGATCCCGGACGGCGCCGAGTACGCGGCGATCGGCGTGCAGAGGACCGACTCGGCCGGCGCCAACTTCATCGACCTGTTCGCCGATCCCGAGCAGGCCCGCGTCGCGTTCGGCGGCGGTGCGGCCGAGCGCTACATGTACGACGTCTACCGCGGACTGGTCACCGACACCGAGGCCCTGGACGGCTACCGCGACCTGGTCGAACGCGCCGCCAAGGGACCGACCGCTCTGGTCTTCCACTGCAGCGCCGGCAAGGACCGCACCGGTTGGGGCGCGGCACTGCTGCTCACCCTCTTGGGGGTGGAGCGGGAGGTCGTGACGACGGACTACGTCGCCAGCAACGATCGTCAGGCCGCCACCGACCACTGGATGCGACTGCTGTCCCAGGAGAGCGGTCTGCCGTGGGAGGACATCGAGCCGATGACCCGGGTCAAGCCCGGCTACCTGGACAGCGCGTTCGACATCGTCGACCAGGAGTACGGGTCCTTCGACGGCTACGTCGAGCGGGGACTCAAGCTCACCGGCGCCACCATCGACGGCCTCAAGGGTCGGATGCTCGCTTGATCGACGCGCGCCGCGCCTCGGTCACAGGGCGTCGAGGCGGCGGCGCAGGTCGTTCTCGCCGGTGGCGCCGAACAGCGCCTCGGTCAGATGGGTGAGCACGGTGGGGCGGTCCAGGCCGCGATCCAGCATCCGTCGGGCCGCCGCCCACAGGTTGGCGGGGCGTCCGTCCCACAGGCGCTTGGCCAGGCGCTCGTGGCGGTCCAGCTCCTTCTCGCGCTCGGGGTCGGTGCCCCGTACGGGTCGGTACCAGTGGTCCTGTCCGGTGGAGTGGTGGCGGCCGCTGTGCGGGGCCTCCTCGTACTCGGCGAAGTGGTCCAGACGAAGCAGGGCGCGACGGCCACGTGAGGTCGACGGGTCGAACTCGTCGGGGGCGTCGGTGATCAGTTCGCTGGCCAACAGGGGGAACGCGAACATCCGGCGGGCCAGGGACCCGAAGTCGCCGTCGGGCAACAACCGGCGCACCGCCTCCTGCCGTAGCCCGAGGGGGCGGGCGGGATCGCGGTAGGTGCGGGCGAACTCCGCGGTGGTCTCCCACACGGTGTCCAAGGTGGCCCCGACCGCGACTTCGGGCAGGTCGTTCTGTGCCCCGGCCCAGCGCACCCACGCGGCGAGCACGTGCGGCATCGCCTCCTGTTCCTCGGACAGCAGCACCACCCGACCGGGCAGCCAGTGCAGCAGGAACGACTCGACCTTGCGCGGGCTGACTCGCAGCGGGCGCCCGGAGTCGACGTCGCAGCCGTAGGTGATGATGTGGTCCGCGCACCGGCTGGCGGCGTAGGAGTCGGACAGCTCGGCGGCCTGGTCCGAGGCGAGGAAGCGGGCCGCCAGGACCGCGCGGCGGTCGCGCCGCCACATCGGCTGGTGCGCCCTGCCCTCGGGCAGCCGCTTGATACGGGAGGCGGCCAAGGCGAAGTGGGCGGCCAGCGAACCACCGGTGAGGTCGGACCGTGAGACCCCGACGGGGTTGTCGACCTCCCCGGTCACCACGCTCTCGGTGCGTTCCAGCGCGCGGAGCAGGAGCGCCCGCGCCTGGGGCAGGGGCGTTTCCTCGAATCGGGCGAAGTCGTCGGTGCGCGCGCGTTCACGGCACTGCGCCAGGAGCCGGTCCACCTTGGTGGTCACCCACGCGTCGCGCAGCAGGCCGCCGCTGTTGTGGTCCAGCACGAGGATGAGGGCGTGCTCGGGTTCGCCGGAGTCACGGGCGTACACGCACACCACGTCGTCGGTGTCGCCGAAGCGGTCGCCGTTGACGTAGGCGGCGACGGGGGTGACCTCGCCCAGCTGGGAGGCCCAGGCCGGTGCGTGCAGACCCCGCTCGCGCAGCGCGATCATGCCCTGTTCCGCGAGGTCGCGTTGGGAGGCCGAGGTGCCCAGCGCGGTGATCGCGGCGAGCACCCCCAGACCCGCGGGTTTCCCGGAGGCCGTGGCGTGGGTGATGAGGCCCTCGCCGAGCAGCCGTTCCACGTCCACCCCGGGGACTCGTTGTCCCCACCAGGAGCCCAGCAGCTCGCTGAAGGACAGCTCGGCGTCCAGCGGGTGGCGCATGGCGAGCAGCGCTCTGGCCGCGCGCAGCATTTCCTCGAACGCTGCGACGGGAACGTCGGGTCCTGTGGGTGGGGGCGTAGCGGAGGGCACGCTCCGAGCGTATGCCGGCCGGCGGCCGGAGGTGCCCTCGTCGGATCACCGCGGTTCGGGGATCGCGCGGCGACCGGTGAACAGTGCGGTTCCCGTACGCGGGGCGGTATGTGGGGAGGGCGGCACGGACTTCACCATCGCCGCGAGGTGCTCGCGGGCGACCCTCTCGACGAGATGCGGTGTGACCGTGATGCCCAGGTGTTCGGCACAGTTCCAGGTGTCGCTGACGCAACGTTCCACGCATCGGTGGGACAGCGCGCTGAACTCGTCATGAAGCCTTGCCGAGATCCGACTGAGATCCTGGACCGGGAAGGTCTGGAGCATTCTTGCTCACACCCCTAGCTGAAGATGGTCTGGACGGTGACCTCCACCTATTCCACTTGTTCTGAAGCAACTGTCAACCTCTCGCGCGGCACGCTGTTGATAAAACCTGGGGGAGGTACCGTTTACCCGAGCGGTGTCACCCCCATGGGCCATCACCACGAAATGGGCGTTTTGGACATATAACAGTCCTGTTCCAGAGAGTTCGCCGCCAGTCGGCCATCGTCTGGAATTATGGGAGAACACGCCGCTGAAACCCCCGGTCGACTGTGTGCACGGCGTCCGGTGGCCTACTATTTACCTTCCGTGCGCAACCGTGCCCCCGAAGCCACGGACGTTGCGTGCGCAGAGCCGTGTCTTATGCTTGAGCCGTGACAGCGGCCGAGAGGAGTCATCGAGCGTGACTCCTGGGAGCCGCGGAGCCCCCGAACGGAATCGGCGCCGCGCACCCCGCGCCATAAGCGTCATCGAACACGGACGGCGGGCACGGTGCGCAAGGGACCACACGGTCCGAGAACAGCCCCGATGGGGATTCCAACGGCTCCGGAGGTGTCGAGCAGTTGAGCGCCGAGACGTCCATTCCCCCTCCCCGAATCAATGTGGCGGAACTACCGGACGCTGTGCAGACCCTGCTCACCGACGCTCCCATCGGGTTCGCCCTGCTCGGACCCGACGACGTCTTCGGTTCGATCAACCCCCGCATGGCCGCCGTCTTCGGCAGTACCCCCGAGCGCTGTCTGGGACGTACCCCGGGCCAGGTCCTGAGGGAGGGTGGTGACGCCTCCGGCGCCGTCGCCCAGACCGAGTCCGTGGCGTCGGTGCGAGAGACCGGTCGGGCCGTGCGCGGCCACCACCGCACCACCGAGGGCCAGAACTGGGACCTGACCTGGTTCCCGGTCAACGACCCGGCCGGAGGTGACGAACACATCGCGCTCATCGGCGCCCGCGACCACGAGGACGTCGCGCACCGAGGCGAGCGGCGCCTGCGCGCCCTGCTCCAGGCCGGCAACCAGATCATCTGGGCGGCCGGCCCCGGTGGCGAGGTGCACGAGGACTGCCCCCAGTGGCGCACCCTCACCGGACAGGACCTGGAGTCCTACCTGGGCCATGGTTGGCTGGACGCCGTCCATCCCGACGACCGGTCCCGCGTCGCACGCGCCTGGGACGACGCCGTCCTGGACGTGACCCCCTTCGACGCCATGTTCCGCGTCCGTACGCGCTCGGGCGGCTACGACCACTACCGTGCCCGGGCCAACCCGGTCATGGACGGCGCCGAGACCGCCGAGTGGGTCGGCACCCTGGTCGACGTCACCACCGAACGCGAGGCCGAGGAGCTGCGTCAACGGCTCAACCAGCAGCTCAGCGAGGCGGCCATGCGCACCGCTCGCCTGCAGAAGGCCACCTCCGACCTGGCCGAGGCCCTTACCGCCGAGGAGGTCGTCCAGGCCATGTCCGAGATCGGCCGCTCCGGAGTGGGAGCGGACCACACCTCCCTGGCCCTGTTCGACCGGGACCGGCTGCGCCTGCGCATGCTCTCCGCCGACGACTCCCAGGGGCTGCCGCGCAACGGGTTCTCGCTGGACTACCCGGATATCGCGGCGCTGGCCGTGGCCGATCGCGTGCCCCGACTGGCCGCCGGCCCCGCCGAACTACGCGAACTCCTCGACGGCGTACCCGAGGTCGAGGAAATCCTGGAACGCACCGACGAGCGTGCCTGGGTGGCGTTGCCGATGATGGCGGCGGGGCGCCCCATCGGTGCCCTGCGTTTCTCCTTCACGTCCCCACGCGAGGTCACCGACGAGGAACGCGTCTTCCTGGAGGCGCTCGCCGGGCAGTGCGCCCTGGCCATCGGCCGGGCCATCGTCTACGAACGCGAACACGGCACCGCCGAGGAACTCCAGCGCAGCCTGCTTCCGGAGGAACTTCCCGAGGTCCGTGGTGTGCGCTTGGCCGCCTACTACCGGTCGGGCTCCCAACACGTGCAGGTGGGCGGCGACTGGTACGACGCCTTCCCCCTGCCGGACGGCCGGGTCGCCGGGGTCCTCGGCGACGTCATGGGCAAGGGCATCCCGGCCGCCGCGGGAATGAGCCGGATCCGCAACGCGTTGCGTGCTCTGGCGTTCTCCATGCCGGAACCGGCCGACGTCCTGACCGGACTCGACCGCATGTTCTCGGCCACGGAGGGAATGGACCAGGTAACGACCCTGGTCTACTTCGTCTTGGATCCGGTGACCGGACAACTCGACCTCAGCAACGCGGGGCATCTTCCGCCGCTGGTCGTCGCCGGTAACGCCGGGCCCTCGCTGCTCGAGACCGAGCCGGACACACCGCTCGGGGTCAGCTCCACGAGAGGTCACCACAAATTCTTCGTCCAACCCGGTAACACCGTCGCCCTCTACTCCGATGGACTGGTTGAGAACCGCAAACGATCGGTCGACGCGGGACTCGACGAGCTGGTCCAGAAGGCGGCTGACGCCCGGCCCGATGTGGTGGGCGATCCACAGCAGATGCTGGAGTACCTTGTTGAGAGCATGCTCGAAGGGTATGAGCAGGACGATGATGTCACTCTGCTCGCCGTTCAGCTTCCGGTGATCGATTCGGTGTCAGAGCGGTAGACCGTACGAACAAGTCCATTGCCTTGCTTACAGTGAAGAAGCCGCCGCGCCCCATGAAGCGGGGGTGACCCCGGCTTCCCGCCCAGTGGGGAAGATCCCTGGCCGCAGGTGGGAGAGGGTGCAGTGCCCGGTCCCGGCCATCCGGACCACCGGGTCCGACGAATCTCGCCACACGTCCGTTCGAGAGGTGTTTGTGTCATCTGCCAGTTCGACTCGCTCGAAGCAGTCCGAGTCACTGCAAGAGCCCGTCATTCAGCAGCTGATCGAGCGTGGGCGGTCCCAGGGCTTTCTTGAGCCCGAGGACGTGCGCCGTGCCTTCGAAGAGGCCGAAATCCCGATGTCGCAGGCGCAGTCGGTGCTCCGCAGCCTCGCGAAGGAGGGCGTGACCGTACTGGTCCCGGAGTCGGCCTCCTCCCGGCGCAAGACCACGCGGCGTAAGACCACCACGTCTCGGTCCAGCACCACCCGCTCGACCACCAAGCCCGCGCGCGCCGCGGCGGCCGCCCAAAAGCAGCCGGAGACGGTCACCGCCGTCGTCGACTCCGAGGAGACCGCCGAGAAGAAGCCCGCGGCCAAGAAGGCCCCCGCGAAGAAGGCGGCCACCCCCAAGAAGGCGGCCGCCAAGAAGCCCGCGGCGGCCAAGGCCCCGGCCAAGAAGGCGGCGACCAAGAAGTCCACCAAGAAGGACCTGGAGCTGGCGCCCGACGCCGGCGACACGGCCGACGATGGTCTGGACGACGACCTCGAGCACACCGGCGCCGAGCTGGAGCTGGTCGAGGACACCCCCGACACCGAATCCGTCAAGCCGGCCAAGCCGGAGACGGTCGGCGCCCCGGTCAAGTCCGGTAAGGACGACGATTCCTTCGTCCTGTACGACGATGACGACGACGCCCCCGCCGCCCAGGTGGTCGCGGCCGGTGCCACCGCGGACCCGGTCAAGGACTACCTGAAGCAGATCGGTAAGGTGCCGCTGCTCAACGCAGAGCAGGAGGTCGAGCTCGCCAAGCGCATCGAGGCCGGCCTGTTCGCCGAGGAGAAGCTCTCCGAGGAGGACGACGTCCTCACCTTCGAGCTTCGCGACGAGCTCGAGTGGATCTCCGAGGACGGAGGCCGCGCCAAGAAGCACCTGCTCGAGGCGAACCTGCGTCTGGTGGTCTCCCTGGCCAAGCGCTACACGGGTCGCGGCATGCTGTTCCTTGACCTGATCCAGGAGGGCAACCTCGGTCTGATCCGCGCGGTGGAGAAGTTCGACTACACCAAGGGTTTCAAGTTCTCCACGTACGCCACCTGGTGGATCCGTCAGGCGATCACCCGCGCGATGGCCGACCAGGCCCGCACCATCCGTATCCCGGTGCACATGGTCGAGGTCATCAACAAGCTGGCCCGCGTACAGCGTCAGATGCTCCAGGACCTGGGCCGTGAGCCCACCCCGGAGGAGCTGGCCAAGGAACTCGACATGACCCCGGAGAAGGTCGTCGAGGTGCAGAAGTACGGTCGCGAGCCGATCTCCCTGCACACCCCGCTGGGCGAGGACGGCGACAGCGAGTTCGGTGACCTCATCGAGGACTCCGAGGCGATCCAGCCGGGTGAGGCCGTCAGCTTCACCCTGCTCCAGGAGCAGCTGCACTCGGTACTGGACACCCTGTCCGAGCGCGAGGCCGGTGTGGTCTCCATGCGCTTCGGGCTCACCGACGGCCAGCCCAAGACTTTAGACGAGATCGGCAAGGTCTACGGGGTCACCCGTGAGCGCATCCGGCAGATCGAGAGCAAGACGATGTCGAAGCTCCGTCACCCCTCGCGTTCGCAGGTGCTCCGCGATTACCTGGACTGATCAGTCGGCCCAGGAACGGACCACAGCCGTGGACTGAGACGGCGAAGGCGCGCCCTCCCTTGGGAAGGCGCGCCTTTCCTTTCCTCGTGCCCGACCCGCTCACGGGCGTGTGGCGACCCCCGCGTGTCCCTCGCGTAGCGCCGGGCTGTTCAATCCCCCGCACGGAGTCCGATCTCCATCCGATGGGTTCCATGCTGCCCCACGCGCTGTAGGTGCGGCATAAAATCCACCTGGTCCGGTTTCGTGCACGCCTCCGTCGACCGGAGTGCGTACCGCTAATCCCGGACCACCACGTCCATCGTGCGTGCGGTGCCCGGCTTGGCGGTCGGCTGGAGCTCGACGGTGTGACCGAGGTCGCGCAGCGCCGTCATCAGATCCTCGGGGGTGCGGGCCTCGACGTTCTCGGTGACCAGGATCCGGGCGACGTCCCCGCGGGTGGCCTTGGCCATGTGGCTGACCACGGAACGCTTCATCCGACCTTCCACCTCGCGTTCGCGCAGGACCCGCACGGCAACGGTTCGTTCGGCGGCTTCGCCGGTCGGCTTGAACGCCGCGGCGTAGGACGCCGACCGGCAGTCCACGAGCAGACGTCCCTCGGCGAGTTCGCCCAGCGGGTCGGTGAGCGCCTTGCGCCAGTAGGCGCCCAGACCGCCCAGGGGCGGCAACTTCACGCCCATGGACAGACGGTAGGGCGGCAGGTGGTCGGCCGGGCCCACCACTCCCCACAACCCGGAGAACACCAGGATCCGCTCACGTACGCGGTCGTCGTGTTCGGTGAGCAACCCTGGCAACCCCAGACGGTCGTAGAGCACACCCGTGTACAGGTCCGCGGCGCGCAGGGTGGGTGCGGTGGTCAGGTCCAGGTTGCGCTTGAGCGCTTCGGTCTGTGAGACGGACAGCCCCAGAACATCGCGGGCGGTGTCCTCGGGGCCGGAACACAGACCGTTGAGCGCCGCCATGACCCGTTCTCGATCCGCCGCCAGCCCGGGCAGGGTGAGCGCGCCGACGTCCAGGCGTGGGCCGTCACCGGAGGTGGCCTTGCCCTCGGAGGGCGGGAGCAGGATGAGCATGGATGGTTCTCTTCTTCTGGATCGTCGACGCCTGGGGTTCGGGGGTTGGGGGACCCGGACCCATGCTAGGTCGTGCTCCGGGGCCGGTGGATAGGATCCGGCACTCAGCGACAGGTGAGGGAACGAACATGCACGCTTGGGCGGCGAGAGTGTCCAGGGATTGGCCCCCGTTCCAGGTCGAGAGACGCGGGGGGTGGCGGTTCGGGGTGGCCGACGGTGTCACCAAAAGGGCCAACTCCGCGTTGGTGGAGGACCTCGACGCGGACGTCGCGGAGGTCACCGCGTTCTATCGGGAACGAGGTCTGACTCCCTGCGCGCAGGTGTGGCCGGGGCAGGAGAGCGTGGACGGGCGGCTGGCCGAACACGGTTACGAGACCGTGGAACCCAGCCTGGTCCTGTCCCGTGACCTGGGGGAGCGTCCCGACGGTCCCGGGAGCACACGGATCACGGACCATCCCACGAGGGAATGGGTCGAACCGTTCGCGGGTGCCGACCCGTCGCGGGCCGAAGGCGTGGTGCGCATCCTGGGAGGGGTGACCGCGGCGTACGGCGTCCACGAGAGTGGGGACGGCCGTGGCTGTGCGGTGCTGAACGGGGATTCGGTGGCGATCTGTGCGATGGTCACCGCGTCGGAGGCACGCGGGCGGGGAGTGGCCAAGACGGTCCTGTGGGACCTGCTCGCCCGGGCGCACGAGGAGGGGGCGCGGAACGCCTACCTGTGCGTGGTGGCCGGCAACGGGCCGGCACTGGGCCTGTACCGGGGCGCCGGGTTCGCCGAGGTCTGCCGGTACCACAACCGGGTGCTCACGAGATGAGGCCGGACGCACCCCATCGCACGACCGACCCGGAAACGACGACGGCGGCCCCCTCGGGAGCCGCCGTCATCGCAATCGTGCTCGTTGTGGCTAACGCTCATCCCCGCCGCTGTTCTCGCTCTCGGTGAGCTTGCTCGTCTCGTCCTGGATGTCCGAGGCGATCTTGCGGATCGAGTCGTCGTGTTTGCGCATGTGGTGCGCACAGAACAGAAGCTCACCGCCGGAATTCAGCAGTACCCGGACGTAGGCCTGTGCACCACAGCGGTCGCAACGGTCGGCAGCCGTCAGCGGCTGAGTGGGGGCAAGGGTTCCAGTCACTTCGCCATCCTCAATACTCGGCGTTAGTCACCTCTGACAACATCTAACCCGACCCAGACGTTCCCAACCTGATCCCGTGTACGCCGACAGCGGAATCCGCCCGGTTCGTGTCTGGAAGATGCAGAGTGGGGCCTTTCTGTTCCGACGTCTTGTCTCCTCCTCGTTGTACCCATCGGTAGGCCTTGGCTATCCCCGGAAATCGGGCGTATCCAGGTCGCAACCGTCAGAGGTGGTAGTCTCGCGCGGGGCAGGCCCGACCGATTCCCGACTCCGTCGGTGGAGCCGGTCGCAGCGCTCCCGGCGGTGACGTCGGGGAGGCGCCCTTTCTCGGGGAAGACCTCCAGGGGAGGACTCCTAGGGGAAGACACGACCCCACCCATACGGCCCGCGTCACGACACAGCCTTCGGCCCGTCGTAACCTGGCCCCTTCAACCGTCGGTGCGGCGCGGTACAAAGGGCACACGCCGCATCAGCGCCCCCGATGGCCCACAAGACGCAGGAGATGTCCGAGTGACCGCCTTGACCGCAGCCGTCCACGACCCCGAGGATTACTCCGCCCGGCATCTGTCGGTCCTCGAGGGCCTCGAAGCGGTTCGCAAACGGCCGGGCATGTACATCGGGTCCACCGACAGCCGTGGCCTCACCCACTGCATGTGGGAGATCATCGACAACTCCGTCGACGAGGCGCTGGGCGGCTACTGCGGACGCATCGACGTGACGCTGCACGCGGACGGTTCCGTCTCCGTCAGCGACGACGGTCGCGGTATCCCGGTGGACATCGAGCCCCGGTCGGGAATACCCGGTGTCGAGCTGATCATGACCAAGCTCCACGCGGGCGGCAAGTTCGGATCCGGTTCCTACACCGCCTCCGGTGGTCTGCACGGCGTCGGCGCCTCCGTCGTCAACGCCCTGTCCGCCCGGGTGGACGTCGAGGTCGACAGGCAGGGTCACACCCACGCCATCAGCTTCCACCGCGGCATCGCCGGACGGTTCGCCGGTGACGGACCCGACGCCGAGTTCACCCCGGTCTCCGGTCTGGAGCAGGTCCGCAAGGTCGCCAAGAAGATCACCGGTACCCGCACCCGCTTTTGGCCGGACTCCCAGATCTTCCTCAAGGAAGCCGAGATCGTTCGGCAGAACCTGCTGGACCGGGCCCGCCAGACCGCCTTCCTCGTACCGGGACTGACCATCGCCGTGCGCGACGAGCGGACCGAGGGCGACCCCGTCTACACCGAGGAGTTCCGTTTCGACGGTGGGATCAGCGAGTTCTGTACCTTCCTGGCACCCGATGACGCCGTCAGCGACGTCCTGCGCATCCAGGGCAGCGGCAACTTCAACGAGACCGTCCCGGTGCTGGACGAGTCCGGCCACATGGTGCCCGCCGACGTCCAACGCCGACTGGACGTGGACGTGGCCCTGCGCTGGGGGACCGGCTACGACACCAACGTCCGCTCCTTCGTCAACGTGATCTCCACGCCCAAGGGCGGCACTCACGTCAACGGTTTCGAGCGCGCCCTGGTCCGGGTGATCAACGACCAGTTGCGCGCCACCAAGCTGCTGAAGAACAGCGACGACCCGGTCACCAAGGACGACACCCAGGAGGGGCTCACCGCGGTCGTCACCGTACGGCTGCCCGAACCCCAGTTCGAGGGGCAGACCAAGGAGATCCTGGGTACCTCCGCGGCCTCCCGGATCGTCTCCCAGGTGGTCGGTCAGGGGGTGCGCGAGTTCCTCACCTCCGCGAAGAAGACGGAGAAGGCCAAGGCCCGCACCGTCATGGAGAAGGTGGTCGGTGCCGCCAAGGCACGCCTGGCCGCCCGTCAGCAGCGCGAGACCCAGCGGCGCAAGAACGCCCTGGAGAGCTCGGCGCTGCCCGCCAAACTGGTGGACTGTCGCAGCGAGGGCCTGGAGCACAGCGAACTGTTCATCGTCGAGGGTGACTCGGCGCTGGGTACGGCCAAGCTGGCCCGCGACTCGGAGTTCCAGGCGCTGCTGCCCATCCGCGGCAAGATCCTGAACGTGCAGAAGTCCTCGGTCGCGGACATGCTCAAGAACGCGGAGTGCGCCGCGATCCTGCAGGTGGTGGGGGCCGGTTCGGGCCGGACCTTCGACATCGACGCCGCGCGTTACGGCCGCATCATCATCATGGCCGACGCCGACGTCGACGGCGCCCACATCCGCTGCCTGCTGCTCACCCTGATCTACCGGTACATGCGTCCCATGCTGGAGGCCGGGCGGGTGTTCGCCGCCGTGCCGCCTCTGCACCGCATCGAGCTGACCAACGTGCGGCGCAAGCGCGGGGCCAAGCCCGAGGACCGCTACATCTACACCTACTCCGACGCCGAGCTTCAGCGCACCCTGCTGGACCTGGAGAAGCGCAAGATCACCTGGAAGGAGCCGGTGCAGCGGTACAAGGGTCTGGGTGAGATGGACGCCGATCAGCTCGCCGAGACCACCATGGACCCGCGCCACCGCACCCTGCGCCGGATCCAGGTCGAGCAGGCCGAGGAGGCCGCGTCCGTGTTCAACCTGCTGATGGGCAACGAGGTGGCCCCGCGCCGCCGGTTCATCCAGGCGGGTGCTCAGGAACTGGACCTGGAGCGCATCGACGCCTGACGGGCCCGTGAACGTGAACGGGGCCCGTGCCGTGGGGAAGAGGACCTCCGGCGCGGGCCCCGTGGCGTTCGACCACCGGCTCAGGGCGCCTTGGGCGGCTCCCACACGCCCTCGGCGAGGAACCGGTCGATGGCCGCCCGGTACGGGGTGGGGTCCAGACCCCTCTCCGACACCCAATCGTCGTTGTAGTAGCTGTGCTGGTAGCGTTCGCCACCGTCGCAGATCAGCGTGACCACGCTGCCCTTGCGCCCCTCGCGACGCATCCTGGCGATCAGGTGCCACACGCCCCACAGGTTGGTGCCGGTGGAGCCGCCGGCGCTACGTCCCGTGAGGTCGTTGAGGTGGCGCATCGCGGCGATGCTCGCGGCGTCGGGCACCGGCATCATCAGGTCGATCACCGACGGGACGAAGCTGGGCTCCATGCGGGGCCGCCCGATGCCCTCGATTCGCGACGGCATGCCGGTGGCGTAGTCGTCGGCCCCGGTCACCCAACCGGGGAAGAACGCCGAGTTCTCCGGGTCCACCACCGCCAGCCGGGTGGGCAGCCGCCGGTAGCGAACGTAGCGACCGATGGTCGCCGAGGTGCCGCCGGTGCCCGCGCCCACCACGATCCAGTCCGGGTGGGGATGACGCTCCATCGCCAGCTGTTCGAAGATCGACACGGCGATGTTGTTGTTGCCCCGCCAGTCCGTGGCGCGCTCGGCGTAGGTGAACTGGTCCATGTAGTGGCCGCCGCTCTCGGCGACAAGCCGTTCCGCTTCGGTGTACATCGCCGGCGGATCGTCCACGAAGTGGCAGCGACCCCCGTAGCGCTCGATGAGCGCGATCTTCTCCGGGCTGGTCTTGCGCGGAACCACCGTCACGAAGTCCAGGCCCAGCAGCTGCGCGAAGTAGGCCTCCGAGACCGCGGTCGACCCGGAGCTGGCCTCCACGATCGTGGTGCCCTCGGTGATCCACCCGTTGGCCAGGCCGTACAGGAACAGCGATCGTGCCAGCCGGTGCTTCAGACTGCCGGTGGGGTGCACCGACTCGTCCTTCAGGTACAGGTCGATGCCCCACTCCGAGGGCAGTGGGAACACGTGCAGGTGGGTGTCGGCCGAACGGGTGTCGTCGGCGATCACCTTGCGCACCGCCTCGTCCGCCCAGGAACGGACGCTGTCGGAACATCGATCGACCCATGGGACGTCGTCCGGGGTCTGTTCGGGTCGTTCGGGAGCCATGTCCGCAGCCTAGCCCCGACCGGTGACCGCCACGACGAAGGGCCGGACGAGGACGGGTCCGGCCCCGCGAGCGCTCCGATCAGTCCAGGGACCCCCCGGACATCACCGCGTACATCCGCCTGTAGGTGGCCGCCTCCTCATGACGGTTCTGCCGTTCCAGGGTGCGAGCCAGCGCGATGTGGGCCCAGTTGTCCACGGGATCCAGCTCGATGAGCTTGCGAAAGGTCGCCTCCGCTCTGTTGAGCTGCGCGGAGTAGAAGTAGGCGCGACCCAGCAACTCCAGGAGGGAGAGGCTGCCGGGTTCGTTCTCCACCACGGGTTCCAGGATGCGGGCGGCGTAGATGGGATCGCCCAGGTCCAGGAAGATGCGGGCCTGGTTGAAGGTGTCGTAGGTGCTCTCTGCCACGGTGCTCCTCTCGACGCCACACCGGACAGGGCACAACGGTTCGCGGAAGGGACCGCATTCCCGCCGGGGTGGACGGGCGGGCGGGGCCCGGTGCCGGGAGGCGGCCGAGGTCCCGCGCCCACTGGAGTGATCCCCGGTCTCGGCGGCCCCGACACATCAAAGGCCGGTGGGGGAGACCCTGCCCGTGTCCACGTCGTAGATCGCGCCCGTCACCGGCAACCCTTCGGGCAGCAGCGGGTGATGCCGGATCCGCTCCAGGTCGTGCCGCAGAGTGCCCAACTGGTCGTTGTCGGTGTGGAACTCCAGACTGCGGGTGTCCACCCCGTACTCGTCCATGATGTGGTCGTGGACCATCTGGTCGCCGGTCACGGAGGCCATCTTGCAGCGGGTGTGCGGCAGGATCAGCACGCGGTCCACCCCCAGCAGGTACACGGCCAGGACCAGGGTGCGCAGGGTGTCATCGGTGACCCGAGCGCCCGCGTTGCGCAGGATCTTGGCGTCGCCGGGCTCCAGACCCAACATCTCCAGTGGTTCGATACGTGAGTCCATACAGGTGACCAGGGCCAGGCCACGTGCGGCCAGCGGCTTCAGACCGGCCAGCGAATAGTTCTCGGCGTAGGCGGCATTGGCGCCGAACACGTCGTCGAAGGGCCCCGGGGGAGTGGTGTCCTCGTTCACGCTCATGCGTTCTTTCTCCCTAAGTGCATGGTCACAGGAGTGCGGGCCGTACACGGAGTCGAATTCCGTGTACGGCCCGCACCCGCGGGACCTCAGGCGTCCTACTCGGGTGCTGAGATACCGGAGTCGGTCTGTCCGCTGCCCACGGTGGTGATGGCGCGTGGAAGCGCTTCACCGGAACCGTCCCGCCGTTCGGTGAGGTCGGGCAGTCGAACCGGCTTGCCGTCGGCACGCGAAGCCCTGGCCGGTGAACGTCCCACCCACGCGAAGAGCAGGGTGTCCTCTCCCTTGAGGTAGCGGTGGCAGCGTACGCCTCCGGTGGCCCGTCCCTTGGCCGGGTAGGACTCGAACGGGGTGACCTTGGCCGATCCGGCCTGTGTACCCGCGAGGGCGTTACCGCTACCGGACACGGTCACCACGACCGAGTCCTCGGGGCTCGGCACCGCACCGAACCACAATACGCGGGCGTCCTCGGCCAGCCTGACACCGGACACCCCACTGGCGGGGCGCCCCTGGGGACGCGCCGTCGAGGCGGAGAAGCGCAGGAGCTGTGCCTCAGAGGTGACGAAGGCGAGATCCTCCTCGCCCGTGGACAGCTGGGTGGCTCCGACGATCCGGTCGTCGTCCTTGAGCGTGATGATCTCGAAGTCGTCCTTGTTGGGCGGGTAGTCGGGGGCGACCCGCTTGACCACACCGCCCAGGGTGCCCACGACGAACCCGGGTCCGTCGACGCGCATCGACACCACGCTCACCACGGTCTCGTCCCCGTCGAGTTCGACGAACTCGCCCACGTCGAGCCCGTGCGTCAGCGGCGGGGGCGGGTCCTCCTCACCCTCGACCGGGGCCGGCAACTCCGGCAGTTCCACGACCGGGACCCGGATCATTCGGCCCAGACTGGTGACCAGGCCGACGTCCGAACGCGAGGACGTGGGGATCGACACATGGACCGTGTCGTGCGCCACGCGCAGCCCATCGTACGGGCGGGGCAGCGTGGCGCCCTTGGTGCGGACGATCCGGCCGTCCACTCCGAACAGTACGTGGCAGGGCTGGTCGGCCATCTCCAACGGGATCACGGCGGAGCGGGTGGCGCCGTCGCTCTCGCGCAACTGGGTGCGTCGGGGGGTGCCGAACTTCTTGGAGACCTCGTTGAGCTCCTTGGACACCAGGCGGCGGAGCTTGTTGTCCGACTCCAGGATCGCGGTGAGCTCGCCGATCTCCTTGTTCAGCTTCTCCCGCTCGGTCTCCAGCTCCAGCCGGTCGAAGCGGGTCAGACGACGCAGCGGGGTGTCGAGGATGTAGCGGGCCTGGACCTCGGACAGCTCGTAGGCGCCCATGAGGGCCTCACGGGCGGACGCGGTGTCGTCGGCCTCGCGGATGAGCCCGATCACCCGGTCGATGTCGAGCAGGGCGACGACCAGGCCGTCGACCAGGTGCAGGCGCTCCTGGCGCTTCTTGCGGCGGAACTCGCTGCGCCGACGCACCACTTCGAGACGGTGGTCGACGTAGACCTGAAGCAGTTCGCGCAGGCCCAGGGTCTGCGGCTGGCCCTCGACCAGCGCCACGTTGTTGATGCCGAAGGACTCCTCCATCGGCGTGAGCCGGTACAGCTCCTCCAGGACGGCCTCGGGGTTGAAACCGTTCTTGAGCTCGATGACCAGACGCAGGCCCTGGTTGCGGTCGGTGAGGTCCTTCAGGTCCGAGATGCCCTGGAGCTTCTTGGACTGCACCAGTTCCTTGATGCGAGCGATGACCTTCTCGGGGCCGACGCTGTAGGGCAGTTCGGTGATGACCAGGCCGGTGCGGCGGGCCGAGACCTTCTCGATGGACACGGTCGCCCGCGTCTTGAAGGTGCCGCGGCCCTTGCGGTAGGCGTCGCGGACGCCGTCGAGACCGACGATGGTGCCGCCGGTGGGCAGGTCGGGACCGGGGACGAACTCCATGAGCTCGTCCAGGTCCGCGTCGGGGTTGGCGATGAGGTGGCGGGCGGCCGCGACGACCTCGCCGAGGTTGTGCGGGGCCATGTTGGTGGCCATACCGACGGCGATGCCGCTGGTGCCGTTGACCAGGAGGTTGGGGAAGGCCGCGGGAAGGACCTCGGGCTCGGTCTCCTGGCCGTCGTAGTTCGGTTTGAAGTCGACGACGTCCTCGTCGATGGAGGACACCAGCAGTTCGGCGGGGTGGTCCAGGCGCGCCTCGGTGTAACGCATGGCGGCCGGGGCGTCGTCGCCGCCCAGGGAACCGAAGTTGCCGTGGCCGTCGACCAGGGGCACGCGCATGGCGAAGGACTGACTGAGCCGCACCAGGGCGTCGTAGATGGCGGAGTCGCCATGGGGGTGGAGTCGGCCCATCACCTCCCCGACCACGCGGGCGCACTTGACGTGTCCGCGGTCGGGCCGCAGACCCATCTCGTTCATTTGGTAGAGGATGCGCCGTTGAACCGGCTTCATGCCATCGCGTGCGTCCGGTAGGGCGCGTTGGTAGATCACCGAGTACGCGTATTCCAGGAAGCTGCCGCGCATCTCCTCGGAGACGTCGATGTCGATGATCTTCTCGGCGAGATCCTCGGGGGGACGGGAAGTAGTACGGGCCATGTCCGTAATTCTGGCCTGCCCCGGTGACTGAAACGTACACGGGAGCGTGGTCGGGCGTGTGTGAGTCGCGCTGCAACGGGGTTTCGCGCCGGCCCGGAGAGGGTTTTCCGTCCCCGGCATCGTGCCGGGGACGGAAAACCCTCAACGCTGCGTGGCGGCCCCTAACCGCTGGTCACGGCGGTCTCGCCGGCGGGGACCTCCAGGGTGGTCCCGTCGGAGAAGCCGACGGTGAGGGTCTCGGAGGTCGGGTTGAAGGCCGTGTAGGTACGGGTTCCGGAGTCGTCGAAGACCGCGTAGTGCGCGGTGTCGGCGGTCACGGAGACGTCCACGGTGCCGAACTCGGCGAGGGTGGACACCCACTGGTAGGTGTGCGGCTTGGAACCGCCCTCCTCGGGCTCGTAGGTCTGCCACTGCTCCTCGAACATGCGCAGGGCGTCGTCCCCGTCGGACAGGGCCCGGTGCGCCCAGTGGATGTCGCGCCAGATCTCGGGTTCGCCGCCGAGCTTGTCGACGAGCGACTCGTAGATCGCCCCGGCGTGCTCGGGGTCGTGACCCAGGTACAGGGAACCGGCGGTGATGGGCAGGTAGTTGATGCCGTAGTGCTCCTCGTGGCCGCCGTCCCACCAGATGCGGTAGTCGCCGCCGTCTCCCCAGACCATGCCGACGACGTCCTCGGGATAGTCCTCGGGGAAGGTCTCACCGCCCTGGTCCTGCCAGTAGCGGGCGATGGTGGAGGCCTGGGTGGTGTGCAGGTACACGCCCAGGTCGCGGAGTTCCTCGTCGCCGGTCAGCGCACCGAAGTGGGCGGTGGCCGCGGCGAAGTGCATGCCCTCGGAGGAGGACTCCTGGTTGTTGCCGGCGGCGAATCCTGCGTGACCGGAGGCCCAACCGTGTCCGGCGTAGGGGGAGAAGGACCGCAGACGTGGAAACATCTCGTCGTCGGTGTCGGTGGAGGCCACGTCGCGGATGAGGAGACGGATCATGCCGCCCCAGGCGTCCTCGGACGCCCAGTCGGAGTCGTAGCGGGCGACCGTGGCGGCCGCCGAGACGAAGTATCCGTAGTGGAAGTCGTGGTCGTTGAGTTCGGTGGCGGCTCCGAAGCTGTCGGGGTAGCCGAGCATGGCGCCCCATTCGGCGTCGTGGTGGAACTGGCGGGTGCCGCCGACGGTCAGCCAGTCCTCCAGCCGTTCCTTGACCAGGCCGAGGAGTTCGTCGCGGGCCTCGGTGTCGCCGATGGAGTCGGCGATGGGCACGAGCTGGGCGAGTCGTCCCATGGCCTTGCCGTCCCAGTAGGTGTCGCCGGGTTCGGGGAAGAGTTCCTCCTCCGCCAGGACCTCGTCGATGAGGGTGGCCATGCGGTCGTGGTCGGCGCCGTCCACCGTGGGCAGGCTGGGCATGATGCCCTGGGTGGTGAGCTCGGTGGTGAAGGACGACCCCTCCGACACACGCATCTCACCGCGGGGCGAGGCGTAGGTCAGGTCGGTGAGGTCGCCGGTGACGTTCGCCCACTGGTGCGGGTAGAGCGCCATGAGGGTGCCGGTCTCCTCGCCCTCGCGCGCCTCGGTCGCCAGGCTGTAGGTGCTGGTGAGGGTGGCGGCGGCCTCGTCGTAGTCGTACTCGACGAGTGAGTCGGTGACGACGGAGTGAGCGTAGGGGGCGAAGGCGTCCAGGTCCTCGGGTTCGGGAAGGACGGCCACGGAGTAGTACCCGTCGTCCCCGGTGTCGGCGGTGAGGGTGTCGCCCGAGAGGGTCCAGGGGGCGTCGGAGGGGGAGAACAGGGCGTAGTGGCGGCCGTTGACGGTCGCGCCGACGGTGGATCCGTCCTCGTGCCAGACGTCGGGGGTGCCCTCGAAGGTCACCTCCGCGGCACCGCCGGAGGTCTCGGCGTAGGCGAAGGGCAGGCCCTGGCCGAGGGTGACGCGCAGGGTGGAGCCGCCGCCTTCCCAGTGCGCGGTCACGGTCCAGTCGCCGTGGTCGGCGGTGCGGGTGTCGGGGGAGTCCAGGCCGGCCACACCGAGGCTGAGGTCGGAGACCGCGGTGTACTCGTACTTGAGGTCGTCGCCCACGAGCTGGTGGGAGTCGGGGTAGCCCATCTCCAGGCCGCCGGAGTGCGGCAGGAAGCTCAGCGGGTGGGCGAAGAGGTTCTCGCCGTGGGGGCTGTCCGCGTAGCGCTGGAAGATGAGTGAGGACCACCACTCGTTGGTGGGCGCGGGCCCCTCGAAGTCATCGGTGACCTTGGGGGAGACCGGGTTGCCGTCCAGGTCGGAGGGGCCCGAGTAACCCTCGGGGATGGTGTCGGTGTAACCACCGGAGCCGACGGGGACCTCGGCGGCCTCGGCGGAGACGGGGATGATGCCGCCGGTCACGGCATCGGTCACCGCGAGGGCTGAAGCGCCGACCACGAGCGCCGAGGCGGCGGCGAGCAGGCCGAGCCTGCGGCCGCGTGGGCGCCCGTGAGCGGGGCGGCGGGGGTGTGCCATCTCGTGTGCCTTTCGTACTTCTGGTGGGGCGCGAAGGTAGCGGGAGCGCTCCCACAGCGGGGTGGACATGAGTCCTGACGGACAGTGTTCGGACTGCTTGGCCGAAGCGCAATGCCGGCAGACTGGAAAGTTTCCTTACTGTTATCGGGGTCCTGTGATATGGCTCCCCGTGCCGGACCTGTGGACGACCGCTCGGGGCCCCTCCGGCTCTGGTACCAAAGAGGGCATGGCCACTCCCACGGACCTCACCGACACCACCGCCCTGCGCGAACGCGCCGAGGAACACCTGCGCGCCCTGGCGGGCGACTCCGCGCGACTGCGCGAGGACCAGTGGACCGCCATCCACGCCCTGGTCGCCGAACACCGCCGTGCCCTGGTGGTGCAGCGCACCGGATGGGGCAAGTCCGCGGTGTACTTCGTGGCCACCGCCCTGCGCCGGGCCGAGGGCGCCGGGCCGACCGTCATCGTCTCCCCGCTGCTGGCGCTGATGCGCAACCAGATCGCCGCCGCCGAACGCGCCGGGATCCGCGCCCACACCATCAACAGCACCAACACCACCGCGTGGGAGCAGACCTACGCCGAGGTCGCCCAGGGGCGGGTCGACGTTCTCCTGGTCAGTCCGGAGCGGCTCAACAACCCCGAGTTCCGCGACCGGGTGTTGCCCGAACTTGCCGCGGGGGCCGGCCTGGTCGTCATCGACGAGGCGCACTGCGTCTCCGACTGGGGACACGACTTCCGCCCCGACTACCGCCGCATCCGCTCCCTGCTGCACGACCTGCCCGACGGAGTGCCGGTGCTGGCCACCACCGCCACCGCCAACGAACGGGTCACCCACGACGTGGCCGAACAACTCCAGGCCGGTGCGGATCGGGCCGACACCCTGGTACTGCGCGGTCCCCTGGAACGCGAGAGCCTGCGCCTGGGCGTGGCCGAGCTGCCCGACCCCACCGCCAGGCTCAGCTGGCTGGCCGAACACCTGCCCACCATCCCGGGTTCGGGCATCGTCTACACCCTCACCGTCAGCGCCGCCGAGGAGACCGCCCGCTTCCTCACCGAACAGGGCCTGGAGGTGCTGGCCTACACCGGACGCACCGACCCCGATGAACGTCGTGCCGCCGAGGACGCCCTTTTGGAGAACCGGGTGAAGGCACTGGTCGCCACCAGCGCCCTGGGCATGGGCTTCGACAAGCCCGATCTCGGGTTCGTGGTGCACCTGGGCGCCCCGCAGTCGCCCATCTCCTACTACCAGCAGGTCGGTCGTGCCGGCCGTGGCGTGGACCGCGCCGAGGTGGTGCTGCTGCCGGGCCGCGAGGACGTCCAGATCTGGGAGTACTTCGCCGGACTGTCCTTCCCCCCGGAGAACACCGTCCGCGAGACCCTCTCCGTGCTCGCCGAGGCCGACAAGCCCCTGTCTGTCGCCCACCTGGAGACCCGGGTCGACCTGCGCCGCACCCGATTGGAGCAGATGCTCAAGGTGCTGGACGTGGACGGCGCGGTGCGGCGGGTGCGCGGCGGCTGGGTCGGCACCGGTCGGCCGTGGGCCTACGACACCGAACGCTACGCCCAGGTGAGCGCCGCCCGAGAGCGCGAACAGCGCGCCATGCTCGACTACATCGCCACCGACACCTGCCGGATGGAGTTCCTCCGCCATCAGCTCGACGACCCCGAGGCCACCGCCTGCGGCCGCTGCGACGTGTGCACCGGGCAGTACTGGCCGACCGAGGTGGACTCCGGTCGCCGCAAGGCCGCCGCAGACCACCTGGACCGCCCGGGCACACCCGTGGCGCCACGCCGCCAGTGGCCTACCGGCATGTCCGCGCTGGGGGTGGACCTGTCCGGAAAGATCCCCGAGAACCTGCGGGCCGGTGAGGGCCGCGCGCTCGGCCGGATCACCGACATCGGCTGGGGCAACGAACTGCGCCGTGTCCTGGCCGAGGACGCTCCCGACGCACCAGTGGACGAACGGATGCTCCAAGGCGTGGTCCGGGTCCTGGCCACCTGGGGTTGGCGGAACCGGCCCGTCGGTGTGGTCGCGATGCCCTCCCTGACCCGCCCGACCCTGGTGGCGGACCTGGCCGCCCGCCTGTCCGCGCTCGGCAGACTGGTCCCCCTGGGATCACTGTCCTACCGAACACAGGACGGCCCGGGCCCACGCCGGCACAACAGCGCCATGCGTCTGGGACAGGTCTACTCGTCACTGGTCGCCGACCCGGAACTCCAGGAACGTGTGACCGAACTCCAGGCGAGCACCCCGGGCCCGCTTCTCCTGGTGGACGACGTGGTCGACACCGGCTGGAGCCTGACCGTCGGCGCCGCCCTGCTGCGCCGCGCCGGTGCCCCGGAGGTCCTGCCGCTCACCCTGGCCACCACCGGCGGCTGAGCCCGAACACGCCAAGGTGTTGGCGGAGGCGCATGGGGGTCGCTGTTCGGATGTTGTCGTGGTGACCACGGGGGGTCGCCCGTTCGGGCGCCGTCAGGCCCTGTTCTTTGGTAAACCCGGGGAGGTGTCGGCGGTGGGATAGCACGCTTTTCCGCTATCGCACCGAAGGTGCCGAAGGTTCCTGACTTCCAGGCGCCTGAACACGCCAAAGCGCTAGCGGAGGCGCTCAGAGACACTGCTAGCGAATGCGCTGGCCTCTGGGGGCGCCTCTTCGGACCGGTCGGCCCTCGCCCAGGTCGGGGCGGGCACCCGGCTGGTGCAGGGCGCGGGCGGCCAGGCGGCTGGCACGACCCAACGCCTCCTTGGGGTGCCGGCCGGCCAACCACGCGGGCAGGAAACCCGCGATGAACGCGTCGCCGGCGCCCACCGAACCCGGGGACGGATCCACCGGTTCGGCCGGGGCCCTCACACAGTCATCACGGGTCTTGGACGCCCACAGGCCGCCGTCCTCACCGAGCTTGATCACGACGTTGGGGAACCAGGCGGTCAGAACCTTGGCGGCGGCCTCGGGCTCGTCCCGGCCGGTGAGCACCCGGGCCTGGTCGACGTTGACGAACAGCAGTCGCGCGCCCTGGGTCCACTCCAGGAAGTCCTCCGCGCCGGCGCGTTCCAGTGGTGCGTGCGAACCGCCGTCCACCGAGATCGACATGCCGCTCTCGCGGGCCATGCGCAGGGCCACTCGGGCCGCGCGACGCGAGTCGGAGTTGATCAGCGTGTAGCCGGAGACGTGCAGGTGCCCGTCGGGGCCGAACACGTCGCGGGGAAGGTCCTCGGGTTGCAGACGCGCGTTGGCGCCCGGGTCGCTGAGCATCGTACGGTCACCGCGATGGGTGATCATGACGACGCAGTGCCCGGTGGCGCGCTCGGGATCCATCACCATGCGCGAGTCCAGGCCATAGCCCATGAGTTCCATCTCGCGGGTACGTCCGGTTATGTCGGAGCCCCGGCGACCCACGAACGTGGTCTCGGTGCCCTCGACCGACAACCAGGACGCGATGTTGGCCCCGGAACCGCCGCCGTACATGACCACCGAGGCGGGGGTGTCACTACCCCTGGCCAATGGGTGGAACGCGCGCGCGACGGCGTCGGTCATCAAATCACCGATCACGACCACTCGAGTCATTTCGCCAGCCACCACCGAGTGTTGAGAACCTGTGCCCGCACGACGTTAACAGTTTAACGATCAGGGTCGGGTAACGAACTGACAGCACCCCGGACACACGGTCACCAAGGCGATGCCGGGGTCTTTCGCCCCACCGCATCAGGGTACGTGGACCCGGACGCGCACCGTCCCGAAAGCGCTTGCACGACGGGAGGAACGGGTGGTGATTTCGGCCGGACGGCGGGGACTCTCCCCGTATCCGACCGATTGTCGTCTAGTCTCGCAGTCGTGCAGTCCTACCCGAAACACTGGGAAGCCGACGTCGTTCTGACCGACGGCGGCACCGCGCACCTGCGCCCCATCACCGCTGACGACGCCGACCTGCTGCGCGAGTTCCACGCCCGGCTCTCGCCGGAGACGATCTACTACCGGTTCTTCGCGCCCTACCCCAAGCTGTCCAACCGCGACGTCGAACGTTTCACCACGGTCGACTACGAGGAGCGCGTGGCCCTGGTCGCCACGATCTCGGACTCCCTGGTCTCCGTGGTGCGTTACGACAAGGTCGCCCCGGAGGAGGCCGAGGTCGCCTTCGTGGTCGAGGACGGTCACCAGGGCCGTGGCCTGGCCTCGGTCATGCTCGAACACATCGGAGCGGCCGCCCGCGAACGCGGGGTGCGGCGTTTCATCGCCGACGTGCTGCCCGAGAACCGACGGATGATCAACGTCTTCCGTGAGGCCGGGTACACCGCCCAGCAGACCTTCGACGAAGGGGTCATCCGGCTCACGCTGGACCTGCAACCCACCGACGACTCCCAAGAGGTCATGCGGGCCCGCGAGCAGCGCTCCGAGTCGCGTTCCATCGCCCGTCTGCTCTTCCCGGAATCGGTCGCCGTCATCGGTGCCAGCCGGACCGCGCACACCATCGGTCAGACCGCCCTGCGCAACCTCCTGGGCGGTGAGTTCCAAGGCCCCGTCTACCCGGTGCACCCCGAGGCCAGGGCCGTGGTGGGCGTGCGCGCCTACCCGTCGGTGCTGGACATCCCCGACCAGGTCGACCTGGCCGTGGTGGCGGTGCGCGCCGAAACGGTCGTGGACGTGGTCGAACAGTGCGCGGAGAAGGGCGTGCACGGACTCGTCGTGGTCAGCTCCGGGTTCGGTGAGATCGGCCCGGAGGGTCGCGTCCGCCAGGACGAGCTGGTGCGCACCGCCCGCGCCGCCGGCATGCGCGTGGTGGGCCCCAACTGCCTGGGCGTCGCCAACACCGACGCGTCGGTCTCCCTCAACGCCACCCTCTCCCCGGACCTGCCACCGGCCGGCCCCATCGGCTTCTTCTCCCAGTCCGGCGCGCTGGGTCGCGCCATCCTGCAACGGGTCGCCGACCGGGGCATGGGGCTGTCCACGTTCGTGTCCGCGGGCAACCGCGCCGACGTGTCCGGCAACGACCTCATGCAGTACTGGCAGGAGGACCCGGCCACCCAGGTGGTCCTGCAGTACCTGGAGTCCCTGGGCAACCCGCGTAAGTTCACCCGCCTGGCCCGGCGCCTGGCCAAGCGGAAACCGATCGTGGCGGTGCGCAGTGGCGGTTCGGCGCGGACCACGCCCACCGGCCACGCCGCCGGTGGGCTGGCCCTGCCCGACTACGCCGTCACCTCCCTCTTCGAGCAGGCCGGGGTGGTGCGCGTGGACGACATCACCCAGATGTTCGACGCCGCCCAGGTGTTCGCCTACCAGCCGCTGCCCGCGGGGCCGCGCGTGGGCATCATCGGCAACTCCGACTCCCTGGAGTTGTTGGTCAAGGACGCCGCCGTCCGCCAAGGACTCAAACCGCACGAACCCGTGAACCTGGGCCCGCAGGCCACCGCCGAGGGCTTCGACAACGCACTCGGTGCGGCCATGGCCGACGACGACGTGCACTCGGTCGTGGTGGTCTTCGTCCCGGCCCTGCACCCCATCGGCGACGACGTGGCCCGGGTGCTGCGCGCCCGCTCCCTGGAGTCGGACAAGCCGATCGTCACCACCTATCTGGCCAGACAGGGCATCCCCGAGGAGCTCAGGCACGTCGGGGATCAGGGGCAGACCCTGCACGGTTCGGTCCCCTCCTACCCCGCGCCCGAGGACGCCGTACGCGCCCTCGCCCACGCGACCCGCTACGCCCAGTGGCGGGACCGCAAACCCGGCCGGCACCCCGAGCTGCCCGACCTCGACGGCGCCCGGGCCCGCACCGTCATCGCCCGGGCCCTGTCGAAGGTCGGATCGGAGAAGGGCGACATCGCCTGGTTCGGCGGGGAGCGTCGCTACGACGAGGAGACGGCGATCTCCAGCGAGGACGCGCACGAGCTGCTGTCCTGCTACGGCATCGCCGCCTATCCCGACATCAAGGTGGACTCGGCGGAGGAGGCCGTGGTCGCCGCCGGTGAGCTGGGCTACCCGGCGGTGGTCAAGGCCGACGCCCCCGACCTGCGGGTCCGCGCCGGTGGCACGTTCGTCCGCGCCGACCTGCGCACCCCCGAGGACGTGCGCAGCGCCTACCTGTCGCTGTACGACCGCTTCGGCGACGAGGCCGACCTGGTGGTCCAACGTCTGGCCGCGCCCGGGGTGCCCACGGTGATCCGGGCCGGGGACAACCAGTCCTTCGGGTCGGTGGTCTCCTTCGGCCTGGCCGACGTCACCGCGGAGCTCCTCGACGACCGTGCCTTCCGGTTGGCGCCGCTGACCGACATGGACGCGGCCGACCTCATCCACGCGGTTCGCGCCGCACCGCTGCTGTTCGGGCTGCCCGCGGGGGCGACCTCGCTGGCCGAACAGCCCAACGTGGAGGCCTTGGAGGAACTCCTCATCCGGGTCTCGCGCCTGGTGGAGGCCTTCCCCGAGATCGGTTACGTGGACCTGGACCCGGTGCTCGTCAACGCCACCGGCGCCCACGTCCTGGGCGCGCGCATGTGGTTGCGGGAGGCGCCCGACGTGCGCCCGGACTCCGGGCCTCGGAGGTTGCGCGGGGTGACGTTCTGATCCGCCAGTGGTCGGCTCTCTTCGGGCGACGGTCGCGAAGTGTCACCGGAAGGGGGCAGGATAGGGGTATGAGGAAAACACGTGCCGTGCCCACGGACTGGCGCCTGGAGATCGAACGGAGCGGATACTACCCCGCCCTGGTCATCGACGCGGTCGCCGACGTCCTGGGCGACGAGGACGCCAAGGCGTTCATCGTGCACCACGAGGCGACCTTCGACCCCGCCATGGAGATGCGTCGGCACATCACCGTGATGCTGCTGACCGAGACCCGACTGGTGGTCTGCCACACCGACGAGCACCCACCGACCGAGCCGGGTGGTGCCTCGCACGCCTCCACCACGACCGACAGCATCCAGTTGGGCAACGTCCAGTCGGTGGCGCTGACCCGGGTGGTGCCCAACCCGGCCCAGTACACGGCGGGGAGCACCCCCAGCGAGCTGGTGCTCAGCGTCAACCTGTCGGTGAACTGGAGCGCGGTCGCCCACATCGACCTGGAACCGGCCTCCTGCGCCGACGAGAGCTGCGAGCTCGACCACGGCTACACCGGTGCCATCACCGCCGAACCGCTCACCCTGAGGGTCAGCGAGGCGGCCGACGGCGCCGAAGCGGTGCAGGCGATGATGCACTTCTCCGACGCCTTGTCCGTGGCGTCCCGGGGACGCTGATCATGCCCGGGTCGGGGGCCGCTCGGCCCCCGACCCGGTGTCGGTCCGAGCGATGGTGGACCCAGTGCCGCGTCAGCCGAGGTCCACCCCGTCGCTGCGTTCGGCACGGCACCTCGCCGCGTTGGCGAAGAGCCCACATAGGAACCACTATGAGGGCTTCCCGCCGCCTTGCGACGTACCATCCTGAACGCCGCTCCGTAACGGGCGAACCCCGACCGCTAGCGTGTGTTCCGGTCAACCGTGGTGACCGGATTCACTCCCACCGACGCAAGAGAGGTCAGCTCGCGATGACGCAGCATCAGCCTTCCGAGACCCCCGACGCCCCGCTCGTGAGGTCGAGCGTCGACCGGGCCATCGCCACGATCACCCTCGACTCCTCGCGCAACCGCAACGCGCTCTCCGCCCGGTTGCGCGCCGAACTCTCCAAGGCCCTCGCCGACGCCATGGCCGACGACGAGGTGCGCGCCATCGTGCTCACCGGTGAGGGCCCGGTGTTCTGCGCCGGCGCCGACCTCAAGGAGATCGCGGCGACCCTGGCGGGCGAACCCGTCGAACCGGCCCCGGAACTGCCCGAGATCTTCGAACAGATCATGGGCGGCCCCAAACCCGTCGTCGCGGTGCTCAACGGAGCGGCCCGGGCCGGCGGCATCGGCCTGGTCGCCGCCGCCGACATCGCCCTGGCCCCCAAGAGCACCACCTTCGCCTTCACCGAGGTACGCATCGGTGTGGTGCCGGCGATCATCTCGGTCCCCGTGTCCGCGCGCGTGCACTCGCGCCAACTCAGCCGTTACTTCCTCACCGGTGAGGTGTTCGACGCCGCGGCCGCCGCACAGGCGGGACTCATCACCGAGGCCGTGCCCGATCGGGAGATGCAGGACACCATCGACTCGATCCTGCGGGGACTGCGCGGGGCGGCGCCACACGCGCTGCGCCGCACGAAGGAACTCGTCGGTGAGCTGAGCGGTGGCGCCCAGGCCGTACCCGGCCGGCGCGGCGAGGCCTTCGCCCGGATGGGCGAACTGTCCGCCGAGTTCTTCGCCGGGGAGGACGCGGCAGAGGGACGCGTCGCCTTCTTCGAGAAACGACCTCCGCACTGGGCTCGGTGACCTGGGTGCACACGCCCGCCATGACAGGCCACAATGGACGGGTGAGCTACTCCGGAGATACCAGGGTCGGCGGCCCGGCCGACCTGCGCGAACTACCGCAACTGACGATCACCAAACTGGCCGTGGGCCCGATGGACAACAACGCCTACCTCCTGCGCTGCCGCGCCACGGGGGAGGCCGTCCTCATCGACGCGGCGGCCGAGGCCGACCGCATCCTGGAGATGATCGGCGAGGACGGGCTGGCCCGCGTGGTCACCACCCACCGCCACCAGGACCACTGGCAGGCGCTGGCCGAGATCGTCGGCCAGACCGGCGCCCGCACGGTCGCCCATCCCGACGACGCCGACGAACTCCCGATGTCGGTCGACGAACCCGTCACCCACGGTGGCACGGTCCGGGTCGGGGACTGTGCGCTCACCGTCATCCACCTGCGCGGGCACACACCCGGTTCGATCGCCCTGCGCTACGACGACCCCGAAGGCCACACCCACCTGTTCACCGGGGACAGCCTCTTCCCGGGCGGGGTCGGCAAGACCTGGTCCGACGAGGACTTCCGGACCCTCTTCGGTGACGTCTCCGAGCGTGTTTTCGGAGCCCTGGCCGACGACACCTGGGTCTACCCCGGACACGGCAAGGACACCACGTTGGGCGCCGAGCGTCCGAACCTGTCCCAGTGGGGCGAGCGCGGCTGGTGACTCAGCCGACGTAGCAGCAAAAGCCCACGTGTCCGAGGTGGTCGGCGACCGCCTCGGACACGTCTTCGCCACCGGCCAACGCGCGGTGGAACAGCCGCATGGCCGCACCCGTGTGTTCGTCGGAGACCGGCAACGGGCTCGCGACCACGGTGCGCGTCCCGAGCGCCAGCAGGGTGGCCGCGAAGCCACCCGGTGAGCGGGTGAGGAATCCCCGGCCGCCCGAACAGGTGGCCAGGGTGACCAGCGCGGCCGGAGTGGGTACCCGCAACAGGTCCCGGGCCGACAGCGGGCCGTCGGACAGTTCCACCCGGGACGACAGCGCCGAACGTTCGCCGGGGTGTCCGTGCCCGGCCAGGTGGGCCAGGTCGGTGGTGGTGAGCGCCGCCAGGACCTGCTCCCGTCGGGCCTGTTCCAGTACCCGGGCGCCCGGGTGGATACCGGCGAGTGCGCGGACCTCCAGGCCCGCTCCGGCCGGTTCGGAGGCCGCCGCCAACAGCACACGCTCGCCCCTCGGGGGACGTCGCCGCGCCCAGGACCGCGCCCCGACGACCACCGTGACCGGTCGACCCCGCAGGCTCGGCAACAGTCCCCAGGGCGGATCGTCCAGGTAGGGGGCGCCGGTGACCACGAGCGGACGCCCACCGGTCAACGGCAGCACCGGCCCCACCAGGGCCTCGTCCACTGCGTTCAGGGCCGGGGGCGATCCGTCGACGGGCACGGCCTCGCATTCGTGCCGCATTCGGGCCAGGAGGCGACGCAGGGGCGGCAACGGGCCCAGGAACGCGGTACGCACCCGCCCCTCCACCGCCACCAGCGCGACGGCCTGGTCTCCCGCCCTGGTGAAGTGCACGAACGCCCGATCGCCCAGGGTTTCGAACAACCTTCCCGACACCGGGCCGCGCGGCGCGCGTCGACGAGACACCGTCAGGTCGGTCTCGGTGTCGGCCGCCGTGACCACGGTCTCGCGTGTGACCTCCGCGCGGGTCAGCTCCGCCCATTCCAACGCGGTCGCCGGGTCGCCCACCGCCAACGCGCCCTCCAACCCGGCCTGGATCACGTGAGGGTCGCCGAAGCCGTCCTCCAACCACGCGCCGGGCAGCGGCGCGGGCCGTGGTCGGACATGGAGGTCTGGTGCGGGCAGGCGTTCGGCGAGGGCCGCGAGCGCGCGGGTGGCGTGCGGGCTCGTGACCGGGGTCGCGGTGGAGGGCGAGCGCACCTCCAACGCCCCACGGGCGCGTTCGATGGGCCGGGCGTGGTGGGTGCGCTCGGCGAGCCGCTCCAATCGGTGGGTCAGACCGTACCAGGGCGACCCGCGCCCGATGTGTCGCCGGACCCTCAGGGACAGGGCCAACGCCGCCTTGTGATCGCCCTCCAACAGGCGCAGCTTGGCCTCCAACAGGGTGCGGGCGGTGTCGGTCGGCCCCTCCCGCCAGGGCGCCTCGGCCAGGATGCGACCGGCCTCCTCCACCTGGCCTTCGCAGAGCAGGGCTTCGGCCAGATCCACGCGCAGCGCCTCCTGCCGGTCGGCCGGTATCAGCGGCAGGAGTTCGAGGAAGGTCCCGATGGCGCCCGGCGCGTCACCGCGATACAGGGCCAGACAGCCCTGGTTCTGTCGGGCGACCGTGCCGAGCAGCGGCAGTCCGCGGGCCTCGGCCAGGTCGCGCGCCGCGTGGAGGTGGTCCCTGGCCGGCCCGAAGCGACCGCACAGGGCCTGGGCCAGTCCCAGGTCGGTGAGCACCCCCGGCAACACCGGGGCCAGGTCCGCGGCGGGGTGTCCCCGTAGTCGGCTTCGGATGTCCTCCAACAGGGTGACGGTGTCCTCGAAACGTCCGTCCCGGGCCAGCCGGACCCCGTCGGCGACTCTGGCCAGGAGGGGGCGGGCGGTGGTCGTCGTGGTGGTGTCGGAGGTCGCGCTGGGGGACAACACGTCCGGCTGCCTTTCGCCAGTGGGGCCGGTCGTCTCCAGTGATAGCAGCGGTTCGGGCCGTGCGGGAGTGCCCTCGGCCAACCTGTGGACGAACGAGGTGGGACCGAACCGGACCTATGCCGACAAAGGATGGCCGAGTACGAGCCGTCGATGCGGGAACACACCCTGTTTCGGTTCGGCCCTATTCAGATGGTGAACCAGTCGGTGACCACGGGGAGGCGGTCCGGACGCTCCATGGTCAGGGCCAAGGGGCCCCGACGGAGCCCTTCGGCGTGGAACGCGCCATCGCCCCGCACGAACAAACGCAGGTGTTCCTCGGGTCGGCGCAGGCACACCTCCACGTGGTCGAAGTCGCCGATCACCAGGCCCGACAGCGAACTCAGGTCCCCGTGCGCGCGCAGCCGCAGGTCGACCCGCAGGTCACCGAGGTGGAAGCACAGCGTTGTCGTGGTGGCCTCGGAACGGGACGGGACGAGTGAGGGAGTGGAGTCGACGATGGTGGGGGCCGTGCGGGCCCGGTCGAGTGAACGGTCGAAGGCGGCCAGCGCCGCAACCCGGCCGGGTTCTGTGTCTTTCACGGATCACGCACGCCTTTCGTCGGTTCTGTGGTGTCGAGGGAACGGCGCAACCGACGCAGTAGGTTCCGTCGCTCGTTGGCGGTGGTGCGGTGGGAGAGGGGCACGGCGCCGGGGGAGTCGTCCAGGTAGTGCCGGGCGACCCGCCGGTCGGTCGGGCCCAGCGCGTCGATGGCCTGGTACAGCTCGGCATGGCGTTCCTTGCGCAGGTACACGTCTTCGACGTCGGGAACGAGGGCGGATCCGGACTCCGCGACCAGCCGGTGCGGATCGACCGGCACCAGCTTCCGCAACCGGTCGCGTTGGCGGCCGCACACGTCGCCGGTCACCCGGATCAACCAGGCCCTGAGCAGATGGGGGTGGTGCAAGCGAGGCAGGTGCTGGTTGAGGTTGAGCCAGACGGTCTGCACCGCGTCCTCCCGGTCCTGGCGGGGCAACCCGTAGGAACGGGCGACGCGGTTCACGGTGGGCAGGTGGCGGTCCACGATCTCCGCCCAGGCACCGGGGTCGCCGCCACAGGCGGCGAGCACGAGTTCGGCATCGGGTCGAGGGGAGGGGCCGGAAGTGGCCGGAACCGGCTCGAAAGTGGGGGATACATCCCCTGAAGTGCTCGAACATGCCCTATTGCGGCGGGGATCACCGCGGTGGATCTGCTCGCGCGGCTGGTCTGGCACACCCGCTCCCACTATGATCGGACTCCCTGTCGTCGCCTGTGGCACACGGTAATCCCTGGGTCTTCGGGTCACGTGGGGAACACTGGAAAAGTCCAGTGTGCGAGATGGTTTCCAGAGTGCCGATAGGGCACAATGGGGAAAAAGGCATGCAGCGGGTATGTAACCTTCTCGTGATACGAGGGCGTCGGGGAAGCGCACTCGTTCGTATCAGGAGGTTCGGTGTCCGCACGTGGCGTCTTGTACGTCCACTCCGCGCCCGCGGCGCTGTGCCCACACGTCGAGTGGGCGGTCGCGGGTGTCGTTGGAGTGCCCGTGAAACTCGACTGGGTCGCCCAACCCGCAGCCCCCGGCAACCACCGTGCCGAGCTGAACTGGCAGGGAAGGCCGGGGACCGCCGGGGCGGTGGCCTCGGCCTTGAACGCGTGGCAGCGCCTGCGCTTCGAGGTGACCGAGGACGCGTCACCGGGTTGTGACGGCGTCCGCTACAGCTACACGCCCACCCTCGGCGTGTTCACCGCCGTCACCAGCGCCGCCGGTGAGGTCCTCGTTCCCGAGGGCCGGCTGCGCGCGGCCATGGAGACCGCCGCCGTCGATGGCGGCGACCTGGCCACGGAACTCGATCGACTCACCGGCCGGGCATGGGACGAGGAACTCGAACCCTTCCGTTACGCCGGCGACGGCGCGCCCGTTCGCTGGCTGCACGCCGTCGGCTGACCCTCCGAACGAGGGTCAGTAGGGCGGTTCGGTGTCGTCCGGCCAGATCGTGGAGGCCAGCAGGACCGCCGCCCAGATACCCAGGGGGACCAGCGGCCAGTACAGCATCAGTTCGCCGCCCAGCAGACTGGTCGCACCCCACAGGCCGGTGAGCACCCCTCCGGCGCCCAGCCACCAGCGCCATTCCTCGCCCCATTCCGCCCACGGCAGCCGCCGTGGCCGGTGCGCGGGTTCGGGCCGGGGATCGCGGACGCGCCCGGTGTGGAACCGGGGCGGAGGGACCGGGACCACGGGCACGGGTAGGTCAGAGGTCAGGGAGCGCAGCTCCCCGACCCGGACCGCGACCAGTGCCGTGCCCACACGGCGCTCGTACTCGTCGTCGTCCAGACGGCCTTCGGAATAGGCGGCCGCCAGACGGTCGATGGTGAGGTCGCGTTCGGTGTCAGAGGCGCGCATCCGGTTCAGCGGCAGACGTTGGGTCTCCACTTCCCACCCCCATAGGCGCGAGTCGGTGACCACACTTTACGTTGCGTGCCCCCGCCACGAAAGGGCGCGAGGGGGTCGATTCCAGTCGCTTTTCCAGCACCACCCAGAGGGCGATGTCGTCGCAGGTCATGGCCGTAACCAGCAGGACACCGCGCGGTAGGTCGCGGGGCCGGCGGTACCCACCAGGGCGGTGCGCTCGTGGGCGCCCCGATAGGTGAGGGGAGTGCCGTCCAGCCGGGTCAGGTGACCACCCGCCTCGGACAGGAGCAGCGCGGGCGCCGCCACGTCCCGATGGGCGCGCCGGCCACGCCCGGCCGCGTACAGGACCCGGTGGTGCGGGGCGAACACGGCCGCGCCCCCGGGGTCTCACCGACCATCAGCGCCGCCCGGGTGACGTAGCCGTCGAACCCGTGCACGTAGCCGGCGGTGCCGTCGATCGGGTCGATCAGCCGGTACGTGAACCGGAGGTCCCCTTCGCGCGTGAGCTCCAAGACCCCGGGAGGAAAGGCCGGAGGGCGGGGACGCGTCGCGCGTCCCCGCCCTCCGGACGGTGCCGGGTCCTTCGGGTCACTTCTGTTCGTAGACCGGGGTGATCATCGCGCGTCCCAACGAGTGCGAGAACAGGTTGAAGCCGAGGAAGGCGGGGCTGCCGGAGGAGTCGATGCCCAGGCTCGGAACGTCGACGGCGTGCACCACGAAGAAGTAGCGGTGCGGCCCGTGCCCGGGCGGCGGGGCAGCGCCGATGTAGCGGTTGCTCCCGGCGTCGTTGCGCAGGGTCACGGCGCCTTCCGGCAGACCGGAACCATTGCCGGCGTCCGCCGCCAATTCGGTCACCTCGACCGGGACGTCGCACACCGACCAGTGCCAGAAACCGCTCGCGGTGGGGGCGTCCGGGTCGAAGCAGGTGACGGCGAAGCTCCGCGTCCCTTCGGGGAACCCGCTCCAGGACAGGTGCGGGGAGACGTCCTCGCCCCCGGCACCCATGATCCCGCTGACCTGGGCGTTGGGCAGTGTCCGCCCGTCCGCCACGTCGTCGCTGGTGACGGTGAACGAGGCGACCTGCGGCAGGAAGTCGTAGGGGGAGGGTGGCGTGGCCACGGTGATGGCCTCCTTGTCGTCGAGGTTGTTCGTGCCGGCCCGCTGACGGGCCCGTCCCCGAACATACGCCCCGCGAGGGGTGTACACCCTGTCGAGCGCGCCGGTGGGACGCGGTCTACTCCGGGGTAGGGGGCGCGTTGTACGGTCGTGCCACATCCGAACGAACAGGAGCCGTCATGACCTACCGCTGGGGCATCACCGTCCCCTTCGAGGGAGTCCCCCTGCATGACCAACGAGCCCTCGTCGAGGAGCTGCCCGACCTCGGCTACACCGACGCCTGGTCGGCCGAGGCCAACGGAACCGACGGTTTCACGCCCCTGGCCCTGGCCAGTGTGTGGGCGCCGACGCTACGGCTGGGCACCGCGATCGTGCCCGCCTACACCCGGGGTCCCGCGACCCTGGCGATGAGCGCCGCCACCCTGGCCGCCGCCGCGCCGGGCCGGTTCACGCTGGGGATCGGCACCTCCTCCAACGTGATCGTGCAGCGTTGGAACTCCATCCCCTTCGAGGAGCCCTACAAGAAGGTCCGCGACACCGTCCGTTTCCTGCGCGAGGCGCTCACCGGTCAGAAGGTCAAGGCCGCCTACGACACCTTCGAGGTCAAGGGTTTCACCCTGGGAGCCGTGCCCCCGGAGCAGCCGCCGATCCTGGTCGCCGCGCTTCGCCAGGGCATGTTGCGTCTGGCCGGCCGAGAGGGCGACGGCGCCATCATCAACTGGCTCTCGTCCGAGGACGTGCGCACCGTCGCGCCGATCGTTCGAGAGTTCGGCGAGGACAAGGAGATCGTCGCCCGGATCTTCGCCATCCCCGACACCGACCCGGAGACCGCTCGGGAGATCGGCCGCCGGGCCATCGCCGCCTACCTGAACGTGCCCGTCTACCGGGCGTTCCACGAGTGGCTGGGCCGTGAGGAACTCGGACCCATGTGGAAGGCCTGGGACGAGGGCGACCGCAAGGGCGCGCTCGCGGCGATCCCCGACCCCGTGGTCGACGACCTCATCGTGCACGGGCCGGCGGAGTACTGCCGTGAACGGATCGAGGCCTACGTGGAGGCCGGGGTGAGCACCCCGGTGATCGCGTCCCTCGCGCCGTCCTCCCACGCGCCGGTGGACATCATCCGCGCGCTCGCGCCCAGGGGCTGATCCGAACCTCGGTCGGGGTGTCCTCGCACGCGCATCGGTGTGACGGGAACATCCCGACCGTTCGGTATGTTCGGCGTCACGCAGTGCTCGACCCGGTCCACGACGCCACCCGTGTTCTGCCTGGTTCTCGTATGTGAGTGGTCACAGAACGGAAGAATGCGGTAACAATAGTGCGCCTGGGCCGACCCCCGGTCCACCGAACCCGTTCCCGGAAGGCACCCCCATGCGACGTTTCCTCCTGTGCTCCCTTCCCCTGACCCTGGCCCTCGCGCTGTCCGCCTGCGGCGGCGAGGAGGAGACCCCCGCAGACGGCACCGACACGGCGGCCGAAGCCGCCGGTGAGGACGCGGAGGCCGCGGCCCAGATCGTCGCCGAAGGGTTCGTCGCGGCGCTGAACGCCGACGACGCCGAGGCAGCCTGCGCCCTCATCGACGAGGCCGCCCGGTCCGCGGTCGTCTCCCAGAGCGAAGGCGCCGAGGACTGTGTCACGGCCTTCCCTGACTACGTGGAGGGACTCCCCGACAGTGAGTCCATCGAGATCGGTGAGATCGCCGTCGGCACCGACCTGGACGGTGAGACCGAGATCGTGACCGTCACCCTCGACCACCCCGACCAGGACCCGGGTGCCCTGGAGGTGCGCGAGTCCGACGACGGCGAGTGGCGTGCCACCCGTATCCCTGGCACCACCCTCGGCGGAGCCTGAAGAGCCTCGTCCGCGTGACTTCTGAAAGGATGACGTCACGGGGCACGGCATCACCGCGTGCCTCGTGACACACAGAGTAAGGAGTTGCGCGATGATCCTCATCGTCGTCAAGTACCGGGTCAAGCCCGAGGCCAAGGACACGTTCCTCGACGCGGTCGCCGACTTCACCGCGGCCACCCGTGCCGAGCCCGGCAACCTGTGGTTCGAGTGGTCCCGCAGCGTCGAGCGCGACGACGAGTTCGTGCTCGTCGAGGCGTTCAAGGACGACGCGGGTGAGGCCCACGTCAAGAGTGACCACTTCGCCTCGGGCCTGGCCGCGATGAAGCCGCTGCTGGCGGAGACCCCGCAGATCGTCAGCCGTGTCGTGGAGGGTGAGGGCTGGGACCGGATGGGCGAACTCACCATCGACGAGTGACGGCGGTGCTGAGAAGAGACGGCTGAGGGGGAACGCGAGTTGGACACCTACGTGGCGGACACGGATCGGTACGAGAGGCTGGAGTACCGCTCCTGCGGTGACAGCGGGCTGCGACTGCCCCGGCTGTCGCTGGGACTATGGCAGAACTTCGGCAACGACCGGAGTTTCGAGAACCAGCGTCGCATCCTGCGTCGCGCCTTCGACCTGGGCGTCTTCCACTTGGACCTGGCCAACAACTATGGTCCACCGCCGGGTTCCGCCGAGGAGAACCTCGGACGGATCCTGGCCAGGGACCTGGGCCCGTACCGGGAAGAGCTGGTGATCACCACCAAGGCCGGTTGGACCATGGGTCCCGGTCCGCACCAACAGGGTGGTTCCCGCAAGTACCTGCTGTCCTCGCTGGACCGCTCCCTGGCACGGATGGGCCTCGACTACGTCGACGTCTTCTACAGCCACCGACCCGACCCGGACACCCCGCTGGAGGAGACCATGCTGGCCCTCCACCACGCGGTGGTGTCCGGGCGGGCCATGTACGCGGGGATCTCCTCCTACGGGCCTTCGCTGACCCGCAGGGCGGCGGCGATCATGCGCGACCTCGGCACGCCGTTGGTCGTGCACCAACCCTCCTACTCCATGCTCAACCGCTGGGTGGAGGACGGTCTGCTGGAGGCCACCGCGGACGAGAAGATGGGCGTGGTGGCGTTCTCCCCGCTGGCCCAGGGGTTGTTGACCGACCGGTACCTGGACGGATCGGTGCCCTCGGACTCCCGAGCCGGGGTGGGCCGGCCCAGTTGGCGGGCCAACATGCTCACCGACGAGGTCCTGGAACGGGTACGGGGGTTGAACGCGATCGCCCTCGAACGTGGACAGACCCTGGCGCAGATGGCGATCTCCTGGGTGCTGCGCGACCGGGGTCCGCGTACCGTGACCACCGCGCTCGTCGGTGCGTCCAGCGTCGAGCAGCTGGAGCAGAACCTCAAAGCGGTGGACTCCACCGAGTTCACCGAGGAGGAACTGCGCGCCATCGACCGGTGGGCGGTCGACTCCGACATCAACATCTGGTGGGGCGCCACGGCGTCCAAGGAGTAACCCCTCGGGCGGAGTCGATGGTCGGCAGTCTCCGGCATGGGGTTTCCTGATACGGGATGCCTCTTTCGGGGCGTAAGTCCCTTGTTCGGGAACCCGGTGTCACCTGGCTCGACCTCGACTCCGCCCGAAAGGTCGCCATGTCCACCCCCGGGCACCGGACGCCCTACCCTGTCCTCGCCCCGGTGACTCTGGCCCCAGAACATCCTTGTCGCAGGGGTTCACCATGACCCCGACCCAGCTCAGAGCGTTCTCCACGGTGGTCCGCCTCGGTTCGGTCAAGAGCGCCGCCCAAGAGCTGTGCGTCTCCGAGGCCGCAGTGTCCCTGCACATCGGCAAGCTCCGCAAACTCTTCGACGACCGCCTGTTCTCCCGCACTTCCTCTGGGCTGACCCTCATCCCCGGCGGACTGCGTCTGGCGAGTCGCGCTCGGCCTGATGCCTCTGGAAACCGGTCTCCTCACCGATGGAGTTCTGCTCCCACGCCGACAGCGGTTCCGGGCCCCTCCAACGATGACGCTTCTTGCCCGCAGCGCCGGTCCTCGTGCTCTGGAGGGGCGTGGTTGTTGCAGGTGGAAACTCGCTGGGAGCATCGGTCGGAGGGGGGTGATGGTGGTGGGTTACCTACAGGCGAGGAGTTCGGGCTGGTGAACCGTTCCGCTTACGTGATCCTATTGATCTTGGGGGAGCCTCTGGTTTCGCCGATTTTGTGCTGCCCGGGGTGGGGGCGGGCGGTGGGGCGGTGGGGCGCCTC